>NZ_BAAABW010000026.1:42667-600584 GCF_039521185.1 Streptomyces blastmyceticus | reverse complement strand
CCCCCCCGCCCGCCCCGCGCACACCCGGAGCGGATCCCGTGATCGAGCTTCCTCGTCGTACCGCCCACGGCGCCGGATCCTGGACGGCCTGGTTCCCGTCCGGCCGTCCCGGTCCGGGGGCGCTGACCGGCCATGTCCGGCGGACCGGCGTCGGCCGGGTGTGGGCCGACCGCCCGCAGGGGCCCAGGGCGGCCGCCGTCGGCTGCGCGGGGTACGTGCTGCTGGGCGGCGACCCGGGCGCCGTCGACCCGGGCGGGCTGGCCCCGCTGGCCCACAGCTACGTCACGGCCCCGGACCGCTTCCTGCCCGTCCTCGCGGCGGCCTTCGACCGCATCGTCCCGTGGGAACGCATGGTGTGGGTGGGCGGCGAACCCGCCACCGCCCCGCCACCGGACCCCGCCGTCACCGTGCGCCCGCTGACCCGCGAAGACGCCCGGTCCGTAAGGGAGTTGGGTCCGGCCGCGGCGTGGATCGGCGACAGCTGGGGCGGGCCGCTCGGCCTCGCCGCGTCCGGCCACTGCTGGGGCGCCTTCCGCGACGGCCGCCCGCTCTCGCTGGCCTGCACCTACTTCCTCGGCGACCCCTACGAGGACATCGCCGTCGTCACCGTCCCCGGAGAGCGCCGCAGGGGCCTCGCCTCCGCCTGCGTCGGCGGGCTGTGCGCGGACATCGCCGCCCGGGGCCGCACCCCGAGCTGGACCTGCTCCCGCGACAACGAGCCCAGCCGCCGCCTCGCGGCCAAGGCGGGGTTCCGCCTCGTGCGCGAGTACGTCCACTACGCGGTGGGAGCACCGGCGGCCGGCGCCTCCTCCCCGCCCCCTCGCGGCATATTCAACTCGCCTTATGTGGCGTGAAGTTGACGACAGTATGGTTGACAGTCACATCAGCCCGTGGCGTAAGATCCGGAACCATGTCGCCCGCATCGGCGTGACGTGCGAGACGCGTGATCTGCGTGAGACCCGTGGCACACCCCTTCCGACCACAGCCCCTCGGCGACGCCCGCGCCCGGGCGGACCGGCGGCCCTGCGCCTGTGGTCCCGTGAGCACGGAGGTCCGGAGCTTGAAGACGCACACCCACAGCGAGAAGCGGTTGTCCGGCAACGGGAAGCGGCCCGCCGAAGAGCCCGCGCACCGGGCACCGGACGGGCACACCGGCCAGGGCTCGGTGTGGCCGGACTGGCCCGTCCACACGAGAACCACCGAGGAGCGCCTGCTCACCGCGCTGCGCTCCGGCCGCTGGGCGGTCAGCGGGGCCTACACGGGTGAGCCGTCCTTCGAGCAGTCCTTCGCCGAGGCGTTCGCCGCGTTCACCGGCACCACCTACGCCGTCCCCACCTGCAACGGATCCGCGGCGCTCACCATCACCCTGGAGGCACTGGGCGTCGGCGCCGGCGACGAGGTGCTCGTCCCCGGCCTGACCTGGGTGGCCTGCGCCTCGTCCGTCCTGCGCGTCGGCGCCGTACCGGTCCTGGTCGACGTCGAGCCGGACACCCTGTGCATGTCGGTGGCGGCCGCCGAGGCGGCGATCACCGAACGCACCCGGGCCGTCATGGTCGTCCACCTCTACGGCTCCGCCGCGGACCTCGACGGCTTCACCGCCCTGACCCGCAAGCACGGCCTGGGCCTGCTGGAGGACTGCTCCCACGTGCACGGCGCGAGCTGGGACGGCCGCCGCCTGGGGTCCTTCGGCGACGCGGCCGCCTTCAGCCTCCAGCAGACCAAGCTGCTCACCTCGGGCGAGGGCGGAGTGGCCGTCACCTCCGACCCCGGCATCCACGACCGCCTCTACCGCAAGCGCGTGGACGGGCGCGGGCGGCGGGAGGGCACCCCGCCCGGCGAACTGGAGCTCCAGGAGCTCCCCGGCGTGCAGGGATACAACTACTGCATGAGCGAGTTCAACGCGGCCGTCGCGCTGGACGGGCTCGGCCGCCTCGACGAGGAGAACGCCCGCAGACGCGCGTCGATGCGACGGCTGGAGGAACTGCTCGCGGACATCGACGGCGTGGCCCCGCTCGCCCGGCCGCCCGCCCTCAACGAGGACGCCGCCTACCAGTTCTGCCTCCGCCTCGACCCCGCCGTCTTCGGACACGGGGCCAAGAACGAGGTCGCGGCCGTGCTGTCCGGGCTCCTCGACGTGCACGTCGAACCCATCGACTCCGCACTCAACGACAACGTCCTCTACCAGCCGCTGACCTCCGGCTGGATCCGGCCCGCCGCCGGGCCGCGGCGCGCCCGCGACCTGGACCCGTCCCGGTTCGCACTGCCCGTCGCCGAGGCCGCCGGCGAGAACGCCGTCGTCCTGCCGCACCGGATGTTCCTCGCCCCGCCCGAACGCATGGACCTGATCGCCACGGCCGTGGCGAAGGTCAGGGGGCAGCTCTCCCGGGCCTGACGGCCCCGGCAACCGGCGCGCCGACCTCGATTCCCGTACGGAGTGCGCCTTCCGCGCGCCCCGACACCCCCGCCAGAGGCCACAGAGGCGCACGACGAAGGTGATGGTGATGGACCTCCAGCTGCCCCCGCCACGGTTGCGGGAACGCCGATTCGACGTAGGGGACAAACAGGTGCGCGTGCTGCTCGGGCACGACTGCCTGGACGAGGCGGCGGAGGCGTTTGCGGCCCTGGACGCGGACCGGTTCGTCATCGTCACCGACGACACCGTCCGCGGCGTGGTCTCCGGCAAACTCGCCGGCCTGCTCGAACAGAGCGCGCCCACCCTGCTGCTCTCCCACCCGCCCGGCGAGGACCACAAGAACCTCGCCACCCTCTCCCGGTTCATCGACCTCGCCCTGGACTTCGGAGTCACCCGCCGCTCCGTGGTGCTCGCCGTCGGCGGCGGCATCCCCGGCAACGTCGCCGGGCTGCTCGCCGGACTGCTCTTCCGGGGCCTCCGGCTGGCGCACTTCCCCACGACCGTCATCGCCGCCTGCGACTCGGTGATCTCCGCCAAGCAGGCGGTGAACACGGCACACGCCAAGAACACCGTCGGCCTCTACCACCCACCCGAAATGATCTTCATCGACCTGGGGGTGGTCGCCCTCGGCTCCCCGCGCGACCTGCGCTCCGGCACCTGCGAGACCGTCAAGAACGCACTGGCACTCGAACCCGGCCAGATACCCCGGCTGCGCCGCCTGCTCCGCCCCGGCGCCGACTACACCCCCGCCGAACTGGCGGAGATCTTCGAGCTCAGCCTCGACGTCAAGGGCCGGGTGCTGCTGGAGGACCCCCTGGAGAAAGGCGTGGGCGTCCTGCTGGAGTACGGCCACACCGTCGGCCACGCCCTCGAACTCGCCGGTGCCGGCACCGGCCGGGGCCCGGGCACGACGGGCGTCCGGCACGGCGAGGCCGTCGCCCTCGGCATGGCCGCCGCCGCCCGCATCGCCCACCGGCTCGGCATGCTGGACTCCGCCGCCGTCGGCGTGCACGAGGAACTCATCGACCAGGCGGGCGTCTGCCGGTGCCTGACCGTCGGGCTCTCGCCCGAAGCGGTCATGCAGCACATCGAGTTCGACAACAAACGCGGCTACCAGCGCCACCGCGCCGGGGAGATCCCCATGGTGCTGCTCGAAGCACTGGGAGCTGCGGCCCACCCCGCACAGCACTACCTCACCCCGGTGCCCCGCACCGAAGTCCTCGCCGCCGTCCACGAACTCCTGCGCCAGGGCAAGGAATGCGCCAAGGGATGCGAGAGCCGTGTTTGAGACACGCTCCCTGCCGCACCCTCCGGCCCCGCACCCGGCGGTGGACCCGGCCCGCCCGGCGATCGTCACCGCGCGCTCACCGCTGCGGATCTCCCTCGCCGGAGGCGGCACGGACATCCCCAGCTACTCCTCCCGCCACGGCGGCCTGGTCATCGGCTGCGCCATCGACCGCTTCGTCGCGGTCACCGTCTTCCCCCGGGAGTTCACCGGCCGGCTGCGCGCCGCCACGGACTCGTACGACCTGTGCGCGTCCGCCGCCGACCACCCCAACGGCATGACCCGGGCCTGTTTGCTGCGCGCCGGTCTGTACCGCGACCGGCAGGTCGCCGTCTTCAGCGACGTCCCGTCCGGCAGCGGGCTGGGCGGCTCCGCGGCCTTCGCGGTGTCCCTGCTGCACGCCGCCGCCCACCCCCGCCCCGCCACCGCACGCGAACTGGCCGAGTCCGCGAGCCGCGTGGAGATCGAGGACCTCGGGCGCGCGGTCGGCAAGCAGGACCACTACCTGGCCGCGTACGGCGGGATCCGGCTGCTGCGCTTCCACCGCTCGGGCCACGTCGACCCCGAACCCCTCGACGTGGCCCCCCGGGTGCGCGCCGAGCTGGAGCAGCGGCTGATGCTCTTCCACACCGGCATCAGCCGCGACGCCGGTGACGTCCTCGCCGAGCAGAACCGGCGCACCCTCCAGGGCCACGGCGGCTCCCTCGCCCGCCTGCACGCGATCCGCCGCATCGCCGACACGATGGCGAACTGCCTGCGCACGGGCGACGTCGACGGCGTGGCCGCGCTCGTCGAGGAGCACTGGAAGCTCAAGTCGAGGCTCGGCTCACGGGTGAGCAGCCCCGCCCTGCAGGCGCTCCACGACCGGGCCGTCGAGGCCGGCGCCGCGGGCGGGAAGCTGCTCGGCTCGGGCGGCGGCGGTTTCCTGCTGCTGGTGTGCGAGCCCGCCCGCCAGGCCGAGGTGCGCCGGGCGATGGACGCGGCGGGGCTGCGCGGCCTGCCCTTCCGGTTCACCGACAGCGGCAGCGAGGCGGGCCATGTCCCCCTCTGAACGAACGAAGGGCGGCCCTGCCGTGCTCGTCACCGTCGTCACCATCACCCGCACCCGCCCCGGCCTCCTGGCCCGCGCCCTGGACAGCGTCCGGGAACAGCGGCTCGACGCCCCCTTCGAGCACCTCGTCGTGATCGACGACTGCCACGACACCTATCTGTCACTGCGCGAACGCGAACCCCTGCCCGCCGGCGTCGGCTGGATCCTGGCCGGCCGCGGCCCCGGCGACGTCTCCGGCCCCGGCCGCTCGTCCAGGCTGCGTAACATGGCCGTACGCGTCAGCCGCGCACCGTGGATCGCCTTCCTCGACGACGACAACACCTGGGAACCCGACCACCTCGCCGGCCTGCTGGAATGCGCCGCGCGCACCGGACACCGGGCCGTGCACTCCCACCTGAAGATGTTCAACAAGGACGGCAGCCCCTATCTGGAGCAGCGCGACCCCTGGGCCCGCGACCCCGCACAAGGGCGCGCCGAGTACGCGCGCATGCGCGCCAGGGGAGTCGTCGAACCCGGCAGCTGCGTGCGCCGCGACCGGTTCGACCCGCCCGGGGTGCCCGACCCCGTCGTCTCCGTGGACACGGGGGAGTGGCTGCTCGCCCGCGAACTGCTGCTGGAGGTGCCCTTCACCGACGACTTCGACGCCCGCGACGAGGCCGAACTCATCGGCGAGGACGACAAGCTGGCCAGGAGCCTGCGCGAGCGCGGCGAGCCCGTCTCCTGCACCGGCAGACCCACCCTCCGCTACCACCTCGGCGGATACTCCAACGACTTCTCCCGCCCCTTCGACGCGACGTTCTCCTGGCGGGACTGAGCGCGGACGGCGCGGGCCGGCACCACCGAGCGACAACCCCGTGGAGATTGAGGCAGCTCGATGACCTATCGCATGGTGAACGGAAAGGTCGAAACGCCCGAAGGCTGCGAGATCAACGTCGCCTACCACTGCAACCTCGGCTGCGCCTCGTGCAGCCACCTCTCACCCGCCTTCCGGCGCTCCCTCGCCGAGCCGGAGACCATCGCCCGCGACCTGGCCCTGCTGGCCCGCTCCTTCCGGGCACAGTTCGTCAAGGTCCTCGGCGGGGAACCCCTGCTGCACCCCCGCCTGGTGGAGATCCTGCACTCCATCCGCGCCGCCGGCATCGCGCCCCGCGTCCTCGTCTGCACCAACGGCCTCCTGCTGCCCCGCATGGGCGAGGACTTCTGGGCGGCGGTCGACGAGGTCGAGATCTCCGTCTACCCCGGGCGGGAGCTCCCCGAGGAGGCGCGGGCACGGATCCTGGGCCACGCCGAGGACCACGGCGTCACCCTGACCGTCAACCACTACTCCCACTTCCGCTACTCCTACTCCGAACACGGCACCGACGACGAACAGCTGATCCGCCGCATCCACGCCACCTGCCAGATCGCCCACGTCTGGCGCTGCCACACCGTCTACGAAGGGCACTTCTTCACCTGCCCCCAGTCCGTCTTCATCCCGCAGATCATCGGCGACCCCCAGGACATCAGGGCGGACGGACTGCGCATCACCGACGACCCGGGATTCGCCGAACGGCTCCTGGCCCACCTGCGAAGCCCCCAGCCCCTGCGGGCCTGCCGCAACTGCATGGGCAGCGCCGGCCGGCGCATGCCCCACCAGCAGCGCACCCGCCGCGACTTCCGGATCCCCCAGCAGCACACCACGGAGGAGCTCGCCGACCGGCGCTTCCTCGCCCTGCTGGAGACCGTGCCGGACGCGGACGACGGCTGCGCGTCGGCCGAGTCCGCCCCGCTCCTGCCGTCCCCCAGCCTTCGGAAGAGGTCCTGATGCGTTGCCTGGTGACAGGTGGATCCGGCTTCATCGGCCGGCACGTGGCCCGCCGGTTCCACGAGGAGGGCCACGACGTCCTCGTCGTCGACACCCGCTGGACACCCGGCGACCCCTACCCCGGCGCACCGCTGTCGGTCACCGCCAAGGACCGACTCGCCGCGCTCTTCGCCTCCTTCCGGCCCGACGCCGTGATGCATCTGGCCGGGGTCGCCGACGCCCGGGCCGTCCTCGCCGACCCCGTCACCGCCATGGACGTCAATGTGACCGGGACGGCCGCCGTGCTCGACGCGGCCGCCGCCTGCGGCGCCTCCCGCGTCGTCCTTGCCGGCAGCTGCTGGGTCTACAACGCCATGCGCGTCGACGCCATCGACGAGGACGAACCCTTCCTGCCCACCGGCGCCGGCCACTTCTACACCACCTCGATGATCACCAAGGAACTGCTCGCCCGGGACTACGCGCGGCTGCGCGGACTCGACTCCACCGTCCTGCGCTACAGCCCGGTCTACGGCCCCGGCATGTGGCCCGGCCTCGTCGTCTCGGCCTTCCTGCGGCTCGCCGCCGAGGGCGGGCCCCTGACCGTCTTCGGCGACGGCACAGAACGCCGGGCCTTCCTCCACGTCCACGACCTCGCCGACGCCTTCCTGCGCGCCACCGCCCCCGCCGCCGCGAACCAGGTCTACAACCTGGAGGGCCCGGACATCCTCACCACCCGCGAGCTCGCCGACCGCGTCTCCGCCCTCTTCGGCGGAGTGCCCGTCGTCCACCGCGACGAGCCCACCCGCCGCGGCGAACTCGTCTACTCCCAGCGCCTCGTCTCCACCGCCAAGGCCCGCGCCCAGCTGGGCTGGACACCACGCATCGGCATCGACGAAGGACTGCGCATGGAGCTCGCCGCCCGCGGCACGGACGGACCCAAGGCGGAGGCGAAGCGATGACCGCACCACGCGTCGTCCCGGTGCACCCGGACTTCTCCACCGCCGACATCGAGACGATCCTTGCCTCGGTGCGGACCTCCCTGGAGACCGGGCAGCTCGCCCAGGGCGCCCAAGTGGCCGCATTCGAGGCCGAGATGGCCCGCTTCACCGGCGCCCGGCACGCCGTCGCCGTCGCCACCGGCACCGCCGCGCTCGTCTGCGCCATCCGCGCGGTCGCGGGCGAGAGCGGCGACGGCGAGGTGCTCGTCCCCGCCAACTCCTTCTACTCCTCGGCCGCCGCACCCCTCCTCGCCGGACTGCGCGTCCGCCTGGCCGACGTCGAGGCCGGCACCCTCGCACCGAGCCCCGCGACCCTCGCCGCCACCGTCACCGACGCGACGACGGGCGTGCTGCTCGTCCACATGGGCGGCATCATCACCCCCGCCGTCACCGCGATCGCCGACTGGTGTGCCGAGCGCGGACTGTGGTTCGTCGAGGACTGCGCCCATGCCCACGGCAGCCGCCTGGCCGGCCGCCACGCCGGGACCTTCGGCGCGGCCGGGGCGTTCTCCTTCTTCGCCACCAAGGTCATCACCTCCGCCGAAGGCGGCATGGTCACCACCGACGACGACGAACTCGCCGCCCGCGTACGCCTCTACCGCAACCTCGGCAAGCCGGAGGAGTGGCGCAGCCACCACACCGCCCTCGGCGAGAACGCGCGCATGAGCGAACTGCACGCCGCCGTCGGCCGCACCCAGCTGCGCCGCCTCGACGAATTCCTCAAGACCCGCGAACGGCTCGCCCAGCGCTACACCGCGGGCCTGCGCGCCCTCCCCGGAGTCCGGCCCGTGCTGCCGGAACACTCCCCGGCGAGCTGGTACAAATACGTCGTCGCGCTCGACCCCGCCGTGGACCGGACCGCCCTGCGCGCCCGGCTGAAGGCCGCAGGGGTCCAACTCGGCGGCGAGATCTACGAGATGCCGCTGAGCGCGCAGCCCGTCTTCGACGGCAGGATCCCCGCCGGGCGGCACCCCGTCGCCGACGCCCTCTGCGCCCACCACATCTGTCTGCCGCTGCACACCCGCATGGGCGACGACGACGCCGACACCGTCCTCGACGCGCTGCGGGCGGCCCTGGACACCGCCGCCGAGAGGTGACCCCCATGCCCGCACTGTCGCCGGAAGAGCTCTACCTCTTCGACACCACCGGCTTCCTCCTGATCCGGGGCGCCTTCACCCCCGCCGAGGTCACCGAGGCCCGCGCGGAACTCACCCGGCTCAGCCCCGCCGACTCCGGATTCGCCAACACCGAACGCTTCCAGGACCTCCCAGGCGCCAGCGGCCTCTTCGCCCGGCTCGCCCTCGACCCCCGCCTCGTCGGCCCCGTCCGCGAGGTCGTCAACCAGCCCCTGCGCGTCCTGGAGGGCTACGGCCTGCGCCGCGGCCCCGACAGCGTGCTCTACCTCCACGGCGGCAACTCCGAGCTCCTCGACCTCGACGGCGGCCGGACCGTCGGCCGCGACATGTCGATCACCCACACCTACCACGACGGCAAGCTCTACTGCCCGTACGTCAAGACCCTGCTCTACCTCAGCGACATCACCACCCCCGAGGACGGCTCGTTCTGCTACATCCAGGGCTCGCACAAGGCCAACTTCCCCCTGCTGCGGCCCCGCGCCGAGCGCGGCGCCCGCGCCTCGCTGATCGACGAGGGCTTCCCCACCCTCTCCGACGTCTTCGTGCGCGCCGGGGACCTCCTGCTGCTCAACGAGGCGCTGATGCACGGCACCCGGCGCAAGCGCACCCCCGGCGACCGGCTGCTGGTGGCCTACGGCTACGGGCCGACCTTCCTGACCGACTGGCGCGAACTCGACGGCGAGACCGGCGACCTGAGGGGCGCCGGCTACGTCGACCACGACGTGGAGGAGGACTTCGTGTCCTAGCGCACCGACCGCACCGGAGCCCGTACGGAACTCCCCGACACGATGGCAGGTAAGCAGAGATGAACCGGAAATCCCTCGCCACGCCCGCCCCCGGGCAGGACACCGCCGGGCCCCCCGACGAGCGGCCCTCCCGCAGCCCGTGGAGCGAATACCTCGCCGCCGCGGGCCCCCTGCTGGACGCCATGGGCGAGCAGGTCCAAGGGCTGATCACCGAGCTCGACGAGGTACGCCGCGGCGGCGCCACCGTCTTCCTCGCGGGCAACGGCGGCAGCGCCTCCGCCGCCTCCCACCTCGCCCAGGACCTGCTCAAGGGCACCTACACCGAGGGCGGCCCGCCGCTGCGCGCCGTCGCGCTGACCGACAACCTCTCCATGCTCACCGCATACGCCAACGACTGCGGCTACGAACGGGTCTTCGCCGAACCGCTGCGGCTGCTGGCCCGGCCCGGCGACCGGCTGCTGGTGATCAGCTGCTCGGGCACCAGCCCCAACGTGGTCGCCGCCGCCCGCTGGGCGGGCGAGGCCGGGCTGCGGGTGCTCGCGGTGACCGCGGGCACCGGCGGCACCCTGCGCGAACTGGCCGACCTGGAGGTCAACGCGCCCACCAAGGACGTCGGCATGGCCGAGGCGATGCACAGCGTCATCTTCCACTTCGTCACCCAGTCGCTGCGGGACGGCCCCTCCCGCTCCACCCGCCGATGACTGTGCGGACGACCCCGCAGCCGATGCCGTAGCCGACCCGTAGAGAGGCCAGCCATGAGAGCAGCCGTGCTGAACGGCCCGCGCGACCTGTCCGTCGAGGAACTGCCCGACCCGCGCCCGCCCGAGGGCTGGGCCGTGGTCCGCGTGGCCTACAACTCCATCTGCGGAAGCGACGTCTCCCTCTTCAACAACGCCTGGCACGGCACCGCCTTCCCGGCCGTTCCCGGCCACGAGTGGAGCGGCGTCGTCACCGAGAGCCGCAGCCCGCTGGTGGCACCCGGCGACCACGTCGTCGGCGACATCGCCATGACCTGCGGCCATTGCCCGTGGTGCCGGAAATCCCAGCGGGTGATGTGTCCCGAGCTGCGGGAGTTCGGCTTCACCGACCCCGGCGGCTGCGCCGAACTCATCACCGTGCCCGCCGAGAACCTGATCCGGCTCCCCGCCCACGTCAACCTTCTGACGGCCACTCAGGCGGAGCCGCTGGCGGTCGCCCTGCACGCCCTGCACCGGGTGCGCCTGGAACCGGGGGAGCGGGTCGCGGTCGTCGGCTGCGGCGGCATCGGCCTCAACGTGCTCCAGGCGGCTCGCGCGGCGGGCGCCCGCGTCGTCCTGGCCGTCGACCCCGTCGGCAACCGCGCCGGCGTGGCGGGCCGCCTCGGCGCCGAGACGGCCCTCACCGACGCGGAACAGGTCGCGCAGTGGACCGCGGCCGCCGGGCCGGAGGGCCTCCCGGACGTCGTGCTCGACGCCTGCGGGGAACCCGAGGCCATCCGGCGGGCCACCGAACTGGTCCGCCCCGGCGGCCGGGTGGGCCTCATCGGCTACCGGGTGGGCAAGCGCGTCGACCTCCCCTCGGCCGAGTGGACCCTGAAGCTGATGGAGACCATCGGCGTCATGGGCCCGGCCCACTTCATGCCCCGCGCCGTCGACCTGATCGCCCGCGGCGCCCTGCGCACCGAGGACGTCATCACCGACGTGCTGCCGCTGGCAGAGGCGGGCAAGGCGTTCCTGCTGGCCGAGGAGCGCGACGGCGACGCGATCCGGGTGGCCGTCCGTGCCCGGGACTGAGGCGGGCGGCCGTCCGGCGGCGGGAGGTGACGGACCGGGTGGCTGAGCTGCGGACGGACCCGCTCACCGGCGTCCGCGTCATCGTCAACGGCAGCCGGCAGGGCAGGCCCCGCAACCGCACCGCGGACTGCCCGTTCTGCCCCGGCGGCTTGGAGGCCCCCGGGCCGTACGCGACCCGCCGGATCCCCAACCGCTGGCCGGCCCTGGACGGGCAGCGGTGCGAGGTCCTGCTCTACTGCCCCGAGCACGAGGCGTCGTGGAGCACGATGAGCGCCCGGCAGGCCGAGGCCGCGGTGGAGCTCTGGCACGACTGCTCCGCCGCGCTTGGCTCCCGGCCCGACGTCGCCCACGTGCTGCTCTTCGAGAACCGGGGCGCCGACGCCGGGGCGACCGTGGACCATCCGCACGGCCAGGCCTTCGCGTTCCCCGAGATCCCCGACGGCCCGGCCGCCCGGCTGGCCCGCGGCGAACGGCTGCGCCGCTGCGCGCTGTGCGAGGACCCGCCCAAGGACCTCGTGGTCGCGGAGACCGGTGACTGGCTGGCCTGGGTGCCCGAGGCGCCGCTGTTCCCCTACGCCCTGCGGCTCGCCCCGCGCGGACACCTCGCGGACCTCTCGGAGGCGGGCCCCCGGGGGCGCCGGGCGCTGGCCGGGCTGCTGCGCACGGCACTCGGCCGGATCGACGGGCTGTTCGGCGGGCCCGCCCCGTACTTCCTCTGGGTGCACCAGCGGCCCACCGACGGCCGCGCCTGGCCGTGGGCGCACCTGTACGTGGAGATCAACGCCGTGTGGCGGGCGCCGGGGGTGCCGCGCTTCATCGCGGCGGGCGAACTGGGCAGCGGGATGTACTTCACCCCGCTGGAGCCGGAGACGGCCGCCGAGCGGCTGAGGGAGGCGTGATGCGCGGGTCCGCACGGCGCCGCCCCGAGGCGATCCGGCTCCCGGGCGGCCGACGCCACCCGGGAGCCCGACCCCACGGCTCACCCCCCGGCGAGCTCCCGGAACTGCTCCACGAGCAGGGCGATGGGGTCCGGCGGTATCTCGCGCCGTACGGCCTCGGCCGCCCGGCGGCCGATCTCCGGCCACTCCGCGCGCCGCTGCCAGGCCCGCTCCAGCGCCTCGTCGAAGCAGGCGGCGACCGGGCCCGCGGCGACGAACCCGGTGACGCCGTCCTCGAGGAGCTCGGCGTTGCCCGCGACATCGCTGACGACCACCGGCCGGCCGCAGAGCATCGCCTCGACGATGACGGTCGGCAGGCCCTCCGCGCGGGAGCACAGGAGCAGCCCGTGATGGGTGCGCCACACGCTCTCGATGTCCTCGGCGTACCCGGCGAACTCCACATTGGTCAGGCCGAGCCGGTCCCGCAGCGCCCGCAGCACCCGTTCGTGCGCTCCCGCGCCGTAGAGGGAGACCGTCAGGGGCCGCTCGCGCCACTTGGGCAGCGCGAGCACGTCGAACAGCACGTCGTGGCCCTTGCTGTTCGGGTCGAGCCGGGCCAAGCAGGCCATCCTGACGCGGCCGTCACCGACCTCCGGCCAGGGCGGCGCGGCCGCGTAGTCGACCTTGAAGTGACAGCGCACCACCCGGGCATTGACGATCGTGCCGCCCACCTGCCGTTCGGTCAGCTCCCGGTTCCCCTCCGAGACGAAGAAGGAGGCCAGCGCCCCGGCATAGGCGCGGGACAGCCGCTCGGCGACATCGTCGGTGCACCACTCGTACTCCGAGGCGGAGTTGGAGTACGCGACGTAGGGGAAGCCGCGCTCCAGGCACTCCTCCATCCAGCCCAGGCCCTCGTAGTTGTCGCCCTGGGACACCACGACGAGGTCGGGCCGGAGCTTGGTCAGGATGCTCGACTGCCGCTCGGACCAGGGGAGTTCATGGACGGGGCGCTGGTCGTGCGGCGGCGGGTCCCACCGGCGGTGGACCGCGCACCCGGCCCGCTCCAGGGCGGCCAGCTCGGCGGGGACCTCCTCCCAGCCCTTGACGCTCGCGTGGATGTCCGCGCCCAGCCCGAGCCAGTGCCCGGCGGCCAGCGCCCAGTTGGTCTCACTCGGGCCCCAGGGGGCCGATTCATTGGCCGATGCGAAGAGAATGCGGGGCCGTGCTCGATCCGTCCGACCCATTCCGGTACACCTTCCAGAACAGACGACTGAGAATGAACAGGACCCTAACGTGAAAAAGTCCGGGGAGGAAGTCCGCCCCCGAAAGCAACAACACCCGAAGCCGCCGGACACATTCTTTCTGGACAGGGACGGCACGTTGAATGTGAAGCCGCCTCCGGGCGAATACGTGACGTCCCCTGCGGAATTGACCCTGCTGCCCGGGGCCGCCGCAGCGGTACGCCGGATCAACGAGAGCGAACGCCCCGCGATTCTGGTGACGAATCAACGCGGAGTCGCCAGGGGAATCATGTCGGAGGGCGACCTGGCGGCCGTGCAACGGCGCCTGGCGGAATTGCTCGGGGCCGAGGGCGCTTTTCTGGACGCCTGCTATTCCTGCGTCCACGACGAAGGCGGCTGCGACTGCCGGAAACCCCGGCCCGGCCTGCTCACGCGGGCCGCCGCCGACTTCCCGGGCCTTGCGCTCCCGGACGCGGTCGTGATCGGCGACACGGAGAGCGACGTGCTGGCCGGCCGGGCCGCGGGCACGGCCACGGTCCGGCTGGCCGCGAAGGCCCCCGACTCCGCGGCGGACCTCGTGGCGGCGGACCTGTGGACCGCCGTCGACCTCTTGCTGAAAGGCGGTTGGTGATGAGAATCCTGGTGACCGGCGGGGCGGGCTACATCGGCAGCGTCGTGGCACACCGGCTGATCGAGGAGGGCCACCGCGTCACCGTCCTCGACGACCTGTCGACCGGCTTCGCCGAGGCGGTGCCCGAGGGCGCCCGCTTCGTCCGGGGGACCATGGCGGACGCGGCCGCCGTCCTCGGCGGGCCCGAGACCTTCGACGCCGTGGTGCACCTGGCCGGACGGGCCCTGATCGACGACTCCGTGCGCCGCCCGGAACGGTACTGGCACGGCAACACCGTAGAGTCGCTGACCCTGCTCGACGCCATGCTGGCGGCGGGAGTCGGCCGGTTCGTCTTCTCCTCCACCGCCGCCGTCTACGGCCAGCCGACGAGCGTCCCGATCGAGGAGACCGCGCCCACGGTGCCCACCAATCCGTACGGCGACTCCAAGCTCGCCGTCGACCTGGCGCTCACGGCCTACGCCCGCGCCCACGGCATGGCCTCGGTGAGCCTGCGGTACTTCAACGTGGCCGGGGCGGTGGGCCGGTACGGCGAGCGCCACGCGCCCGAGACCCACATCATCCCGCTCGCCCTCGATGCCGCGCTCGGACGGCGGGCGGACTTCGCCGTCTTCGGCGACGACTACCCGACGCCCGACGGCACGTGCGTCCGCGACTTCATCCACGTGGCGGACGTCGCCGAGGCACACCTGGCGGCCCTGCGGGGGGCGGTGCCGGGCGAGCACCGCGTCTACAACATGGGCAACGGCACGGGCTTCTCCGTGCGGGAGGTGGTGGCGGCGGTGGGGCGGGTGGCGGGGCGTCCGGTACGGGTGCGCGCCGCGCCGAGGAGGGCGGGGGACCCGGCGGTCCTGGTCGCGTCCAACGAACGCATCCGCCGCGAACTCGGCTGGAAGCCGGGGAGAGGGGACCTGGAGGGGATGATCACCGACGCGCTTCGCTTCCGGCGGGGTGCGGGGTGAGGCCCCGCCGTTGCCGCCTGCGGCGGGAGCTCCCTGGACGGGCTGGATGCCTCAGACGCCCCAGAGCCGGCGCGCCAGCGCCCCCACGTCATCGATGCCGGTCAGATCCACCGGCACTTCCTCAAGCACATCGAAATCGTGCAAGAAGGTGAATTGCAGCATCTCCTCCGCAAAAGACCCCGGCACCTCCCACCCCGCCCCCTCCAACAGCTCGGAGAGCAGTCCCAGATCGGCCCGGAAGGCATTGAGATGCAATTGGACGAGGCTGTAGCGCGGATCGCCCGCGTAGACGTCGGTGAAGTCGATCAGGCCGGTGATCCGCTCACCCGCCGGGTCGACGAAGAGGTTGGTGCCGTGCAGGTCGCCGTGGACCAGGACCGGCTCCCGCCCTGCGAGGAGGGTGTCGACGTCGGGCAGGAACGCGTCGACGCCGCCGAGCAGCCGGGGGGAGAGATAGCCCCACTCCCGGTGGTCGGCGACCGTCTCCGCCCGGCGCTCGCGCAGCAGTTCGGCGAAGACGTCCGACCCGGGGCGCAGCGCGGCCGTGCCCGTCAGCGGCACCTCGTGCAACCGGCGCAGCACCGCGCCGAAGCGCCGGGCCAGGGAAAGGCGCCGGGGGCGGTCCAGGGCCGCCATCGCCTCCCGCCAGGTGATCCCGGGGGCGGTCTCCATGACGAGGAACGGCCACGACCAGCCGTCCCCGCCGGGGCGCAGCTCCCCGCGGGCCACTAAGCGCGGGATCGGCAGGCCGTGCCCCGACAGGACTTCGTACGCCTCCAGTTCGGAGGCGTGGTTCTCGGGGCCGCACCAGTGCTCGCCGTAGAGTTTGACGGCCAGTCCGGTGTCCGTCAGCAGCACGGGATTGGTGCTCTCCCCGGGAATGCGCACACGGCCGGGGGCCGCGAGACCGAGGGAATCCAGCGCCTTGCGGACCCAGGGTTCCCAGAAGGCCAGGTCGTTCCGGAGCTTGGCGTAGATGTCGTCCGAATTGATTTCGCTGAGATCCGTGGGGCGGCTTTCCGGCACGGCGCGACTCCCGTTCTGCACGGCAACGAGGATTTCCGACGGAATTCGCAACAGGTTAGCACGGAAAGGGGTGCCGGCAACCATGAAGTCCCGCCATCGGACCGTATGTTGAGAAGCAGTCGAGGACGCGGAAAAAGCATGAGGAGCGCGCATTGAGTGCCGACCCCGTCATCGCCCGCAGGCCCGGTTCTTCGCTGGCCACCCTCCGGCGGATCGCCCCGTACCTGGCCCCCGTCCGGCGCCCCGTGGCCGGTGCCGTCGGCGCGACGCTGTGCGCCCAGCTGTGCGGGCTCACCATTCCCCTGGTCGTACAGCGGATCATCGACGGCCCGTTCACCTCCGGCGACCACCGCCGGCTGCCCTGGCTGATCTCCCTCGTCGCCGTCCTCGGCGCCGCGGAGGCCGGGCTGTTCTACGCCCGCCGCAAGCTCATCGCCCGGCCGACCGCCCTGGTGGAGTCGCGGATGCGGGCCGACCTGCTCACCCATCTGCTGCGCATGCCGGTGGACTTCCACGACCGTTGGCAGACCGGCCAGTTGCTCTCCCGGGCCGTCAACGACCTGGTGACACTGCGCAAATATCTCGCCTTCGCGGCGCTGTTCCTGGTCGTCAACACCGTCACCCTCGTCGTCGGGCTGGCCGTGCTGTTCACCATCGCACCGGCACTCGCCCTCGTCGGACTGTGCAGCGCCGCACCGCTGTTGCTGGTCTCCTACCTCTACGAGACGCGCTACAAGGTCGTCGCGCGCCGCGCCCAGGACCAGGGCGGCGATCTGACGACGATCGCCGAGGAGACCATGCTGGGCATGCGGCTGCTGAAGTCCTTCGGGCGCGCGCGGGTGCGTACCCGCCTCTTCCGGGAGCAGGCCCGCTGCCTGCGCGACACCGAGCTGCACATCGTCCGCATCATGGCGGCCCTGTCCACCGCCCTCCTCGTCCTGCCCGAACTCGGCATCGCCGGGCAGCTCGCCGTCGGCACCGCGGGCATCATCCACGGCGGCCTCACCCTGGGGGACCTGGTGGCCGCCATCGCCATCAGCACCTATCTGCGCTGGCCCACCGAGTGCATCGGCTGGGCCCTGTCGGAGACCAGCACGGCCGCGGCCGCCTGCGACCGCTACTGGGAGCTGCGCGACAGCCCGCCCTCCGTCACCGACCCCCCGCACCCCCGTACGGGCCCCCTGCCCGCGCGCGGCCATCTGCGCTTCGAGAACGTCCACTTCCGCTACCCGGGAGCCGAGCGGCCCGTGCTGCGCGGCGTCGACCTGGAGGTGCGGCCGGGCGAGACCATGGCCCTGGTCGGCGCCACGGGCTCGGGCAAGACCACCCTGACCGCCCTCGTGCCCCGGCTCACCGACGTGACCTCCGGCCGGGTCACCGTGGACGGCGTGGACGTACGCGACCTGCCGCTCGCCGACCTGCGCGCCCGGCTGGGCTGCGCCTTCGAGGACGCCATGCTCTCCTCGGCCGGCATCCGCGAGAACGTCGCCCTCGGTATCCCCGGCGCGGGCGAGGCGGAGATCCGCGAGGCCCTGCGCATCGCCGCCGCCGAGGAGTTCACCGACGCGCTGCGGCCGGACGGTCTTGACACCCGCATCGGCGAGCAGGGCCTGTCGCTCTCCGGTGGCCAGCGTCAGCGGCTGGCGCTGGCCAGGGCGGTCCTCGGCAGGCCCGCCCTGCTCGTCCTCGACGACCCTCTGTCCGCGCTCGACCTGCACACCGAGGCCGAGGTGGAGAAGGCGCTGCGCGGCGTGCTGAGCGACGCGACCGCGCTGGTGGTGGCCCACCGCCCGAACACCGCCCGGATGGCCGACCGCGTCGCGGTCCTGGCCGACGGCCGGATCACCGCCGTCGGCACCCATGACGAACTGCTCGCGAACTGCCCGCGCTACCGGGCCCTCATGGCGGCCCCCGAGCCCTGGGAAGCAGGGGGAGAGGAGGCGATGCCGCGGTGACCACCACCTCGACGGACCCGGACCGGGCACCCGCGGCACCACCGCACGGACGGCCGGGCCTCGACGCCGGAGAGGACGCGGCCGTACTCGACAAGGCCACCCAGCGCCGGGTCCGTGCCCGGTCCCGGCGGCTGCTCGTCAGCCTGATGCGCCCCTGGCTGCTGCGCGCTGCGGTGGCGCTGGCCGCGCTTGTGCTGGAGAACGTCGCGCAGCTGGCCGGTCCGCTGCTGATCGCCCGTGCCATCGACACCGGCGTCCCGCACGCGGTCGCCGGACGCTCGGGCGCCCTCGTGTGGTGCGTGGCCGGCTTCGCGCTGTGCACGGGGGTGTCCGCCGCGTCCCGCTACGCCTTCTTCCGGCTGTCCGGGTGCGTCGGGCAGGCCGTCCTGCTCGACCTGCGGATGAGGATCTTCCGGCAGGCGCAGCGGCTGCCGGTCGCCTTCCACGACGCGTACACCTCCGGCCGGGTCGTCTCCCGGCTGACCGCGGACGTCGACGCCGTGCGCGACCTGGTCGAGGCGAGCCTGGACGGCCTGCTGACCTCGCTGCTGACGGTCCTCGGCATCGCCGGGCTCCTGCTGTGGCTGGACGTGCCGATGGCCCTGGTGGTGCTGGTCTCGTTCGTGCCGCTCGTCCTGCTCACGCGCTGGTTCCGGGAGCGCTCCCGCCGCGCGTACCGCAGGGCGCGCAACACCGTCGCCGAGATCCTCATGGAGCTGGGCGAGACCCTGGGCGGGATCCGGGCCGTGCAGGCGTTCCGCGCCGAGCCCCGCAAGGGCGCCCGGATGAACGGCCTCAACGAGGAGTTCCGCGACGCCCACACCGAGGCCCTCGCCGTCGTCGCCCGCTACACCGCCGGAGTGCGCCTGGTCGGCAACACCGCGCTGGTCCTGGTCCTGGCCATCGGCAGCTGGCGGCTGTCGGAGGGCTCCCTCCGGCTGGGCATCCTCACGGCCTTCGTCCTCTACCTGCGCAAGTTCTACGACCCGCTGGACGAGCTGGCCCACTTCACCAACCTCTATGTCGCGGCGAGCACCGCCCTGGAGAAGATCTCGGCCCTGCTGGCCGTCGAGCCGTCCGTCCCCGAACCCCGGGAACCCGTGGCCCTGCCCGCCGGCCGCACCGAGCGCGGGCGGCTGGAGTTCCGGGCCGTGGAGTTCCGCTACACCCCCGCCGGGCCGCTGGTCGTGCCGCGGCTCGACCTGACCGTGCCCGCGGGGCAGATCGTGGCGGTCGTCGGCGCGACCGGCGCGGGGAAGTCCACCCTGGCCAAGCTCGCCGCCCGGTTCTACGACCCCTCGGACGGCACCGTCACGCTGGACGGTGTCGACCTGCGCGACCTGACCGATGCCGCCCTGCGCCGCGAAGTGGTCATCGTGACCCAGGAGAACTTCCTGTTCACCGGCACGATCGCGGAGAACGTCGCCCTGGCCCGGCCGGACGCGACGGCGGAGGAGGTCCGCGCCGCCGCTGCGGCCGTCCACGCCCACGAGGTCATCGAGGCGCTGCCCGACGGCTACGACACCCAGGTGAGCAAGCGCGGCAGCAGGCTCTCGGCCGGGCAGCGCCAGATGGTCGCCCTCACCCGGGCGTTCCTCGCCGACCCGACCGTCCTGCTCCTCGACGAGGCGACCTCCAGCCTGGACATCCCGACCGAGCGCGCGGTGCGGGCGGCCCTGGCCAAGGTGCTCGCGGGCCGGACCGCGGTGATCATCGCGCACCGGCTGTCCACCGTGCTGTCGGCCGACCGCGTCCTGGTCATGGACGCGGGCCGGATCGTCGAGGACGGCCCGCCGCGCGCCCTGATCGCGGCGGGCGGGCCGTTCTCCCGGCTGTACCGGACGTGGGTGACCTCGACGGGCGGGTGAGGGCCGGTGCTCAGCCGGCGCGGGACAGCGGCAGCGTGGCGATCGCGTGCTTCACCAGGCTGCCGAGGTGGAGCCGGCCGTCGTGTTCGAGGGCGCAGGTGACCATGTGGTAGTCGCGGTCGCGGCGCCGCAGGTCGTGCACCGTACGGCCCTGGGTGTCGTAGCCCCGCACCCAGGCCGTGCGGCGCGCGCCGGGCAGCAGGGCGGTCGGCAGGGACCAGACCGCCCTGCGCAGGAACGGGTGGTGACGGTGCAACAGATCGAGCATGGCATCGCGCGCCGAGGCCAGTGCCACCCAGACCAGGCCGCTCTCACCGGTCGTCAGATTGTCGGGGAAGCCGGGCAGTTCGTCGACGAACACATCGGACGTACCCGCCCGCGGGCCCGTGAGCCACAGGCGCCGCAGCCGGTAGGCCCCCGTCTCCGCGACCACCAGGAACGACTCGTCGGGCGCCAGACAGACGCCGTTGGCGAACTGCAGCCCGTCCAGGACGACCTCCGCGGCGCTCCCGGGCACCCACCGCACCACGCGGCCCGTGCCGGAGTGCTCCATCAGGTCGCCCTTCCACAGGTGGAGAGGGAATCTGCGGCTGGCGTCGCTGACGAAGACCGTGCCGTCCCGGGTCACGGCGACATTGCTGCACACGCGCAGCGGTTCACCGGCCGCCTCGGTCAGGACGGTCTCCACCGCACCGCTCGACGGGTCGATCCGCAGCAGCCCGCGGTAGGCGTCGCAGACCAGGATCCGCCCGTCCGGCAGCGCGTGCAGCCCCAGCGGCCGCCCGCCCGTACGGGCCACCTCCGCCACGCGCCCTCCGGCGGGGTCCACCCGCAGGATCCGGCCGTCGGCGACCCCGGTGAGCAGGTGCCCGGACGCGTCGACGGCGAGGTGTTCCGGCCCCTCCCCGCCGATGGGGAGCAGCCGCGGCGGCGGCATGGTGGTGCGGCGGTCCGCCCGCGGGCGAGGCGGAGGCCGCCAGACCACCGGATCGATGGGCGGCTTGTGTGCCATCGACGACTCACACCCTTCGCTCGGCCGGGAGACGGCGGGGCGTCTCCCGCGCGTACGGCAGGACGCCCCAGGCTCCCACGGCGGCCGTGATCGGGCGACTACGCCGCGCGCGCCCGGCGGGCCCCGGCCCCGGATCCCCGACGGCCGGCCGGGCCGTCGCGCGCGTCCCGGCCGCCGGGGGAGGGCTGGGTTAGGGTATTTGCATGGGTGGGCAAGTCGAGGCGTGGGATGCGGCCGGTGCGGAGCGGGCCGTGGCGGTGCTGAAGGCGGTGGCCGATCCGACGCGCTACCGCCTGCTGTGGGCGCTGTCCCGGCAGGAGTTCCCGGTCGGCAGCCTCGCGGACCTGACCGGAGCCCATGTGGCCGCGGTCTCCCAGCACTTGGCGAAGCTGCGCACGGCCGGCCTGGTGCTCTCGCGCCGGGAGGGCACGCGCATCTACTACCGCGTCGCCGGCCCGCATGTGAAGGCGTTGCTGGAAGAGGCGTCGCTGGTCGCGTCGGCCCCGGCCGCGCAGGCGGCGCCGGAGGCCGCGCGGGAGCGGCCCGCCGCCGTCGCGCAGGAGCAGCCGGTCCGGGCGCGGGCGGCCCGCCCGCTGCGGGCCCGCCGCGCGGCGACGGAGCGCTAGTCAGTCCTCGATGCCGGCGGCCGCGGCGTCGAGGCGGTACTCCTGAGGGTCGGCGTCGTACGCGTACAGCTCGGCGTAGCGGCCCCAGTCGGTGGCGGTCTCCAGCTGCTGGTCGACCTGCTCGCTGGTGTAGTGGTGGGCGAGCAGATCGCGGAAGAACCCCGCGCGCAGGGTGCGGTCGGGGTTCTGGCGGAGGCTGGTGGTGATCAGCCTGACGAGCGGCACCTCCAGCGCGGCCTCGGCGAAGATCTGCTTGGACCGCTGGACGTCGGCGTCGGCGAAGGCGGTGCCGCGCCCGGTGAGGACCAGGTCGTCCTCGCTCATCGAGGCGAGGCCCAGCAGGTCGAGGGCGTCGACGAGGGGCAGCACGTCGTCGATCTCCAGGCCGAGGTCGTCGGCGAGGTCGGCGAGGTCGCAGCGGCCGCCGCGGTGGTCGACGATCTCGGCGAGACCGGACAGTCCGTCGACGCTCGCGGTGGGCAGCGGGGTGTTGGCGTGCGTGCGCCGCTCCGGCTCGGCCGCTTCCGCGCGGCCCGGGGTCCTGGTCTCCTTCGTACGGCCGGTCATGGTGCGGTAGACGCGGTCGATGAGGTCCTCGAAGGCGGCGGAGTCACGGTCGCGGGGGCGCTCCAGGGCGACCTCGAAGGTCTCGCGGATGGTGCCGGGGCGCGAGCCGAGGACGACGATGCGGTCGGCCATCAGCACCGCCTCCTCGATGTTGTGGGTGACCAGGACGACCGCGCGGGTGGGGAACTGGCCCGATTCCCACAGCTCCATGAGCTCGCCGCGCAGGTTCTCGGCGGTCAGGACGTCGAGGGCGGAGAAGGGCTCGTCCATCATCAGGACGTCGGGTTCGACGACGAGGGCGCGGGCGAAGCCGACGCGCTGGCGCATGCCGCCGGAGAGCTCCTTGGGGTACGCGGACTCGAAGCCGTCGAGGCCGATGAGGTCGATGGCCTGGAGCGCGGCCTCGGCGCGCCGGTCGGCAGGGACCCCGCGGGCCTCGAGACCGAGCTCGACGTTCTGCTGGACGGTGAGCCAGGGCAGCAGCGCGAAGGTCTGGAAGACCATGGCGGTGCCGGGGTTGGCGCCGGTCAGGGGCGCGCCGCGGTAGGAGACGGTGCCCGAGCTGGGCGGGATGAGCCCGGCCAGGCAGCGCAGCAGGGTGGACTTGCCGGAGCCCGACTTGCCGAGCAGGGCGACGACCTCGCCGGCCCGGACCGTCAGGTCGATGCCGGTGAGGACGGGCAGTTCGCGGTCGGCGCCCGCGTAGGACTTGGTCAGGCCGTCGGCGGCGAGCAGGACGTCACCGTCCGCCGCGCGCACGACCGGTGCGGCGGTCCGGACGCCGCGGAGGTTGCGGAAGGCGCTGAGGACCATGGGGGGCTCCATCGCATTTCTCGGGAACGGGCGTGGCGGTCAGATGGCGCAGCGGGTCTCCGCGATGCGGTGCAGGCGGCGCCAGAGGAGGCGGTTGAGGCCGACGACGTAGAGGCTCATCACGGCCACCCCCGCGATCAGGTGCGGGAAGTCGCCGTCGGCGGTGGCGTGGGAGATGTACGCGCCCAGGCCGGTGGCGGTGAGGGTGGTGGCGCCGAAGGGGACGATCTCGGAGACGATCGAGGCGTTCCAGGCACCGCCCGAGGCGGTGATCCCGCCGGTGACGTACGAGGGGAAGATCCCGGGCAGGATCAGCCGCTTCCACCGCTGCCATCCGCGCACCCCCAGGTCGTCCATGGCCTCGCGCAGGTCGGTGGGGATGGACATGGCGCCGGCGATGGTGTTGAAGAGGATGTACCACTGGGCGCCGAGCGCCATCAGCAGGACGCCGCCGATGTTGATCGACAGCCCGGTCTTCAGGAAGAACCAGACGGCGAGCGGGAAGAGGAAGTTGGCGGGAAAGCTCGCCAGGACCTGGACCAGGGGCTGGGCGATGCGGGTCAGCTTGGGCGAGAAACCGATGCGTACGCCGATGGGCACCCACACCACGGTGGCCCCCACGACCACCACGACGACCCGGGCGAGGGTGGCGAGGCCGAGCAGCAGCGGCTCGCCGAGGACGCCGAGCCCGGTCCGCGCGCGCAGATAGCCGACGAGGTCGATCAGCCCCCACAGGATCAGCCCGCCCGCCACCACGGCGAAGGCGATGTCACCGGTGCGCTGCTGCCGTGGGTCGACGGTCAGCGGCCGGTCGTCGACGCCCAGCACCCGGCCCGCCCGCCCGAGCCCGCGGCCCACGGGCCGCAGCAGGCGGCCGAGCAGCCGGGGCCAGGAGGAGCGGCGCAGGAAGCCCAGGACGTAGCTGCGCTGGATCTCGCCGGCCTCGGACTGCTCGTTCTTGAACTTCTCCACCCAGGCGGTCAGCGGCCGCCAGAAGAGGAAGTTCACGCCGATGACCATGACGGCCATGGTGACGATGGCCCAGCCGACCTTGCCGAGGTCGCCGGCGGCGATCGCGGCGCCCGCGTACGAACCGACGCCCGGCAGCGCGTAGTTCCTGTTGTTGACGCTGATCGCCTCCGAGGCGACCAGGAAGAACCAGCCGCCGCCGAAGCTCATCATGCCGTTCCAGACCAGGCCGATGGCCCCGGCCGGCAGCTCCACCTTCCAGAAGCGCATCCAGCGGGTGAAGCGGAACGATCGGGACAGCTCGTCGAGTTCGCGGGGGAGCGAGGTGAGGGAGCGGTAGAAGCCGAAGGTCATGTTCCAGGCCTGCGAGGTGAAGATCGCGAAGATCGACGCGCACTCCAGGCCCAGCAGGGAGCCGGGGAACAGGGCGATGAAGCCCGTCACCGCGACCGTGAGGAAGCCGAGCACGGGCACCGACTGGAGGATGTCCAGCGCCGGGATCAGGATCCGCTCCAGCCGTCGGCTGCGGGCGGCGGCGGTGGCGTAGCCGAGGGTGAAGACGATCGAGGCCGCGAGCGCGACGAACATCCGCAGCAGGCTGCGCGCCGCGTCGTAGGGGAGCCGGGAGGGATCGGTGTCGATCACCACCGACTGGCCGGTGGAGAAGCGCACCGTGGTGCCCTGCCCCACCCGCAGCGTGATGTAGAAGAGGACGAGCACACCGGCGGCGACCACCAGGTCGACCCAGGTCGTGCGGGTCAGCCGGCCCGTGACCCGGGGCGGCAGCGCGGTCCGCGCGACGGCGGAGCCCCTCCGGAACGACGACATCACCAGAACCTCCCACCACGCCTCGGACACAGATCATCCCGCGCCGCGGCCACGGCGGGCATGCCGACGGCACGGGCGGGGGCGATTCCACCGAGCGGGCTTGAGGGCCGGGACGCCGGAAGTCTGCCGTTTGTTGCGTTATTACGCAAATAATCGCAGGTCGGGGGCGGGAGCCATGCGTCCGGGGGTCGGGTCCGCCGCGTACGGGGCGGCCGCGCGTTCGCGGGAGCCGGTCGTCATCCTGTCGGCCGTTCCGTGTGGCGGCGGGGCGCACGGGACCCGCCGCCACCTCCTCACGCCGCCGCGGGCCGGTCGGTGCCCCGCGCCAGACGGCCCGTCGGCTCCGGGCGCGCACCCCACGCGCGGACACCGGTGCCGGAGGGCGGCCGGTTCGCGCCGAGGGCCGCCCTGGCCTCCGTGGCGTAGGTGTCCACGTACTCCTGCTCCGAGAGCTTGAGGATCGCGTACATGATCTCGTCCGTGACGGCCCGCAGCACCGCGCGGTGGTCCTGCATCCCGTCGTAGCGGGAGAAGTCCAGCGGCTCCCCGAAGCGGATCGTGATCGGCACGAGGCGCGGCAGCCGCCGCCCCGTCGGCTGTGCCTCGAACGTGCCGATCATCGCGCAGGGGATCACGGGCGCGCCCGACTTGAGCGCCATGGCCGCCACGCCGACCCGCCCTTTGTAGAGCCGCCCGTCGTGCGAGCGGGTCCCCTCGGGGTAGATGCCCAGCAGCTCGCCCCGCTCCAGGACACCCAGTGCCGTGTCGACCGCGGCCTGCGCCGCCTCCTTGCCCGACCGGTCCACGGGTATCGCCCCGATGCCCCGGAAGAACGCCGCGGTGAGCCGGCCCTTGAGGCCCGCCCCCGTGAAGTACTCCATCTTCGCGAGGAAGGAGATCCGGCGCCTGACCATGACCGGCATCATGAAGTGGTCGGAGAACGACAGGTGGTTCCCCGCGATGATCGCCGCGCCGGTGTCCGGCAGATGCTCCATCCCCTCCACGCGCGGCCGGAACAGCCAGCGCAGCAACGGCACCAACACCATGGATTTGAAAGCGAAGTAGAACACGATCAGTGACCCCCTCGGCCGACTGGCCCCCGCGCCGAGGCACGCTAGTCGGCCGCACGGATCATGGGGAGAGGGACTATTGAGCCATTCGCGGCGGCACTGCGTGCCATGGGCGGGAGCGTCGCGTCCCGGCACGCCGTCAGCGGTGCGCTCCGCCCGCCCTCCGCCACGTCGCCTCGCGGAGCATCCGCAGGCCGTTGAGGCCGACGACGACGGTCGAGCCCTCGTGCCCCAGGACGCCGAGGGGCAGCGGCAGATGCCCGGCCAGGTCCCAGACCACCAGGCCGGAGATGAACACCGAGGCGATCACGAGGTTCTGTACCACCAGGCCGCGGGCCCGCCGGGACAGGGCCACCACCTGGGGAACGGCGGCGAGTTCGTCGCGGACGACGACGGCGTCCGCCGTCTGAAGCGCGAGGTCGGAACCGGCCCGGCCCATGGCGATGCCGGTGTGGGCGGCGGCCAGCGCGGGCGCGTCGTTGACACCGTCACCGATCATCAGCACCTTCCGCCCGGCGGCCCCCTGCTCCCGCACGGCCGCGACCTTGTCCTCCGGCAGCAGCCCGGCGCGTACGTCGCCGATGCCGACCTCGGCGGCGAGGCGGGCGGCGGCGCGGGGGTTGTCGCCGGTCAGCAGCATCGGGGCCGTACCGGTCAGCGCCGTCAGCGAGGCGACCGTGGCGGCGGCGCCGGGCCGGAGGCGGTCGGCGATGCCGAGGACGCCGACGGCGACGCCGTCGCGGCGGACGAGGACCGCGGTGCGGCCCGCGCCCTCCAGCTCCCCGGCGACGGCAGCGGCCCCGACGGCCGCCCCGTCATCGGAGCCGCCGGACAGCCGCGCCGGAGCGCCGACGGCGACCGCGTGCCCGCCGACGGTGGCGGTCACGCCGACGCCGGGGGAGGAGGCGAAGCCCTCCGCGGGCGGGATGCGCAGGTCCCGCTCGCGGGCGGCGCGCACGACGGCGCGGGCCAGCGGGTGCTCGCTCGGGTGCTCGGCCGCCGCGGCCGACGCGAGCAACCCGTCGGCGTCCAGGCCGCTTTCGGCCAGGGGGCGGACGTCGGTCACCCGGGGTGTGCCCTCGGTCAGCGTGCCGGTCTTGTCGAGCGCGACCGCGTCCACCCGGCCGAGGCGCTCCATGACCACCGCGGACTTCACGAGCACGCCGTGGCGCCCGGCGTTGGCGATCGCGGACAGCAGCGGCGGCATGGTGGCCAGCACCACCGCGCACGGGGAAGCGACGATCATGAAGGTCATCGCCCGCAGCAGCGAGCCGGTCAGGCCCGAGCCGAAGGCGAGCGGCACGGCGAAGACGGCGAGCGTGGCCAGGACGATGCCGATGGAGTACCGCTGCTCGACCTTCTCGATGAACAGCTGCGTCGGCGCCTTGGTCCGCGACGCCTCCTCGACCATGGCCACGATCCGCGCGACGACCGAGTCCGAGGCGTCCCGTTCGACCTTCACGCGCAGCGCGCCGGTGCCGTTCACGGTCCCGGCGAAGACCTCGTCCCCCGCCTGTTTGGCGACCGGCAGCGGCTCGCCGGTGATGGTCGCCTGGTCGACCTCGCTGCGGCCGTCCAGGACGCGCCCGTCGGCGCCGACCCGCTCGCCCGGCCGGATCAGGACGGTGTCGCCGACCACGAGGTCCCCGGAGGCGACCGTCCGCTCCTCGCCGTCGTCCAGCAGGAGGGTGGCGGTGTCGGGGGCGAGGTCGAGCAGGCCGCGGACCGAGTCGGCGGTACGGGCGGTCGCCAGCGCCTCCAGCGCGCCGGACGTGGCGAAGATGACGATCAGCAGCGCGCCGTCCATCACCTGCCCGATCGCGACCGCGCCGAGCGCGGCGACGATCATCAGCAGGTCGACGTCGAGGGTCCGCTCCCGCAGGGCCACCAGCCCGGCCCAGCCCGGCTCCCAGCCCCCGGCCGCGTACGCGACGGCGTACAGCGGGCCCCAGGCCCAGGCCGGTGCCCCGGTCAGATGCAGCGGCAGCGCGGTCAGGAAGGCGAGCGTGGCCGCGGCCGCCCAGCGGGCCTCCGCCAGCGCGAACACCCGGGTGCGGCGCCGCGGTGGCGGCGTCGTGGAGGTCGGTACCGCGCGTTCGGGGCGCCGGAGCAGGGTGGAAGGCATGGCGGGGACAACCCTTCGCGGACGGAGGAGCGGCAACACGACCACCGTACAGGAATGAATGAACAGGTCTTCATTCGTCATCGTTAGGATGGCCATATGGGTCATGGAGCCGACAAGAACGAAAACAACGCCACCACCCGCGAACGCCTGGACACCGTCGGGACCGCGGACGTCGCCGCCACGCTCCAGGCCCTGGCCACCCCTTCGCGGCTGCTGATCCTCGCCCGCCTCCAGGAGGGCCCCTGCGCCGCGGGCGACCTCGCCCAGGCGGTGGGCATGGAACAGTCCGCCTGCTCCCACCAGCTCCGCCTGCTGCGCAACCTCGGCCTGGTGACCGCCGAACGCCGGGGCCGCTCGATCATCTACGCCCTCTACGACCACCACGTCGCCGAACTCCTCGACCAGGCGCTCTACCACGTGGAGCACTTGCGGCTCGGCCTGCGCGACGCCCCGGCGGAAGCGGCCCTGTGACGGCGCCGTTCTCCCCCTGAAGCACGCCCCAGGGTGACCGGAGCGGGGCGGGCGGGGCACGAACTTCACAGATTCCGATGAACAGTCGAGCGCCGAGGCGTACGGGGCCGGGTGAGCTGGGCAGGTTGACCGGGAGGCGCCGCGCGGCCGCGGCGCCGCCGTCGGCTCCCGCGGCTTCGACAGGACGGCCCCGCGATGAACGGTCCACGAGTCCTCGCCCGCACCGCGGGCGCCACGTCCCCGCACGGCTACGAGGTCACGCTCGCCACGGGCGAGGGCGTGCACGCCGCGCAGCGGCTCCGGCACACCGTCCTCACCGGCGAGTTCGGCGACGGCGCCGTGTCCGCGGTGGACGGCCGCGACGTGGACGCCTTCGACGAGCTCTGCGACCACCTCGTCGTCCACGCGGTCGCCACCGGGGAACTGGTCGGCACCTACCGGCTGCTGCCCCCGAAAGCCGCACGCGCCGCCCAAGGGCTGTACGCGGACGGGGAGTTCGACCTCGGCGCGCTCGCGCCGCTGCGCGGTGACCTGGTCGAGGCCGGGCGCGCGTGCGTCCACCCCGGACACCGCAACGGCACGGTGATGCTCGCCCTGTGGGCCGGCATCCTCAGCTATCTGACCGAGCGACAGCTGCGCTGGCTGTGCGGCTGCGCCTCCGTCCCCCTCGACGATGGTGGGGGCCGGGCGGCCGCCGCCTGGCGGACGGCACGCGATCTGCACTACGCGCCCCCGTCGTACCGGGTGCGCCCCCACATCCCCTGGCGGGCCGCCGCCGCGCCCGACGATGCGGGCGGCGCGCTCCCGCCACTCCTGCGCGGCTACCTGCGCCTGGGCGCCCGGGTGTGCGGACCACCCGCCTTCGACGCGGACTTCAACACCGCCGACCTCTTCGTCCTGCTGTCCCTGGACCGGGTGCACCCCGACTACCTCCGCCTGCTGCGAAGGATGAGCGGATGATGCCACCGCACTCCACGGCCGGCGCGCCCTGGCGGCCGGTCTCCCCCTGCGGGCGCGGCTGCCTGCCGCCCGGCACGCCCACCGTCGGACGCGTCCGGCGGGCGCTGCGGACAGGCGCGTTCCTGCTGCTGCTCGCCCACGTGCCGCTGCTCGCCCTGACCAGGCTCGCCGGGCACCGGGTGTCGGACGCGGCCTACCGCCGGTTCATGCGGGGCGTACTGCGCTCCATGGGGGTCCGCTGGACGGTCGGCGGGGCACGCGAACACACCGCCGCTGTGGGCCCGTTGGTCGTCGGCGACCACACGTCGTGGCTCGACGCCTGCGTGCTCCCCGCCGCGCTGCCCGTACGCCTCGTGAGCCGGGCCGACCTGCGCCGCTGGCCGGTCGTCGGGTGGGTCTCGGCCATCGGCCGCAGCCTCTACGTCGACCGGGACCGGCTGTCCACACTGCCGGACAGCGTCGCCCGCATCACCACGGCGCTGCGCGACGGCGACGCGGTCGCCGTCTTCGCCGAGGGCACGACCTGGTGCGGCGCCGCCGGGGGCCGCTACCGCCCGGCCGCTTTCCAGGCCGCCCTCGACGCCGGAGCGGCCGTACACCCGGTGGCCCTGCGCTACCACGTCGCGGGCAGACCGACGACGGCCGCCTCCTACGTGGGCCCCATGTCCGCCGCGGAGTCCTGGCGCAACACCGCCGCGATCCGCGGACTGGCCGTCGACGTGCTCCTCCTGCCCCCCATTCCCCCCGGCGCCGCGCCCGGCCGCCGCGAACTCGCCGCGCTCGCCGAGCGCGCGGTCGACGCGCACAGCACGGCGCGGCAACGCTGCTCCGCACGGCACTGCCGCGTACCGCACGCGGCATGCACCCGGTGCGGTGCGCTCCCCGCACCGCACCCTTTGTGAGAACCGACAGCGAAAGGACAGCGATGGGCAGTGCGTACGAAACCCTGACCGAGGCCCTCGTCACCCGGATAGGCATCGACCCCGAACGGCTCGCCCCGGACCGTACGTTCGCGGACCTGGCCCTGGACTCCATGGCCCTGGTCGAACTGGCCGTGGCCCTCGACGAGCACACCGAGGCCGTGCTCCCGCTCGAGGACCTGAACACCCTGACCCTCGCCGAGGCGGCGGCCCTGCTGGACGCGCCCGGTGGGGCAGGCCGGTGAGCGAGGACGAGGTGGCCGTCACCGGCCTCGGGCTCGTCACCGCCGCCGGTGTCGGGGCGGCCGCCACCTGGGACGGGCTGTTGTCCGGCCGGAGCCGCGCCGCGCCCGACCCGCTGCTGGCCGGGCTGCCGGTCGGCTTCTCCTGCCGGAGCGACTTCGATGCGGGCGCCGCGCTGGGGCGCCGGGCGGCGGCCCGGCTGGACCGGTTCAGCGCGATGGCCGTGGCCGCCGCGCGCGAGGCGGTCGCCGACGCGGGCCTGGACACCACCGCCTGGGACCCGCTGCGGGTGGCGGTGGTCATCGGGGCGAGCACCGCGTGCATGGAGCACTACGACCGGGAGTTCGCGTGGATCGCGGATGGGCGTCCCGAGCGGGTCTCGCCCATGGCGATCATGCGGAGCATCCCCAACATGGCCGCGGGCGAGGTCGGCCTCGACCTGGGCGCCCGCGGCCCCAACCTGGCCGTCTCCACCGCCTGCGCCTCCGGCGCCAGTGCCGTCGGCGTGGCCCGCGACCTGGTGCGCGCGGGCAGTTGTGACATCGCCGTCGCCGGAGGCAGCGAGTCGCTGCGGGCCCGCAGCACCGCCGTCGGTTTCCACCAGATGCGTGCCCTGTCCGTGCGCGGCCACGACCCCGAGGGCGCGTCCCGGCCGTTCGACACCGACCGCGACGGCTTCGTCCTCGGCGAGGGCGCCGGGCTGCTCGTCCTCGAACGCCCCGCCCACGCCCGCGCCCGGGGCGCGAGGCCCCGCGCCCTGCTGCGGGGTTACGGCGCCTCCTGCGACGCCCACCACACCGTCGCCCCGCACCCCGACGGGCGCGGCGCCGCGGACGCGCTGCGCGTGGCCCTGGCCGACGCGGGCATGACGCCCGGCGACATCGACCACGTCAACGCCCACGGCACCGCCACCAGGATCAACGACCTCACCGAATTCCGGGCCCTCGCCCGGGTGTTCCGCGACCCGCCGCCCGTCACGGCCCCCAAGGGCGTACTCGGCCACTCCGCGGGCGGCGCGGGCGGCATCGAGGCGGCGTGCTGCGTGCTCACCCTCCAGCACCAGCTCATCCCGCCCACCGCGAACCTCGACAACCCCGACCCGGCCATCCCCCTGGACGTCGTGCGCAAGGCCCCCCGCCGCGCCCGCCTGACGGCGGCGGTGAGCAACTCCTTCGGCTTCGGGGGCCAGAACGCGGTGCTCGTCTTCAGCACCTCGTGAACCGGGCGTGGGAACGAAGCAAGGCCCCCACCGGAGTGGGGGCCTTGTGCGGTGCGCCACCAGGGACTCGAACCCCGGACCTGCTGATTAAGAGTCAGCCGCTCTGACCAACTGAGCTAGCGGCGCGGAAGAAATATTACATGACGTTCCGGGTGGTCCGCCCCGGGCCCGTCGGCCGGCCCGGGGCGGCGGCTCTCGTACGTCAGCCGCGCGGCTTCGTCAGCAGCAGCTCGGTGTTGTGGTCGGCCGGGGCACCGATCTTCTTGTCCGGTGTGGCATAGGGGTCGTTGTAGGACAGCTCGCGGTAGAGCGCGGCGAGACCGGCCTCGGAGGTGTCGGAGAAGTCGGTGTCGTAGGGGGCCGCCGACTCCACCAGCGTGGTGAAGAGGGACAGCGTGCCGTCGCCGTTGTCGGCGATCTCGACGATCCGGGCGTGCTGCGGGTAGTCCACGTGCGACGCGGTGTTGATCTCCCAGAAGGCGCGCTCGGGCACGGCGTGGCCGTGGGCCGTGATCCGGTTCTCGTGGGTGTGGCCGTTCACCCAGGCGACGACGTTCGGAAAGCGCTGGAGGAGGGCGACGAGGGCGTTGCCGTCGTGGCGCTTCTCGAAGGGGTGGTGCGGGTTCGGCAGCAGATTGCCCATGCTCGTGCTGGTGTGGTGGCTGAAGACGACGACCAGCTGACCCGCGGGCCCGCCCTTGACGACGTGGCCGTCCGCGTCGTACCAGTGGCCGCTGTGGGACTGCAGCACGGACTCCAGCCACTTCAGCTGCGCGGTGCCCACCGAACCGTCGGCCCATCCGGCCGGGTTGGTGGTGTCCAGGCTGATGCCGAGCACGCCGTCCGCGACGGGGAAGGTGTAGTACAGCTTCCCGCTGTCGGCGGCCGACGCGGTGAAGCCGTGGCCCACGGGGCCGGGGCCGGTGTACTTCGGGTCGAGGTGCGCCGCTGCGAACTCCTTCGGGGTGAACGGCGCGCGCCGGGCGTCGGGGGTGACGCGGCGCACCGGACCGGAGTTCTCCAGCAGCTTCGCGAGCCTGAGCACGGCCTGCGCGGGATCCTTGCGCAGCGCGTCCGCCAGCTTCGCCGCCTCCGCCTGGTCACAGCCCTCCAGCTTGCGGTCGCCGGTGTAGAGCGAGTGGAGGAGGCCGAGGTCGGGCAGCGTGCCCTCGATGCTGTCGTCGTGGTTGCCGACCGTGGAGTACCACGGGGTGCGCAGCCCCGGAGCGGTGAAGGAGCTGCCCGCGGCGGAGAGGAAGCGGGGTATCTCGGGGAAGCCCCGGCCCTTGTAGGCGTCCCGGAAGGACGATTCCGGGTGCCAGAAGGCCGCGTTGCCCGAGTTCTGCACGCCCTCGTAGCGCGCCGGGTCGCCGCTGTTCGGCGTGACGCGGCCCCCGCTCATGACGGAGAGGTACCAGTCGAGTTCGATCAGCTCGTGGTTGTCGGTGTTGTCGCCGGTCGCCATGACCAGGGAGAACGGCCGCCCCGTCCAGGGGCCGCCGGACAACGCGTTCACCCGCTCCACCAGCGACGAGGCGCCGCGCACGGTCAGCACTTCCTGCGGGCGGTGGGCGCTGTCGAGGTGCGGGGCGAGGAACTCGAAGCGCACCGGCGACTCGGTGTCGGCCAGGTGCAGGTCGGTGAACTGCACGAAGGAGGCCAGCGCCGTACGCCGGTCGTCCCGGGCGGAGGCCGCGGGGGCGAGGTCGGTCCGTACGACCAGGGGCCAACCGGGGCCGGAGCGCAGGCGCTTGTAGGGGCCGCTGCCCGTCGGCGCGGCCACCTGCTCCAGCGTGGTCCCGCCGGTGCGGACCGCTCGCGCGGCCGAGGCGGCCACCGCGCGGTCGCGCGCCGCCGCGCTCGCGAACCGGGTGTCCGCCAGCGCGAGCGCCGCCCCGGCCGCCGCGGCCGACGCCCCGGTGAAGAACTGCCGTCTGCTGTATGCGGACATGCCGCGCACCCCTGACTCCGTCGTTCCAGCCCCGTACTTACCGGCTGGTAATCGTCGTCGGTCAGGGCGCTGATCGGGAGGGGGTGTTCGGTGAACGAACAGCGAAGGAAAAGTGTCCGCGAAGCCGTGCCGCCGCGTCAGCCGCGCCGGCGGGCCGGGGCGGCCACCGTGTCGAGGCGCTCACCTCGGGCCACCTTGGTGAGCGCCTCGGCGACCACCTCGGTCTCCTCTTCGGTGAGATACGCCGAGAAGTGGCGCCGGATGCCGCGCATGTACGCGGGTGCGGTCGCCCGCAGCGCCTCCAGGCCCTCCTCCGTGATGACGGCCCAGACCACGCGCTTGTCCGCGCCGTCCGCGTCCTTGCGGACGAGGCCCACGCGGACCATCTCGTCGACGAGGCGGCTGACCCGGGTGCGGCTGAGCACCACGCGCTCGGCGACCTCCTGCATCCGCAGTCCGTGCTCGCCGGCGGCCTTGAGCTCCAGGAGCACGTCGTACCACGTCAGGGGGACGCGGCCCTCGCGCTGCACGTCGCTCTCGATCGCGCGGACGGCTGTGTTGTGGGCGAGCAGCAGTGCTCGCCATGCCTCGATGCCCACATCCCCTTTGCTCACGGGGAAAGCATACCGGCCCTTGTGTGCGTCCGCACGCACTTGGTAGTGTGTGTGCGGACGCACGGAAAACTCGAACCTCGAAGGGATGGCGACATGGTCCGCAACATCGGGCGTGACGACGTCAAGAAGAAGATCGACAGCGGTGCCGTGACGGTTGTCGAGGCGCTCCCCGCCTCGTACTACGAGGAGGCGCACCTGCCCGGCGCGCTCAACCTCCCGCACGACGCCGTCGACAAGCTCGCCCCCGGGCTGCTGCCCGACAAGCAGGCCGAGATCATCGTCTACTGCGCCAACGAGCCCTGCGGCAACTCCGGCATCGCCGCCAAGCGCCTGACCGAGCTCGGCTACGCCAATGTGTACGAGTACGGCGAGGGCAAGCAGGACTGGATCGACGCCGGTCTGCCGACCGAGACCGGGCCCTCCACCCGGACCGCCTGAAAGGAAGGCGAAACCCCATGAGCAGCTCCGCTTCCCCCACCCGCCAGGTGAACGGCGTCCAACTGCCGTCCGCCGGCACATGGAAGGTCGACCCGGGTCACGCCGAGGTCGGCTTCGTGGGCCGCCACTTCATGCTGACCAAGGTGCGCGGGCGCTTCACCGGCGTCGAGGCGTCCGTCGAGATCGGCGAGCGGCCCGAGGAGAGCCGGGTCACCGCGGTCATCGACATGGCCAGCGTCGACAGCGGCGACAAGACCCGCGACGACCACCTGCGCTCGGGCGACTTCTTCGACGTGGAGAAGCACCCCAAGGCCTCCTTCGCCTCGACGTCGGTGACCTGGCAGGGCAGCAAGGGCAAGATGACCGGGGACCTGACCATCAAGGGCGTCACCCGCCCCGTCACCCTGGACGTCGACTACCTCGGCTACGCCCGGGACCCGTGGAACAACGACCGTGCGGTCTTCTCGGCGCACGGCAAGGTCAACCGCGAGGACTGGGGCCTGACCTGGAACATGGCCCTGGAGACCGGCGGTATCCTCGTCTCCAAGGAGATCGAGCTGACGCTGGAGATCGAGACGATCCGCGAGGGCTGACCCCGGCGGACGGCACACCGCACCGCCCCGCACGCCGACGCCCGGAAGGGTGCCGCGTGCGGGGCGCTGTGCCGTTCCGGCGGGGGCCGGAAAGGGCCGCTGAACTGCGCACCCGGTGCGGAATGGATCTCTTTCAATTCCCCTTCGCCCGGGGCCGGATGAACGGATCTTGATCTATTTCCTACAAGTAAATCGGGGCTATGAAAACGCTTGCCCACGGTGTTGCGGGTATGGCATAGTCCTGCGCGTCGGACTTCGGTCCGTTTACGGGGGAGAAGGAACATGGCAGGGAAATTTGACCGTGTTCGCATCACGATGCCGGCCGACGCGGGAGAAACACCGTGATCGGGGCATCAGCGAGCGGTGGCCGAAAAGATCATCGGATTCCGGGGGGCGTCCGCACGGCTGACGGGCACAGACTCGCCCTGCCCGGGCGCGCGTAGCCGCCGCCGCGCCACAAGGCAATCCGGAGCCGGACGCCGGCCCGGCACGGCCGAGTGGCCGCACGCCTCAAGGCGGCACCCACCCAGGTGAATTGCGCCCCGCGCGGCAGAACAATACGCGCCTGCGCAATTTCTTCCACGCTCCGGCGGGCCGGTGCGTCGGCACCGCGCCGCGCATCGTATACGGAGCGTTCCCACGGCGAATCCCGGCGACGGAGCCGAGCACCATTCGGCGGGCCGCGGCCGGACGAGCGGAGCAGCGCCACGGACCGCGCCGGACCCGGCCGGCCCGATCACCGACCGTGTGCACGGGAGGAACCATGAACCACAGCGGCACCCGCACCAGTTCACCCGAGAGCCTCGCCGACGGGGCCCTCGTCGACCTCACGCAGCACGAGATCCAGGCGCTGCGGACCGAGTTCAACCTCGCCGACGCCCACACCCACCAGCGACAGTCGGCCAGCCAGCGGCAGATCGTCGAGCGGCTCCCGCAGCTGTGGTACGAGGCGGAGGAGGGTCTCCAGGAGACCTACGAACAGCGGTTCGTCGACGCCTTCTTCCGCCTGCACCGGCAGCCGACCGCGCTGGCGCGGAAGAAGACCATGCTCTCCTACGCCGCGTCCATATCGACGATGGTCGTCGGCATGTACCTCAAGCGCCGGCGAATGGCGGTGTCCCTCATCGAGCCGTGCTTCGACAATCTCTACGACGTGCTCGCCAATATGGGAGTGCCGCTCCACCCCGTCGACGAATCGGCGTTCGCGGACCCCGACCGGATCTACTCGGAGCTCAAGCGCAGGGTCCGCACCGACGCCCTGTTCCTGGTCGACCCGAACAACCCCACCGGGTTCAGCCTGCTGAAACACGGCCGGAAGGGATTCGAGGAAGTCGTCCGCTTCTGCAAGGACCACGGCAAGCTGCTGGTGATTGATTTCTGCTTCGCCTCCTTCACGCTATTCGATCCCGATGTCGCCCGGTTCGACATGTACGAGCTCCTGGAGAATTCAGGCGTCAGCTACATGGCGATCGAGGACACCGGGAAGACCTGGCCGGTGCAGGACGCGAAATGCGCGATGCTCACCGTCAGCGACGATATCCACGAGGCGGTATACAACCTCCACACCAGCGTGCTGCTCAATGTCTCGCCGTTCGTGCTGAACATGCTCGCCGAGTACATCGAGGACTCCATCGAGGACGACCTCTCCTCGGTCCGCGACGTCCTCACCCGCAACCGCGAGACCGCGCGGAAGGCCCTGGACGGGTCGATCCTGGAGTACCAGGAGCCCGTGGTCAACGTGAGTGTCGCCTGGTTCAGGATCGACCACCCCGAGCTGACCGCCACCGAGCTGCAGCGCGAACTCACCGCCGACGGGCTCTACCTGCTGCCCGGCCGCTACTTCTACTGGAGCGAACCCGGCAAGGGCGAGAGCTACCTGCGGATCGCCCTCGCCCGCGACCCGCAGATGTTCTCCGCCGCGATGACCCGCCTCGCCGCCGCGCTGGACCGCCATGCCCGGTGAGCTCCGCACGACGTATGCGGACGCCGCGCTGTTCCTCGGCATGAACAGCGCGGACGAGGCGACGCGGACCGCCTGCAAGTCCTTCTTCGCCACCCGGCTCCACGGCCGGGTGGTGATGAGCCTGGAACAGGTGGGCCGCTGCGACGACCTGGTGTGGCGCTTCCCGCGCGAACTCCAGGACGCCTACTACCCCTTCATGGACCACCTGCACACCGACATGCGCATCGACCGCCTCGGCTACACGCGCGAGGACATCGGGGCAGGGCTCGGCGCGCCCGCCACGGCGGGCCTGCCCGTGCACGAGCAGCTCCTGGCCGGTATGGTCCTGCACCGCGACGGCGTCCTGCGCTCGGTCAGCCCCCGGCTGCTCGCCCGCCGGGAGCTGCCCGTCCTCGCGCCCGAACCGGGACCGGAAGTCGCCTTCCCCGACGACCTGGAGAAGCTCTACCGTGCATCGCTCGCCCTGCGGATCCCGCACGAGCGGCTGTGGGGGGAGGACTGATGTACCACGGAGTGACGGTCGCCCTGGTGACCCCGCTCTCCGACCGTGACGAGGTGTCCCGGCGGGACGTCGCCCGCCTCGTCGACTCGGTGCGGCCCCATGTCACCGCCCTGCTCCCGGCGCTGAGCACCGGCGAGGGCTGGGCCCTGACGGACCGTCAGTGGCAGGACATGGTCGCCCACACGCTGGACCGCGCGGACGGGCTGCCGGTGCTGGCCGGCATCCAGCGGCCCGGCACGGCGGAGGTGGCCGCGCGGGCCCGCACCGCGGCCCGCCTCGGCGCCGCCGCGGTCGTCACCACCACCCCGTACGGGCCGGACGTCACCCAGCAGCAGATGTACGACCACTACGCCGCCGTCTCGGAGACCGCCGGGCTGCCCGTCGTCGTCTACCACGAGTCCGAGATCTCCGGGAACACCATCGAGCCCGGCACCCTGCTGAAGATCTGCGCCCTGCCGGGCGTGGCCGCCGTCAAGGACTCGGCGGGCTCCGCGACGGCCACCCGCGCCCTGCTCGCCGCGGACCCCGGGGTGCCGGTCCTCCAGGGCCTGGAACACCTCGTGGGCGACTGCGGGGACGTCGACGGCTGGGTCATGGCCCTCGCCAACGTCGAACCCGCCCTCTGCGCCACGGCCTTCGACGTCCGGCCGGTGTACAACGCGGCCGTACGCGAGGCCTGCGAGCGGCACGGGCTGGACCGGCCCGACTGGTACCGCGCCCTCAAATCCGAACTCCACCGCCGCCGGGTGATCGGCACCGGCCGGACCGCGACACCCGAAGGGAGCCGCACATGAGGACCGAACCGGCGGACAGCGACCTCAAGCGGCTGTTCGTCCACAACCGCTCCCTGCCCGACAGCCGGACCTACGCCGAGATCGAGCGGATCGAACGGGACTGGATCGTGCCCCTGGTGGCCCGCCTCGAGGAGACCACGCCACCGCTCGCCTCCCGCGCCGAATGGGTCGAGGCGCTCGACGAGCTGCTGGCCCGGGAGAGCGCGGGCACCCCGGCCGGACACTACTTGGCGGAGAAGGCGACCCTCCGTCAGATGACGTCGGTCGTCGCGGAGTTCGCCCCGGACGGCCTCACCGAGGCGCAGAACTTCTTTCCCGCCATACCCCGGCTGCCCATCCGCGCGCAGATGGCCGTGATGCGGGTGCTCATCGACGAGTTCGGCTGCGGCAACCTCCAGCAGGCCCACTCCCAGCTCTACCGGGAGCTCCTCGCGGAGCTCGGCCTCCCGCTCGAACTGGACGCCTATCTGGACCGCACCAGCGACGAGACCTACGCCTTCCTCGACGTCTTCTTCTGGCTCACCCAGCGTGCCCCGCACCTGGAGTACTTCCTCGGCGCCCTCGCCTATCTGGAGGCCAGCATCCCGTCCGCCTTCACCGTCCAGGCCCGCGCCTGCGAGCGGCTGGGCATCGCCCACGGCCGGTACTACACCGAGCACCTGCACATCGACACCTTCCACCGCAAGGAGATGCAGGTCGCCATCCGGGAGTACGAGGCCGCCCACGGCCTGGACCCCACCCGGCTGTGGGTCGGCGCGCTGCTGCTCTCCGAACTCATCGGCACCGCCTTCGAGACGGCCGTCGAACGGGCCAGGGAGGCGGCGTGAGCGAGAAGGGCCCCGCCGCCGGCCCCACCGTCGAACCGCTGCCGGGGGAGTGGGTGCGCGTCACCGTCGACGGACGGGCGTACGAGATCGCGGCGGCCTGCCCGCACCGCAAGGGCCGGCTCGCCCACGGCTATGTCAACGCCCACACCCTGCGCATCACCTGCCCCCTGCACCGCTCCACCTTCGACCTCGTCACCGGCCGTCAGGTCTCGGGCCCCTGCGCGGGCCCGCTCCCGGTCCGCCCCGCCGGGCACGGCACCACGGACACCGCCCCGGCGCCAACACAAGGAGAGCGACAGTGACCACCACCGCCGACGGCCCGGCGTACACCGCGGAACAGGTCTGGCTGCCCGCTGCCGAGCGGCTCACCGACTGGGACTTCGCCTTCCACGACCTGATGCTCGGCGACGACCTGCGGATGGAGGCCTTCCGCGCCGCCGTCCTGGAGGCCGTACGCCCCGGCGCCACCGTCCTCGACCTGGGCACCGGCACCGGCATCCTCGCCCAGTGGGCCCTGGAGGCGGGCGCCCGCCGGGTGTACGGCATCGAGCTCAACGCCGACGTGCTGCGCACCGCCCGCGACCGGGTGGCGGCAGCGGGCCACGGCGACCGGTTCGTCCCCGTCCACGGCCTCTCCTTCGACGTGGACCTGCCCGAGCGCGTCGACGTCGTCATCTCGGAGATCATGGGCAACCTCGCCGACAACGAGGGGTTCGCCGCGATCCTCGCCGACGCGCGCCGCCGCTTCCTCGCGCCCGGCGGCGCGATGCTCCCGCGGCGGGTGGAGAGCTACCTCGTCCCGGTGACGGCCGCCCGCGCCCACGCCCAGGTACGGGCCGGCACCCCGCAGGACGGCGGCGGGGCAGGCCGGTTCGCCGAGCTGCTGCGCGAGAGGGGGGCCCGCGGCCCCTTCGACCTCTACTACGACGTGGTCCTGCCGCTGGACGGCCACCTCGCCGCGCCGCGGATCGTCCGCATCTTCGACCTGGAGCAGGAGGAGGAGCCGCCCGCGACGTACGAGGTGCCGCTCGTCTTCACCGTGCACCGTGACGGGGTGCTGAGCGGATTCAAGGGGTACTTCGTGGCGACGCTCTCGGACACGGTGGCCCTGGACATCTCCGGTGACGGGATCGCGGAGCGGACGGCCTCCGACAGCTGGAAGCACTGTTTCCTGCCGATCGAGGAACAGGTTCCGGTGCGGCGGGGGGACCGGGTCGTGCTCACGTTCCGCCGGGACGGCACGGACGGGCCCTTCGGGCAGAGCTACCGGTGGGAGGGGCGGGTCCTCTCCGCGGGGAAGGAGGTCGCGCGGTTCGCCCACAGCACTGCCGCCTGATCCCGTACCCCACAACACCCACACATCACCCACAAGAGCAAGCGCAACGTACGACATCACGGGGGAGCACAACTGATGGCAACACCCACACGCACGTACGACGTCGTCGCCCTGCACGTCCCCATCGCCTACAACGCGTTCGGCGACTACGACTCCAACGGCGCCCTCTACACCCTCGCCGACGACGCGGAGGAGCTGCGGTCCCTCGCGGCGACCTGGCCGTCGCCCTTCCCGGACTACCTCAAGGAGCCCGAGCGGGTGCCGAAACCGCACCCGCTGGCCCGGCCCCTCGTCCTGCGCGTGCGCCGCGGTGAGCGGCTGCTCGTGCGCCTGACGAACGAGCTCGACCGCCCCACGGGCATCACCATGCAGGGCGTGCAGTACGACGCCCGCACCCAGGACGGGCTGGCCGTCGGGCGCAACCCCGACTCCAGCGTCCCGCCCGGCGGCACCCGCACCTATGAGTGGACGTGCGAGCACGAAGGGGTCTTCCACTTCGGCGACATGGCCGACCCGCGCGGCGAGGGCGCCCAGAGCCACGGCCTCATCGGCGCCCTCGTGGTGGAGGCGGAGGACGCCACCTGGAGCGACCCGGAGACCGGCAGCGACCTCGCGTCCGGGCTCTACGCGGACGTGCACCTGCCCGACCGCAGCTTCCGCGAGTTCGTCATCTTCATGATGGAGTACCCCAGCAACGACAACCCCGCCGACGTCTCCGCCCTGATGCCCATGGGCGGGATGCACTCCATGGACGCGCCGGCCGGCCCGGCCCACGCGGCGGCGCCCGCGCCCCTGCCCCCGGCCCTGCGGGCCGCGGGCGGCCGGGGCCCGGACACCCTCGCCGACCTGACCCCGCCCAACCTCGCCATGCTCCCGGTCAACCTCCGCATCGAGCCCATGGAATGGCGGATGTACCGCTACCAGCAGATGCTGGACAGCGGGCAGCTCGACCCCGTGCGCGACGCCCAGACGGGCGAGGAGATGCACCACAGCTCGTGGATGTTCGGCGACCCCGCGACCCCGGTCCTGCGCGGCTACCAGGGCGACCCCGCGGTGATCCGGCTGGTCCACGGCGGCATGCGCGACACCCACGTCTTCCACACCCACCTCCACCAGTGGCACAGCGACCCGGCCGACCCCAAGTCCCCGATCGTGGACTCCGTCAGCATCAGCCCCCAGGAGGGCCTGACCCTGGACCTGATCGGCGGCCTCGGCTCCGCGCAGGCGGCCGTCGGCGACGCGATCTGGCACTGCCACATGTACGTCCACTTCCATATGGGCATGTGGGGCCTCTTCCGGATGTTCGACACCTTCCAGGACGGCACCGGGACCTACCCCGACGGCACCCCCATCACGGCCCTCGCCCCGCTCCCGCACCGCGCCCCGCCGCCGCTGCCCACGCCCGAGAGGCCCGGCTTCCCCAACTTCATGCGGGAAGTCGCCTCCTACCCGCAGAAGTCGCCCCGGCCGCCGCGCACCCCGCACCAGCCGCAGGGCATGGGCCGCGAGCCCAGCCCGCTGGAGGCCGCCGCCTTCTGCCGGGACCCCCAGCCCGGCGAGGCCTTCACCAAGATCGGCCCACCGGACGCACCCGTACGCCGCTACCACCTGGTCGCCACCACCGGCACCGTCTACTACCACGGCGACCCCACCGCCGAGCACGGCATGACCTGGCACGACCACCGCGGACACTTCTTCGTCCTCGCCGAGGAGCTCGAAGAGGCGGGCGGGCTCGAGGAGTTCCGGCGGCAGCTCGAAGCGGGCGAGCGCACCGTCGAGCCCCTGGTGATCCGGGCCCGCAAGGGCGAGGTCCTGGAACTCACCCTCACCAACGCGCTGCCCACCGGCCCCCAGAAGGAGAGCGCCTTCGACCCCAGGCTGCCCTTCCAGCCCGAGTGCGGACTCCACACCCACCTCGTCAAATACGACCCCCTGATCTCCGACGGCTCCAGCATCGGCTGGAACTACATCTCCGGCACCACCACCGTCGACCAGGGCGCGGAGGACTTCGGCCGCTACAACTCCTGGACCTACCGCTGGTATGTGAACGAGGAGTTCGGCACCGTCTTCTTCCACGACCACCTGCTCGCCAACTACCGCCAGCGCCACGGCCTCTTCGGCGCGATGATCGCCGAGGCCGAGGACGCGCAGTGGTTCGAGCCCGCCGACGGGACGACCCCGCTGCGCCGCGGCACCCAGGCCGTCGTGAAGCGCCCGGAGGGCCAGTTCCGCGAATTCGTGCTGGCCGTCGCGGACTTCGTCCCCCTCGTCGAGCACATGCAGATGGACGGCGCGCAGATGACCGGCGGCCACGGCGGGCCCATCAACCCGCCCCCGACCCCCGGCGCCCCCGACGACCAGGGCGTGATGGCCGTCAACTACCGCTGCGAACCCCTCTCGGAGCGCGGCGGCGACCCGGCCGACTGGTTCGCCAGCAGGGTCCACGGCGACCCGGGCACCCCCATGCTCCACGCCTACCCCGGTGAGCAGATCCGGCTGCACGTCCTGCAGGGCTCGCACGACCTCCAGCACAGCTTCACCACCAACGGGCTGCGCTGGCGCGAGTGGCGCGGACGCCCCGACACCCCCTGGCGCGACCAGCGGACCCTGGGCATCTCCAACACCGCCGACCTCGACCTCGACCCCCGGCAGGGGCCGGGCGACCACCTCTGGTCCTTCGGCGCGACCGACGACCTCTGGCTGGGCTGCTGGGGACTCCTGCGCCTGCACGGCAGCCCCCGGCCCGGCCTGGCCGCCCTGCCCTCCGCGGCCCCGGCCCTCGGCCACCTGCCGCCCAAGCAGCTCGTCCGCCGCTTCACCGTCCGCGCCAAGGCCCGCGACATCCTCTACAGCGACAAGCGCGTCGACCCGTACGGGCTCGTCTACGAGGTCGACGGCGAGGAGCAGCAGGGCCCGCTGGTGCTGCGCTGCCGGGAGGGCGAATGGGTCGAGGTGACCCTGATCAACGAGCTGGACGGACCGCCGCCCGCGAGCGCCTTCGACCCCCCGCTGCTGGCCAAGGACGACCCCGGCTCCCGGGTGCTGTCCGGCCGGGTGTCCCTGCACCCGACCCGCCTGCGCTACGACGTCCTCACCGACGACGGCGCCCACGTCGGCTACAACGAGGACGGCACCGTCAAGCCCGGCGGCTCGCGCACCTACCACTGGTACGCCGCGGAGCCCGGCGTCGCCCTGCTGCGCGACCAGGCCGACGTGGTCTCCCACATGCGGCGCGGCCTGGTGGGGGCGCTGGTGGTCGAGGCCGCGGACGCCACCCCCTACGACCCGGACTCCGGCGAGGAGCGCTGGACCGGCGAACAGGCCGTCGTCCGCAGGCTCAACGCGGAGCCGGTGCACGAGCTCGTGCTGATCACCCAGGACGGGCTGCGGCTCTTCCACGACGGCGACCTCACCCAGCCCGTCGCCGACCTGTTCTCCGACAGCAGGGACGACGACGGCCAGAAGGCGTACAACTACCGCACCGCCGCCCTGCACCCGCTCCACCCGGTGCTCGCGGACCCGGCGCCGCCCACCCCGCTGCTCCGGTGCCGGGCCGGCGACCAGGTCGCGATCCACCTCGCCGTCGGCGCGGCCCGCAGCCGCAACCAGTGCTTCACCGTGCACGGCCAGGTGTGGGACGGCTCCGGGACCGGCCGGGGACCGTACGTCTCGACCATCGGCGCCCTCGCCGCGGGCGGCACCCGCACCGTCCGCTTCCGCGCCAACTACCCCGGCGACTACGCCTACCGCACCGGCAATCTGCACTGGGGCGTCTGCGAGGGCTGGTGGGGCCTGCTGCGCGTGACGGAAACGCCGTGACGGCGCGCCGCACGCCATGACAAGGTGCCCGGAGCGGGCACCGCCGTGACCCGTGCCCGCTCCAGGCACTCCCCGTGAGGAGAGACGTGAAGCACATACCGCACACCACGGCCGCCGGCAGAGACCCCCGGCTGCCGCACACCCCCGACACCCTCGTCGTCTTCACCGACCTGAACTGCTCCTTCGCACACATCGCCGTGCACCGCCTGCACACGACGCGCCACCGGCTGGGACTTGAGGGCCGCATCCACTTCGACCTGCGGGCCTTCCCGCTGGAGCTGTTCAACGAGGAGGTCAACGCCCGCCCCGGCGTGGACTCGGAGATCTCCGTGCTCGGCGCCCTGGAGCCGGACGCGGGCTGGCGGCTGTGGCAGGGCCCGGACTGGACCTATCCCGTCACCACACTGCCCGCGCTGGAGGCGGTCGAAGCGGCCAAGGCACAGGGGTGGCAGGCGAGCGAACAGCTCGACCTCGCCCTGCGGCGCGCCTTCTGGGCGCAGGGCCGGTGCATCTCCATGCGGCACGTCATCCTCGACACGGCTCGAGCCACGGGCGTCGTGGACGTGGAGGCGCTCGCCGACGCGCTGGACACCGGTCGGGCCCGGCGGGCGGTGATCGAGCAGTATCGCGCGGCGTGCGACGGGAGGGTGCGGTGCAGTCCGCACGTCTTCCTGTACGACGGTACGGAGTCGGCGAACCCGGGGGTGTCCGCGCGGTGGGTGAACGGTGACTTCGGCGTCGGCTCGCCGGTGATCGACGAGGACCGGCCCGCGGTGTACGAGGAGTTGCTGACGCACGCGGCGAAGCTGTCGGCCTAGCCGCGTCCGACGGGACCCCGGTCCTCGACGGAGGGACGGGCTCGATGTGGCTGGTGCGGGGCGCGGGGGCGGTGGTCGCGGGTGCGGACGTGGAAGGCCGCCGTGCCCAGCAGCCAGCTCCCCGCGAACCACGCGGGCCCCAGCAGCAGTTGCGGCCACGGCACCGAGTCCGTGAAGCCCGCCGCCATGCTCACCTGCGTCGGCCCGTACTCCGGCAGCAGATAGACCCCGTCCTTGCTCGCCGCCGGGTTGCTGATCGGGTTCTGCAGCATCGTGTCCAGCAGGCTGACCATGATGATGACGAACATGCCCGCCAGCTCGCTGCGCAGGAACGCGCCCAGCAGGATGCCGATCCCGCCGTAGGCGACCGCCGCGGTGAACAGCCCGATCGCCAGCAGGTCGGGCTGTACGGGGTCCCAGTAGCCGCAGACCACGGCCGTGGCGTAGCCGGAGATCAGGGCGGCCGCCAGCGTCATCGCGACGACCTTGGCGACCAGCAGGTGGAGCCGGGGATAGCCCGCGAGCACCAGGCGGCTGTCGAAGGCCAGGGACTTGAACGTCGTCATGAACATCATGAAGCCGACGATGAGCGTGACCGTGTTGGCCGCCCCGGACACCATCGTGAGGTGGCCGCCGTTGACCGTCAGCCGCGCCCCGGTCGCGCGCAGCAGGAACGTCGCGGGCTCCGACGTGACGAACCAGTGCTCCAGCGTCAGCCACAGCGGGATGTAGAACACGACCAGGACGAGCGCGAAGCGGTTGCGCGCGTGTTCCAGCAGGGCGAAGCCGATGGCGGTGGCGAGCCGCGAACGGGCCCGGCTCACCGGGCCGCTCCCGAGCCCGCGGTCGTCCCCCGGCCGGGCTCCCAGCGGGCCGCGACCCCGTCGCGCAGCCGGTGCAGCTCGTCCAGCCGCTCGGTGTCCCAGGCCAGATGGGAGACGACGAGGACACAGCGCCCCCGGTCCCGGAGCCCGGCGGCGAGGTCCCAGAATCGCAGGTAGGTCTCCCAGTCGAAGCCCTGGTAGGGCTCGTCGAGCAGCAGCACCTGCGGGTCGTGCATCAGGGCCAGCGTCAGATTGAGCTTCTGCCGGGTGCCGCCGCTCAGGGCGTCGACCCGGGTGTGCCGGTACTCGGCGAAGTGGAGCTCCTCGATGAGCTCCTCGGCGCGGTCCACGGTGTCGAGGCCGTAGGCGGACCGGAAGTAGCGCACGTGCTGCTCCACGGTGAGGAAGTCGTTGAGCACCGTGTCCTGGGGGCAGTAGCCCAGCGCCCCCAGGTGCTCCACCTCGCCCGCGTCGGCGGCGATCTGCCCGCACAGGATGCGCAGCAGCGTCGTCTTGCCCGCGCCGTTCTCCCCGACCAGCCCGGCGAGGGTGCCCGGCGCGAGGGTGAGCGAGACGCCCCGCAACACCTCGTGGGTTCCGTACGACTTGTGCACGTCGCGCACGCTCAGGGCCTGCGGTGTTCCTGGCATGGAGCTGTCCCTCGGGCTCGGATCCTCCTGTCCTCAACGAACCGCGGGGGAATCCGTTGCGCCCGCCGGGCCGGTGCTCAGCCGGCCTTGGGGGCGGCCCGCATGCCGACGTACACGCAGCCGGTGCCGTCGGCCAGCGTCGAGAACACGACGGGCATCCAGTCCTCGCTGAAGGACGGGCCCGCGCCCGTACCGGCGAACACCGTCCGGGACACGGGCACCAGGTCGATGTCGAGCGGCGGGGAGAAGTCCTTCATGCCGTCCACGAACTCGTACACCATGTGCGGCGCGCCGTCGCGCTCGGAGACGGTGATGACGACGCCCTCGCGCTTGTACGTGCCGACGAGCGGCGCCATGTCGACCACGGGCGGCTGGGCCGCCGGGGCGAGGCCCTCGGGCATGCGCACCCCGGCCAGTTCGGCGAGGAGTTCGCGCAGCAGCGTGCCGTAGAGCTTGCGGGCGGCCCCGCCGTTGGTCAGGAGCGCGACGGCCACGCCCGCCTGCGGGACCACGCGCAGATAGGCGTACTGCCCGATCGAGGCGCCGTCGTGGCCGAACCCGGCGATCCCGTCCCAGTCGTAGAGCGTCCAGCCCAGGCCCCAGCCGTCGGCGCTGACGGTCCACTTGTCGGGGACGTCGATCTCGCGCCGCTGCATCGCGGCCACGGTCCCGGGGTCCAGCACGCGCGTGCCGTCCGGTGCCGTGCCGCCGTCGAGGTGCAGCCGGGCCAGCCGCACGACGTCGGCGGCGGAGGCGATGACCCGGCCGTACGGGCCTGCCGAGCGCGGCATCAGATCCCACGCGGGCGCCGGGTCCGGGTCCTGGCCGGGCTCGCCCAGGTGCCCCATCGCCGCGCGGAACGCCAGCGCCTCCTCGGGCAGGGTCATCGTCTGCGTGAGCCCGAGCGGGGCGAGGAGCCGCTGCTTGAGGGCCTCGTCCCAGGTGAGGCCGGTGAGCACCTCGACGATGCGGCCCAGCACGTTGTAGCCGACGCTGCTGTAGGAGACCGCGGTGCCGGGCGGGCAGTCCAGCGCCACGCCACGGGCGGCTTCGACGTAGCGGGCGAGGCAGTCGTCGCCGCGCCCGGTGTCATGGGTGAAGTCGCAGGTGAGACCGCTGGTGTGGGAGAGCAGCTGCCGGGTGGTGATGGCCCGGGTGGCCTCGGGGTCGGCGACCGCGAACTCCGGCAGGACGTCCACCACCGGCGCGTCCAGGTCGAGCCGGCCGGACTCGGCCAGCTGCATCACCAGCGTGGCGGTGTACACCTTGGCTATCGAACCGAGCTGGAACACCGAGTCGGTGGTCGCCTCCACGCCCGTGCCCCGGTGCAGGACACCGCTCGCCAGCTCGTGGACCGTCCCTTCCGTGAGCACCGCGAGGGTCGCTCCCGGCACGTGGTGCGCGGCGCGCAGCTCGTCGAACCGTGCCTGCCAGTGAGCGAGATCGAAGGTCATGGCGTGCTCTCCCCTTGCCGCTGCGACTCCGCGACACCGCGATGCGTACGGTGTGCGCTTGATACGTACACTGTACGTCCACCGATCGGTGTACGCAAGGTGCGAACGGTGTGCGCTACCGTGGCCGGGAGAGTGAGGAGACCTCATGACGGCCGATGGCCAGCGGATTTACTCGGTGTGGACCCGCCCGCGCCCGGCGCGTGAGCAGCTGAGCCGGGGGCAGATCGTGTCCGAAGCGGTCCGGCTCCTGGACGCCGAGGGGATCGAGTCCCTGAGCATGCGACGCCTCGGGGCCAGGCTCGGCGCCGGTGCCACGTCGCTCTACCGGCACGTCGCCAACAAGGACGAGCTGATCGAGCTCGTCGTGGACGAGATCTACGGCGAGCTGGAGGTGCCGGACGCCGACGACCCCGCGGGCTGGCGGGACGCGGTCGGGCACGGCGCCCGCAGCCTGCGGGCGACGGCGCTGCGGCACCCCTGGATCGCGTCCGTACTCGGCCGGGTCGGCCTCGCCGGCCTCGGGCCGAACCTGATGCGGACGTCGGACCGCATGCTCGCCCTCCTCGAAGCGGCCGGTTTCGCCCCCGCCGAGGCCGACCGGGCGATGAGCACCGTCGTCGCCTATGTCGTCGGCACGGCGACCGGCGAGGCGGGCCACCTCTCGCTGCTCGCCCGCAGCGGTCAGGACGAACAGGCGTGGAGGGAGAGCCTGCGGCCCGCCGTGGAGCGGGCGATGGAGGAGTACCCGCGGCTGCGCCAGGGGCATTCGGCGCGGGACGGCGACCCGCGCGCGATCCGCGAGGAGACCTTCGAGTACGGGCTGCAGCGGGTGCTGGATGGCCTGGCGGCCCGGCTCGAGCGGTGAACCCGGCCGATACCGCCCCGGGTTGAGGCGGGGCGCGGGGTCAGTCGCGGATCAGTAGCACGACGCACGCCGTCACGGCGGCGAGGGCGATCGCCGCGATGCCGTAGGAGACGCGGTGGTGGCGCAGTACGGGGAGGTAGTGGTCGACCGCGTGGCGTCCCGGGCCGGTGAGCGCGAGGGCGGCCGCGGTGACGGCGATCAGGAGCGTGAACTCCACGCCCTTCGGCGCGAAGAACCCGCCGTCCCACGTCACGTCGAGCGCGTTGATCATCGTGCCGAGGACCGCCGCCGCGGCGAGCGGGGTGAGCAGCCCGAGGAAGATCCCGGCGCCGCCGAGGCCCTCGCTCAGACCCGCGACGACGGCCATGACCTTGCCCGCCGGATAACCGAGTTGGGTGAAGCCCTTCCCCGTCCCGTCGATCCCCCCGCCGCCGAACCAGCCGAAGAGCTTCTGCGCGCCGTGCGCCATCATGATCAGGCCGAGCATGAGGCGCAGCAACAGGATCCCCGCGGAGAACGCGGTCGCGGACGAGTCGGGCGCCTGCCCGGCGAGAGGGTGTCTGTCGCGGAAAGCCATGGTGGGTGCCTGCCTTCTCCGGGTGTCCGGTCGTCGGGTGTCCCGTGCGCCCCCCAGCCCCCCTGGGGCTCATCTCCCAGTGTCTCCCCGTACGGCCCCGAGAGCGCACCCCTGTCGGACAGGCGTGCGACACGCCGCACCCTTTCCCCATGGGCGGGCCATGAAAGCCCCAAGGATCCGTCGCCAGGTAAAGCATTCGGCATCAAGGGACAAACGCTCTTGTTCTGCACATGACTCGCCCGATGGGATCGCGGCAGCCGCTCCTCGCGGCACCGCCCCCAGAGGGAGAACCCATGCACATAGCCCGCCCCCGGTTGCGCGTCCTCGCCGTGGCCGCAGGAACCGCCGCGCTCGCCGCCGCGGCGATCCCGCAGGCCGGTACGACGGCGGCCGCCGTCCCGCGGACCAAGGTGGTCCCGGCCGTCGCAGGCCACCAGCTGGTCCACGGCCAGGTCAGCCCGGTCTCGACCACGGAGTGCCAGGCCAAGTGGAAGATCGCCTGCTACAACCCGCTCCAGTACCGCAAGGCGTACAACCTCGACCCGCTGTACAAGGCGGGCGTCACGGGCAAGGGCCGCACGATCGTGATCGTGGACTCCTTCGGCTCGCCGACGATCCAGCACGACCTGGACGTCTACAGCAAGCAGTTCGGGATGGCCAGCACCCCGGTGAAGGTCGTCAAGTGGGGCAACGTCCCCGCGTGGGACCCGAAGAACACGGACATGACCGGCTGGGCCGGTGAGACCACGCTGGACGTGGAGATGGCGCACGCGATCGCGCCCGACGCGAAGATCGTGCTCGTCGAGACGGCCGTCGCGGAGACCGAGGGCGTCACCGGCCTGCCGGAGATGATGGACGCCGAGAAGTTCATGATCGACCACGGTGTCGGCGACGTCATCACCCAGAGCTTCGGCGCCACGGAGAACACCTTCCCCGGCTTCGACAAGGGCGACTTCTCCAGCATCAAGAACCTGCGCTACGCCTTCAAGGCGGCCGCGAGAAAGAACGTGACCGTCCTCGCCTCCTCCGGCGACGGCGGCGCCACCGACAACACCGCGGACGGCAAGGGCTACTACAAGGAGCGCGTCAACTCCTGGCCCTCCTCCGACCCGCTGGTCACCTCCGTCGGCGGCACCCAGCTGCACCTGAACGACAAGGGCGAGCGCACCGCCCCGGAGAGCGTCTACAACGACAACGGCGCGGGCGGCGGCGGCCAGTCGCACGTCTTCACCCGCCCGGACTTCCAGGACAGCGTGCAGAACGTCGTCGGCGACCGCCGCGGCACCCCGGACATCTCCATGGCCGCCGCGACCAACGGCGGTGCCTGGGTGTACTCCAGCTTCGACCCCGCCGCCACCGGCTGGGACGTCTCCGGCGGCACCAGCGAGTCCAGCCCCCTGTTCTCCGGCATCGTCGCCCTCGCCGACCAGGCCGCCGGGCACCGGCTGGGCAACATCCACGACGCGCTGTACACCCTCTACGACCGCGCCGCCGACCACCGGCCCGGCACCGGCATCGTCGACGTGAACGACGGCACGGACAACAGCTACCAGGGCGTCACCGGCTACAAGGCCGTCGACGGCTACGACATGGCGACGGGCGTCGGCACGATCGACGCGGCGCGCTTCGTCCCGGCACTGGTCCGCGAGAGCGGGCGCGGCTGATTCTTCCCCTACCCGCCCCTTCCCGAACTGGGGCTCGTGCCCCAGCCCCCGGCTGCCGGCCCGTTGCCGCCTGCGGCGGAGCGCCCTGCGGGCGCGTCCTCAAACGCCGGACGGGCTGAATTCGCACCCCCCAGCTTCGGGAAGGGGCGGGGCAGGGGAAAGAGCCGCCCCTCATCCCCGCCTCACCCCCGCAGCGCCGACCAGAGCACCGACGCCAGCCCCCGCCCCGACGGCCGTGCCGTGTACGCGAGCAGCCGCCGGCCCGTTCCGTCGGACGTGCGGTTGTCCACGAACCACGGCGGGACGGGGGACAGCGCCCACTGCCCGGTCAGCACCGAGCGCGGCGCGGGCCGGAACGGGCCGGTGATCACCGTCCGTTCGGCCCCCGGCAGCAGCAGCGCGTTGTGCACCGTGCCGATGCCGCTGCCGACGTCGGCGGGCGTGTGCCCCGGGTACGCCCCCCACACCGCGCGCGGCAGCGCGTAGCCCACCGCCGTCCAGCAGTTGACCCCCACCGTGCCGTACCGCAGCCGGGCCACGGCCTCCTCGAAGCGGGGGCCCAGGCTCCGCAGCGTCCGCGGGTGGGCGACGAGGTTCGCGCCGAGCGTGCCGGACAGCGCGGAGTTGCAGAACTCCACCGCCCGGTCGAGGAATTCCGCCGGGGTCCGGCCGGGCAGCGCCGTGACGGCGAGGACGGGGGCGAAGAACTCGGTGCGGAAGGCGGGGTCGTCCGCGTCGGGGGCGATGTCCGGCAGGAGCGTACGCGGCACCTCCGCGGAGTCCAGCAGCTCCACGTCCGTACGGCCCGCCACCGCCCCCGCCCGGCGCTCGCCCGCCCCGGGATAGTAGGCCACGCGGGCCGGCGCGGCGCGCAGCGCCGACCGCAGTTCGCCGAGGAACTCCGCGCGGGCGTCCCAGTGCTCCGGCAGCACCACCACCTGCACCGCTGCGCAGTTGAAGCCGTTGTTGTTGAGCTTCTGCGCCACCAGATGCCGCGCCTGATAGCGCAGGTCCGCCCGGCTCCACGGCCCGGGCAGCACGACCGCGGGCCCCACTCCGCCGAGTTCGCTGGTCACCGGCTTGCCGAGGACGGGCCGCCCGGCGGCCCTGCGGGCGGCACCCTCGGGCCCCGGGCCGAACACGATCGCGTCGTGCGTGGCGGCGCTGCCGGTGACGTGCACGGCCGTGACACCGGGATCGCGCACCAGCGCGGCCCCGGCCGCCGCGCCGCCCGTGGTGATCCGCACGAACCCCCGCGCCACGAACGGCGCGAAGACCTCCCGCAGCAGCGGCGCGAGATAGTCGTTGACCGGGTTGAGCTTGAGCAGGACCACCATCCCCGCGGCGTACAGCTGGTGCAGTACGTCGAGGGGCGCGATGGAGTTGATGTTGCCCGCGCCGAGGACCACGCACACGCCGCCCCCCTCAGGCCGTACGCCACGCCCGGCACCGGCGCGCGCCCCGGCCTCGTCCATCCCGGGCGCCAGCCACACCTCGGCCCGGAACCCGTGCAGCAGCAGCCGGTCCGCCCGGTCGAAGGGCAGGACGTGCACCGCCGTGCGCCCGCCGGGCCGGGCGCTGAAGCGGACACCCCGCAGCGGGTCGCGCCCGTCGCGGACGGCCGTGAGCGTGCGGGTCAGCGCGTCGACGTAACGGAGCAGCGGATACGGGCCGGTGAGCCACTCCTCCCCGGCCGCCGGCGCACCCGGGTCGATGCCCTTGGCCCGGCACGACTCCGCCACCCAGCGCTCCGCCACCGCCACGATCCGCGGCCGCGTCGCCATCAGCAGCCGGAGCCCCTCCGCGACCGGCAGGGCCGCCCACTCGGCCGCGGCGCCGCGCAGCACCCCCGTGTTCTGATGCGACGGCTCTGTCAGCTCCACGCGCGCCCCCTCGGACCCCGTACCACGGAGAAAAACTCCCGCACCGAACATGCCCGCTCCCAGGGGTGGTTGGCAACGCCCCGGGGCCCGCACCGGCCCGGCGTACGCGCGGTGGACGCGCGGTAGACACCCCGCAGACCCGGCTGCGCCTACGTTGCAGGCACCGGCACGTCCGCGGTCCCGCAGTGCGCGCTCCGTCAGGAGGCAGATCACGGGAGGACGCGCGCGAACACGGGGGAGACACGATGACGACGGTCACGGGGGGCCGCCCGGCCGTGGAACCGATGCATTTCAGGCCACCCGGAGAGCCGACCGGGGAACGTGAGGAGTGGCTCGCCGACGGCCACCCGCCCGCCCTCGCGGAGGGCATCGGGCGGTGGATGAGCGCGGCGTTCTCCCCGGACGGCCCCGGTTGGCGCGACGCTGTACCGAGAGCCGGTTCCGGTGTCCTCCACGCGGCGCTCGCCGGGCCCGCCCCCGAGATGCGGCCCCGGCCCGCACGACCGTGACCCCCTCGCCGCACCCGGCGCGCACAGAACGGACTGCACACGACATGTCGATCGGTTCGATGCCCCGGCCCCTGGCCGCCGGGCTGGACACGCTGCTCCGCGACCGGGCGCAGCGCACCCCGGAGGCACTCGCCTTCCGCTTCGTCCTCGACTCCCGCGATCCGGACGCCCCCGGCCACACCGAGGCGATGACGTGCGCGGCACTGGACACCCGGGCCCGCTCCCTCGCCGCCGCCCTGCGCTCCCGGGTGCGGCCCGGCGACCGGGTCCTGCTGCTCCACCCGCACGGGCCCGAGTACGTCGCGGCGTTCCTCGCCTGCCTCTACGCGGGCGTCGTGGCCGTGCCCGCGAACCCGCCGGACACCCCCGCGGGCGCCGCCCGGGTGGCCGCGATCGTCCGCGACGCGCGGCCCGCGCTGTTCGCCACCGACACCGCACAGCTGACGGACCACCGGAGCAGCCCCGGCCTGCGCGGCGTCCCCGGCCTCGCCACCGACACCGTCGACGACGACGCCGCGACCGCACCGGGCAGCACCGCGACGGCCGGTGACATCGCCTTCCTCCAGTACACCTCCGGGTCCACCGGCGACCCGCGCGGCGTGGTCGTCACCCACGCCGGGCTGCTGGACAACATGGCCGCGATGGCCGACCGCTTCCGGCTCACCCCCGACGACCGGCAGGTGTCATGGCTGCCGCCCTACCACGACATGGGCCTGATCCTCGGCATCCTGCTGCCGCTGTGCCGGGGCATCGACGCCGTCCTGTCCTCGCCGTTCGAGTTCATGGTCGACCCGCTGAGCTGGCTGGAGAACCTCACCCGCTTCGGCGGCACCTTCAGCGCCGCGCCCAACTTCGCGTACGACCTGTGCGTCCGCAAGGCCACCCCGGAACGGACGGCCGCCCTGGACCTGTCCGCCTGGCGGCTCGCCGTCAACGGCGCCGAGCCGGTGCGCCGGGCGACCGTCGAACGGTTCGCCGGGCGCTTCGCCCGGTCCGGCTTCTCCGCCGAGCGGATCACCCCCGGATACGGGCTCGCCGAGGCCACCCTCATGGTCTCCGGCCCTGACCCCGGCACCGGGGCCCGCGTCACCCCCCTGCCCGGGCACACCGGTTCACGCGTCGTCGTCGGGGTCGGCCGCGCCGTGGCCGGTACCGAGGTGCGCATCGTCGCCCCCGACACCCTGCGCACCCGCCCGGACGGCGCCGAGGGCGAGATCTGGGTCCGCGGCCCCGGGGTGGCGGCGGGGTACTGGGGGCGGCCGGACGCCACAGCCACCACCTTCGCCGCCCGCCCCGCCGACGCGCCGGACACCGGCCCGTACCTGCGCACCGGAGACCTCGGCCTGCTGCGCGACGGCGAGCTGTACGTCACCGGGCGGATCAAGGACGTCATCATCGTCCACGGCCGCAACCACTACCCCCAGGACATAGAGGAAGCCGTCTGGTCCGCCGAGCCCCGGCTGCGGCCCGGCTGCGCCGCCGCCTTCGACACCGAGGGCGGGGACGGCGCCACCCGCCTGGTCGTGGTCGCCGAATACGACGGCACGCCCGACGGGGCCGCCGCCGTCGGCGCCGCCGCCTGCCGGGCCGTGGCCCGCGAATGCGGCCTGCGCCTGTCCGAACTCGTCCTGATCCGGCGCCGCACCGTGCCCAAGACCAGCGCGGGCAAGATCCGCCGCGGCACCGCCAAGGACGCCTATCTGCACGGCGGGCTCGACGAGATCGCCCGCGTCCCCGCCCCGGTCGGGGCGGGCCGCGGATGACGGCCACCACCGGCGAGCACCCCGCCGGGCAGCCCCGCACCGGCCTGGAGAAGACCCTCGGCGACGTCTGGACGCGCGTGCTGGGAACCCCGGTCGGCATGGACGACAACTTCTTCGACCTCGGCGGCGACTCCCTGCTCGCCGCCGAACTCGTCGCGAGCGTCGAGAGCGACCTGCGGGTGCGGCTGCCCCGGCGCGGCGCCGCCGAGTTCGCGACCGTACGCCGCATGGCCCACTGGATCGCCACCCGCACCCCCGAGGACGCCGCCGAACGCACCCTCGTCCGCTTCGCGCCGCCCGGCGGCGAGCACCCCGCGCTGTTCTGCGTGCACGGCATGGGCGGCCACGTGCTGGTGCTTGGACAGCTCGCCCGCCGCCTCGAACACCGCGTCCGCACGTACGGGTTCGAGTCCGTCGGCCGCAACGACGCCGACCGCGCCGACCGCACCGTCCCCGCCATGGCCGCCCGCTACATCCGCCACATGCGACGCGTCCAGCCGCACGGCCCGTACCTCCTCGGCGGCTACTCCATGGGCGGCGCCGTCGCCCTGGAGATGGCCGCCGCCCTGACCGCCGAGGGCGAGCAGGTCGCCCACGTGCTGCTCCTGGACTGCGACCTGCGCCCGCCGGACATCCCGGCGATCCGCGCCCGGGCCGTCGAGTTCGTCTCCCGCGCCCTGGGCCTCGACCCACCGGTCACCGCGCCCTACGAGGAACTGGACGCGGCGGCCGCCGAGATCTGCCACCGGGCGGGCGGCGAACGCTCCGGCCTCACCCCCCGCCAGGTGAGCCGCTTCGCCGCCGTCTACCTGGAGAACGCCCGGGCCATGACCGGCTACGAACCACCGCCGTACGCCGGGGACATGATGCTCGTCCACACCCGCGAGGGCACCCACGGCGGTGGCGGCACCGGTCCGGAGGACTACGGGTGGGGCCCCTACGCCGCAGGCGGCCGGTTCCGCGCCGTCCAGGTGCCGGGCGACCACTGGACGCTGTTCACCACGCACGTGTCCGAGCTGGCGGCGGTCTGCGAGACCGTCCTCACCCCGGCAACTCGTCCGACAGATCGCTCGATGGAACAAGGAGCTCGTGATGACCACAGTTGAGCACTCCGGCCGGCCAGCGGGCCCGGTTGACCCCGGCCGGCGCGAACGCGAGCTGCTGGACACCGCTCAGCGGTACAGCTTCCGCGGCCGCATCGACACGAGCGCCTTCTCCGGGCCCGTGTTCGCGTCCGCGCGCGGCTCTGTCGTCACCGATCTGCACGGCAACGACTACCTCGACTTCAACTCGGGCCAGATGTGCGCCGCGCTGGGCCACAACCACCCGCGCATCCTCGCCGCCATCCAGGAGGCGTGCGACACGATGCTGCACGCCCACAGCAGTCACTTCAACGTCAAGGAGATCGAACTGGCGGAAAAGCTCGGCCGGTTGCTGCCCGATCCGCTCACCCGCAGCCTGTTCGGCGAGTCCGGCGCCGACGCCAACGAGCTCGCCCTGCTGCTCGCCCGCATCTACACCGGCGGCCGCGAGGTCTTCAGCCCGCACGTGAGCTACCACGGCCTGTCCGCGAGCGCCCGCTCGGTCACCTTCGCGGGCTGGCGGCGCGGCCACGGCCCGCTGTCCGGCGACTCCTACGCCCTCCTCGCCCCGTACTGCTACCGCTGTCCGCTGGCCAAGTCCTTCCCGTCCTGCGGCTTCGCCTGCCTGGACGCGAGCTTCGAGCTCGTCGACGCGCAGGCCACCGACCAGCCGGCCGCCGTCATCACCGAACCGCTGTTCAGCGCGGGCGGTGTCATCGACCCGCCGAAGGGCTGGCTGGCGCGGCTGCGGGAGCTGTGCCACGAGCGCGGCATGCTGCTGGTCGTCGACGACGAGCAGACCGGCCTGGGCAAGCTCGGCACGATGTTCGGCTTCACCGACGAGGGGATCGTCCCCGACATCGTCACCCTGGCCAAACACCTCGGCGGCGGCGTCGGCATCAGCTCGGTCACCACCACCGACGCGATCGAGGACAAGGTCGTCGAGACCGGACTGACCGTCACCCGCTCGCACAGCAACGACCCCCTGCTGTGCGCGGCCGGGTCCGCGAGCATCGACATCGTCGTCGAGGAGGACGTCCCCGCCAAGGCCCGCGCCCTGGGCGACCGCCTGCGCGAACACCTCACCGCGCTCATGGAGCGGTACGACCTCATCGGCGACCTCCGCGGCCGCGGCATGCTCGTCGGCATCGAACTCGTCGAGGACCGCGACACCAAGGAACCCGCCTTCGAGGCGGGCAACGAGATCGGCCGCAGGTGCTTCGAGGCCGGGCTCATCTTCAGCGTGCGCCGCGGCGGCAGCGTCCTGCGCTTCGTCCCCCCGGCCAGCACGACACTCGACCAGATCGACCAGGGCATGGAGACCCTCGCCAAGGTGCTGGAAGAGGTGAGCACGGCCTCATGACCCAGCCGCTGCCGACCCGCCGCCTGGGCGCCCTGGAGGTCTCCGCCCTGGGCCTCGGATGCATGGCCATGACCGACTTCTACGGCACCACCGACCCCGGCACCGCCGTCCGCACCGTACGCGAGGCCGTCGACCTCGGCGTCACCCTCCTCGACACCGCCGACGTCTACGGCCCGCACACCGGCGAGGAGCTCCTCGGCAAGGCCGTCGCCGGCATCCGCGAACAGGTCACCGTCGCCACCAAGTTCGGGCTGCGGCGCGGCCCCGGCAACACCTGGCTCGGCATCGACGGCAGCCCCGAATACGCCAGGGCGTGCTGCGACGCCTCGCTGCGCAGACTCGGCGTCGACCGCATCGACCTCTACTACCTCCACCGCGTCGACCCCGCCGTGCCCATCGAGGAGACCGCGGGGGCGCTCGGGGAACTCGTCGCCGCCGGGAAGATCGGCCACATCGGCCTGTCCGAGGCGTCCGCCGACACCGTACGCCGCGCCCACGCGACCCACCCCGTGACCGCCGTGCAGAGCGAGTACTCCCTGTGGTCCCGCGACGTCGAGGGCGGCCTGCTGGCCACCCTGCGCGAACTCGGCATCGGCTTCGTCGCGTACAGCCCGCTCGGGCGCGGCTTCCTCACCGGCACACTGACCTCGCCCGACGCCTTCGCCGACGGCGACTACCGGCGCACCAGCCCCCGCTTCCAGCCGCAGAACTTCACCGCCAACCTCCACCTCATCGCACCCCTGCGCGACCTCGCCGACCGACACGGCGTCACCCCGGCCCAACTCGCCCTGGCCTGGCTGCTGTCGAGAGGCGACGACATCGTGCCGATCCCGGGCACGAGGCGGTCGCGCCACCTCCGGGAGAACACGGCGGTGACGCGCCTGGACCTCACCCCTGCCGAGCTGACGGCCATCGGCGAGGCGGTCCCACCGGAGGCGGCGGGAGCGCGCTATCCGTCCCACCGCATGGCAGAACTCGACGGGTGACCTTGCCCTTGCGGGGGAGCGTTTTCGGGTGCGGGTCCTATGCGCCTGCGGCGGGCTTGTTCCCCACCCCGCCCCTTCCCGAAACTGGGGCTTCGCCCCAGACCCCGGAGCACGCTTCGCGCGCTGTCCTCAAACGCCGGACGGGCTGATTCCAGCCCGTCCGGCGTTTGAGGACGCTCCCGCAGGGAGCTCCCGCCGCAGGCGGCAATGGACGCTAAGGCGCATCACACGCATGCCCCACCCCACAAGGCACCCGCGCAGCGGAAACGCACGCGAGCCGCACCCGCGCATGCGACACCGTCGCCTCCTGGCCGAGACGGGCCGCGCACTCCGCGATGCGTCGCCACGTCCGCTCGGCCTCGTCGAGCAGGCCGTGCCGGTGCTGCCAGGCGAACTGGCGGTCCGCGAGCCGGGCGGCCGTGCCGGGGCGGACGGGGCACTCGCGGTCGATGACGCGCCGCAGGTTCTCGCGCTCCGCCGTGAACCACGCAGCGGCGTCCACCATGATCCGGGTGGTCACCCGGCCGGGGATCGCGGCGGCGACCGCCTCGGCCCAGTCGCCGCGGGCGTCGTCCGCGGCGGGGAGGAGGGGGACCCGCGCGATGCCGCGGTCGGCGGCGCGGGCCAGCAACAGCCAGGCGTCGAGCAGCCGTTCGCGTACGGAAGCGGCCTCCTCGGGACCGGAGTCGCCGTCCTGCCCGGCCGCCGCCGCGTACAGCCGCAGCAGCTCCGGCAGTCGGTAGCGCGGCTCCCCGGTCGCGTCGACGCCGACCGGGGTGAGCAGACAGTGGTCGACCAGGGTGCCGACCACACTGTCGGCGTACGGCTCGCCGAGCAGGACCGCGACGACCCAGGACGCGAAGTCGTCGAGTTCCCCGTGCGCGAGGAGCCGGATCGCCCGCCGGGCACGCGGGTCCAGCGCCGCGCAGCTCGGGGCGAGCCGGGCCCGTACGCCCACGTCGTCCGCCTCCAGCACGTCGAGGCGGCCGTGCCGGTCGCCGATGATCTCGGCGAAGGTGCTCAGCGGCCAGTTCGGGCGCGCGGCCAGCCGCATCCCGGCGATCCGCAGGGCGAGCGGGAGTTCGGCGCACGCGGCGGCGACCCGGGCCGCCGCGTCGGGCTCGGCGGTGACCCGCCGGCGGCCGATCATGCGCTCCAGCATCAGCAGGGAGTCGGCGGGGGAGAGCGGCGCGAGGTCGACCAGGGTCGCGCCCGGCGGCGCGGCCAGCCGCATCCGGCTCGTCAGCAGGAGCGCGGAGCCCGCCATGCCCGGCATCAGCCGCCGCGCCTGCGTCGGGCCCGCCGCGTCGTCGGCGACGATCAGGACGCGGCGGCCGGACAGGCGCGTACGGTACAGCGCCGCCCGCTCGTCGGTGGACTCGGGCACGGACCCGCAGGCGACGCCCAGCGAGCGCAGCAGCTCGCCGAGCGCGTCGTGGACGCACTTCGGGCTGTCGGAGGTCGCCCCCAGCTGCACATGGAGCTGGCCGTCGGGGAAGCGGTGCCGCAGCTGGTGCGCGGCGTGCACGGCCAGCGCCGTCTTGCCCGCGCCCGGCTGACCGCACACCAGGACGACGGGCGGCGCGGCGGCGGTCCCGGCCGTGTCGAGCAGCATGACCAGCCGGGCGGTCTCGGCCTCGCGGCCCGTGAAGTCGGGTATGTCCGGCGGGAGTTGGTGCGGAGCGGGCGGCTGCTCGACCCGTCCGGCCGGCGGCCGGGGCTCGGGCGCCCGCTCGCCGCCCGGCCCGTCCGCATCGGCGCCGCGGTAGCCCAGGGTCTCGTCCTCGTCGAGGATCCGCTGGTGGAGGCGGCGCAGCTCGGGACCGGGGTCGACCCCGCACTCGTCGGCGAGGAGCGTGCGGACCTGGGTATAGGTCATCAGGGCGTCCGCCTGGCGGCCGCTGCGGTAGAGCGCGAGCATCAGCTGGGCCCACGCGTGTTCGTCCAGGGGGTCGGCCGTGGCCATGGCCCGCAGCCGGGGCACGATCTCGTGATGCCGTCCGAGCGCCAATTCCGCCCACACGAGCGAGCGTTCGGCGAGCCGGCGGCGGTCCATCAGGTGAATGGCCTCGGCCTCCATCGCGGCCGTGGGGGGCAGGTCGCCGAGCACCGGCTCCTGCCACAGGGCCAGCGCCTGCTGGAGCAGGAGCGAAGCGGTGTGCGGATCGTCGTCGAGGAGCTGCTCGCCGACGTCGACGAGGCGGCGGAAGTCGTGCAGATCGAGCTCGCCCGGCTCCACGTGGAGCGCGTAACCACCGGGGTGGGTCCGCAGCCGGCCCGGGTCGTCGAAGAGTGACCGCGCCCTCCAGAGATACGTACGCAGCATGCCGCAGGCCGAGGCCGGGGGACCGGGACCCCAGATCAGGTCGGTCAGCCGGTGCTTGGGCACGGGGCGGTTGGCGTGCAGCAGCAGGATGCTCAGGAGGGCCCGCTGCTGGGGCTGTGAGATATCGAGAACGTGATCGTCAGCAGTACGGATCTCCAGATATCCCAAGACTCGAAATTTCACGGTTCCCCCGGGATGCAGAGGTTGGACGCCGGACCGGCAGCGGGCCACCGATGGGGATCTGCCGACTCCGGGCGACGCCTTCGGTCGCGCGGATTGTAGTCAGTTCGAGGGCACTCCGGATGAGGCGGGGGACCGGCTGTTCGGTGATCAAGCAGGGGCTCGCACCGGGGCCGGAACGGGGGTCACCGCGCATCGGAGAGCGATTGCCCGAGCGTAGCAACTCCCTGACCGGCTCGGCAGGCGTATCGGTCCGCGCCCGGCGGACGCCCGGTAGACGTCGCGTAGACGGTGCGCTCCTAAAGTCGACTGGGTCCGGTGGTCATGGACCGGCAGGTGTCAACGGGGGGATCGTTCATGCGCGTTCCGGGCCGGAAGGGACAGTCGCCCGGAGTGCGCGGGGGAAATCCGAATTCCGAATTCCATACGATGGTCGATCGCCTCGCCGAATATCCCGGGCGGGAATTGTGGTGCTACCGGGGGCGCGAAATCGTCCGCCGCAGCTACGCGCAGGTCCACGACGACGTCCTCGCCGCCTGCGCCGCGCTGGAGGGGGCCGGAGTCGTCGCCGGCACGCACGTGGGCATCCTCGGCGGGAACAGCTACGAGTGGATCGTCGCCGACCTCGCGCTGACCCGGCTGCGGGCCGTGTCCGTCGCCCTGCCCGTCGAGACCCACCGCGACACCCCGCCGGAGGAGCTCCGCACCGCGTACGACCTCGGTCTGCTGCTGATGGCGCGGAGCGAGTACACCCGGCGCGGCCCCCTCCCGCCCTGGACCGCCCCGCTGGACGACCCCGGCGCCGCGGCCGTCGCGCCGCCCGACGGCGCCGAACGCGGCCCGGGCGCCGACGTCTTCACGCTGGTGTTCTCCTCCGGGTCCAGCGGACGGCCCAAGTGCATCATGATGAGCGCGCCCGGCACCGTCGCGACCCTGGAGGAGTACGCCGCCCAGCTGCGGCTGGACACGGGCGACGCCATCTTCGTGGTCCTGCCGCTCACCGCCTTCCCGCAGCGGCTCATGGTCTACCTCGCCATCTGGCGCGGCTTCGACATCCGGCTCGCGGACATCCCCCGGCTGCACCCGGCGCTCAAGGCGATGGCCCCCACCGTCGTCGTCGGCCCCCCGGCCTTCTTCGAGACCGTCGAGAGCCGCTACCGTGCCCTGCCGCCCGCCGACCGCCGCAGGGCCGACCGGCTGCGGCGGCTCACCGCGCTGATCCCCTCGCGCACCGCCCGGCAGCGCGTCCGCCGACGGCTCTTCGCCGACTTCCACGCCCAGTTCGGCGGCCGGGCGCGGCTGCTGCTCACCGGCTCGGCACCCGCCCGACTGGGCACCCTGCGGCTCATGGAACAACTCGGCTTCGCCCTGCACGAGTTCTACGGCATGACCGAGGCGGGCGTCATCTCCTGGAACCTGCCCGGCCGCACCCGGCACGGCTCCGTGGGCCGGCCGCTGCTCCCCGGCACCGTCAGGATCGCCGAGGACGGCGAGATCCTCATCCGCTTCGAGCCGCCCCGCAGCGCGGGCTACCACGGCGACCACGGCACCGACGACGTCTACCGCCCCGACGGCTGGATCGGCACCGGCGACCTCGGCCGCTTCGACGGCCCGTACCTGCACCTCACCGGGCGCAAGAAGGCCGTCATCATCACGCGGTCCGGCTACAAGCTCCAGCCCGAACCGGCCGAGCGCGCCCTGGCCGCCCTGCCGGGGGTCGCGCACGCCGTCCTGCTGGGCGGCGAGCACGCCCATGTCGTGACCGCGGTCGTCTCCCTGGACGGCCCGGCCGGCGACACCGTGCGCACCGCACTCGACCGCGCCGTCGAGGAATTCAACCGCACCCTGCCCGAACCGGCCCGGATCGCCCGCCTGTTCTGCACCGAGGAGGCGTTCACCGCCGCCGACGGACTGCTGACCCGGACCCTCAAACCGGACCGCGCCGCGATCGCCGCCCACTTCGGCAAGCGCCTGTTCGCCCCGGCGCACACACCCGCGGCAGGGGACCTCCCCGCACGGACGACACCCACACCCGGCACGGGAGAGGCGCGATGAGCAAGCGGACCCCGGCGGACGACCCCGGCGCACGGGCCGTCGCCCTGATCACCGAGACCCTGCCGCCCTGGGCCGAGCACACCGCCGTCGTGCCCTCGGCCCGCCTGCGCGAGGACCTGGGCCTCGACTCGCTGGCCAGGGTCGCGCTCGCCGCCCGCATCAGCGAGGACCTCGGCCAGGAGGATGCCGAACCAGGCCACGCCGTCGAGGAGTTCACCACCCTCCACACCGTCGGCGACGTCCAGGACCTCTACCGCAGGCTGAGCGGCGCACCGGCGGGCGACACCCTCGGCCGACTCCTGCGCCTGCTCGCCCGCGTCGGCCCCGAGCCGCTCGACACCACACGCCTCGACCCCTCGGCACCCCTGCGCGGCCTCGGGCTCCCCTCCATGGTCCTGGTGGACTTCTTCGTCCGCATCGAGACGGAGTTCGCCTTCACCTGGGACGAGGACACCTCACCCCAGACCTTCGCCACCCTCGCGGCCCTCGCCCGCCACATCGACGACCACGCCACACCACCGGCCGGCACCGGCCGCCCCGCCCACAGGGAGCCCGCTCCATGACGCCGTCCGGCGCACCGCCCGCACTCGTCACCGGCGTCACCGGCCTCGTCGGCGGCGCGATCGTCCTCGAACTGCTGCGCCGCACCGACGCCGAGGTCTTGTGCCTGGCCCGCGACAGCCGTCGTGAACCCGCCGTCCGGCGAGTCCCCCGGCTGCTCGCCCGCATGGCCGCCGACTACGGCATGGACGACGTCGCGGACGCGATCGCCACCCGCTGCCGGGTGCTGCCCGGCGACGTGACCGCCCCCGGCTGCGGCATACCCGAAGGACTGCTGCCCCCGGCGGTCGGCGAGGTGTGGCACGCCGCCGCGTCCCTGAAGTTCCGCGCCCGCGACCGGGCGGAGATCGACCTGCACAATGTGACCGGCACCCGCAACGTCGCCGAACTGGCCGTACGGCTGGGCGCCCACACCTTCGACCTCGTCAGCACCGCCTACGCGGTGGGCGACCGCACCGGACTGCTGGCCGAGGAGCCCGTCCCCGCGGACTGCCGCCCCAACAACGCCTACGAGAGCTCCAAGATGGCGGCCGAGGCCCTGGCGGCCGGGATACCGGTCGGGACCGTACGCATCCTGCGCCCCGGCATCGTCATCGGCCACAGCGAGACCCTCGCCGCACCGACCACCTTCGGCCTCTACAGCTACGTGGGCGAACTCAACGCGTTCCGCGCCCGGATCGAGCCCCGGCTCGGGAACTACCTCGACCACTACCCGGTGGCGATGCTCGGCGACCCCGCCACCCGCGGCAACCTCGTCCCCGTCGACCGTGTGGCAGCGGCGGCGGTGCGCCTCGGCCTCGTGGGGGCGCCCGGCGGCATCTACCACCTGACGAACACCGAACCCACCTGCCTCGGCGAGGCCCTCACCGCCCTGACCGGCGCCCTCGGCATCCGCGCGCCGCGCTGGGTGTCCGACCGGGCCGAACTGAACTCCATCGACGAGGCGTTCAACAAGAAACTCGACTTCCAGGGCGCCTACATGCTCCAGGACAAGGTCTTCGACGCGTCCCGGGCCCTGCGGCACTGCGAGGACCTCCTCACCGTCCCGCTGGGCCTCGAGCGCATCGGGGAGTACATCACCCGCTACGTCGAGGACGGCGCCGCCGAAGCGGCCCGTGCGCGGCGGAAGGCGGCGCAGCGTGTTTGACTTCGCCGACCCCGGCACCCTCGACCTGCGCTACCGCGGCCAGGGCCGCTGCCCCACCGCCACCGGCGCCGAGCTGTACTACGAGAGCGTCGGCACCGGGCCGCCCGTCGTCTGCCTCAACAACTTCTTCATCGTCGCCCCCGCCTGGCGCAACTTCACCTCACGCCTCGCCCGCGACCACACCATCGTCACCTACGACCTGCGCAACCAGGGCGTCTCCAGCCCCGGCCCCGGCGAGCACCACTTCGACGACCACGTGGGAGACCTGCGCGACCTCCTCGACCACCTCGGGCTCGACGACGTCCACCTCATCGGGACCTCCGCCTCCACCCTCATCTGCCGCGACTTCGCCCTGCGCCACCCCGAACGCGTCCGCGGCATGGTCCTCACCGGCCCGGCCTTCTCCCCGTACGGCCCGCTGCGCATGCGGCTCATGGCCAGGGACTGGCTGCAGCGCCTGGACCACGGGCATGCCGCGGGCGTCTTCGACTACCTCTATCCGCTGGTGTTCACCGACAAGGCCATCGAACGCGGCGGCCGCGCCACCTACCTCGCGCTGCGCGAGCACTTCCTCGCCCTGAACTCCGAGGCCCAGGTCCGCGCGTGCGTGAACGAACTCCGCCAGGCGTCCGGCGACCCGGCCCTGCTCGAACGGCTCGACCGGCCCGTCCTGCTGCTGATCGGCGACGGCGATCACCTGTGGTCCCGCACCACCTTGAAGGACGCCACGGACCTGATGCCCGACGCCGTCGGTCATGTCATCGAGGGCGCGGGCCACATGCCGTTCATCGAGGCGACCGAGGAGTTCGAGACCGTGGTGGGCCGCTTCGTGGCCAAGGGATGAGCCAAGGGATGAGCCAGGGGACGAGTGGCCCCGCCGGAACGGAGGCGGGCTGGCTGGCCGCCCTCGACGGCTTCGTGCCCGTGCCCGAGGCCCACGCCCGGCCCGAGCTGGACGCGGCCACGGCCCGGCACCTGCTGCGCTGCCCGCCCCCGGTGTGGGAGCGGCTCACCGCCGGGGGCCTGACCGGCCGGCCCGCGCCCGACGGGGAACGCTACGACAGCCGGGACCTGTTCAACCTCGCCGTCCACTCCGGATCCCGCGCCTCCGTACCCGAACTCGCCCTGTCGCTGGCCCTGCGCTTCGCCCGGCAGGACCCCCGGCACTGGTCACGCACGCGCGAATGGGACCTGCGGACGACACTGACCTGCCTACGCCACCAGGGAGAGGGACACTGGCGGGCCTGGCCACCCGCCCCGTACGACACACCCGCCACCGACGCCGGGCCGCGCCACTGGTCCGGCCCCGAAGCCGTGCACACCCTGCGCCACTCGGTGCGGACCCGCGGCGTACACGCCCGCCTGGAGTCCCCGCGGCTGCGCGCCGAGACCGCCGACGAACTCGCCCGGCCGCTGCGCTACGTCCGCATGCCCGCCGCCGTGCGCGCCGACGCCGCGTGGATGGCGGACCGGGGTCTGGTCGACTGCGTCAGTGGTACGCTCGCGCTCGCGCGGCGGCTCACCGCCGCGGGATACGAGGTCCGTGGCCGTACCGGCTGGCTCGTGGGGCCGGAGGTCGCCGACCACACCTGGCTCGATGTCCGGGACGACGACGGGCAGTGGAAGAGCGTCGACGTCGCCCATCACCACCTCGCCCGCACCCTGTTCGGACCGGACGCCGTCGCCCCCGAGGCCTTCGCGGGCTCGCGCCCCGACCGCCTCGTGCCCAGCGCCGCCCCGCTCGGGGAGCAACTGTTCGCCCACCGGTGCCGCACCGCACCGGCCGACCTGGACTGTCGGATCTCGGCTGTGAGCCGGTAGGCCCCCCGGGGCCGAGGAGGCGTGGAGAGACATGACGGAGGCGGAGAGGCCGGCCCGGCCCGGCACCGGGCGGACGCAGCGCCCGCCCCAGCCCGCCGGGGACGCGGTGACGCTGCGCTCCATGGCACCGGTGCTCGTCATCCTGTGCACCGGGCTGTTCATGGTCTGGCTCGACACGACCATCGTCAACGTCGCGCTGCCCGACATCCAGGAATCCCTCGGCACGACCTTCACCGGCCTCCAATGGGTCGTCAACGCCTACACCCTGACGTTCGCGTGCTTCATGCTCGTGGCCGGGGACCTCGGCGACGTGTTCGGCCACAAACGGGTGTTCCTCGCGGGCATCCTGGGCTTCACCGCCGCGTCGGCGCTCTGCGCCACCGCGCCGAACATCGGAGTCCTGCTGTTCGCCCGCGGACTCCAGGGCGCCTCCGGGGCGGTGATCATGCCGATCTCGCTCTCCCTCATCACCGCGCAGGGCGGCACCCCGCGGGTCCGCGCCGCCGCCGTCGGCATCTGGTCCGGCGTCGGCAGCCTCGGGCTGGCGGGCGGCCCGCTGATCGGCGGCCTGCTCGTGACCCACTTCGGCTGGGCCAGCGTGTTCTGGGTCAACGTCCCCATCGGGCTCCTCGCCGCGCTCGCCGCCCGGCGCTGCATCGCCGCGCCGCGCGGCCACGCCGGGCGACGCATCGACACCGTCGGCATGCTGCTCTTCTCCGCGGGTGTCGGCTCCCTGACCCTCGGCCTCATCCAGGCCAACGACTGGGGCTGGACCTCGCCCGCCACCCTGGCCGTCCTCGCCCTGTCGGTCGCGCTCCTCGCGGGATTCACGGGCTGGGAGCTGCGCACCCGCGCGCCCGTCCTGCCGCTGGGCCTCTTCCGCGACCGGTCCTTCACCCTGCCCAACCTCGCGGGCATGGTCACCTTCTTCGGCATGTTCGGCGTCCTGCTGTTCCTGTCCGTCCACTTCCAGTCCTTCGAGGGGCTCTCCGCGTACGACACCGGACTGCGCTTCCTGCCGCTCACCGCGGCGACCGCGGTGGCCGCGCCCGTCGCCGGGTGGGTGACCGGACGGTACGGCGCCCGGCTCCCGCTCGCCGCGGGCTGCGCGATCTCCGCCCTGGGCCTGATCGCGCTGACCCGGGTGCCGATGGACGACGGATACCTGGAGTACACCGGCCCGTTCGTCCTCATCGGCTTCGGCACCACCCTGGCCGTCACACCCGGGACCATCGCGGTGCTCGCCGCGGTCATGGAGAACCGCGCGGGCATGGGCGCCGGGATCGTCCAGACCTCCCGGCAGATCGGCGGCGTCCTGGGCGTCGCCGTCCTGGGCACCGTCGTCATCCGGCACTTCCGCGACCGGCTGCCCCACGCGCTGGCGCAGGTCGTGCTCCCGGACGGCGATCGCGCCCGCATCGTCGAGCAGTTGTCCTCGGGCGGCCGGCCCGATGTGTCCGGGCTCTCGCCCGGGGCGCGCGCGGCGATCCTCGAACCGGCGGGCCGGGCCCTGGCCGACAGCATCCAGACGGCCATCGGCATCGCAGCCGTATGCAACCTCGTCGCCGCCGTGCTGGTGCTGGCCGCCATGCCGCGCCGCGCGCCGGCACCGCTGAAGGGCGGCACCACATGATCGGCCACCTGGGCCTCAACGTCCCCGACCTGCGGGCCGCGGTCGCCTACTACGACCGGATCCTGCCGCTGCTGGACTTCGAGACCTACTTCGGCGACGCGACGCAGCACGCCTACCGGCCCGCGGACGGCAAGCGCGGCACCTACCTCTTCCTGTACGAGAGCACCGAACCCGGGACGTACTCGCGCCACCGCACCGGCCTCCAGCACCTCGCCTTCGCGGTCCGCACCCGCACCCGGGTCAGGGAGGTCGCCGCGGCGGTGATCGGCACAGGTGGCGAACTCCTCTACGCGCCCCGGGAGTTCCCGGAATACCCGCCGCCCTATTACGCCACGTTCTGGAGCGACCCCCACGGCTTCCTGCTCGAAGCCGTCTGCCATCACGACCGGGAGTGAGCGTGCGGGACGAGGCGGTCCACGACTATGTGATCGTCGGCGCCGGATCCGCCGGCTGCGTCCTGGCCGCACGGCTCGGCGCGGACCCCGGCACCAGTGTCCTGCTGCTGGAGGCCGGGCGGGACGACGCGGTCCGCGCGATATCCGTGCCCGTGGCCTTCTCGACGCTCTTCCGGACCGAGGTCGACTGGGACCACCGCACCCGCGCCCAGGGCGAGCTCGACGGTCGGGAGCTGTACTGGCCCGCGGGCAAGGTCCTCGGCGGCGGCTCCTCGATCAACGCCATGGTGTACATCCGCGGCAACGCCGCCGACTACGACGGCTGGCGGGCCCGCGGCCTCGACGGCTGGGGCCACCGCGACGTCCTCCCGTACTTCAGGCGCTCCGAGGACAACACGCGCGGGGCGGACGCCCACCACGGCACCGGCGGCCCGCTCGCCGTCTCCGACCTCCGCGACCGGCACCCGCTCAGCGAGGCGTTCCTCGCGGCGGCCGAAGCGGCGGGGCTGGCCGCGAACCCCGACTTCAACGGCGCCCGGCAGGAAGGCGTCGGCTTCTACCAGGCCACCGTCCGGCGCGGCCGCCGCGACGGCACCGCGCGCGCCTTCCTCCGGCCCGCCGCGCGGCGCCGCAATCTGACGGTGCGCACCCGGGCGACCGTACGGCGCGTCGTCGTCGAGCACGGCCGGGCCGTCGGGGTGAGCGCCGAACTCGACGGGCGGGCACGGGAGTTCCGCGCCCGCCGCGAGGTGATCCTGGCGGCCGGCGCGATCGGTTCGCCCCGGCTGCTGCTGCTCTCCGGCATCGGCCCCGCCGCCGAGCTCGCCGCGCTGGGCATCCCCGTGGTCGCCGACAGCCCGCAGGTCGGCCGCAACCTCCAGGACCACCTGACCATCGGCGCGGGCTGGGAGGTACGGGGCATCCGCACGCTGGAGTCCGCCCTGCGCCCGGCGAACGTCCTGCGCTACGCGGGCGCGCGCCGCGGCCCGCTGGCGTCGCACGTGGTCGAGGCGGGCGGATTCGTCGCCGCCGGGGACGCCCCGCCGCACCTGCAACTGCACGCCGCCCCCGTGCTGTTCGACAACCACGGCCTGACGCCTCCGCCGTGCCCCGGCTTCACGATCGGGGTGTCCCTGCTGACCCCCGAGAGCCGGGGGAAGATCACCCTCCGGTCCGCCGACCCGGCGGACGCCCCGGTGATCGACCCCTGCTACGGCACCGGGCCCACCGACCTCGCACGCCTCGTCGACGGCCTGGAACTGGTCATCGGCATCGGGACGGCCCGGCCGCTGAACCGCCACTTCGGCGCGCTCTACGCCCTGGCCGGCACGGACCGCGGATCGCTGGAGCGGTGGACGCGCGCCCGCGCCGACACCCTCTACCACCCGGTCGGCACCTGCGCGATGGGCACGGTGGTCGACGCGGCGCTCCGGGTGACGGGCGTCGCCGGACTACGGGTGTGCGACGCGTCGGTCATGCCCGTGATCCCCCGGGGCAACACCAACGCCCCGACCATCATGATCGCGGAGCGGGCGGCGGACCTGATCCGCGGCTGACAATGCGGGCGGCCGCGCGTCCCCGAACCCATCGGGAACGCGCGGCGGTTGCGGTCTCACGCCTTCGGCAGCAGACCCGCCGACACCAGCTCGTCCAGGACCAGTGCCGTGGCCGCGCTGACCCGGTCGCGGTCCCCGTGGCCCAGCCACGCCACCTCGCCGATCTCGGCGCCCGGCACCGGGGTGCCCGAGCCCTCGGCCGTGAAGCAGACCATCCGCACGACCGTGCCCGCGGCCTTGCCGTCCGCCGCGGCCTCGACGGTCACCGCGTGGGCGATCGTCGCGGGGTCCAGCGTGACGCCGAGCTCCTCCTCGATCTCCCGGACCAGGGCCGCCTCCCGGCTCTCCCCGGCCTCCGGCTTGCCGCCCGGCAGATAGAACGCGGGCCTGTCGTGCGTACGGGCGGTGAGCACCCGGCCGTTCTCCAGCCGGATCCACGCGACCTTCTCGATCAGCTCGGCCATCGTCTTCCCCTTCAGGCCGCGGTGGGGGCGCCGGGGACGCGGCGGTCGCCGCCGTTGCCGTCCTGCCACGTCCGGTAGACGCCGACGGCCGCCTCGCGCGGCTCGTAGCGCATCGGCAGCCGCCGGTCGGCCCAGTCCTTGCCGAACTCGGCGTAGAAGGTGCCCAGCTCGAAGTACTTGCGGTCGTCCACATAGTGCGGCTCGTAGTCTTCGCGCCGGGTGAGGAAGACGACCTCGTCCGGGCTGCAGTAGTAGAGCGAGCCCAGGCACATCGGGCAGGGGTGCGCGAGGACGTAGATGGTGCAGCCCGTCAGGTGCTCGGTGCCCAGCCGGGTGCAGGCGTCGCGGATGGCGAGGATCTCGGCATGGGCGGTGGGGTCACCGGTCTGCGCCACCTTGTTGGGGCTCTCGGCGACGATCTCGCCGTCCCGGACGATGACCGTGGCGAACGGGCGCCCGCCCTCCGCCACATTGGCCCGGGCGATGTCGATGGTGCGCTGTGCGAAGTCCATGCTGCTCCTTGTGCGTGACATGCGTGAGGTGCGTGTGCGGTGCGGCCGGGGCGGGGCCGGTGAGCCGGCCCCGCCCCGGCCACCGGTCAGAACGGCTTGGTGGGCAGGTACTTGCCGTCGAGGGTGATCACCGCACGGGAGCCGCCCTCGGGGTCCTCGACCTTCTTCACGTCGAGCTTGAAGTTGATCGCGCTGATGATGCCATCACCGAACTCCTCGTGGACGAGCGCCTTCAGCGTGGAGCCGTAGACCTGGAGCATCTCGTAGAAGCGGTAGATCGTCGGGTCGGTGGGGATGCCGCCGGGGATGCTGCCGCGCAGCGGGATCGTCTGCAGCAGCAGGGCCGCGTCCTCGTCGAGGCCCAGCAGCCCGGTCACGGCCTTCGCCGCGTCGGCGGGCAGGGCGTGCTGGCCGAGCAGGGCGGCGGTGACGAAGGCCACCGACAGGCCGGTCACGTCGGCGAGCTGCTGCCAGGAGAGGTCCTTGCGGGTCTTGGCGTCGACGACCTGGACGGCGAGCTGCTGACGGGCGTTCTGGTCCGCCTGTGCGTGGATCATGGTGAGGCCTTTCGTTGCGGTGCGGTCCGGGCGGTCACCCGGAACGGGGAGTGGTTCAGCCGGCGAGGGCGACGAAGCGCCCGCTGGTGGTGTCGAGCTCCTCGACGGAGCCGGACGGGATGTCGTAGACCCAGCCGTGCAGGGTCACCTCCTGCCGGGCGAGGGCCCGGGCCACCGAGGGGTGGGTGCGGAGGTTCGCCAGCTGGCTCAGGACGTTGTCCCGGACCAGGGCGGCGACCCGGCCGGCGCCCGAGGCGGGGCCGGTGGCGTCGGTGCGGGCCCTGGCCGCGTCGGCGTGGCGCAGCCAGTCGGCCACCGCCGGGAGGGCGCCGAGGTCGCCGCCGGAGGCGAGCGCGGTCATCGCGCCGCAGTCGGAGTGCCCGCAGACGATCACGTCCGTGACGCCGAGGACGCCCACCGCGTACTCGATGCTGGCGGCGACGCCGTCCGCACCGGGTGCGTAGGGCGGTACGAGGTTCCCCGCGGTGCGGATGACGAACAGCTCGCCCGGATCGCGCTGGGTGATCAGCTCGGGGACGACCCTGGCGTCCGAGCAGCCGATGAACAGGGCACCCGGCCGGTGCTCGGTCGCGAGCCGGGCGAAGAGCTCGGCCCGGGCGGGGAACACGTCCTGCCTGAAGCGCTGGAACCCTTCGGTGATGTCGTGCATGGGTCACTCCTTCTCCGGTGACGGTGCCGGTCGGCGTGTTCCGCCGTCCGACGTGTTCCACCATGCATGACCTGTACCTATAGCGTCCAAGACGTTGTATCCATGACAGTCATTGGTGACATCTATAGCGGGTCGCATGGTCTTGGAACTCCGCCACCTCCGCCGGCTCCTCGGCGCGGCCGCCCGCGCTACGCGGGTCCCGAAGGGGCGTGCCGCAGGTAGGCCAGTACGGCGCTGACGCGGCGGTGGAGCTGGGGGACCTCGGCGAGGCCGAGCTTGGCGAAGGTGGAGTTGACGTGCTTTTCGATGGTGGACTCGGACAGCGTCAGGGACTCGGCGATCGCCCGGTTCGTCTTGCCCTCGGCCATGTGCCGCAGGACGTCGAGTTCGCGGCGGGTGAGCGCGGCCAGCGGGGCGTCGGAGGCCCGGACATGACTGCCCATCAGCACCTCGACGATGCGCGGGTCGACCACCGAGCGGCCCGCGGCCACCTCCCGCAGCGCGCGCAGGAGTTCGTCGACCTGGCCGATGCGCTCCTTGAGCAGATAGGCCAGGCCGTCCGTGCCCCGGCGGAACAGGTCGAAGGCGTAGTGCTCGTTGGCGTGCTGGGAGAGCATCACTACGCCGATGCCGGGGTGGGCGGCGCGGATCGCGTGCGCGGCGGCGATTCCCTCGGTGTGGTGGCCGGGCGGCATCCGGATGTCCGCGATGACGACCTCGGGGCGCAGGCGGCCGACGGCGGCGAGGAGCTCCTCCGCCGTGCCCACGGCGGCGACGACCTCGACCTCCCCGGTGTCCTCCAGCAGGCGGCGCGTGCCCTCGCGGACCAGGTAGTGGTCCTCGGCGATGACGACGCGCAGGGTCTCAGGCACGGGCTTCCTCTCTGACGCTCTCCCGCAGCCGGGCGCGGATGGCGGTGCCGCCCGGTCCGCTGGTGATCCCGAGCTCGCCGCCGACCGCCTCGATGCGGTCCCGCATGCCGGTCAGGCCCGACCCCCGGGTGGAGTCGACGGGGAAGCCGGTGCCGTCGTCGCACACCTCCACCAGCAGCCAGCCGTCCTCGCGTGCGAACCGGATCGCCACATGGCGCGCGTGGGCGTGCTTGAGCACGTTGGTGAGGGCCTCGGAGACGAGATAGAAGGCGGACTCCTCGACGTCGAGCGCGAACCGCACGCCGTCGAGCGAGTCCCCGCCGTGCACGGTGACGGGGACCGGCACCCGGCGGGCGCAGGAGGTCACGGCGGCCACCAGCCCCTGGTCGGTGAGGACGGGCGGGTGGATCCCGTGGGCGAACTCGCGGAGTTCGTCGATGACACGGCAGGCGTCGTCCTGTATCGCGGTGAGCGCGGCGTCGATGTCGGCGCCCCGGTGGAGCCGGTTGCGGGCGAGCGCCAGCCGGGCGACGAGCGCGACGAGCTCCTGCTGGATCCCGTCGTGCAGCCGCCGTTCGATGCGGCGCCGCTCGCTGTCCTGGGCGTGCACGATGCGGGCCCGGGAGGCGTCGAGCTCGGCGGCCTGCCGCTGCACCTCCTCGACCTTCGCGGACAGCGCGGCGGCCAGCCGTACGTTGTGCACGGCCAGCGCGGCCGGTCCGGCGAGGGTCTCCACGACGTCGTGGTCCTCGGGGGTGAACCGGCCCGCCAGCTTCGGCCCGTACTCGATCACCCCCTGGACCTCGTCGCCGTGCCGGAGGGGGAACGAGCCGTGGAGGGGGCCGCCCGACGGCTCGCCCGCCTCGGCCAGGGCGACGGGCAGCCCGTCCCCGCCCAGGCGCACCCGTACCCAGCGCAGGCTGAGGCCGTCCCGCAGCCCGGCGGCGAGCCGCGGGGCGAGCCGGTCCAGGTCGTACGCGTGCTCCAGGGTGCTGCCGAACTGCACGAGCAGCTCGAAGCTGGTGAGGCGCTTGCCGAGGACATGGCGTTCGACCAGGCGGTTCAGCCGGGTCCGCAGCGGCTGGAACAGGGCGGTCGCGGTGACGGCGACCAGCACGGCCAGCCCGATCGGCAGGTACTGGCCGGCGGTCAGGCCGAGCGTCATCGCCATGCCCAGATACCAGCTGTTGACGATGAGGCAGAGCGCCCCGTGCACGGCCGGCCGGCTGACCGGGATGTCCACGCCGAGCAGCCGGTGGCGGAACGCCGCGTAGACGACGAGGAGGGAGATCAGCACATACGGCAGCGCGCCCAGGAGCGCGCCGACGAAGTAGAGGTAGCCGTGGTCGCCCTGCCAGGGGCGGAACAGCCGGGACGAGGCCCGCGCCAGGAGGACGGCCGCCCCCGGCACGGCGAACGGCAGCAGGGCGGCGATGTCGCGCCGCCCGGCCGCCCGGGCGCGCAGGCAGCGGACCACGAGCAGCAGCGCGCCCACCGCGGGCAGCCACGCCTCCGGGTAGGAGAAGACCAGGCCGTGGGCGATGCGGTCGGACGCCGGAGTGAGCGGCAGCAGCAGCGGCAGGGCCAACAGGGCCCAGAAGGAGCGCAGAAGGGGGCGCTCATAGGCGAAGCGGACGGTGCCGTCGGGCAGCAGCGCCAGGAGCCGGACTATGAGGACGCTGACCGTCATGTCGTCCAACTGCCCGCAGATCAGGCAGAGATACCCCACGGGGGAGGGGGAGCCGGTCCGGGGGATCAGGCGCCAGCCGAACGTCATGGTCAGCAGCGTCTCGGTGTAGCGGAGGGCGATGGTCGCCGAAAGACCCACACCGATCAGCAGCAGACGCCGCGCGATCGGGCTGGCCGGCGCGTGCCACCAGCTGAACAGGCCGGCGAAATAACACGGGAGTACGGATCCGAGAATCCACGGCAGCGTATAGCGGTTCTGCAACTGCGTCGTTCCGATGACGGTCGCCCAGAGCAGGCAGGGAGCCCCGCCCCACGCGGCCACCCGCATCCACCCGCCCCTGGCCGTCACACCCGTCATTATCGGCGGGCGGCGCCACGCCCGTCCAGGAAGAAGGCCGCACTCCCGCGTGGCGGAAAACCTCCAGGGAGATTGGGGGCGGCCCGGGTCCACGGGAATCCCGCCGGGCCGCACACTCGAGTCGTCCCCTTCCGGCCCGGCGGGCCCGGGAAGGTGATTTCGGTGAGGCGAACGGGTTTTCCGAGAGCGGGTGGTTTCGATGAGTCTTTCCGCCGGTCCCGAAGTGATCGTCTGGGACACCACCTATGCGTGTCCCTTGCGATGCTCGCACTGCTATTCGGAATCCGGCCGGCGCCCGACCCGCCAATTGCACCCCCCGGACATGCTGCGGGTGACCGACGCCCTGATCTCCCTGGGGCCGCGGGTCGTCGCCCTATCCGGCGGCGAACCCCTCGTCGTACGCGGCATCTTCGAGGTCGCGGAGCGGCTGCGCCGGGCCGGGGTGAAGACCTCCGTCAACACCAGCGGGTGGGTGATGAGCCGGTCGGTCGCCGAACGGCTCGCCGAGGCGTTCGACGAGGTCATCGTCAGCCTGGACGGCGCCACGGCCGAGGTGCACGACCGCATCCGCGGCCGGGCGGGCTCCTTCGGCCGGGTCATGACCGCCCTCGGCATGCTCGACGACGTGGCCCGCAGGCGCCGCGCCGAGGGCGCCCGCCGCCTGCGCTTCGGGATCGACTGCGTGGTGATCCGCTCCAACATCGGCCAACTGGAACGCTTCGCCACGGACATCGCCCGCAGGTTCCCCGAACTCCACACCCTCGCCTTCAACGCCGCCGTCCCCGAAGGGCTCGCAGGCCGCCCGGAATTCTGCCGGTACGAACTCCTCGACCACGACATGGTCGTCCGGATGGCGGGCGAGGAACAACTCCGCCGGCTGCGGGAACTCGCCCCGCCGACGGTGACGGTGTTCACCACCGACAATTTCCACCTCGCCATGAACCCGCAACGCGTCGCCCAACGGACCGACACCCGGCTGATGCAGGTGGAACCCGACGGCGAAGTCCGCGGAATTCCCGCCTACGAAGGAACCGTCGGCAGCCTGCTCGACGTACCCGCAAAGGAATTGTGGGAACGCACGCTCGCCCGCCTCGACGACCCTTTCGTCATCGAGACGCTCTCGGCGGTCCACACCGTCGAGGACTGGGCGGAAGCCGCACGCCGCATGGACCACCACTTCGCCTCACCGGAGGACCGGGCCCGCATCGCCCGGCGCACCGTACGGCTCGACCCACCGGAATTCCTGACCGCCGTGAAGTGACCGCAGTGAAGTGACCGCGATGGAACGACCGCCGTGAAGTGACCGCCACCCGAACGGAATCCGGCAGAGGGCACCGCCATGATGACTCTCCAGGACTACGACCGCTTCTCGCTCGCCGACCCCGTCCTCTTCGAGCTCCCGGAGAACTACCCCGACGACGGCGAGCGGCTCGCCGCGGCCGCCCGCACCCCGCCGCCGGGCTGGACCCGCACCGAACACGGCTGGTGGGTCCGCCTGTGCCCCGACGCGCCCGGCCTGCCGGAACAGGGCTGGAAGATCCACGTCTCGGTGACCCCGGCCGCCGTGACCGAGGCCGTCGACCTCGTCTGGGACCACGCCGTACGGCACGCCCTGGCCTTCGACTTCATCCGCAGCGTCGCCACCGCCCGCGCCCTCAACGGCGTGCACGCCGACCGGTTCACCAGCGGCGACCTCATCATCCTCCACCCCGCGGACGACACCGCGCTGACCCGGGCGCTGGGCGAACTCACCGCCCTGCTCGACGGTGCCCCCGGCCCCTACGTCCTCGGCGGTCTGCGGCACCGCTCGGGCCCTCTCCACACGCGGTACGCCGCCACGGAAGGCACCGGGAGCGCCCCCGTGCTGCGGACCCCGGACGGCACCCTCGTCCCCGACAGGCGCCGCCCCCTCTTCCGCCGCCCCGACTGGCTGCCCCTGCCCGCCGTGCTGCGCCCGGACCTGGAGGCCCTGCACGCCCCGCCGGACGGCGAACTCCCCTTCACCGTCAGGCGGGCGCTGCGGTTCACCAACGGGGGAGGCACCTACCTCGCCACCGACCGGCGCACCGGCGAGCAGGTGGTGCTGCGCGAGGCGCGCCCCCACGCGGGCCTGGACCGGCGCGGCGAGGACGCCGTCACCCGGCTCGGCCGCGAACGCGCCGCCCTGGAACGGCTCTCGGGCCTCGACCGCGTCCCGAGGACCGTCGGCCACCACGTCCACGGCGGACACCACTTCCTCGCCGTGGAGCACATCGAGGGCACCTCCCTGGCCGAGGCCGCCGCACTCGCCTTCCCGCTGACCTCGGAGGAACGCGCCGAGAAGGAAGCCGCCGCGTACACCGCCTGGGCCCTCGCGACCCTGGACGCCCTCGGCCGGGCCCTGCGCGAACTCCACAGCAGGGGACTGCGCCTGGGGGAGCTCCACCCCAAGAACGTGTTCCTGCGCCCCGACGGCCGGGTCGTCCTCGTCGACCTCGCGACCGCCACCGACCTCACCGACGACCGCGCGCCCGCCCTCGGCGACCCCGCCCACACCGCGCCCGACGGCCTCCGCGGCGCCGACGCCACCGCGTACCTGCTGAACCTCCTGTGCCTGTGGCTCTTCCTGCCCGTCCCCCACGACGGGCCGGCCAAGCTCCGCACCCTCACCGCCGCCGTCGACGGGACCTACCCGCTGCCCCCGGGATTCGGCACGGCCCTGCTCACCGGCCTCTGCCCGGCGGACCGGCCCGTACCGTACGACCACGCCGGAGCACTCCTCGCGGCACCGGAACCCGACTGGCCGGCGATCCGAGACTCGCTGGTCGCCGGCATCCACGCCATGGCCACACCCGGCCGCGCCGACCGCCTCTTCCCCGGCACGCCCACCGGCCCGCGGTCCATCGGCGGTCACGCCTTCGCCTACGGCGCCGCCGGGGTCCTCCACGCGCTGCACCGCGTCGGCGCCGGGATCCCCGAGGAGTACGTCGCCTGGCTGCTGGCGGCCGTCGAACGGGACCGCGCACCACGGCCCGGCCTCCACGACGGGCTGCACGGCGTCGCCCTGACCCTCGATCAACTGGGCCACCGGGAAGATGCCTTGGAGCTCCTCGACCGCTGTCGCGCGGACGCCGCCCGGGTCACCTGCCCCGACCTCGCGAGCGGCGCGGCGGGCATCGCCCTGAACCAGCTGCGCTTCGCCCGCGTCACGGGAGACGGCTCACTGCGCGACGAGGCGCTCCGCACGGCGGAGCGGCTGGCCGCCCTCGTCGCGTCCGGACCTCTCGCCCCACGCCCCGGCGCGCCCGCGCCGTACGGACTCCTGCACGGAGGCGCGGGCATCGCCCTCCTCTTCCTGCGCCTCCACGAGGAGACCCGCGACCCGCACTGGCTGGACGCCGCCGACACCGCACTCGGCCACGACCTCGACCGGTGCGCCCTGCTCCCCGACGGCCACCTCGTCCTCTTCGACGGCACCCACCGGCTGCCCTACCTGCACGGCGGCAGCACCGGCCTCGCCTTCGCGCTGCGGCACCTCCTGCGGCACCGCCCCGACCCGGCGCGGGCCACCACGCTCGGCACGATCCTGCACACCTGCCGGGCGCTGTACGTACGCAACTCCGGCCTGGTCCGCGGCCGCGCCGGGGGCATCGCCGTCCTCGCGGCAACCGGCGCACCGCAGGACGACGCGGAGACCCGCGCCCGGATCCGCACACAGGTGCACCGCCTGGCCTGGCACGCCCGGTCCTACCGCGGCCGTCTGGCCTTCCCCGGCTTCCGGTCGCTGCGCCTCGCGGCGGACCTGGCCACCGGGTCGGCGGGCGTCCTGCTCGCCCTGAGCTCCGCGTTCGAGGGGACCGGCCCGGTCCTGCCCTACCTCGACCCGCGGTTCCCGTCCCTCGCGGAAGGCGGAAGGAGGTGAACGACATGGCGGAGATCCTCGAACTCCAGGAACTGGAGGAGGAGACCCCGGCCCTGTGGCCCTGCGCAAACAGCTACGAGAGCGGGCGCGGCGTGGTCTGACGGTCTGTCGCACGTACGGGGGACTGCCGGCCGTCGGCACCGCGCCGACGGCCGGCAGTGCGGTGACCCCGCCGAGGAACGAACACGACCGGGGCGGGGCCCCGCGCACAAGGAGACGGAATGCCCGACCACTTCGTCGACTCGCTCGACCACCTCGACGACGCCGACAGCCGCTTCACCTGCACCGGGCTCCCCACGCCACCGGGCCGGCGGCGCGCCGAGCACGGCGGCTGGGTCCACCTCCACGACCCCGCCGCCCGCACGCCCCGCCAGGGGTGGAAGATCCATGTCTCGGCCGCCCCCGACGCGGCGGACAAGGCGATCTGCGTGGTCTGGGACCACTGCGTCGAACACGGCCTGAGCTTCAAGTTCCTGCGCAGCGCCGCCGTCCACCTCCGCATGGACAGCAAACAGGCCCCCCGGACGGCCAGCGGCAAGCTCGTCACCGTCTACCCCGCCGACGACGGGGAGCTGGAGCGGACCCTGACCGCGCTCGCGCGGCCGCTGCGCGGCGTCGAGGGCCCGTACATCCTGAGCGACCTGCGCTGGGACGAGGGCCCGCTCCACGTCCGCTACGGCGCCTTCGACGTGGCCTACTGCTTCTCCGCCGACGGCGACTACGTCCCCGCCATGGAGGGCCCGGACGGCGAACTCGTCCCCGACGTACGGGGGACCGGCTTCAAGGTGCCGCCGTGGGTGGAGGTCCCGCCGTTCCTCGACGCGCGGATCCGGGCCGCGCGGGCGGGCGGCGCCGCGCCCTTCCCCTACCGCGTGGAGAAGGCCCTGCACTTCTCGAACAGCGGCGGGGTGTACCGCGCCGTCGAGCGGGACACCGGGCGCCGCGTGGTGCTCCGCGAGGCCCGGCCGCACGCCGGACTCGACGACAGCGGAGCGGACGCCGTCGCCCGGCTGACCCGCGAGCACGCGGCCCTCGGCCTGCTCGCCGGACTGCCCTGCGTGCCACGGGTGTTCGCCCGCACCCGCCACTGGGAGCACCACTACCTCGTGGAGGAGTTCATCGAGGGGGAAACCCTCCAGGAGGCCGTCGGCCGCAGGCACCCCCTGCTCCGGCCCGACCCGGAGACGGCCGGCCCCGCCGCGTACACCCGCTGGGCGTGCGACGTGCTCGCCCGGACCGAGGCGGCGGTCGCGGCCCTGCACGGCCGGGGCGTCGTCTTCGGCGACCTCCAGCCGGGGAACGTCATGCTCCGCCCGGACGGCAGCGTCTGCCTCGTCGACTTCGAGACGGCCGGCGCCACCGGCGAGGGACACGGCCCGGCCCTGGCCACCCCGGGGTTCGCGGCGCCCTGGGCCCGTTCGGGCCCGGCCGTCGACGCGTACGCGCTCGGATGCCTGGCGCTGGCGCTGTTCTGCCCGCTGACCCCGCTGCTGCGCTTCGACGACCGCAAACCCGAGCAGCTCATCGCCTGGACCGAACGCCGCTTCCCCGTACCGCCCGGCTTCGGCGACCGGCTGCGCCGGGAGCTCGCACCGCCCACACCCGTCGCCGGGGACGGCGCGCTGTGCGACGACTGGCCGCGCGACCGCTCGGCCGGCGCCGGGGCCGCGCTCGACTCCCTGCGGGACGCGATCCTGCACAGCGCGACGCCGGAGCGGGCGGACCGGCTGTTCCCCGGCGACGTGCGGCAGTTCGACGGCCAGGCGGCGAGCCTGGCGTTCGGCGCGGCGGGGGTGCTCCACGCCCTGCACACCACCGGGCGCGCCGCCCACCCGGACCGCGAAGCGCACGTGGACTGGCTGGTCCGGGCGGACGAGACCACCCGCTGGCCGCGGCCGGGCCTCTACGACGGGCTCGCCGGGGTCGCGTACACCCTGGACGCGCTGGGCCGGTGCGAGGAGGCGCGCGGGACGCTCGACCGGCTGGCCGCCTTCGACCTACGGGGCTGCGGTGCGGGCCTGTTCGGCGGGCTGTCCGGGATCGCCCTGGCCTTCCTGCACCTGGGCCGGACCGGGACCGCGCTCCGGCTCGCCGGCCGGCTCGTCCGCGCCCTGGACGGCGAGGACCTGCCCGGCGGGGACCGGACCGGGCTGCTGCACGGCTGGTCGGGGCCGGCGCTGCTCTTCACCCACCTCCACCGTGCCACGGCGGACCCGCGGCACCTGCGCCACGCCGAGGCCGCACTGAACCGCGACCTCGCGCGCTGCGGCACCCCCGGCGGCGAGCGGCTGCACGTCGCGGACGGCCGGCGGTGGCTCTCCACCCTCGACCACGGCAGCGCCGGCATCGGCATCGCCCTGCACGAGTACCTCCGGCACCGCGAGGCCCCGCACCTCGCCCTGGCCCGCGACCGGATCAGGGCCGGGCTCGCCGACACCGAACTGCTCCTCTCCGCCGGGCTGTTCGGCGGCCAGGCGGGGCTGCTGTACGGCCTCGCACACCTCAGCGGCCCCGACTCCGCACTGGTCCCGCACCTGCGGAGTCTGGGTCTCCACGCGGTCCGGCACGGCGGCGGGCGCGCCTTCGCCCTGGACGGCATGCTCCGGCTCTCGATGGACCTCGCGACCGGCACGGCGGGCGTCCTGCTCGCCCTCCACGCCGCGCTGGGCGACGGCTCCGCCGCCAGGCCGTCGCTGCCCCTGCTGAACACGGGCCCATGAGCCGCAGCCGCGCCGGGCGCAGGCCCCCCGACCCCGGGAGCCTGCGCCGCAACCGCCAATTCCAGCTCCTGTGCGCCGGACAGGGGCTGTCCATGCTCGGTTCCGGCGCGTCCGGCATCGCCCTGCCCCTGCTCGTCCTGCACCTGACGCACTCGTCCCTGCGGGTCGGCCTGGTGGAGGCGGTGTGGACCGGCGCCCTCGCGCTCGCGTGCCTGCCCGCCGGGCCGCTCGTCGACCGCCTCGACCGCCGTACGGTCCTGCTGACCTGCGAAGCGGGCCGCGCGCTGACCAGTGCGGCGCTGGCGGCCGCGATCCTCACCGGCCATGCGACGCCGGCCGTCCTGCTGGCCGCAGGCGTGCTCCTCGGCTTCCTGACCGCGCCGTTCAACGCCGCCGGGCTCGCCTCGGTCCGCCAGGTCGTACCGGAGCACAAGCTGAGCACGGCGCTCGCCGTCAACCAGGTGCGGGGCCAACTGGCCTTCCTGCTCGGGCCGGTGGTCGGCGGGCTGCTGTTCCAGGTGTCCCCGAGCGCCCCGTTCTGGCTGGACGCCGCGTCGTACGTGATCTCCGCGGCGTGCGTGCTCGCCCTGGGCCCGGCGCTGTACACCCCGGCGGGGGAACGCGAGGGCTGGTGGCGGTCGTTCACCACGGGTCTGCGCTTCCTGTGGCGGGAGCGGCTCCTGCGGCGGCTGACGCTGGTCGCGTCGGCCCAGAACTTCGTCCTGGACGGGGTGTATCTCGCGGTCGTCGTCAGCTGCGCCAGGCAGGGTGCGTCGGGACTGTCCGTCGGGATGCTCACCGCCGCATCGGCGGTGGGCGCGATGACCGGGGTGGTGCTGGCGCCCCGGGTGGGGCACCGCTTCACCCCGGACCGGGTGCTGCTCGCCACCGAGGCGATGTGCGCCCTCCTCGTCGGCGCGATGGCGCTGGGCGACAGCGAGTTGGCCCTCGCGCTGCTGCTGGCGGGCTGTGCGCTGGCCGTGGCGGTGTCCGGCTCGGTGCTGACGGTGGCCCGGCTGCTGCGGACGCCGGAGCGGCTCCAGGGGCGGGCGAACAGCGCGATCGGGCTGCTGTTCATGGCCACGCCGCCGCTCGGCTCGGCACTGGCCGGAGCCCTGGTGGACCGGCTGCCCGACGCGGCGGTGTTCCTGTTCTTCGGCGCCCTGCTCGGCCTGCTCGCCCTGGCCCTGCCGCGCGAGCGCGCCTTCGCGGCCGGGGCGCGGGAGGCGGAGACCGCCGGGAGCGGCGCCGAGGCGGTCTGCGAACCGCGCAGGTGACCGAACGCGGGGCGCCCGGCCGCCCGTTCGCTTCCTTCCGGGCCCGAACCGACGGTCGCGGGGTACGGTTTCAGGTCACTCCGATATGCCGACACCATATGCCGATGGGCGCGTAGCCAGGTCCGTACCGGTGCCCACTGGCGCTGCTGCGGACCCGAGTGCCGTGCGTGTCGCCGGTGGCCCGCCGAGCCCCTGCCGCACGCCCACCGTGTGCCCTCCCCGGGCGTCCGGATCACGGCACCGGAACCCCTGCGCCGCAGTTGAACCGCATCAGGGGGCGCGTGGCGCACGGAGCAGGCCGAATGCCTATGCAGCATGGACCGAGTGCGCCGTGTGCCCCAATACATCTATCGAATGTATGGTTTTCGTTTTTACGCTCGCGTCTAGAGGGCACCATCCTGCCAGGCCCCGTGCCGGGGAGGAGTCGGGGCCCGGAGGCACGGCCTGCCGCGGGGGGACGAGGGAGAGGGCAGTGATCCAGCCTGGGAGCGACCGTCCAGGGGGACACGGCGCGCGTGCCGCGCCATGGGGGAGCGAACGCAGGCGCTCCCCTCCTTCTTCCGTGCCGACCCGACGGAAGGCCCGCCTCCGCTCCGCCGAGGGCACCACGCGCGCATGAGGACCGGCAGCGCCCGGCCCGAGCACCCCGTACCGCAACGACGAGTTCGGCTCGGAATGGCCCGAAGGAGGCCGGCCCCAGATGCCACAGGACATCGCCCTGGACATACCGTTCCCCACCAGGACCCATCCACGGGTGGACGCCGTGGCCGATCGCAACGAGCGATGGCTGATATCCGCGGGTCTGCTCAGCAGCCAGCAGAACATAGAGCGCTACCGGTCGTGGAACATCGCCCTGCTCGCGGCGGGCTTCCTGCCGGACGTCTCCGAGCGGGAGCTGACCTTCGGCCTCGCCGTGCAGAGCTTCTTCTTCTTTTTCGACGATCTCTTCGACGGCGCCCTGGGCCACAACCCCGCGGCCACGTACGAGATCTGCCACGAGATGGCGGCCCTCGCGCGGCAGGGCTCCGGCCGGCCCGCCGTCACGCCGTCCTTCCCGCTGGCCCGCCTGTGGTCGAACCTGTGGGCCCGGGCCCAGCAGGGGATGTCGGCCGCCTGGCGGGGGCGCAGCGTCCGGCACTGGGAGGAGTACTTCCTGACGTACGTCTCCGAGGCCGTCAACCGCAAGAGCGGCACCGCGCTCGGCATGGACTCGTACATGAAGCTGCGCCGGGACGGGATCGGCAGCCAGGTGGTCCTGGACGTCTCCGAGCGCTGCGGGCACTTCGAGGCACCGCCGGAGATCCACCAGAGCATGTGCATGCTGGAGGCCCGCGACATCACCGCCGAGGTCGTCACCCTCACCAACGACCTGCACTCCTTGGAGAAGGACCAGGCGAACGGCGACCCGAACAACGCCGTCCTGCTGCTGGGCAGGGAGTACTCCTGCTCGCAGGACGAGGCCGTCGCCCGGCTCCAGCAGATGGTGCGCCGGCGGACCCGGCGCTTCCAGCAGCTGGTCGGCGAGATCGACCGGCTGTGCGACGCCTTCGGGCTCTCCACGGAACAGCGCGAGAACACCCACCGCTTCCTGGACGCCAACCGCGCCTGCATGCGGGGGAATTACCACTGGAGCAACATCAGTGCGCGCTACAGCAACGTCGGTGTCCTGCACGTCATCCGTTCTCCCCGGATCGAGGACGTGATAGCCCAGACCGTCGACTGAACGGCGCACCGTCCCGCCCGTGCGTCACGTCCCCGGCCGGGGACGTGACGCACGGGCGTCAGCGGCGGAGCACCTTGCGGGCCAGCAGGTTGCCCAGCAGCTGGGCGATCTGCACCAGCACGATCAGGACCGCCACCGTCACCACCATCACCGAGGTGTCGAAGCGCAGATAGCCGTACGTCATGGCGAGGTTGCCCACCCCGCCGCCGCCCACGGTCCCGGCCACCGCCGAGAAGTCGATCAGCGCGACCAGCATGAGATTCCTTTCGTGGATGCCTTCGGCTTCAGCCGGGGAGGAAGCGAAACTCCTGCGGAGCAGCGGGCTGTGATTCGCCGTCAGTGCGGATCTCAGTGCTCTGACCCGCAGATTTGAGGTTCACCCGTTGCCCTACTAGTTTGTGAGGATGGCCACGGCCCATGTGAAGCGGGCGTTCAAGTACCGCTTCTATCCAACCGATGCGCAGGCAGCCGAGCTGTCGCGCACGTTCGGATGCGTGCGGAAGGTCTACAACATGGCGCTCGCGGCCCGTACGGAAGCGTGGGCGCGGCAGGAGCGGGTCAACTACAACCAGACGTCGGCGATGCTGACCGTATGGAAGAAGACCGAGGAACTGGCCTACCTATCCCAGGTGTCCTCTGTCCCGCTCCAGCAGACACTCCGTCACTTGCAGGGTGCGTTCAGCAACTTCTTTGCGAAGCGGGCCAGGTACCCGCGTTTCAAGTCTCGGAAGAAGTCCCGGGCATCGGCGGAATACACTCGGTCGGCGTTCACGTTCCGCGACGGCCGGATCACCCTCGCCAAGATGGCGGAACCGCCACTGGGGAGAAGGTCACCAACCCCCGGCACGAGCGCCGCGACCGTGCCCGCCTTGCCAAGGCCCAGCGGGTCCTGGCGAGGAAGGCCAGGGGTGATGGAGCCAACCGTCGCAAAGCCCGGTTGAAAGTCGCCAGGATCCACGCCCGGATCAGTGACCGGCGCCGGGACCACCTGCACAAGCTGACCACTCGGCTCGTTCGTGAGAACCAAACGATCGTGATCGAGGACCTGACCGTCCGCAACATGGTCAAGAACCGGAGCCTGGCCCGGGCCATCAGCGATGCCGCGTGGGCCGAGTTCCGGAGCATGCTGGAGTACAAGGCCGCCTGGTACGGGCGGGAAGTGATCGCGGTGGACCGCTTCTTCCCCTCCTCCAAGCTGTGCTCCCACTGCGGCGCCCTCGCCGGGACCATGCCCCTACACGTCCGTGAATGGACGTGTGACAACTGCGGCACGACTCACGACCGGGACGGGAACGCGGCACGCAATCTCAAGGCCGCCGGGCTGGCGGTAACAGTCTGTGGAGCCGGTGTAAGACCTCAACGGAGAACTCCGGGCGGGCAGTCGGCGACGAAGCAGAAAACCCCACGGCGCGAGCCGTAGGAATCCCCCTCCCTTGGAGGGGGACGAAGCCAACGACAGGCTCATTCCAGTTCTGCGAGCCCTTAGGAGTGAAGGAATCTCCCTGAGGCCCCCTGTCCCGTTCCTACTCCGATCCCGCTCCGGCCCCCGGGAAGAAGTCGACGAGCAGCATGTCGCGGACACCGGACCCGGCACCGGGCGCGGGCCGCACCGGGGAGACGCCGTGCAGCACCCGGCGGTCGTCGAGCACGATCGTCTCCAAGGGCGCGGTGAGCAGCGCCCGGTGCACGGGCCGCTCCTGGAGGTCGTACAGACAGGACTCCGCGCCCCGTACGTCCCGGCGGCGGATCAGCACCTGGGCGACGTAGGCGTGACCGTCCCGGTGCACGCCCTCGGGCGCGGGGTGGCCCTCGGCCCGGACGGTGGCGGTGACGCGGATCTGGTGGACACCACAGGTGTCGATGCCGGCCCGGGGACCCGGGAGGCGCTCGTGGAGGGCGCGGACGATCGCGTGCAGCGCCGCGCCCGTCGCCACGGCGTCGGCCAGCGGGGCGAAGAGCCGGTCCACCCCGCCGTGCACCCGGTTCACCGAGCGGTCCTGGAAGAACGCGGCGTGCGGCAGCCGCTCCAGCCGGTCGCCATGGATGCGGAAGGAACCGTACCGGCGGAAGCGGTAGGGCCGGTCGGTGCCGAGATGGGCATCGGCGGGCAGGTCGTCCCAGGAGGCAGTGAACTGCGCGAAGGAGTCCGCGGGATGTCCCTCCAGCGCGGCGGCGAGCACCTCCGGGCCGAAGTGCGCGAAGGGCGGCCGCTCCGGAACGGGGGGCTGTCCGGACGGGGCGGCGGCCGGGCCCGGCACGCGCGATGGGGCTGACGTCATGGTGTCCTTGCCTTTGGTGCGGTGTGGTTCGTCGGCGAGGCGGCCCGCCGCGCGGGGGCCTCTTCTCGACGGTAAGGCGACACGGCGAGGTCGTCGGCCGGAATGCGCGCATCAGCGGGACGGACGGGGACAAACAGGCGGCGGGGGATAAGGACGCATACGGAACCGCCCGGTCCATGCGCCCATTTCACCCGGCAATTCACCGCGTGGGCCGGTCACGGCAGCCGTACGACCTGGGCCCCCCACGTGAGTCCGGCCCCGAATCCGAGGAACAGCGCCAGATCGCCCCTGCCCACCGTCCCCGATTCCCGCAGCCGGGCGACGGCGAGGGGAATGGAGGCGGCGGAGGTATTGCCCGCGTTCACCACGTCGCGGGCCACGGCGACGTGCGCGGGCAGCTCCAGCCGCCCGGCCACGGCCTCGATCATCCGCAGATTCGCCTGGTGCGGGACGAAGGCGCCGAGATCGGCCGGGCGCACGCCCGCCGCGTCCAGCGCCCGGCGGGCGACCTCGGGCATCTCCTCCATGGCCCAGCGGAACACCTCGGGCCCGGCCATGCGCATCGTGGGCCACTCGGTTCCGGGGGAGTCGCGGTACCGCAGCCAGTCGGCGGAGTGCGCGATGAGGCCGCCGCGGCTTCCGTCCGAGCCCCAGACGACCGGGCCCATCCCGTCCTCCTCCCGCGGCCCGACCACCATCGCCCCGGCACCGTCGGCGAACAGGATCGCCGTCGAGGGGTCCTCGGGGCCGACGATGTCCGTCATCTTGTCGGAGCCGATCACCAGCACATGCCGGGCCGAGCCGTCGCGCACCGACGAGGCCGCCAGCGCCAGCGCGTAACAGAAACCCGCGCAGGCCGCGTTGAGGTCGAACGCCGCGGCCCGGGTGCCCAGCCGGTCGGCGATCTCCGCCGCGCCACCGGGCGTCTGCCGCATGCCCGACATGGAGGCGAGGACCACCGCGTCCACCGCGTCGGGCGCCACCCCCGCGTCCGCGGCCGCCTTCCGCGCCGCCTCCACCGCCATGTCGACCACGGTCTCGTCCGCGGCGGCGTACCGACGCTCGACGATGCCCGTACGCCTTTCTATCCACTCGGCCGTACGGCCGGTACGCGCCGCGACCTCGTCATTGCCCACGACGCGGTGCGGCCGATAGGCGCCGATCCCCAGAATTCCTACGTCCTGTGCGGCAGTTCGCCGTATCAGCATGGCAATACCCACCTTCGGTCGGTCCTCATGCCGGTCCGCTGTCGCGCCCCGCAGTGGAATGTCGGACACCGGCATATCGGCGGAAGAACGGTCCGGCCCGTCGGGCGCCGGCCATCGCCGGTACCCGTGGCCGGAGTTCCGTTCCCGCTCCGGAAAAGGCGGGACAACCGTTCCCGCCTGGGGTGACATTGCGGCACGCGGCTTCCGCAGGCCGATGGGCGAACCGCGTCGGCGGTCGCCGTGCCGCCCGTACAGGCCCCCCGAGCCGATCGTGAGCTCACTCGCCGGGGGAGACTATCTCCGGGCGGGTTGGATTCCGCAACCCACCGGGCGAAGGCCGTCGAGTGTTGAACGTCACGCCGGTTCCATGATTTGCGCGCCCGTGACGCGGGTCACAAAAATTATTGCTTGCTTGGCGACATCGGCCCCTTCTACGGTCACTCGTGTGATCCAACTCATCGCCATGACTGGCCTGTTGTCGACGATCGAGTTCCGCCATCGCACAGAGTCCGTCGTGCCCGAAACGACCACGGGAACGGTGGACTCATGACGCACACCGCTTCACCTCCGTCGCCCCTGGCATTGCTCCGCCGGCCCGCGGGCGAGTGGATCGACGCCGGAACACACCTGTTCGGCTTCGGCGGATTCCACGGCGGACTCACGGTCGCGCTCATGGCCGCGGCGATGCAGGGCGACGCGCCCGGAATTCCCCTGCGGAGCGTCACCGCGCGTTTCCACCGGCCCATCGGCGACGAGTTCCGGCTGGAGACCTCGACGGTACGGGCCGGGCGCAGCGTCACCGCGCTCACCGCCCGGGCGGTGACGGCCAAGGGAATTCACGTCGACGCCTCTGCGGTCCTCGGGCCGCCGGGGACCGCGGAATGGCCGGCGTTCGCCCCCACGGCACCGGACGCCCCGCCACCCGAGGAATGCAAGATCTTCGCCATTCCACCGGAGTTCGTGCCCATCTCCTCCTACCTGGAAATCCGCCCGGTCGGCCCGCACCGGCCCTACGCCGGCGGCACCGAACCCGAACTCACCGCCTGGATCAGGCTCCTGGAGGACGAGGAGCCGCCGGACGCCCTGCGCTTCATCCTGCTGATGGACTCCCTGGCGCCGTCCTACGCCGCCGTGCTGTCCACCCTGGCCCTGGTGCCGACCGTCGAACTCACCGTGCGGGCCGGTGCGAACCTCGGCCGGGCCGCCTCGCCGTGGATCCTCCTGCGGGCCCGGACCCGCGCGGCCACCGCCGACGGATGGGTGGACGAGGAGATCGACGCCTGGGGCCGGGACGGCGCCCACCTGGGCTCGGCACACCAGCTCCGCATCATCCGCACCGGCTGACGCCCCGACCGGAGTACCGACCGGGGAACCGACCGGGAGATCCACCGTGCACGGCAGCAACAGCACAGGAATCCAGGGACCGGCATCGCCGCAATGACGGTCCCGGTCACGAGACTCAAGCAACGGGGGCGCTGTGGATCACATATCCGGCTGGGCGCGTACGTCCTGGCCCACGACCTTGCCCGAGATACTCGAACACCGCGCGGGCCTGCCCCGGCAGCTCGCCTTCCGCTTCCTGCCCGACGGCACCGGCGACCAGGCGGTGGAGTGGACGTACCACGACCTCGCCGAGCACGCCGCCCGCGTCGCCGCCGACCTGCTGCGGCGCGAACTCGACCAGCGCCGCATCGTCCTGGCCCTCGACCCGGGCCTGCACTACATCGCCGCCCTCTTCGGGATCCTCCGGTCCGGCGCCACCGCCGTGCCGTCCTTCCCGCCGACCGGCAGGCGCGCCCTGGCGCGCTTCGTCTCCATCGTCGCGGACTGCACCCCGGACGTGATCATCGCGGACACCCGGCTGGCGGACCGGGTGGCGCAGTTCGAGGCGGAACTCCCGGAGTCCGTACCCCGGCCGCAGTGGGTGTTCGTCGACGACGACTACTTCCGCGAGGCGGCGGACGCGGCGACCGAGGACCCCCGCGCGACGCCCGTACGGATCGCCGAACCGGCGCTGCTCCAGTACACCTCCGGCTCGACCGGCGACCCCAAGGGGATCGTGCTCACCCACGACAACCTCGTGAGCAACTGCCGTGCCCTGGAAGCGAACATGGGGTACGAGCCCGACCGTGTCGGCTGCACCTGGCTGCCGCCGTACCACGACATGGGCCTGATGGGCACGATCATGCTCGCGGTGCACGGCGGCTGGCCCCTGGTGCTGATGCCCCCGGCGTATTTCGTGCAGCAGCCCTACCGCTGGCTCAAGGCGGTCACCGACCACAAGGTGACCATTTCGGTCGGCCCGAACTTCGCCTTCGACATCTGCACGTCGGGCATCACCGACGAGGAACTGGCGACGCTCGACCTCGGCACCCTGCGCCAGGTCTTCTGCGGATCCGAGCCCGTATCGCGGGCCACTCTGGACGCCTTCCGCGAACGGTTCGGCCCACGCGGATACGACGAGGCGTCACTCATCCCGTGCTACGGACTGGCCGAGGCCACGCTCTATGTGTCGGGCAAGCGCACCGGCAGCGCCGTCAGGACCGTATGGCTGGACAAGGCGGAGCTGGAGCGCGGCCGCGTCCGCCACCTGCCCGCCGAGGACGCCGCGGCGGCCGGGGACGGCCGGGCCACCCGGATCGTCAGCTGCGGCGAGATCGCCGAGCACCACGAGGTCGTCATCGTCGACCCCGGTGAACGGCGCCCGGTGGAGCCGGGCGGGATCGGCGAGGTCTGGGTGCACGGCCCGAACGTCGCCACCGGCTATCTGGGCAAGCCGGAACTCACCGCCGGGACCTTCGCCGCGCGCCTGGCGGGTTCGGGAAATGAACGGACCTATCTGCGCACCGGCGACCTCGGCTTCCTGCACGAGGGGGAGCTCTGCATCACCGGGCGCCTCAAGGACCTCGTCGTCATCGCGGGCCGCAATCTCTATCCGCAGGACATCGAGCATTCCGTGCGGCGCGCCCATGACAGGCTCCGCGGCGCGGCCGCCTTCTCCGTACCGGGAAAGTCCGGCGAGGAGCTGGTGGTGGTCACGGAATTCCGGGGCACCGCACGGCAATTGGCCGCCGAATTCGACGAGGTGCGGGACGCGGTGGTCGCCGCGGTGACCACCGACCACGGCGTGGGACCCGCCGATGTGCACTTCGGCCCCGTCGGCGCGATTCCGATGACGACCAGCGGAAAGGTCCGCCGGGACGCCACCCGCACGGCTTATGTCCAAGGAACGCTGAAGAAGCTGACCCCGGCCGCGGACGACATGCCGCTGTCCGTGCGGTGACGGGAGTCCCCATGACCTCAGTGCCCGAGACCTCCGCCGGCGCCTCGCCCCGTACGCCATCGGCCGGAATGTCCGCCGCCGCTCCCGACACCGATGCCTCCGCCCGCCGGCTGGCCTACGTCACCGTGGGACTGCCCACCCTCGGATTCGCCGGCGCGGTGCTGTTCTCCGCGGTCTACGGTTTCACCGCCGTCGACCTCGGGCTGCTCGTCGGCATGTATCTGCTGACCTCGCTGGGCGTGGAGGGCGGATTCCACCGCTTCTTCTCGCACCTGTCCTTCGCGGCCAGGCCCGGTGTCACCGCGTTCTGGGGCATCGCCGGGTCCATGGCGGCCCAGGGCCCGATCGTGTTCTGGGTCGCGACGCACCGGCAGCACCACGCCTTCACCGACCGCGACGGCGACCCGCACTCGCCCCGGCCGGTCGAGGACGGCCGCCGCTTCGGCCGGGCGCGCGGGCTCTGGCACGGCCACGTCGGCTGGCTGTTCACCATCCGCCGGCAGAACTGGAGCAAGCACGTCCCGGACCTGCTGCGCAACCGGCTGGTGATGCGGATCGACGCGTACTACTTCGGCTGGGTCCTGCTCGGCCTCGCCCTGCCCGCCCTGCTGGGCTGGGCGCTCACCGGGGGCAGCGGCCGGGGAGCGCTCGGCGGCCTGCTCTGGGGCGGACTGGCCCGGATCTTCCTCCTCGACCATGTGACGTGGAGCGTCAACTCGATCGGTCACACGCTGGGGAGCAGACCGCACCGCACGCGGGACAACAGCCGCAACGTCGCCTCCCTCGCACCGCTGTCGGTCGGGGGCTCCTGGCACAACAACCATCACGCGCAGCCGGCGCTGGCGCACAACCGGCACACGTTCTGGCAGATCGACATCGCGGGGGGATTCATCCGGCTGCTGGACCTCCTGGGCCTGGTCTCCGACGTCCGCTACCCGAAGCGCACACGGCCGGACTAGGCCGGCGCGCCATCCCGGACAGGGACAAGGCCCCCGCTGGACACGGCCCCGCAGACCGCACCGCAACCCCAGCCGAAAGGAGCGGCCCTCGTGTCCGCAACCACAGCCGATCCCCTCGCGGCGGCAATCGTCAAGCTGGACCCCGCCAGCCGCCGGATCAAACGCTTCTCCGCCCTGACCACGATGACCCTGCCCCTCCTCGGCACCGTCGCCGCGGCCTGGTTCCTGTGGACCGGGAACTTCACGACCACGGACCTGGTCCTGTTCTGCGTGATGTATTTCGTCCACATGGGCGGAATCACCATCGGATTCCACCGCTATCTCTCCCACAAGGCGTTCAGGACCTCGCCCTTCTTCGAGGGCGTCATGATGGTCACCGGCTCCATGGGCGCCCAGGGCCCGCTGATGTTCTGGGTCACCACGCACCGCAGGCACCACCGGTTCAGCGACCGCGAGGGCGACCCGCACTCGCCCAACCTGCACGGCCGCAGCCTGCGGGCCAGGCTGCGCGGCCTGTGGTACGCGCACATGCCGTGGATGCTGAGCGACGAGACCTCCAAGTGGACGGTGTTCGCCCCGGACGTCCTGCGTGACCGCCGGCTGATGTGGTACCACCGCACCTATCCCACCTGGGTGATCGCCGGAGTGCTGCTCCCGGCGGTGCTCGACCTCGCCGTCGAGCGGACGCCGACGGCGGCCCTGACGGGCCTGGTGTTCGGCGGGCTGGCGCGGATCTTCGTCGCCAACCAGGCCGCCTGGTGCGTCGGTTCGGTCTGCCACGCCATCGGCAGCCGCCCCTTCGACAACACCGACCGCAGCGCCAACAACTGGCCCGTCGCCGCGTTCACCTTCGGCGAGGGGCTCCAGAACAACCACCACGCGTTCCCCGGCTCCTACCGCCACGGTGTCACCTGGTGGGAGCCCGACCTCAGCGGCTGGCTGCTCTTCGGCCTGGGCAAGGCCGGCGTCGTCTGGGACCTGCGGGAACCGGACGCGGCGGCCATCGCCAGGAAGCGGGCCGTGAAGGCCGCCGCATGACCACCGTTCCACCCCCATCCGCGCCATCCCATCCGCACACCGGCAGGAGCCTCGGAACATGTTCGGACGCAAGAAGGACGCACAGCAGATATCCGGCCCGCTGACGGAGGAGTCCCTCCGGCAGTGGCTGATCGACCACCTGGCCCGGCGGATCGAGGTGCCGCCCGCGGACATCGACACGGCCAAGTCGTTCGAGGCGTACGGGCTCGACTCCCGGGTCGCCGTCCAGGTGTCGGGCGCGCTGGAGAAGGTCGTCGAGCGGCGGCTCTCCCCGGGGCTGCTCTACGAGCACCAGACCATCGACGACCTGAGCGGCCACCTGGCGCGGGAGCTCAGGCTGTCCGACCGGACGGGCTGAGGGGACACGGGACGATGGCCGCATACAACTTCCCCTCGGACCCCGGTGAACCCTTCCGGGACTTCCTCCGCAAGTCGGAGCAACTCGAGGGCGAGCGGCTCGCGTCGGCGATCCCGAGGGACTACTTCGAACCCCGGGTCGCCCGCGGCCTGCTCGGCTTCGCCGTCAGCTGGGTGCTGTACATCGGGGCGATCGTGGGCGTCGCCTACGCGCCGCACTGGCTGCTGTACATCCCGCTGTGGGTGGTGGCGGGCCTCGGCGGCTGGGGGCTGCACTGCATCGCCCACGACTGCGGGCACGGCTCCTTCTCCCGGTCGCGCAGGTTCAACTTCGCCGTCGGCCATGTGTCCCTGCTGCCCCTGATCTACCCCTTCCACGCCTGGCGGCACGTACACAACCTGCACCACAGCCACACCAACAACCTGGAGCTGGACACGGACTGGCGGCCGGTCCCGGCGGCGCTGTACGACCGGATGCCGCTCCGCGAGAAGGTGATCTACCACGGGACGCGCACCTGGGCTTTCTGGGGCGGCACCATCAACTACTGGCGGGAGTCGGGCTTCCGGCCCTCCTTCTTCCCCAAGCGGGAGGCGCGCCGCGACGTCCGCCGGTCGATCGTCTTCGTCCTGGCCGTGTGCGTCCTGTACTTCACCCCGCTCGTCTACTTCACGGGGGTGGAGGGCTTCTTCCTCTACTTCATCGCACCGTGGCTCGCCACCCACGCGTGGTTCAGCGCGACGACGCTGATGCACCACAGCGCGGACGACGTGCCCTACCTGACCAACGAGCACTGGACGCGCAACGCCAGCCGGCTGCTGGTGACGACCGACTACGTGTATCCGAAGTGGCTGCTCTTCCTCACCCACAACATCTCCATCCACACCGCCCACCACGTGGCCCCCGTCGTCCCGTACTACAACCTCCGCAAGGCCCAGGCGGCGCTGAAGGACGCGTACCCCGGCATGGTCCGCGAGGAGCGGGTAAGGGCGGGCCAACTGGCGCGGATCATCCGGCGGCTGCACTTCTACGACACGGAGTCCGGCTTCTACACCGACTTCTCCCGCACGAAGACCGCGCCCGCGGACGCCGCGCCGGCGGTGAGGACGCCGTCATGACACCGCTCGCGCTGAGGAGGGCCGCCCACGCCGCGGTCGGTGCCGTGCTGCCGGGTGTCGGCGGGCGCTGGGCGACCGATGTGTTCAGCCGGACCCGCGCGCTGGGCGGCCGGCCCGACAACGTCCTGCCGCTGGGCGCGCGGAGGTTCGCCGTCGAGGGGAACCCCGATGTGCGCGGGGGCTATCTGTGGGGTGACGACGACGGGCCGGCCGCGCTGCTCGTCCACGGCTGGGGAGCCGACAGCAGCAGTATGTACTCCCTGATCGCACCGCTGAGCCAACTCGGCTACCGCGTCGCCGCGTTCGACGCCCCGGCCCACGGGGTGCACGAGGGCACGCGTGCGACGATGACGCAGTACACGACCGCCGTGGGCGCCGTCCTGGACTCGCTCGGCGGCGCGCGCGTGGTGCTCGCGCACTCGCTGGGGTCGATCGCCGCGGTCGGCGCCGTGGCCGCGCGGCCACGGCGGAGCGTCGACTGCCTCGCCCTCGTCGCCCCCACCTGCACGCTCACGGCGGTGCTGGAGGGGTGGGCCAGGGACGAGCTGCGGCTGTCGCGCGCCGTCGTCGACCGCGTGTACGCCGAGCTGCACCGCCGCAACGGGGTGCCCGTCGGCCACTGGGACGTCGTGGGCCTCGGCCGGGGTCTCGACTGCCCCGTCCTCGCCCTCCACGACCCCGACGACCCGGTCGTCCCCTTCTGCGAGGCCGAGGCGATCGCCGCCGGACTGCCCGGCGTACGGCTCGAAAAGGCGCCCGGACGCGGCCACATGGGCATCCTGATGTCCCCGGAGGCCAAGAGCGCCGTCTCCGCGTTCGTCGCCGAACACGGAACGAGGACGGGAGAGACCATCCGGTGAGCGAGGAAACGGAATCCGGCGGCAGGGCGTGGATGTGCCTCGTCTGCGGCTGGGTCTACTACGAATCCCTCGGCCTGCCCGAGGAGGGCATCGCCCCCGGGACACGCTGGGAGGACATCCCGGCGGACTGGAAGTGCCCCGACTGCGGCACGACGAAGGACGACTTCGTGATGACCCCGCTCTGACGCCTCTGCTTTTCGGCACTCGGGCCGCCCGACAACTTATGGAGAGCCATGACCACCACCGCCACGGACCCACGCACCGCCATGATGACCCTGCTCTCCCCCCAGGGGAAGCGCGACCCCTACCCCCTCTACGAAGCCCTCCGCGCGTACGGCCCGCTCATTCCGCTGGGCCCCGGCCAGCTCCTCGTCACCGGCCACGCCGAATGCGCCCGGGCCCTGCGCGAGCCCGCCCTGCTCTCCACCGACGCCGCCGTGCAGGACGCGATGATGCCCGGCTGGCGGGACCACTCCTCCTGGCGCTGGCTCACCAAGAACATGCTCTTCAGCGACAACCCCGACCACGACCGCTACCGCCGCTTCTTCGGCGTCGCCTTCACCCCCCGCCGCATCGCCGACCTGCGGCCCGTCGTCACGGAACGCATCACCGCGCTGGTCGACCGCCTCGCGGCACTGGGCGCGGACGGCTCCCCGGTCGACTTCATGGCGGAGTTCGCCTTCCGGGTGCCCATGGCCGTGATGGGCGAGCTGCTCGGCATACCCGAGGAGGAGCAGCCGGGCTTCCGCGGCGCCATCGGCGCGATCACCACCGCGCTGGAGCCCATCCAGGACCTGGAGCAGCTCGCGCCGGGCGATGCCGCGATGGACGAACTGGCCGTCCATTTCACCGAACTGGTCGCCGAGCGGCGCGCCCGGCCGGGCACCGACCTGGTGAGCGAGCTGGTCCGGCTGCGGGACGGCAGCGGCGATCTCAGCGAGGAGGAGCTCGTCGCCAACTTCATGCTGCTCCTGGTCGCCGGCACCGAGGCACCCATGGACCTCATCGGCAACGCGCTGCGCCTCGCCGTGGAGCACCCCGAGCACGCCGGCCGGCTGCGCGAGGACCCCTCGCTCGCCCCGGGGTTCGTCGAGGAGACCCTGCGCTTCGACCCCGCCGCGCAGGCCCTGAACCGCATGGCCGCCAGGGACTTCGACTTCTTCGGGGTGCCCGTGACCGCCGGCACGAAGGTGACGCTGCTGATCGCCGCGGGCAACCGCGACCCGCGCCAGTACGCGGACCCCGGCGTCTTCGACCCGGCCCGGCAGGGCAACCACGCGCTGACGCTCAGCGGCGGCGCGCACTACTGCCTCGGCGCGGGCCTGGCCCGCATGCAGGCGGAGATCGCGCTGCCCACCGTGCTCCGCCGCCTCCCCGGCCTCGCTCTCGCGGGCGAACCCACCTTCCGTGACCAGCTCGTTCAGCGCGGATTCGGTCAACTCCCCGTGAAGTGCGGGTGAGCGGCCCACGTCACACTGCGGCAGCGCTGAGTGACGCTGTATGCTCCAGTGAGTTGGAAAAGCCAACGCACTAGCGAGGAGAGCGATGACTCAGACTGCCGCCGGACAGGCGGGCAGTGCGACGAAGCCCCGCTTCGGTCCAGTGTTCGCCGTCGTAGTAGCCGGGGTTGCGATGTCCAACCTCGACATGTTCATCGTGAACGTCGCCCTGCCCGACATCGGCGACCAGTTCTCCGGGTCCTCGCTGGCGTCGCTGTCGTGGATCCTCAACGCCTACGCCGTGGTCTTCGCCGCGCTGCTCGTCCCGGCGGGCAGCCTCGCGGACCGCACCAGCCCGCGCCAGGCGTATCTGCTCGGCATCGCCGTCTTCACCGTCGCCTCCGCGGCCTGCGCGGTGGCGCCGGGGGTGTGGGTCCTCGTCGCGGCCCGGGTCGTCCAGGCCGTGGGCGCGGCCATGCTGATCCCCGCCTCCCTGGGCATCCTGCTCGCCGCGGCCCCGCCCGAGAAGCGCGTCGCCGCGGTCCGCGGCTGGACGGCCATCAGCGGGGTGGCCGCGGCGCTCGGCCCCGTCGCGGGCGGTCTGCTCACCCAGCTCGACTGGCGCTGGGTCTTCCTGGTCAACCTGCCCATCGGCGTCTTCGCGCTGGTCGTCGGCGTGCGGGTGCTGCCCCGTACGCCCGCCCGGGCCACCACCGACCGGCTCGACCTCGTGGGCGCGGCCCTCCTCACCCTCGGCATCGCCGTCCTCGCCCTCGGCCTGGTCAAGAGCGAGGACTGGGGCTGGACCTCCGGCCGTACGATCGGCTCGCTGGCGGCGGGCGCCGTCCTGCTGGCCCTCTTCCTCTACGGCTCCTCCCGGCACCCCTCGCCGATCCTGCCGCTGCACCTGCTGAAGGTGCCCGCCGTCGGGCCCTCCACGCTCGCCAACCTCCTCTTCGCGGTGGCCTTCGGCGCGATGCTGCTGTCCGCCGTGCTCTGGTGCCAGCAGGTCTGGCACTGGTCCCCGCTGCGGACCGGCCTCGCCATCGCCCCCGGGCCGCTCATGGTCCCCGGCTTCGCCATGGGCATCGGCCCGGTGATCCGGCGGATCGGCTCGGCCGCGGTCTCCACGATCGGCTGTGTGCTCTTCGCGGTGGGCATCGGCTGGTGGATCTACCGCCTCGACACCGGCCACGACTACGCCGCGGGCCTGCTCCCCGGCATGCTGCTCACGGGGGTCGGGGTCGGCCTGGTCGTGCCGACGCTGGTCGGCGCGGCGGTCACCGCCCTGCCCCCGCAGAGCTTCTCGACCGGCTCGGCCGTGGTGACGATGGCCCGTCAGGTCGGCTCGGTGCTGGGCGTCGCCCTGCTGGTCGCCTTCCTCGCCGCGCCGCACGGCGGTGACCCCGTCACCGCCTTCGACCACGGCTGGGAGTTCGTCCTCGTGTCGGCCGCGGCCGCGGCGGTGGTGTGCCTCTTCATCCCCCGCGCGCGGCAGAAGCAGGCGGCGTGAGGGCGTACGTACCGGTGGAGCCCGGAGGCACGAAAGCCCCCGAACCCTCCGGGCTCACGCGCCCCCGTGGCGCGGCCGCGGCCTGACCGGCCGTCGGCACGGCGTACGCCCGGCCGGGCGGCCCGTGCGCGCGGTGCACCCCACCGCGCCGGGCCGCCCGGCTCTTTTCCGTCCCCGCCGAAAGAGGGGGGTTTCCCCCACCTCGGCCGGGGGTCCACGTCCCTGGCCCGCCCGTACCTCCCCTGATTGGCTGGTGGAGCGCGGGGAGGGAAGGGCCCTCGCCGCCGACACGGACAGGCAAGGGGACGGGACAATGCGCGCGTACGGGCGAAAGAGCCGCTGGTCGAAGGCCGGGCGGATGAGTGCCGCGGTGACCGTGGCCGCCGCCGTCGCGGCCGGGATCGCGGTGGCACCGCAGGTGGGCGCCACCGGCTCGCCCGCGGGCGACCGGGGTCACTACGGCCGCGGCACCCTGGAGGCGGACGTTCGCGCGGTGCAGGCCGCCGGGGGAAAGGTGAGCGTCCTCGCCGAGGTCGCCACCGCGAACGGCTCCGTCCGCGCCAGGTCGGCGACGGGGGAGCAGGTGCCGTGGGACGCGCAGTTCCGCGTGGCGAGCACCACGAAGACCTTCACCGCCACCGTCGCGCTCCAGCTGGCCGCCGAAGGGAAGCTCTCCCTGGACGACACGGTCGACAAGTGGCTGCCCGGAGTCGTGTCGGGCAACGGCAACGACGGATCGAGGATCACGGTCCGGGACCTGCTCCAGCAGACCAGCGGCCTCTTCGACTACGTGGACGACCCGGAGCTCTCCCGCGCACTCGCCGGGGACTTCGAGAAGTTCCGCTACGACGCCACGCCCGCCGAGCAGTGGGTCGCCGTGGCGATGCGCCACCGGCCGCTGTTCACTCCGGACCGCGAGCACCCCCGCTGGGCTTACTCCAACACCAACTACCTCCTCGCCGGCATGATCGTCGAGAAGGCGGGCGGCCTGCCCTGGCGCGAGCAGGTCGAACACCGCGTCATCGCCCCGCTCGGCCTGCGGCACACCACGGTCGCGGGCGCCAACCCGTTCCTCGCCGGACCGCACGCCCGGGTGTACTTCGACCTGCCCGGCGGTGCGCGGCTGGACGTCACCGAGCACAGCCTCCAGCACACCGCGGACTCGGGGGTCGTCAGCACCACGGGCGATCTCAACACCTTCTTCCGCGGCCTCGTCACCGGCAAGCTCCTGCCCAAGGCCCAACTGGCCGAGATGCAGCGGACCGTGGCCCGGACCGATGACAGCGACGACCTGGCCGAGTGGCCGCAGGGAGGGTACGGGCTCGGGCTGCGCTGGGTCCCGCTGTCCTGCGGCAGCGGCTACTGGCACCACGAGGGCGACGGCTTCGGCTCGTACACCCGCACCGGCGTGACCCCGGACGGCAAGCGGTCCGTCGCGGTGTCGATCACCAGCTCGGGGGACCGCCCCGACTCGGCGCGCCTCAACCCCGCCGCCCGGAAGCTCGTCGACAACGCCCTGTGCGCACGGCCGACTACGGAGACTGCGAAGAAGTGGGCGAAAACGCCCTAAAAGGGGTGTAAGTCCATCGCCGCACGATGGACTTACACCCCTTTGTCCACTTTGGTGCTCCATATTGACACGCGGCGCCGCGATCCATAATGCTCATTCCACTAGCTGACTAGTTAATTAGCAAGGTGGGCGATGGGTGGGATGAGATCAGCCGACGGCGCGGGCCGCTGGGCGATGGAAGCGCGGGGGCTGGGCAAGCGCTACGGACGGAACTGGGCGCTGCGCGACTGTTCCTTCCGGCTCCCGGCCGGGGCGATCTGCGGGCTCGTGGGCTCCAACGGTGCGGGCAAGAGCACCCTGCTGAACATGGCGGCGCGACTCGCCCGGCCGACGACCGGCAGTCTGCGGATCTTCGGACTGCCCGTGACGGACCCGGGGGTGCTGGCCGACTACGCCTTCCTGGCACAGGACAAGCCGCTGTTCCCGCGGTTCACCGTGGAGGAGACCCTGCGGCTGGGCGCGGAGCTCAACCCCCGCTGGGACCGGGCGGTCGCCGAACGGATCGTGCGGTCCGGCAAGGTGCCGCTCGGCGCCCGCGTGGGAACGCTCTCCGGCGGCCAGCGCTCCCGGGTGGCGCTCGCCCTGGCCTTCGGCAAGCGGCCCGAACTGCTGCTGCTCGACGAGCCCCTGGCCGAGCTCGACCCGCTGTCCCAGCACGAGATAGCGGGCCTGCTGATGGCCGAGGCGGCCGAGCAGGGCACGACCGTCGTGATGTCCTCCCACCAGCTGACCGACGTGGCCACCATGTGCGACCACCTGCTGGCCGTCTCCGAGGGCCGCGTCCGCCTCGCGGGCGAGGTCGACGAACTGCTCGGCGCCCACCGGCTCGTCACCGGGGCGCACCTCGTGGAGGGCGTACCGCCGCAGATCGCCCGGCACACCGTCGTCGAATCACGCACCACCGGACGGCAGTTCACCGCGCTGATCCAGGCGCGCGGCCCGGTCGAGGGGGACTGGAAGGTCTCCGCACCCAGCCTGGAGGAGGTGCTGCTGGGCTATCTGCGCTCGCCCGGCACGCCCGCCCTGCTGACCGCGGACGCCCAGGTGGAGGACGAGGACCGCGGGACCCGCGGGGAAGAGGAGGCGGCCGCGTGAGCGCGACCGTGGAGACACCTTCGAAGAACGAGGCCGGCAAGCAGCCGCCGCGCGTCCTGCGCGGCATGGCGTGGCTGGTCTGGCGCCAGCACCGCACGGCCTTCCTGGCCTGTCTGGCCCTCGCGGCGGCGGCCTGCCTCAACATGCTGTGGGAGCGCGCCTCGACGATGGACTACCTGGCCGGCGGCCGGGCGGGCATGCCGGACGGCGACTTCAGGATGGCCTTCCAGGGGACGTCGTACGCCTCGGCCTTCCAGGACGGCGCCTGGGTGATGTCGATGCTCCCCGTGGTCGTGGGCGTCTTCCTCGGCGCCCCGCTGATCGCGGGAGACCTGGAGCGCGGCACCCTGAAGCTGGTGACGACCCAGTCGATGACCCGCCGCCGCTGGCTGGGCACCAAGACCGGCATGGCGGTGCTCGTCACCCTGGTGTGCTCGGTCGCGCTCTCCGCCGTCTTCACCTGGTGGTGGGACGGGGTGCACGCCGTCACGTTCAGCGACTGGACCGGCGGCAGCGACTTCGACACCACCGGCCCCATGCCGGTGGCCTGGTCACTGCTCTACCTCGCCGTCGGCATCGCGTTCGGGGTGTTCGTCCGCCGGGTGCTGCCCGCCATGATGCTGACGCTCGGCCTCTTCTTCGCGATGGGGATGGTGGTGTGGGACAAGATCCGGCTGCTGCCCTTCACGCCCCGGGTGATCACCAACCCGGTGGAGCAGGGCCAGCCGCCCGTGCCCGAGGGCGGCGCGCGGTTCGACAACTGGACCGTCGACGCCCACGGCGGGCTCCACGGCTTCGGCGCCTGCTCCAACGAGCGCACGCCCGCCGCGTGCCGGGCGAACAAGGGCATCGTCGCCGAGCGGCTGGAATACTTCGGCCACGACCAGATGGGCGCCATGCAGTGGACGTGGGCCGCGATCCTGCTGGCGGCGGCCCTCGCGGTCGCGGGCCTCACCCTGTGGTGGGTCCGCCGGCGCCCGCTGTGAGCCGCGCGGCCGCCGCGTCCACGCGCGCACGGACGGCATGAGGGGGCGGGGCGACATGGTCGAGTTCAGGATCGACCGGCACAGCGGCATGGCCGCCTACCTCCAGATCGTCCAGCAGGTCCAGGAAGCGCTGCGGATGGGCATCCTCGCCGAGGGCGACCAACTGCCCACCGCCGCACGGGTCGCGCGGGACACCAAGCTCAACCCCAACACGACGCTGAAGGCGTACCGGGAGCTCGAACACCTGGGGCTCGTCGAACCCCGCCCCGGCGTGGGCACCTTCGTCAGCGCCGTCCCGGCGCAGCGCAGGCCGCTGGCCGACTCCCCGCTCCGCGGCGAGCTGGCGGAGTGGATGCGCCGGGCGCGCGTGGCGGGACTCGACTGGGCGGACGTCTCGGCGCTCATCACGGCGGCACGCGCGGAGCACTTCCCTGCGGGGTGACGGGGGTTGTGGCCGACGTGTGTGCCCGGCTGCGGGCCGTCCCGTCCGCACCACCGCTGCGCGGAGGCGTCCTCAATCTCCCCCAGACTCCGTCCAGGGGTGCCCCCACGGGCTGGAGGTGGCTGATGTGGCTGCCTCCGCAACCGCGACCGCAGGCGCCAACGCCCCAGCAAAGCGAACCCACCGACACCTGACTGACGAAACGGCATGACGACACCATGAAACCGGTCCCGATACCCGGCTCCCGTACGAAGGACCCCGCCCCGGCGGCGGACCCCGGCGGCGGACCGGCGCTGCCCGAGTCGTCGGCCACCCGCATGGCGAAACGTATCTTCCCGCTGGTGTGGCCGCCCCTCGCGATCTACGCCGTCACCGCGGCCCTGCACCTCGCGCTGCTCTCCGCGATGGCGGGCCCCGACGGCCCCGGGCTGCGCGAGCGGCTGCTCTCCTGGGACGGCAAGCTCTACGTCGACATCGCCGCCAACGGCTACCCCGACGGCTACTCCTACGCCGCCGACGGCAGCCTCACCGGCAACAACCTCGCCTTCTTCCCGCTGTATCCGCTGCTGATACGGGTCGTCCACACGCTCACCGGCCTCGACCACGAGACGGCGGGCATCGTCGCCGCCCACCTCGCGCTGATCGCCGCGCTGATCGTCGCGCAGTCCCTCTTCACCCGGCTGTACGGGCGGCGGACCGCCGTCATCGCGGTCGTCCTGCTGGCCGGGGCGCAGCCGATGGCCGTCTCCTTCCTCATGTCCTACAGCGAGTCGCTGTTCCTCGCCCTGGCCGCCGGGACGCTGCTGGCCGCGCACCGCCGCGCCTGGCTCACCGCGGGCACGCTCGCGCTGCTCACCGGGCTGACCCGGCCCGCCGCCGCGGCGGTGGTGGCCGCCCTGGCCGTGGCCGTGGCCCTGGAGCTGCTCCGGGAACGCCGGTGGCGGGCCCGCCCCTTGGCGGCGCTCGCCCTGGCCTGCGCGGGCACGCCGCTGTATCTGTGGTGGGTGGGCGCGCGCGTCGGTGACATGGACGCGTGGTTCACCATCCAGGAGGCAGGCTGGGGCACCCACTGGGACAACGGGGCCGCCTTCCTCGACTTCCTCCGCGAGTCGTTCGCCCACGGCGAGGGATGGGTGCCGGTGAGCACGGCCGTGCTGCTGCTCGGGCTGGTCTGCGCGACGGTGATCGCCTGGCGGCGCGACGCGTGGCCGCCGCTGCTCGTCCACGGCACGGGCATCCTGGTGCTCACGCTCTGTCAGAGCAACTACTCCCACTCGAAGCTGCGCCTGCTGGTGCCGGGCCTGCTCTTCCTGGTGCCGGCGGCCAGGGCGCTGGCACGGGCGCGGCCGGGCACGGCGGTGCTCGCCCTGACGGCGGCGACGGCCTTCGGCTGCTGGTACGGCGCGCACATGCTCACCATCTGGCGCTACGCGATCTGAGCACGGGAGCCCGGCCACCCCAGGGGCGCACGTGAGTAATCGCATCGATGCGGAGAGTTAAAATTTTTGACGTGTTGCCGCACAACCAGCTCCGCCTTCCGGTTCATTGGACGCACCGCACGACGGATCGAGGGATCTGTGACTGGACGACCGGACCGGCCCCCGCCGGTCCGTAACGGCGACCGCCGCCTGGCGATCACCTTCGCCGCCTTCCGTGAGATGCACGCGCACCGCTGGAGCGCGTACGCCCATGTGCACACCGGGGACGGGGCAGCGGCGGAGGAGATCACGGAAGCGGTCTTCGGGCAGCTGTGCCGGCAGTGGCCGCACGTGCTGCGCCGGCCGTCCGCCGCCGCGTACGCCTGGTCGTTGCTCAAGGGGCACTTGGCGGCCTGGCTCGCGGTGCGCGGCCGTGACTCCGCGCTGGTGACGGCGGCGTTCGGCTGTGCCGACCGGCTGCCGGACGAGTGCCGGCGGCGGTTCGAGCTGCTGGAGAACCGGATGGCGCTGTACGCGGCCGTCGCCCGCCTGCCCGAGCGGCAGTGCGACGCCCTGTTCCTCCACCATGTGATCGGCTACAGCGTGGGCCAGGTCGCGGGCCTCCTCGGGGCCGACGAGTCCATGGTGCGCTCCCACATCGGCCACGCGAAGCGCCGGCTCACGTCCGTCCTGCCCGTCCTGGACCCCGTCAGCGGGAACTGACGCCGCCCGGCCGTGTCTTCACGGGGCGGCGGTGACAGCCGGGGTGCGGCGCGCGGCGGGGACGACCACGGGGGAGCCGTCCGCGGGGGCCTGGAGGATGTCGGCCTCGATGCCGTACAGCTCGCGCACCAGGGCCGTGTCGACGACGTCGCGGGGCGCCCCGTGGGCGACGACCCGGCCGTCCTTCATGGCGATCACGGAGTCGGCGTAGCGGGCCGCGCCCGCGAGGTCGTGGAGGACCATCACGACCGTGCGCCCGGCGGTGGCCACCTCCCGCACGAGATCGAGGACTTCGACCGCGTGGCCGATGTCGAGCGCGCTCGTCGGCTCGTCGAGGAGGACGATGGGGGTCTCCTGGGCGAGCACCATCGCCAGCCAGCAGCGCTGGCGCTGGCCGCCGGAGAGCCGGTCCAGGCGGCGGTCGGCGAGCCCCTCGACCCCGGTGGCCCGCAGGGCCTCGGTCACGGCGCGCTCGTCGTCGCGCGACCACTGGCGGAAGAGGCCCTGGTGCGGGTGGCGCCCGTAGCGCACGAGCCCGGCGACGGTGACGGCCTCGGGCGCCAGCGGGGACTGGGGGAGGAGCGCGATGCGGTGCGCCGCCTGACGCTGCTTCAGCTGCCAGATGTCGGCGTCGCCCGCGTGCACCCGCCCGGACTCGGGCTGGTGGAGGCGGGCGACGGCGCGCAGCAGCGTCGACTTGCCGCAGCCGTTGGGGCCGACGATCGCGGCGACCTGGCCGGAGGGGATGGTGAGGTCGACGCCTGCCACGGCGCGGTGGCCGGGGTATCCGGCGATGAGCTGTTCGACGCGGAGCTCCACGGGCAGGGGCCTTTCCAGAAGATCGCCGATCGGTGTGGACCCTCGTACGGCAGGGCTTTAAGGTAAGGCTAACCTAATGTCTATCGCAGGTCAGTGCGAGGGTTCTCGTACGGACCGCCTTTGCCTTGCCCTTCCCTTTTCGTCTTCCCTTCACGTCACGTCCGGAGCCTTCCATGACCTCACCCCACCGCTTCCTGCTGTCCGCCGCCCCGCGCCGCGCGGTTCAGGTCCTCGCCGCCGTGGGGGCGGCCACGCTGCTGGTGACCGGCTGCGGCTCCGACTCCGGTTCGGACAAGGGCTCGGACGGCAAGGCCGAGGCGGCGTCGGGCACGGGCGGGAAGCGTACGGTCAAGGACGCGACCGGCAAGGCGATCGAGGTCCCGGCGAACCCCCAGCGGATCGTGACGCTCACTCAGGAGGACCTGGACGCGGTGCTGGCGCTCGGCGTCAAGCCGGTCGGCATCACCAACGGGCAGGGCCTGAACAAGCCGCCGGCCTACCTCGCGGACAAGGTCAAGGACATCAACGTCGTCGGCAACCTGCTCCAGCCGGTGATGGACAAGGTCGTCGCCGCCAAGCCCGACCTCATCCTGGCCGGTGACATGCAGGACGAGCAGATGCTCAAGCAGCTGCGCGAGATCACCCCCGCCACGCTGGTCACCATGGCCCCCACCGACGACTGGAAGCTCTCCTTCCGGGGGGTCGGCAACGCCCTCAACAAGATGGACCAGGCCAACAAGGCCATCGGCGACTACGAGGCCAAGGCCAAGAAGGCCGGCGAGGGCCTGGGCGCCAACAAGGGCGCCGAGGTCAGCATCGTGCGCTGGAACCCGGACGGCCCCAGCTGGATGGAGAAGAAGCAGTTCGCGAGCGGGGTCGCCCTCGACATGGGCCTGAAGCGGCCCAAGACGCAGGACAAGGACGGCAACGCGCACGCGCCCGCGCTGAGCCTGGAGAAGATCAACGAGATCGACGGCGACTGGCTGTTCCTCTCCACCCTCACCTCGGACGGCGAGAAGGCGCTGAAGGACGTGCAGGAGAAGCCCGCGTACAAGGACCTGAACGCCGTCAAGAAGAACCACGCCGTGACCGTGAACGGCTCGGTCTGGTCGACGCGCGGCGGCCCGATCGCGAGCGGGGTCGTCGTGGACGACATCACCAAGGCGCTGTCGAAGTCCTGATCCGGACGCCGGCGCAGGACGGGCGGGAAGGGGCCGGAAGCGGCTCCCTTCCCGCCCGGGCTCACGCCCTCGCGAAGTCGGCGGCCGTCCAGGCCATGCCTATGGCCCCGTCCAGCAGGGCCTGTTCGCCCCGGGGCGAGACCGCCGCCGCCGCGAACTCCGCCTCGTGCGGACCGCAGGCGCCGCCTGTGATGTCCAGCACCGGATGGATCGACGGCACGACGTGCGAGACGTTGCCCATGTCCGTGCAGGCGAACGCCTCCCGGCGCCCGGGCTCGGGCCGCCCCAGCGCCCGCGCGTTCTCCTGCCAGAGGGCGATGAGCCGCGCGTCCGTGCGGAAGTCGAGGTAGTCCGGCTCCGGGCGGGTGAGCTCCACCTCGCAGCCGGTGGCCAGCGCGCCCGCCCGGAAGCACGCCTCGACGCGCTCGCGCAGCTCCCGCAGGTCCTCCGCGGCCGAGGCGCGGATCTCGTACTCCGCGGTCGCGCGGTCGGGGATCGCGTTCGGCGCCGTGCCCGCGCCGGTCGTCACGCCGTGCACCTTCCACTGCGGCGGCAGCTGCTGGCGCAGCAGCCCCAGCGCGACCTGAGCGACCGTCAGGGCGTCGGCGGCGTTGCGGCCCTCGTGCGGATTGAGGCTCGGGTGGGCGGCCCTGCCGGTGTACGCCACGGACAGGGTGCCCAGCGCGAACGAGCGGAACTCCGCCACCTCGAACGGGCACGGGTGCACCATCATCGCCGCGTCCACGCCGTCGAACGCGCCGGCCTCCAGCAGCAGCGCCTTGCCCGCGCCGCGCTCCTCGGCCGGGGTGCCCAGGACCCGTACGGTCAGGCCCAGTTCGTCGGCGTGCGGGGCCAGGGCGAGCGCCGCGCCGAGCCCGGCCGCGGCGATCAGATTGTGGCCGCAGGCGTGCCCGAGGTCCGGCAGCGCGTCGTACTCGCAGGCGATGGCCACGGTCACCGGGCCCGAACCGGCCGTCGCGCAGAACGCGGTGTCCAGGCCGTACGCGGGAGCGGTGACGGAAAAGCCGTGCCCGCGCAGGAAGTCGGCGCACCAGGCGGCGGCGCGGTGCTCGGCGAACGCCGTCTCCGGGTGGGCGTGGATGCGGCGGCTCAGCGCGAGCAGGTCCTCGCGGTGGGCGAGCACTCGGGCGCGCAGGGCGGGTTTGAGGCCGTCGGCCGCGGTCATGGTCTGGCTCCTGTTCGTCGTACCCGCTTTCGGAAGCACTCTCACGGGCAGTCAAAAAATAGCTTAGGCTTACCTAAGCTGACATACCGGGGGGTACCGGTGTGCCCAGATCGCCGTCGTCCCACGGGAGTTCCCACACCATGCGTCACCACCAGGCCGAGCCTCTTCCTGCCGCGCTGCCGCTGCTCGCCGCCCAGGCGGGAATCCTGTACGCGCAGGAGCTCGACCCCGGCAACCCGGTCTACAACACCGGTGACTGCGTGGAGATCGACGGCCGCCTGGACGAGGACCTCTTCGAGCGCGCCCTGCGCCACACCACGGCCGAGGCGGAGACCCTCTCCCTCCTGGCCGTCGCCGGGGACGCCGGAGCTCCTCCCACCCAGCGCATCGCGCCCGCGGAACCCGCCCTCCACCGGATCGACCTGCGCACCGCGGCCGACCCCTGCGCCGAGGCCGACGCCTGGATGCGCGCCGACCTCGACCGCCCCGTCGACCTCACCGAGGGCCCCCTGGTCACCCAGGCCCTCCTGCGCGTCGCCGACGACCGCTACCGGTGGTACCAGCGCGTCCACCACTTCGCCGTCGACGCCTACGCCCTGACCCTCATCGGCCGCCGCGTCGCCGAGGTCTACACCGCCCTCGCCGATGGCCGGGAACCCTCCGCCAACCCCTTCGGCACCCTCCGCGAGCTCGTCGACGACGAGGCCGCCTACCGCACCGGCGAACACCTCGCCGCCGACCGCGACTTCTGGCGCGAGCGCCTCGCCGGCCGGCCCGACCCCGTCTCGCTCTCCGACGGCCCCGCCGCCCCCGCGGGCACCGTGCTGCGCCGCACCGGCACCCTCCCCGCGGGCACCATGGACCGCCTGGGCAAGGCCGCCGACACCGCCAGGGCCACCTGGGCCGAGCTGCTGATCGCCGCCACCGCCGGATACCTCCACCGCGTTTCCGGCGCCCACGACATCGTCCTCGGCCTGCCGCTGATGAACCGGCGCGGGTCCGCAGCCCTGCGCACCCCCGCCATGACCGTCAACGTCTTGCCGCTGCGCATCGCCGTGCACCCCCACGACACCGGCGCCGCGCTCCTGCGCCGCGTCGTCCTCGAAGTGCGTGCCGTCCGCCGCCACCAGCGCTACCGGCTGGAGGACCTCCGCCGCGACCTCCAGCTCTCCGCCGCCGCGCAGCCCCTCTTCGGGCCGATGGTCAACATCAAGGCGTTCGAGGGCGACCTCGACTTCGGCGGGCTGCCCGGCGCCGTCCGCAACCTCGCCGCCGGGCCCGTCGACGACCTCGCCGTCGCCGCCACCCCGGCCCCCGACGGCTCCCTGCGGCTCGGCCTGGACGCCAACCCCGCCCGCTACGACGAAACCTCGCTCGCCGGGCACGAACACGCCCTCCTCCGCTACCTCGACGCGCTCACCGACCTCCTCCTCGACGACCCCGCCCGGCCCGTCGGCACCATCGACCTCCTCGACGCCGAGGAGATCCGCCGCGCCACCGCCGGCCGCGCCGAGCCCGCCGTCACCCGCACCCTCCCCGAACTCTTCGCCGAACAGGCCGCCCGCACCCCCGACTCCGTCGCCGTGCGGAGCCGCGGCGAAGCCCTCACCTTCGGCCGTCTCGACGAGCGCGCCAACCGCCTCGCCCACGAGCTGCGAGCGGCCGGGGTGCGGGCCGAGACGCCCGTCGCCCTCGCCCTGCCCCGCAGTGCCGACACCGTCGTCGCCCTGCTCGCCGTCCTCAAGGCCGGCGGCGTCTGCCAGCCCCTCGACCTCGGCCACCCCGAACAGCGCCTCGCCGCCGTCCTGGAGGACACCCGGCCCGCCTGCGTCGTCGGCACCGCCGACGCGGTGGCCGGACTGCCCCCGCACTCCATACCCACCCTGCTCCTCGACGACCGGGCCACCCGCGCCCGGATCGACGCCCGGCCCGCCACGGCGCCCGACGCGCCCGCCCTCGGCCAGGCCGCGTACATCATCCACACCTCGGGCTCCACCGGCCGCCCCAAGGGCGTCGTCGTCACCCACGCCTCGCTCGCCAACCTCCACGCCGGACACGGCACCGACCACATCGCGCCCGCCGTCGCCCGCGCCGGCCGGGACCGGCTGCGCGTCGCCCACAGCGCCTCCTTCGCCTTCGACGCCTCCTGGGACCCCGTCATCTGGATGGTCCACGGCCACGAGCTGCACCTCCTCGACGACGCCGGCTACCGCGACACCGCCGCCCTCGCCGCGTACGTCCACGACCACCGCATCGACTACCTGGACGCCACCCCCTCCTACGTCGAGGCCCTCCTCGCCGAAGGCCTGCTGGACGAGGGCCGGCACCGCCCCGCCACCGTCGTCGTCGGCGGCGAGACCGTGCCCGAACCGCTGTGGCGGCGCCTCGCCGCGACCGAGGGCCTCAACCCCCTCAACCTCTACGGGCCGACGGAGACCACCGTCGACGCCTACTCCTGGGTGCCCGGTGCGGACGGCACCGCCGTCGGCAGCCCCGTGCGCGCCTCCCGGGCGTACGTCCTCGACACCTCCCTGCGCCCCACCCCGCCCGGCGTCACCGGCGAGCTCTACATCGCCGGAGCCTGCCTGGCCCGCGGCTACCTCGGCCGCCCCGACCTCACCGCGGAACGCTTCACCGCCGACCCCTTCGGCGCCCTCCACGGCGAGCCCGGAGCCGCGATGTACCGCACGGGCGACCTCGTGCGCCGCCGCCCCGACAACACCCTCGAATTCCTCGGCCGCGCCGACGACCAGGTGAAGATCCGCGGCTTCCGCGTCGAACTCGGCGAGATCCAGGCCGCGCTGGCCGCGCACCCCGCCGTCGACCGGGCTGCTGTGATCGCCCGAGACACCGCGCACGGCAAGCGCCTCCTCGGCTACGTCGTGCCCGCCGACGGCACCGCCCCGGCCGGCCCCGACACCCTGCGCGCCCACCTCGCCGAACGACTGCCCGCCCACATGGTCCCCGCGGCGATCATCACCCTCGACGCCCTGCCGCGCACCGCCAACGACAAGCTCGACCACCGGGCCCTGCCCGACCCCGAACCCACCACGGGCACCGGCCACGCGGCGCCGCGCACCCCGCGGGAAGAGCTCGTGTGCGCCCTCTTCCAGGACGTCCTGGCCCTGGACGCCCCGCCCTCCACGGACGCCGACTTCTTCGAGCTGGGCGGCCACTCGCTGCTCGCCGGGCGCCTGGCCTCCCGCATCCGCGACGCCGTCGACGACAACTTCCGCCTCGCCGACGTCTTCGCCAACCCCACCCCCGCCGGCCTCGCCGCCCACCTGGACGACACGGCCGCGGCCGAGGAGCGGCCCGCGCTCCTGCCGGTGCCCCGCACCGACCGGATGCCGCTCTCCCCGGCCCAGAAGCGGCTGTGGTTCATGCACCGCCTCGAAGGCCCCAGCCCCACCTACAACATCCCCCTCCTCCTCACCCTCTCCGGTCCTCTCGACCAGGACGCCCTGCGCCTCGCGCTCCGCGACCTCACCGACCGCCACGAGACCCTGCGCACGGTCTACCCCGCCGTCGACAACGAGCCCCACCAGCGGATCCTGACCCCGGACCAGGCCCACCCCGAGCTCCACGCCGAACCCCTCGCCACCGACCTCACCGAGGCCGTGCGCCACTGCTTCGACCTCGCCGCCGAACCTCCGCTGCGGATCACGCTGTTCAGCCAGGGCGGCGACCGCCACACCCTGCTGCTCCTCCTCCACCACATCGCCGGCGACGGCGCCTCCACCACCCCGCTCGCCCGCGACCTCGCCACCGCCTACGCGGCGCGCGCCCGGGGCCGGACCCCCGAACTGCCGCCCCTGCCCGTGCAGTACACCGACCACACCGCGTGGCAGCAGCGCCTCCTGGGCACCGCCGACGCCCCCACCCCGCTCGCCGCCCGGCAGCTCGACCACTGGAAGCAGGCCCTCGCGGGCCTCCCCGACCAGCTCGAACTCCCCACCGACCGGCCCCGCCCCGCCGTCGCCTCCTCCGCGGGCGACACTGTCCCCTTCCACCTCGACGCCACCGCGCACGCCGCCGTCGCGGCCCTGGCCCGCGAGAGTGGCACCAGCGTCTTCATGACCGTCCAGGCCGCCCTCGCGGCCCTCCTCACCCGCTACGGCTGCGGCACGGACATCCCCCTCGGCACCCCCGTCGCCGGGCGCGACGACGACGCGACCGCCGACCTCGTCGGCTTCTTCGTCAACACCCTCGTCCTGCGCACCGACACCTCCGGCGCCCCCACCTTCCGTACGCTCCTCGACCGCGTCCGCACGGGCACCCTGGCCGCCTTCGCCCATGCCGACCTGCCCTTCGACCGGCTCGTCGAGGAGCTCAACCCGCCCCGCTCCCTCGCCAGGCACCCCCTCTTCCAGGTGATGCTGGCCTGGCAGTCGCTGCCCGACGGCGAGTTCACCATGGCGCCCGGCCTCACCGCCCGCACCGGCGCGATACCCTCCGGCACCGCCAAGTTCGACCTCACCCTCAACGCGGGGGAGCGGCCCGGCGGCGGCATCGCCGGCTTCCTCGAATTCCGCACCGACCTCTTCGACCGCGCCACCGCCGAGGCCCTCGCCACCCACCTCGCCCGGCTGCTCGCCGCGGCCGCCGCCGACCCCGACACCCCCATCGGCCGGCTCCCGCTGCTCGGCCCCGAGGAGCGGCACCGCTGCCTGGTCGAGTGGAACACCGGCACCCCCGCCCCCGAGCCGTCCAAGCAGACGCTCGTGGAGCTCTACGAGGACGCCGCCCGCCGCCACCCCGGCCGCACCGCCGTCACCTGCGCGGGCAGCACCCTCGACCACGCCGGGCTGTCCGCCCGCGCCAACCGCCTCGCCCGCCTGCTGGCCTCGCGCGGCATCGGCCCGGACTCCGTCGTCGCGCTCGCCCTGCCCCGCTCACTCGAACTCGTCGTCGGCCTGCTCGCCGTCGCCAAGTGCGGTGCCGCCTACCTCCCCCTGGACCCGGACTACCCCGCCGACCGGCTGGCCTACATGCTCCAGGACGCGTCCCCCGCCGCCGTCCTCACCGACACCGCCACCGCGGGCCGCATCCCCTCCCACGACCTGCCGACCGTCCTCGTCGACGGCACCGACGCCGACGCGTACGCCACCACCGACCTCGCACCGGAGGAACGCACCCGCCCGGTGCGCCCCACCGACACCGCGTACATCATCTACACCTCAGGCTCCACCGGCCGCCCCAAGGGCGTCCCCGTCACCCACCACAACGTCGCCCGGCTGTTCTCCGCCACCGACCAGTGGTTCGGCTTCGACGAGCACGACGTGTGGACGCTCTTCCACTCCTACGCCTTCGACTTCTCCGTCTGGGAGCTGTGGGGCGCCCTGCTGCACGGCGGCCGGCTCGTCGTCGTCCCCCACCTCGTCAGCCGCGACCCCGCCGCCTTCCTGCGGTTGCTCGCCGACGAGCGCGTCACTGTCCTCAACCAGACGCCCTCCGCCTTCTACCAGCTCATGGCCGCCGACAAGGAGAGGCCCGGCACCGAACTGGCCCTGCGCTACGTCGTCTTCGGCGGCGAGGCCCTCGAACTCGCCCGCCTCGTCGACTGGTACGACCGCCACGCCGACGACGCCCCCACCCTCGTCAACATGTACGGCATCACCGAGACCACCGTGCACGTCTCCTACATCGCACTCGACCGGGCCAAGGCTGCCGCGGGCGCGTCGAGCACCATCGGCGTCAACATCCCCGACCTGCGCGTCTACGTCCTCGACCGCTACCTCCAGCCCGTGCCGCCCGGCGTCACCGGCGAGATGTACGTCGCGGGCGAGGGCCTGGCCCGCGGCTACCTCGGCCGGCACGCCCTGACCGCCGAACGCTTCGTCGCCGACCCCTACGCCCACCTCTTCGGTGAGAGCGGCACCCGGATGTACCGCTCCGGCGACCTCGCCCGCCGCCGCCACGACGGCAGCCTCGACTACTTCGGCCGCGCCGACCACCAGGTGAAGATCCGCGGCTTCCGCATCGAACTCGGCGAGATCGAGGGCGTCCTCGCCGACCACCCGGACGTCGCCGACGCCGCCGTCGTCGTCCGCGAGGACACCCCCGGCGACAAGCGCCTCGTCGCCTACGCCGTCCCCGCCGCCGACACCACCCCGGCCGCCCTGCGCGAGCACGCCGCCGCCGGGCTCCCCGCCCACATGGTGCCGTCCGCCGTCGTCCTCCTGGAGCGGCTGCCGCTCACCGCCAACGGCAAACTCGACCGCAAGGCCCTGCCCGCCCCCGACCTCACCGCCGCCGTCACCGGGGGCCGCGCCCCGCGCGGACCCCGTGAGGAACAGCTCTGCGCCCTCTTCGCCGACGTCCTCGGCCTGCCCCGGGTCGGCGTCGACGACAACTTCTTCGACCTCGGCGGACACTCACTGCTCGCCGTACGCCTCGCAGGCCGGATCAAGGCGGCGCTCGGCGCCGACGTCGGCATCGGCACCCTCTTCCAGGCACCCACGGCCGCCGCCCTGGACACCGCACTCGAAGCCGCCGACCGCACCGACGAACTGGACGTGCTGCTCCCGCTGCGCCCCGCCGCCGAAGGCGACCGGGCACCCCTGTACTGCGTCCACCCCGCCGGCGGTCTCAGCTGGTGCTACGCCGGACTGATCCGCCATCTGCCCGCCGACGTGCCGATCTACGGCCTCCAGGCACAGGGCGTCGGCCCGGCCACCGCGGGCGACCCCCTGCCGCGGACCCTGGAGGAGCTCGCCGCCCACTACGTCGACCGGCTCCGCGAGGTCCAGGCCGAAGGCCCGTACCGGCTGCTCGGCTGGTCCACCGGCGGCATCATCGCCCACGCCATGGCCACCCGCCTCCAGAACCTCGGCCACGAGGTCGAGACCCTCGCCATCCTCGACGCCTACCCCGCCGAGGGCTTCCGCGAACTGCCCGTGCCCGACCAGGCCGAGGCACTCGAAGCACTGCTCGCCATGGGCGGCTACGGGCCGGACAGCCTGGAGGGCAGGCCCTTCGAACTCGCCCACGTCACCGAGGTGCTGCGCCGCGAGGGCTCCCCGCTGGCCAGCCTCGACGACGCCACCATCGAGGCACTCAACGCCACCTACCTCAACACCAACCACCTGGTGCGCGCCTTCGACCACCGCGTCTTCCACGGCGACGTGCTCTTCTTCCGCGCCACCGTCGACACCATCGACGACGAGCTCACCCCCGACACCTGGGCCCCGTACGTGACCGGGCGGATCGACAACACCGACGTCGCCTGCTCGCACAAGGACATGACCCTGCCCGCCCCGATCGCGCACATCGCCCGCGTCATCGGCGACCACCTTCGGAACCTGGAGAACTGACCCCATGAGCGACGCACCCACCAACCCCTTCGACGGCGACGGAGAGTTCCACGCCCTCGTCAACGACGAGGGCCGGCACAGCCTGTGGCCGGGGTTCGCCGCCGTGCCGGACGGCTGGACCGTCGTCCACGGCCCCTGCGAGCGGCAGGCAGCCCTCGACTGGATCGCCGAGCACTGGACCGACCTGGCCCCGGCAGCCCGGTGAGGGGCATACCGCCGCGCATCGCCGTCGTGATCGTCTACACGGCGGCGATGTGCATGAACGGGCTCGACTCCACCATCGTCAACCCCGCGCTGCTCACCATCGCCCGGGACTTCGGCGAACCGGTGTCGGCCGCCAACACCGTCGAGGTCGCCTTCCTCGTGGCGCTCGCCGTCGCCCTGCCCGTCGCGGGCTGGCTCGGCGACCGCTTCGGCACCAAGAGGGTCTTCCTCGGCGCGCTCACCGTCTTCACCGCGGCCTCCGCCGCCTGCGGCCTCGCCCAGGGCCTGACCGCGCTCGTGCTCGCCCGGGTCGTCCAGGGCATCGCGGGCGGCCTGCTCACCCCCGTCGGCATGACCCTGCTCTTCCGCGCCTTCCCGCCGCACGAGCGGATGAAGCTGTCGAAGGTGCTCATCGTGCCGACCGCCCTGATGCCGGCGCTCGGCCCGCCCCTGGGCGGCTTCCTCACCGAACACCTCTCCTGGCACTGGCTGTTCTTCGTCAACGTCCCGATCGGCGCGGCCGCCGTCCTGCTCGGCGTGCTCGGGCTGCGCGAACAGGTGGAGGGCACGGCGGGCGGCTTCGACCGCACGGGCTTCCTGCTCGCCACCCCCGCGCTCGGGCTCCTCACCTACGCGCTGGGCTTCGGCCCGGCACACGGCTGGACCTCGCCGGGCATCGCCGTGAGCGCGGCCCTCGGGCTCGTCCTGATCGCAGCGGCCTGCGTCCACCAGCTCCGGGCGGCCGAACCGCTGCTCCAACTGCGGCTCCTCGCCGACAAGGTGTTCGCCTCGGCCACCGTCCTCGCCCTCGTCACCTCCGCCGGGCTGATGGGCGTCCTCTTCGCCTTCCCGCTGCTCTACCAGGCGGCGCTCGGCGCCTCCGCCCTGGACGCGGGGCTCAGCGTCTTTCCCGAGGCACTCGGCCTGATGCTGGCCTCGCAGGCCGTCGACCGGCTGCTGCCGCGGCTCGGCCCCCGGCTGCTCGCCACGCCCGCCCTGGTGCTGGCCACGGCCGTCTTCGCCGCCCTCGCGGTGCCGGGCGTCGCCGAGCACGCCTGGGCGGTGCGGGCCCTGATGTTCTGCGTCGGACTCGTGCTCGGCACGGCCGTACTCACCGTCCAGATCGCCGGGTTCGCGGACGTGCCGCCCCCGGCCATGGGCCAGGCGATGGGGCTGTTCACCATCGTCCGCACGCTCGGCGGCGCGCTGGGCATCGCCGTCACCGCGGCCGTGATCTCCGCCGCGGGCGGCTCCGGCGCGCACGACGCGACCCCCGGCCCGTACCGGGCGGCGATCCTCACGACCGCGGGACTGGTCGCGCTGGGGACGCTGTGCGCCCTGCGGCTGCCCAGGGAAGCCCCCGCCCCGCCGCCCTTCGACGACGAGCCGGAGGACCAGGAGGCCCGGGCCGCGGCCTGACCCGCGGGACTTCCGCGGCCGGCGCGCTCAGCCGCGCGCCGGCCGCGGACCCAGCAGCCCGGCGAGCCACGCGGCGAGCCCCCCACGCCAGCAGGCGTAGTCGTGGCCGCCGTTGAACTCCTCGTACGCCACCTCGTAGCCGCGCGCCTGGAGCACGTCGCGCAGGTGCCGGTTCTGGGGGAGCAGCATCCACTCCTGCAGCCCCACCTCCAGCCGGAAGCGGACCGGCAGCCTCTCGCGCAGCGCGTACTGCCGGGTCAGCCACTCGCTGCCGCTGTCGAACTCGGTGCCGTCGGGCCACCAGAAGGACCCCGACTGCGACAGCGCGTTCCCGAACCGCTCCGGCCTGCGGAACGCCGCGAACGCCGCCGTCAGCCCGCCCGCGCTCTGCCCCGCGACGACCGTGCGCCCCGGATCCGCCGTCACGCCGTAGCGCTCCGCGGCCCACGGCAGCAGGACGTCCGCCAGCCAGTCCACGAACTCCTCGCTGCAACTGAGGTCCGCCACCCGCCGGTCCCGGCCCATGGTGTCCACGAGCAGCGCGACCGTCGGCTCGACGGCCCGCTCCGCGTGCAGGTTGTCCAGCGTGTCGCCGAAGCCCAGCACGGGCCCCCACATCTCGCCGTCCAGCAGCACGGCCACGGCGTACGGGCCGCTGCCCGCGCCCCCGTGACCGGCGGGCAGACACACCGTCACCCGCCGCCCGTCGACCTCCGCCGCCACCCGCTCGCCCCGCGCCACGTCCGCGCGCGGCAGCGCCCAGGGCTGCGCGGGCGCGTCGGGGAGCGCCAGCACGGACGACGGGTGACGGCCGTCGCGCGACGGCAGCGGGGGAGCGGTGTTCAGCGGGTCGGGCAGCGCCGAGTCCAGCACCCGCAGCCACGCCGGACGGTCCGTCCGCAGCGTCTCCTCGCGGGGCCCGTGCGCCACGAAGAACTGGTACGCGGCCCGGTGGTCGGCCCGCAGCCGGTGGCCGATCGCCCACACGTCGGTGCCGGGCACCTTGGCCATCAGATGCGGGCTCAGGTCATGGGAGTGCCGGTCCTTGTCGGTGACCGTGTGCAGCAGGGCCAGGACGTCGGTGGCGGGCCGCCGGGGGTCGTCCCGCCAGAGGAAGGTGACGAGGCGGTAGGAGGGGTCGGTGGCGTCGGGCTCGACGAGGGGGGTGCCGGTCGCCGCGGCGCGCTGCCAGAAGTCTTCGAGGGCGTGCGGCCTGCCCCCTCGAACGGCTTCCGCGAGCTCGCGAAGTATCGGGCTGTCGATCCTCATGGGGCTCCTCGGTTTCTGTGCTGGGAAAAACACCGGCGTCCTAGACGCGCGTCGCCGCCGACCGGCCCAGCAGCACCCACAGCAGGAAGGGTCCGCCCAGCACGGTCGTCACGATCCCCACCGGGATCTCCACACCGTCCAGCACCACACGCCCCACCGTGTCCGCCAGGACGACCAGGACGGAGCCGACCAGCATGGAGGAGAGCAGCGGCACCCGCAGCGGCCCCGCGAGCCGCCCCGCGATCACCGGTGACGCCAGTGCCACGAAGCCCACCGGCCCGCAGATGCCCACCGCGAGACCCGCGAGACCGACCGCGAGCAGCATGCACACCAGCCGCACCCGTCCCGGCGCGACGCCCAGCGACGCCGCCGTGGAGTCGTCGAAGCGCAGCACGTTGAGCTGCCGGGCGACGACGAGGGCGAGCGGGACGAGCACGGCCAGCCCGATGAGCACCGGCACGGCCACGGAGTAGCTGCGGCCGTTGAGGCTGCCCGAGGTCCATACGTAGAGCGAGCTCGCGGAGTTCAGGGAGCGGCGGGAGAGCACGACCTGGGTGACCGCGGAGGCGAGCGCCGACATGGCCAGGCCCACGACGAGGACGCGGTAGCCGCGCTGCCCGAGGCCGCCGGAGACGGTGGTGACGACGAGGACGGCGGCGAGCGCGCCGACCGGGCCGGCCCACCAGGCGCCGAACGTGCCGCTGAGCGTCGCGGACAGCAGGACGGCGGCGGTGGCCCCGTCGTTGACGCCGAGGAGTTCGGGGGTGGCGAGCCGGTTCCGGGCGAGGGTCTGGGTCAGGCAGCCCGCGAGGCCGAGGGCCGCGCCCGCGGCCAGCCCGGCGACGATCCGGCCGAGGCGGAACTTCTGCACCAGCAGCACGTCGAAGCGGTCGCCCGAGCCGAAGACCGCGCTGAAGGTGCGGCCGAGCCCCATCTCGCTCTGCCCCGCGTACGCGGACAGCACCACGGCCCCCACCAGCAGCGCGGCCAGGGCCAGTCCGGCGACCGCCGCGCGGCGCGGCACGAGGAACGACAGGACGCCGCGGCGTACGACCAGGCTCTCGGCCCGCTTCCCGGACGGGCGCGGGCGCGGCAGCGCGGGGACGAGACGGCGCGCGGGCGGGGAGCTCTCGGCGGTGGCGGGGTCCGTCATGCCCATCGCGCCCAGCCGCTTGGAGCGGACGATGCCGATCAGGACGGGCGCGCCGAAGAGGGCGATGATGACGGAGACCGGCGCCTCGAAGGGCCGGGAGACCACCCGGGCGAGGATGTCGGACCCGGTCAGCACGCCCGCCCCGATGAGCCCGGCGAGCCCGATCTGAGGGAGCAGCCGGGGGCCGGTGATCGCCCGGGCGAGGAAGCCGGCGAGCAGCCCGAGGAAGGAGATCGGCCCGACGAGCGCCACGGACGAGGCGGTGAGCAGCGTGACCGCCACGGCCACCACCACGCGGACGGCGCCCGGCCGGTGGCCGAGGCCGCGGGCGAGGTCGTCGCCGAGCGCCAGCGCCGACAGCGGGCGCGCGATCAGCAGCGCCACGACGAAGCCCACGGCGAGCACGGGCACGAGTGCCTCGAGCTTCCCGAAGCCCTCGACGCCCGCGAGCGACCCCAGCACCCAGAAGCGGAACCGGTCGTACGCCTCGGCGGAGTTCACGATCAGCACACTGGTGACGCCGCCGAACGTGGCACCCAGCGCGGACCCGGCGAGCACGAGCCGCATCGGCGAACCCCCGCCCCGGCGGCCCGCGATGAGCAGCACGAGCGCACTGGCCAGCACCGCGCCGCCGAAGGCCCACAGCAGATAGCCGTAGCTGCTCTGGACGCCGAGGAGGATGATGCCCGCGACGACGCCGAGCGAGGCGCCCGCGTTGACGCCGAGCAGGCCCGTCTCCGCGAGGGGGTTGCGGGTGACCGCCTGGAGCAGACAGCCGGCGGTGCCGAGGCCCGCGCCGACGAGCAGGGCGGTGAGCGTACGCGGGATCCGCAGATCGCCGACCACCAGGGAGAGACGGGAGCTGTCGCGCGCGCCGTTGCGCCCCAGGACGTAGTCCAGGACGTCGCCGGGGCCGACCTCGCCCGCGCCCACGGACAACGACAGGGCCGTCAGCACGAGGACGGCCAGCGCGAGAGTGGCGGTGGCGGCCAGAAGGGCCCGGTTCCCGTGCGAGCGCACCGTCAGGGGCGGTCGGCGGTCGGGGCGCACCTCCGGGGGGCCCACTTGCGACAGAGTCATAAGGTAAGGCTAGCCTAAGCGTTTTTGGCTGCCGTCGGCGGTCGCCCGCGGTGACAGGGTCCTTATCAGATGGCCGCACCCTCTCGGCGTCAGCACTTCAAGGCCCCATCACCCGTTAGTGGGGCGGATTTCGCCACGTGAGGCGACGGGTGCAACGATGCGCTCGCCCGAACCGACTATCAGAGTAATTGGAGCCTGAATGCAGCGATGTGGGGGAGCATCGGTCGGCCGCTGGGGAGCGGCGATGATCGCGTCGGCCACGACCGTCGTCCTCGCGCTACCGGCGCCCATGGCGGAGGCCGCCGGTGCGAGCGGCCCGCCGAAGGTCGCCGCGAAGGGCGCGTTCCTGCTCGACAGCGGCACCAACAAGCAGCTGTGGGCCAAGGAGGCGGACACCAGGCGGCAGATGGCCAGCACCACCAAGATCATGACGGCGGTCGTGGTGCTCGACGCGCCCGGCGTGGACCTCGACCGGCAGATCGCCGTCAAGCAGTCCTACCGCGACTACGTCGTACGCACCGGAGCGAGCACGGCCGACCTGCGCACCGGTGACAAGCTGACAGTCAGGCAGCTGCTCTACGCGCTGATGCTGCCGTCCGGCTGTGACGCCGCCTACGCGCTGGCCGATTCCTTCGGCAGCGGTGACGACGAGGTGGCACGCACCCGTTCGTTCGTCTCCATGATGAACAGGAAGGCGTCCGAACTCGGGCTGAGCCGTACCACCTACGACTCCTTCGACGGGATCTCCTCCCGGGGCGGCAACCTCACCACCCCCCGCGATCTGGCGAAGCTCTCCCGGCACGCGCTCGGCAACCGCACCTTCCGCGAGGTGATGGGCGCCCTCAACACCCAGCAGAAGGCGACCAACGTCAACCGCCTCTACACCTGGTACAACACCAACAAGCTGCTCGGCTCCTACAAGGACGTCATCGGCATCAAGACCGGCACCACCTCGGCCGCCGGCCCCTGCCTGGTCTTCGCCGCGCAGCGGCGCGGCCGCACCGTGGTCGGGGTGATCCTCAACGACGGCCCCGGCCGCTACCCCGACGCCGCCAGGATGCTGGACTACGCCTACGGCAAGCACACCGAGCTGAAGCTCCGCAAGCTCCCCCCGATGGCCCGCGAGGACTGAGGCCGCCCGCGCCACGGCGCCCCCGAGAGCCCGGACCCCCGACGGGAGGTCCGGGCTCTCCGCATGTGAGGACCCTTGTGTGAGTGTCCGTCACATCCCAGGAACCGGCACTGTTTTGTACCTGAACGAGTGAACCGTCGGACGGGAAGTACCGGATGCCGAACTCCCCGGCGCGCAGGGGGAGATAGAGTCCTTCCTGTCCGGAAACGGACATCGGGCCCCCGCGTTCGCCGACGGTTGTACCGGACCGCATCGCCGCGCGCCGGGGCCCGCCACCCCCACCCCGACTCCTCGGCACGTCGCCGCCCACCCCTGCGGCTTTCGCATGCCCATGGGCCCTGCCCAAGAACGGGAGCGCACCCCCACCACTTCGTCCACCGAACCCTGGAGGCGCCATGTCCGCCCGAACCGAGCCCCGGAACAGCCCGCGAGCCCACCGGCCACGGGCCGCCGCACCGAAGCCCCAGGAAGCCGCGGCGAGTGGCGCGCCGGAGGCACGATGACGGCCATCAAATGGCGGACATCACGCGCGATCCCCGTCTCGGCGAGCGAACTGCTGCTGTTCGGCGGCGCCTTGCGGTGCGACGCGCCGTTCGCGAACCGTGAACGGCCCCTGCTGAGGCTCACCTTCCGGTCGATGGCGCGGCAGTTCCCGGCCATGGTCGGCACCGTCGCCAAGGCCGCCTGGCGCGAGGACCCCGCGGCGCTGCTCACCCTGCTGGGCGCCGAGCTGGGGCAGGGCGGCGCCCGCGCCTTCGGGCTGGTGGCCACCAACCAGGTGCTCGTCGCCCTCTTCGCCGCCGGGCCCACCCCCGAGCGGATCCACCGCGCGGTGCCCGCCCTCCTGGCCGTCACCGCGGTCACCGCGGCCTCCGCGCTGCTCGCCTCGGTCTCCGTGGCCGCCGCCGGGCAGCTGGAGCCCAAGGTGGAGCGGGTGTGCACCGCCCGCTTCTACCGCACCGCGGTCCGGGTGGAGCTCGCGACGCTGGAGAACAAGGACTTCCACCGCAAGCTCGACGCCGGCCGCTTCGGCACCGACTCGGTGCGGATGATGCTCGGTTCCTCGGTGCTCGTCGTCAACGCCCTGATCGGGCTGGTCTCCGCGGCCGGCGTGCTGGCCCTGCTGCACCCGTCCCTGATGTTCATGCTGCTGCTGATCGCGGCGCCCAAGGGCTGGGGCGCGGTGGTCTCGGCCCGCCGCCAGTACGCCTCGCGGCACGCCTGGATCGAGCACCGGCGCGCCATCTCCGTCATCACCTCCACGCTGACCAGCCAGGACTCCGCCGCCGAGATCCGCGTCCACGGCGCGGGCCGGATGCTCGTCGACGCCTATGACGACATGGCGGCCACCATGGAGAAGGAACAGCAGCGCCTGGCCCGCGCCCAGGCGGCCACCCAGAGCGCGTCCTCGGCGCTGTCCGGGCTGGCGGCCGTCGCCGCGTACGGCGTGCTGTGGCTGCTGCTGGCCTCCGGCGGAGTGCCGCTGGCCGTCGCCGGCACCGCCGTGATCGCCGTGCGCGCCTCCGGCGCCGGCCTCACTTCCCTGGTGATGCAGATCAACCGCCTTTACGAGGAGGCCATGTACCTGAGCGACCTGGAGGACGCCTGCCGGACCGCCGAGCGCCACGCCATCCCCTCGGGCGGTACGCCGCTGGCGGCCGGGGTGCGGGAGATCAGGCTGGAGAAGGTCTCCTTCGTCTACCCCGACACCACCGCCCCGGCGCTCTACGAGGTCAGCCTGGCCATCCCGCCCGGCAAGGTCGTCGCCCTGGTCGGCGCGAACGGCTCCGGCAAGACCACGCTCTCCAAGCTGGTCGCCGGGCTCTATCTGCCGACGTCGGGGTGTCTGTCCTGGAACGGCGTCGACGTCCGGGAGGCCGACCGCGACCAGCTCTTCGACCAGGTCGCCGTCCTGTCCCAGGACTTCCCCCGCTGGCCCATGACCGCGCGGGCCAATGTCCACATCGGCCGCTCCGCGCAGCCGCTCGACCAGGACCTCATCGACCGCGCGGCCGCCGACGCCGACGCGACCGACGTCGTCAAGTCCCTGCCGCACCAGTGGGACAGCCTGGTGATCAAGGGCTTCGAGCGCGGCACCCAGATCTCCGGCGGCCAGTGGCAGCGGCTGGGCAGCGCACGGGCCCGCTACCGCCGCGCCCCCCTGCTCATCGTGGACGAACCCACCTCCGCGCTGGACCCGAAGGCCGAGGCGGAGGCGTTCCAGTCGCTGCGGACGCTGACCGACGAGGGCACGACCGTTCTGCTGATCACCCACCGGCTGGCCGCGACCGCGACCGCCGACCTCATCTACGTACTGGACCGCGGGCACCTCGTGGGCGAAGGCACCCACGAGGAGCTGATGGCCGTCGAAGGCGGGCTGTACCGCTCGATGTACGAGCTCCAGGCCGCCCAGTACGGCATCGAGTCCGCTCCGCGATCCGTCCCCGACCCCGCCAGGCGCAATGGTTCCCCGCATGCACAGCCCGCCCAGGCCTGACGGCCGCACCGACGCCCCGTCCCCGTCCCGGCCCTCGCCCCCCGCTCCGTCCCTGCCACGTCCCAGGCCCCCGTCCGATCAGCCCTCCCCGTCCGCCCCACCGCCCTCGCCGGCGGTCCGGTCCGTGCCCGCGTCCGAGGCTCCGTCACCCCCGCCCTCGTCTCCGCAACCCCGGCCGGACCGGCCGCCCTTGGGGCCGCTGGCGAGCACCTTGCGCGATGTCTTCGGGTGCCTCGGTGTGATCACGGCCGCGGTTCTCATCTCCTTTATCTGTGTTCACTTGAGCCACGCGTTTCCCGAACTCTCGGCCAAGTGAACGGAGTCGGGCGTCGGTCAATACCGGCCAAGAGGCCGCATGGCCGACGCCGACTCTGGCGGAGCCGTGTGCCGCCTCCTACCATTCGAACGCTCCCGTCCCCACGGGTCACCCTCAGGGTGTGACTTGTCATGATCATGCCCTGAAATGTTCAGTTCTCATTCATTCCGTTTCCGGAATCCGTCCCCGGTGTCCGGCCGGAATGCATCCGCTCGGTCCAGGACAACGATTGGAGAGCCATGCCCGCCGGTCTTTTAGCAGGGGCAACGATCGCGGCGCTGTTCAGCGCGCCGTTCTCCACGTACGGCCCCTCGGTGATCGTCAATCCGCCGCCGGACAAGATCGTGATCGAGATAGCGACCGTCAACGGCTCGGGCTGTCCGCAAGGGACCGCCGCCGTGGCCGTGTCGCCCGACAACACCGCCTTCACGGTCACCTACAGCGACTACCTCGCGCAGGTGGGTGTCGGGTCCAAGCCCACGGACGCGAGAAAGAACTGCCAGCTCAACCTGATCGTCCACGTACCGCAGGGCTTCACCTACGCCATCGCCAGCGCGGACTACCGCGGCTACGCCCAGCTGGAGCGCGGCGCGACCGGCTCCGAGAAGGCGTCGTACTACTTCCAGGGGCAGTCCCAGACCGTCCCCAGCGTGCACACCTTCAACGGCTCCTACGCCGACAACTGGCAGGCGACCGACAACGTCGACGTCGCCGCGCTGGTCTGGGCGCCGTGCGGTGAGCAGCGCAACTTCAACATCAACACGGAGCTGCGCGTCAACGCCGGGACCTCGGACCCCACGAAGACCACCAGCTATATGACCATGGACTCCACGGACGGCAACCTCAACACGACCTACCACCTGTCCTGGAAGGAGTGCCCGAAGTAGGCACGGCTTCTGTGAGGGGCGGCGGGCCTGCCGGGCGCAGGCTCGCCGCCCCGGGTGCGGGCCGGGACTTTACGCCGCACACAACCGGCGCCACCTGCGGAAATAGCACTCCGCATGGCCTTGGTCACATTATGGGTATAGACCTCTGGAGGAAAGCGCGCGAATGTGGGGGGAACCACCGCGAAGACCAGCGGCCCGAACCCGCCCCCGCAGGACCGTCCCGGCGTCGGAGACACCTCCGTCCAGCGCCCTTCGCGCTACCTCGATTGCCATTGAGTCAGATGCCTGCAACCAGCCGCGACACCGTGAGTCCCCCGCACATGGCCGACGCCGCTGCCGGCGTGCCAGACCCGGTCACCGCTTGGGCGGCCTCCCCACCGCGCCCCCGGCCCCCCTGGGCCGCCGGGATCCCCCTGTGCATGCACAGCCCGGCCGCGCGGCGGCAGCCGCACTACCCGCCGCCCCACCCCTCCCGCACGATCTCGCTGCCCGCGACCGTGCGGTCCGTGGCCGCCGCCCGCCGGTTCTCGGAAGGGCTGCTGGCCGAATGGGGGCTGCACGAGCTCGCCGGGGACACCGCCCTCCTCCTCTCCGAGCTGGTCACCAACGCCGTGGTCCACGTGCCCGACGCCGCCGGCGACATCGAGCTCGCGCTGACCCGGGCGCAGGGACACCTGATCGCGCAGGTCACCGACACCGGCGGGCACCTGCCGCGGTGCGGCGAGGCGGGCCCGGACAGCGAGAACGGGCGCGGGATGTGGCTCGTCGAGCAGATCGCCACGCGGTGGGGCCACCGGCCCTCCGCCCGCGGCAAGACCGTCTGGTTCACGCTGGCGCTCCCCGCCTTCGCCCGGTAGATCCCCCCGGCGGCCCCCTCCTCCCCACGTCCTCCACGGCTTGCGCGCGAACGCGCCCTGTGCCGCGGGCTGCGCTCCGAGCGGGTTCGGAGAGACCATGGAAGTCGCTGCGGTGACATGGCGGAGAAGCCGGGGGAGACCCGGGGAGCACGGACTGCCGGTCCGGCCCGACCGGCGCGAGGCCGCCGCACCACCCTCCGCGGGCGGAAGGAGGACCTCGATGGGGACGACCGACGCGTACCGGTCGGAACCCGGCCCTGCCACGGGCGCCCCGTACGAGCCGGGCGGCCTGCTGGACGTGCTGAACGTGGCCGCCGTCGTCCTGGACCAGAAGGGGCGGATCGTCCTGTGGAGCCCGCAGGCCGAGGCGCTCTTCGGCTGGACCGCCGCGGAGGCCCTCGGCCGCTACGCCGCCCAGCTGCTGGTCATCGACGAGCACCTGGACTCGGTGCTCGAGCTGTTCGCCAAGGTGATGGGCGGCGGCGAGTCCTGGGCCGGCGTCTTCCCCGCCCGGCACAAGGACGGCACCGCCCGCCTGGTGGAGTTCCGCAACATGCGGCTGGAGGACCGCAGCGGCGACTTCTACGCGCTCGGGATGGCCACCGACCAGGAAGTGCTCCGCCACGTCGAACGGGACCTCGCCCTCTCGCTCCGGCTGGTCGCCCAGTCGCCGATCGGCCTCGCCGTCCTCGACACCGACCTGCGCTTCGTGATGGTCAACCCCGCCCTGGAACGCATCCACGGCCTGTCCGCCGAGGAACACCTCGGCCGCCGCGTCGGCGAGGCCCTGCCGCTCGCGGACGTGGCCGAGATCGAGTCCGCCATGCGCGAGGTGCTGGCGACCGGCACCCCGCTGCTCGACCGGTTCGCCGTGGGCCGCGCGGGCGGCGGCGCCGCCGAGGACCAGGCCCAGCTGGTCTCGTACTACCGTCTCGAGGACCCCGCCGGGCGCACCCTGGGCCTCGCCACCTCCGTCGTCGACGTCACCGACCGGCACCGGGCCAACAACGAGGCCCGGCGGCGCACGACCCTGATCGCCGACGCCTCCGTGCTGATCGGCACCACCCTCGACCTCGACCGCACCGCCCAGGAGCTCGCCCAGGCCGTGGTGCCCGGCCTGGCCGACGTCGCGGCCGTCGACGTCCTCGACACGGTGCTGGCCGGCGGGCGCGCCGTCCCGCCGGACGGGGGCGCCGCCGTCTTCCGGGCGCTCGCCGTGGCCTCCACCGACTCCGCCGACGCCGTCCGCGCCGCCGACCCGCCGGGGCAGATCGCGCGGTACGCGGCGGACCGGCTGGTCACCCGGTGCGTGACCACCGGGCGGCCGGTGTGCGTCGCCCGCGTGCACGACCGCGACCTGCCGCGCATCGCCCGTGACCGGGACGCGGCCGAACTGCTGGCGCACGCCGGGCTGCGCTCCTATCTCGCGGTCCCCCTCATCGCCCGGGGCGAGGTGCTCGGCGCGCTGGACCTCAAGCGCATCGGCAACCCCCGGCCCTTCGGCGAGGACGACATCGCGCTCGCCGGGGAGCTGGCCGCGCGGGCCGCCGTCAGCATCGACAACGCGCGCTGGTACCAGCGCGAACGCAGCACCGTCCTCACCCTCCAGCGCAATCTGCTCCCGCAGCGGCCCGTGCACTCGGTGGGCCTGGAGATCGCCTACCGCTACCAGCCCGCCGGCACCGCAGGCAATGTCGGCGGCGACTGGTTCGACGTCATCCCGCAGGCGGAGGAGAAGAGTGCCCTGGTCGTCGGCGACGTGATGGGCAGCGGCATCAACGCGGCCGCGGCGATGGGCCAGCTGCGCACCGCCGCGCGCACGCTCTCCCAGCTGGGGATCGAGCCCGCGCGGGTGCTGCACCACCTCGACCACACTGCCACCGGTCTGGACCAGATGATCGCCACCTGTGTCTACGCCGTCTACGACCCGCACCGCGCCCGGTGCCACATCGCGACCGCGGGCCACCTGCCGCCCGCCCTCGTACGCCCCGGCCACCGTCCCGAGCTGATCGAACTGCCCGCCGGAGCGCCCCTGGGCGTCGGCGGCGTCCCCTTCGAGAGCGTCTGCCTGCGGCTGGCCCCCGGCGATCAGCTCGTGATGTACACCGACGGCCTGGTCGAGACCCGCGACGAGGACATCGACACCCGCCTCGACGCCCTCCTCGCCGTCCTCGCCGACGCCCCCCACGACCTGGAGGAGACCTGCGACCTGCTGCTGAGCTCCCTGCGCGACGGCAACGACCAGGACGACGTGGCCCTCCTCATCGCCCGCGTCGAGCCGGGGCCCGCGCCTACCGGTCGGTGACGCGCAGCTCCTCCACGCGGCGGGGCGTGAACCCCTGGGAGACGAGGCGGCGCAGGCGCAGATGGTCGGCGGCGTCGATGTTGAGCAGATTGGCGTCCAGCGCGGGCGGGAGGGAGAAGCCTTGGTAACCCGAGCCCGAATGCGCCTTGTTCAGCGACAGCTTGCCTATCGGTAGGGTGCGGGGCGCGATGCCCGGTGGATCCTGCCCCCGCCCGCCCGCCCCTTCCCGCAACCGGGGGCTCCGCCCCGGGCGTTCGGCCGGAGGTCAGCGCAGCTGGATGCGGTACGACGCCCCGTCCCCGTTCAGCGTCAGGCGTGCCTCGCCCGTCGCCCCCGCGTACGTTCCCGTGCCGCCCGTCACCGCGGCCGTCGTCGGGTAGGGCGGGCGGCCGAAGCGGTCGGTCAGAGAGGTCAGGACGAGGGTGCCCTGGTCCGTGCGCAGGACGCGTTCGCACTGGACGACCGTGCCCTCGTAGCGGGCCAGGACCACGTCGCAGCGGTCGCTCGCGTCGCCGACGCGCTTGCCCGCGCGCTCCTTGCCGTCCTTGTCCGTGGTCGTGGAGTGCAGGTCGAAGTAGGTCACCCAGCGGTCCCCGGTCCGGGGGTGCTCCGGCTCGGTGCCGACCTTCTGCACCGTCGTCAGGCGGAGATCCTTCTCCCCGTCCGCCGCGGCGGGTTGCAGGGACAGCACGCTGATCGTCACGGCGCCGGCGGCTGCCACCGCGGCGGCGGCGATGCTCATCGTGCGGCGGGGACGGTCACGGAACATGTCGATCCTCCAGATCGAGTCGGAGCAGCCCGGGCCCGGAGTTCCCCCATCCGTCCCGCCCGGCGCTGCGTTCACCTCGACGCCGACGGTATCGCGGAGCGACCGTCTGTCGACACATTGTTACCCGCGAGATATAGCCAAATGTTCGATAGTTGAACGGAGTTGACGATATCCGAACTTCCGGGCCGCTCCCCGGCTACCCGGGGAGCTCCGAAAGCGTCGGATACGACGGCTGCGCACCGGGCTTGGTCACCGCCGCCGCACCCACCCGCACGGCGAACCGCGCCGCTTCCACCAGCGAAGTTCCCGCCGCCAGCCGGCCCGCCAGCGCGCCCGTGAACGCGTCGCCCGCGCCGGTGGTGTCCACGGCCTCGACCTCGATCCCCGGCAGTCGCACCGGCTCCGCCGCGCCCTCCTCCAGGACGAGTGCACCGCGCTCGCCGAGGGTGATCACGACCGAGCGGGCCCCCGCCTTCCGCAGCGCGCGGGCCCATTCGTCGGGCCCCCCGCAGTGCAGCTGGGTGAGCCACCTGGCCTCGTGCTTGTTGACGATCAACGGATCGGCCGCGGCGAAGAATTCGGGGTCCAGCTCCTCCGGCGTCGGGGAAGGGTTGAGCACGACCCGGGTGCCGGTCTCCCGCGCGATGCGGACCACCTCCCGTACCGTCCCGTACGGGATCTCCAGCTGCAGGGAGACCACCGCCGACGCGGCGATCACCTCGCGGGCCGCGGCCACCTCCGCCGGGGAGAGGAGCGCGTTGGCGCCGGGCGAGACCACGATGCTGTTGTCGCCGTCCGGGTCGACGACGATCATCGCGGTGCCGGTCCGCGCGCCCTTCTCCACCAGGACGTGCCGCAGCCCGGTGCCGGCCGCGCGCTGGGCGGCCAGCAGCAGCTCGCCGTAGGCGTCGTCACCGACCTTCGCCAGCAGGGCCGTACGGACCCCGAGCCGGGCGGCCGCGGCGGCCTGATTGGCGCCCTTGCCGCCGGCCGACTCGACCAGGTCGGTGCCCAGCGCCGTCTCGCCCGCGCCCGGCCGCCGGTTCACCCGGACCGTCAGATCCGCGTTGGCCGAGCCCACGACCAGCACGTCGTACATCTTCTTCTCGTTCACGTTCCCACCCTCTCAGCCCGTGAAGGCCGTGGCGTTCTCCCGGGTCACCAGCACCACGGGAACCTTCACCTCGCGCGGCAGCGGCTTGCCCTCCGCGGCCCGGACCGCCCAGTCCACGGCCTGCTTGCCGAGCAGCCTGGGCTGCTGGGCGACGGTCGCGGTCAGGGCCCCGTCCCGTACGGCCGCGATGCCGTCCGGCGTGCCGTCGAAGGCGACGACCTTCACCTTGCCGGACGCGGAGCCCAGCGCCTTGGACGCGCCGAGCGCCATCTCGTCGTTGGCGGCGAAGACCCCGGCGATGTCTCCGTGCGCCTGGAGCATGTTCGCCATGACGTCCATGCCCTTGGTGCGGTCGAAGTCCGCGGGCTGCCGGGCGACGACCTCGATGCCCGGCCAGGCCCGGATGCCCTCCTCGAAGCCCTTGCCGCGCTCACGGGCGGCCGACGTGCCCGGCAGGCCCTCCAGGAACGCCACCTTCCCCTTGCCGCCGACCGCTTCGGCGAGCGCCTTCGCCGCCAGCCGCCCGCCCGCGACGTTGTCGGAGGCGATCGTCGAGCCGACCTTGCCGCCGTTGACCCCGCGGTCGATGGAGATCACCGGGACGTCCGCGCGGTTGGCGACACCCACCGCGGGCACCGCGGCGTCGGAGTCGACGGGGTTGATGACCGCCGCCTTGACGTTCTGGCTGGTGAACGTCTCCATCTGATTGATCTGCTGGGTCGGGTCGTTCTGCGCGTCCGTGATGTTGATCTTCAGGCCGCGGGCCTTCGCCTCCGCCTGCGCGCCCTCCTTGATGCCGACGAAGAACGGGTTGTTCATCGTGGACAGGGCGAGCCCCAGATCCGTGTGGCCGCCGCGGTCGCAGCCGCTCAGCGCGAGGGAACCGGCCAGCACCGCCGCCGCGGCCACCGCACCCGCGCGCCCCCTCATCGCGCGCTCCGGCGGCGCAGCGTGTCGAGCAGCACGGCCAGCGCGATGACCAGCCCCGTCGCGACCTGCTGCCAGAAGGCCGACACCGACAGCAGGTTGAGCCCGTTGCGGAGCACCGCGAGGATCAGCGCGCCGATCAGCGTGCCCGACGCCTTGCCCGAGCCGCCGGACAGGCTCGCCCCGCCGATGACGACGGCGGCGATGGCGTCCAGCTCGTAGCCGACGGCGGCCTGCGGCTGCGCCGAGGTCAGCCGGGAGGCCAGCACGATGCCCGCCACCGCGGCGAACAGCCCGGAGAGGGCGTAGATGACGAGCTTGCGGCGCCGCACGTCGATGCCCGAAAGGCGGGCCGCCTCCTCGTTGCCGCCGATCGCGAACATCGCGCGCCCCGTGTACGTCCGCGCCAGGACCAGCGCCGCGACCGCCCCCATGGCGACCATCACGAGCACGGGCACCGGCAGCCAGCCGCCGAGGGTGTCACCGAGCCGGCCGAGCGAGGCGGGGAAGGCGATCGGGGAGCCGCCCGAGATCACGAGCGCGAGGCCGCGGCCCACCGACAGCATCGCCAGCGTGGCGATGAAGGCGGGGAGCCGGCCGTACGCGACGAGCGCGCCGGAGACCAGCCCGGCCACCGCGCCCACCGCGAGGCCGAGCGGCACCGCCACCACCACCGGCAGGCCCTGCGACGTGGCGGCCCAGCCGACCACCGTCGCCGACAGCGCGGCCACCGAGCCGACGGACAGGTCGATGCCCGCCGACACGATCACGAACGTCACGCCGAACGCGAGGATCGCCGTCACCGACGCCTGCACACCGACGTTGAGGAGGTTCTGCCCGTTCAGGAAGTCCCGGGACAGCACCGCCATCACCACGGTCAGGGCGATCAGCCCGCCCAGCGGGCCGTTGCGCAGCACCGCCCTGGTGAACCACTGCCCGGGAGTGCTCCCGGGCGCCGCAAGCACCTCAGCCGACATCGGAGCCCTCCATCGCGCTCTCGTTCCTGTTTCCCACGCCACCGGGCGAGCGGACCGCCAGTTCCATCACCGCGTCCTGCGTGGCCTCCTCGCCCGCCAGCTCGCCGACGATCCGGCCCTGGGCCATCACCAGCACCCGGTCGCTCATCCCGAGGACCTCCGGCAGGTCGCTGGAGATCATCAGGACCGCGCAGCCCGCCGCCGTCAGCTCGTTGACGAGCTGATAGATCTCGACCTTCGCGCCGACGTCGATGCCGCGCGTCGGCTCGTCGAGGATCAGCAGCCGGGCGCCCGCCAGCAGCCACTTGCCGATGACGATCTTCTGCTGGTTGCCGCCCGACAGGGTGCGCGCCGACTGCTCGAGACCGCTCATCCGCACCTTCAGCCGCTCGGCCACCGCCGCCGCCTCGCGGCGCTGCGCCCGCCGGTCCACGAACCCGCCGCGGGTGTCGCGGTCGAGCCGGGCCAGGGTGAGGTTGTCGCGCAACGAGGCGTCCAGGAGCAGGCCCTGGCCCTTGCGGTCCTCGGGGACGAGCCCGAGCCCGGCCCGCATCGCGGCCCGTACGTCACCGCGGGCCGGCGCCCGGCCGTCCACCTCGACGGTGCCCGCGTCGTAGCGGTCCACGCCGAACAGCGCCCGCGCGACCTCGGTGCGGCCCGCGCCCACCAGCCCGGCCAGGCCCACCACTTCACCGGCCCGCACCTCGAAGCCGATGTCGGCGAACGCCCCCGCGCGGGTCAGCCCGCGCACCCTCAGCAGGGGCGCGCCCGGCCCCTCGGGGCGCCGCCGCGGATACTGCTCGGCGATGTCGCGGCCGACCATGAGCCGGATGAGCTCGTCCTCGTCGGTCGAGGCCGGCACCTCGGTCACCGAGCGCCCGTCGCGCAGCACCGTGACCCGGTCCCCGAGCGCGGCGATCTCGTCCAGGTGGTGGGTGATGAAGATGACGCCGACGCCGGCCTCCCGCAGCTCACGGACGATGCCGAAGAGCGTGGCGACCTCCTCGGAGGTGAGGACCGCGGTCGGCTCGTCCATGATCAGGACGCGGGCGTCCAGGCTGAGCGCCTTGGCGATCTCCACCATCTGGAGCCGGGCGATGCCGAGTTCGGCCACGGGCGTGGCAGGGGAGACGTCCAGGCGCACCCGGCGCAGCAGCTCCGCGGCGCGGGCCCGCATCTCGCGCCGGTCGACGAGGCCGAGCGCGGTGCGCGGCTGCCGCCCCAGGAAGATGTTCTCCGCGACGGTGAGCCCGGGGACGAGGTTGAACTCCTGGTGGATGGTGGCGATGCCGAGGCGCTCGGCGTCCTGCGCGGAGCGGATGACGGCCTCCCGGCCGTCGACCAGGATGCGGCCCTCGTCGGGCCGGTGGGCGCCGGAGAGCATCTTGATGAGGGTGCTCTTGCCCGCGCCGTTCTCCCCCAGCAGGACGTGCACCTCGCCGGCCCGCAGGCTCAGGTCCACGCCGTCCAGCGCCCGGACGCCGGGGAAGGACTTCGTGACCCCTTCCACCCGCAGCAGTTCGCGGCCGCCGGCCGGTACGTCGTCGTTGACGCCGGTCATGCGCTGCCCCTCTCTAATGACGTGTCTCTGGCTGTTCGCCGCACGAGCGGCGGGGTACGAGCTGCGCGGGCAGCAGGACGGAGGGGGCCTCGCGCCCCTCGATGCGCTCCAGGAGCGTGTGCACGGCGGCCCGGCCCAGCTCCCGCGTCGGCTGGGCGACGGCGGTGAGCGGCGGATCGGTGTGCGCGAACCACGCCACGTCGTCGAAGGCCACCAGCGCCACGTCGCCGGGGATGCGCAGGCCCCGTGCCCGCACCTCGTCCAGCGCGCCGAGCGCCATCAGGTTGTCCGTGGCCAGCACGGCGTCCGGGGGTTCCGGCAGGTCGAGCAGGGTGCGCATCATCCGCTGCCCGCCGGTGGGGGAGAGGTCGGGCGAGGAGACGATCCGTTCCCCGGGCAGGTCGATCCGGTGCCCGGCCAGGGCCGTACGGAACAGCTCGAGCCGCTCCTCGCCGATGGGCGTCCCGGCGGGCGCGACGATGACGGCGGGCCTGCGCCGCCCCAGCGCCGCCAGGTGCGCGGCGAGGTCGGTGAGCGCCTGGCGGCCCTCCGCGCGGACGCAGGGTGCGGCGATGCCGGGAACGGCGCGGTCGAGGAGGACGAGCGGGGTGTCACGGGAGACGACCTCGCGGAGCATCGCCGACCCGGTGCCCGCGGAGCTGACCATCAGGCCGTCGATGCGCCGGTCCAGAAGCGTACGGATGTAGTCGTCCTGCTGCTCCGGGCTCTCCCCGGCGTTGCCGATGATCAGGCTGTAGCCGAGTCGGCGGGCCTCCTGCTCGACGGCGTCGGCGAGTTCGGTGAAGAAGGGGTTGCGCAGGTCGCTGATGACCAGGCCCAGCGTGCGGGTGCGGGCGGTGCGCAGCGCGCGGGCGACCACGTTGGGCCGGTAGCCGAGCTCCGCCACGGCCGCGAGGACCCGGTCGCGGGTCTCGGCGACGGGGGAGCGGCCGTTGAGCACCCGCGAGACGGTCGCGACGGACACCCCGGCGCGCTCGGCCACGTCCTTGATGTTCGCCATGGTGCTCCACAGGTGGGGGCCGGGGATGTAATCGATTTCGTGCGGCTCAGGTAATCGATTGCACGGGTGGCCCGTCAAGATGTCGCAAACGTGACGCGCGTCACGGCTCCCGGGGTGCGGGTGCGCGGTCGGCCCATCCGCGGAACCGTCCCTGACCGGCCAACTCCCCTGTCATCATGGTCCCTTCACGGCAAGGAGAGGCCCATGGCACAGGTCCGCAAGGCGCTGCTGATCGGCGTCGCCCGCTCGCCCGCCGCGCTCGGCGAGTTCGACGCCCTGGACGAGGCGGTCGAGGCCGACCTGCGCGCCATGCGGGCGGCACTGGAGGAGTCCGGCTACGACGTCGAGACCCTGTCCGGGGCCGGGGGCCCGGCCATCGGCACCCGCATCTTCGAGACGGCCGGCGCCGTCCCCGAGGACGGCACGCTGCTGCTCTACTTCACCGGCCACGGGGTGCGCCACGGCGACACCGACTACCTCGTCCCGGCCGACGCCCAGGCACCCCCCGACGGCGTCTGGCAGGAGCCCTACCTCGACACGCTCCTCCCCGCCGACATCAGCAGATACCTCAAGGGCTGCCGCGCCGGAACCGTCCTGTGGCTCATCGACGCCTGCCGCAAGGAACTGCCCGGAGCGGAGGGGGCGTTCGGCAGCGGCATCGTCAAGGGGCCGCCGGGTGGGCGGTTCGCCCTCATGGTCGGCTGCTCGCCCGGCGAACGGTGCGGCTGTACGTCCGAAGGCAGCTTCTTCACCCGGGGGCTGGTCCGGGCGCTGGGCTCGCTGTCGGCGCCGCAGACCGTCCAGGAGGTGTTCGAGGAGGCCCGCACCCGCACCGCCCGCACCGCGCACCGCCACGGCATGACCCAGAGGGTGTGGATCCGCTACGGCACGGACCTGGAGGAGGAGACCCGGGCCGCGCGCGTCTGCGAAGGCCGCCTGCTGCTGGAGGAGTGGCGGGCCGCCGTGGAGGACGACGACCTGTGGAGACTCGTCGACCCCGCCACCGCGCCGAGCGCGCCCCGGCTCCGGGCCGCCCTGGCCGCCCTGGTCGAATCCTGCGCCCGCGAGGTCCGCCTCGCCCAGGAGTCGCTGCCCGACCCCTGGGCCGACGAGGACTTCCCCGTACGGCTGTTGCGCCGCGCCCTGCTGCCCCTGCTGTCGCACGCGCCCCGGCTGTCGGCCCTGGAAGTGGCGGCCCTGGCCGCGGCCCCCTTCCTGCGCGAGGCCGCGTGGGCCCGGCGCCTGGCCGAGGCCGAGGAGGCCGAACCGCTCAGCCCCGGGCGGCTCCCCGGCGCGGGCCAGCAGCGCCGACACCTGGAGCAACTGCGCGACCACTACGCCCACGTCGCACGCAAGCAGGCCGCCTGCGCCGGCCGCGGCCGGACCGAGGACGAACACGCCGTCGCCCTGTGGCTGGTGCACCGCTGGATCGCCGAACGCTTCGAGACCGACGAGGAACCCGTCCCCGCCGACCTGTGCGACCGGCTCGCCGCCGGCCTGCTCGACGCCGGGAGCGGCGACTCCGACCGGGTCGGCGAACTCTCCGCCACCCTCGCCTCCCTCGCCGCGGGCATCGGCCTCGACACCCCCCTCGACGACGGACAGGACTGCCCGGCCCGCACCGTGCGCCTGCCCGAACGGCGCCAGCCCCTCCGTATCCGCCCGCTGAGCGCGCTGCTGCGCCTGGCCGCCGCCCTCGCCGCCGACGTCCGCACCTTCCCCGACATCATCGCCGACCACCTCGCCGTCACGGACCCGGTGCGGCCCGAGGGCATCCTCGAACTGGCCCGCCACTGCCTGGACTGGACGGCCGACGGCGACGGCCTCCACCTCGACGTCCTCTGCCCCCACCAGGCCGTGCACGCCGCCCTCACCGAGATCGTCGAGCGCGCGGACCGGCTGGCCGCGCTCACCCGCGAACTGGCGGCCGCCCTCCCGTCGGACGAGGCGGACCTGCTGGCCGCGGTGCCCGCCCGGGTGACGGCCCGCGGCCTGCGCCCGCGCAGCTGTCAGGGCCGCAAGGCGTACGAAGTCCCCCTGCTCCGCTTCCACCTGGCCCAGACCGAGGTCCGCGACCTCCTGATGGGACGTCAGCTCTACGGCGACCCCGCCCTCGCCCTCCGCGAGCTCTACCAGAACGCCCTGGACGCCTGCCGCTACCGCGCCATGCGCTGGAGCTATCTGCGCCACCGGGACCGCCGCCCCGCCGACTGGTCCGGCCGCATCACCGTCGTCCAGGGCGTGGACGGGCGCGGCCGGTACGTCGAATGCCGGGACAACGGCATCGGCATGGACCTGGAGCAGCTCAAGAACACCTTCACCCGGGCGGGCAGCCGGTTCGAGCAGTCCCGCGCCTTCCGCCGCGAGCAGGCCGGCTGGCTGCGCCGCGACCCCTCCCTGCGGCTCCACCCGAACAGCCGCTTCGGCATCGGCGTCCTCAGCTACTTCATGCTGGCGGACGAGATGACGATCGTCACCCGCCGCGTCGGCCCCTCGGGCGCGGTGGCGGGGGACGCCCTGCACGTCGACATCCCCAGCAGCGGCAGCCTGTTCCGCGTCCAGCGGCACGACGACGCGGAGGACGGCCGCGCGGAGGGCGGAACGCGCGTCCGGCTGTATCTGCGCGACGACGACGAATCGGGGGAGCTGTCGTGCGTGGCGAAGATGCGCGAGCTGGTCGCGGTGAGCGAGTTCCACATGGAGGTGCGGGACGACAGCGGTGCGCGGGACACGTGGGAGCCGAACGAACTGCACGGACGGAGTCTGCCCTGTGTGGCCGTGCCGGATGTGCTGTGGTGGGTCGACGGGGAAGGGGCCGTCCTCTGCGACGGCGTCGCGACGGACAAGAAGCCGTTCGGCTACGTCCTCAACCTCACCGGCACCCACGCGGGCATCCTGAGTGTCAACCGCAACCAACTGCTCGACCATGACGAGGAGTGGGCGCGGGAGAACTGGCGGCTGGGGGCCGCGGCACTGCCGCGATGGTCCGGGCTGACCATGAGATGGCTGTGGGAGCTGGAGCGTTCGAGTCTTCCGGTGGCCCGTGTGCTGTGGGAGGAGCTGCGGGGCAAGGGCGTGCGTGTGGACCTCGACCGGAAGGGGCGGAAGAGCGTTTCCCTTGACGAGGTCGGGTGGTTCGGACATGACGCGACGGTGATCGGGCCGAATGGCACGTCCATCTCGATCACAGGCAATGATCTCGCCGGACCATGGCGGGTGGCGGTGTGGGACGGGCCGGGCCCCCTCGGTGAGACGTCGGTCAGCCCTTCGTCGCTCGTTGGGCACCCGTTGCCCGTGCCGGGTGATGCGGGCGTCGTACGGACGAGCCAGCGATTCGCCAACCCGGGGTGGGCCGAAGTGATCGACGCGGCGGCCGACGCATCGACGCCGGTGATCGACGCGGTACGGGCTCTGCGCCGCATGCGGATCCTGCATCCGAGGCTGGCGCCTCCTCAAGTCGTCGAGGGAGCCCTGGAATGGGTGCCGGATCCGATGGACAAAGAGATCAGCACCGCGCTGAAGGGCATCCTGCGGGACCGGCCGGGCACGGACTCCGCTGGCGCCGACGGGAGGCTCGAGGGACTGGTGAAGCTGTCCTGGCAGCACGGTTTGACGCTCGGGCAGCTCACCCGCAGATGCCTGCGCTATGCGCCGATTCTGACAGGACCGGTTCCCCGCGCACCCGAGCACCACGAACACCACGTGTGCAGTGACGCGGATGAGCGCCTGCTGTACACCCGGCGACCCGGGGGTATCGGGGTCATGAGCCAGATCGTCGGGCCGTGGGACGTGCGCGAGGTCGCCACCCGGCTGGACGTTCCACCGGGCGCGGTGCTGGAGCACTTGGCCGCGTTCGCCTGGCTCGGCTGGCCTGTGCCGTCCGCCGACGAGGTCGACAGATGGATGAGTCTGGAGGACGACATCGTCGCCGTGCTGGGGGAGCACGGGAGACACCTGGGCGACGGGACCCTCGTCGTGGGCTGGGAGGCGGCCTTCGTGCTGTCCGCGAAACGCGGAATTCCCTTCTGCGACGCCCATGTTGAACTGATCATCGCGACCGACCGCCTCGGCGTGACCTATCGGCACAGGTCCCGGGGTGTGCCCGTCGGTGGTGCTCCGGTGTCCCGGGAGTGCGCTCGCATCATGGAGGCGATCGCGTACGAGTGGCGATTCACCCTGGACGACAGTATCGACATGGAGACGCTCTACGCATGCCGACCTCGTGGGGCGAGCCGCGAGGAATTCGACAGGGCCGTCTCCGAGATACGGGCGATCGGGCTGACGGTTCCGGACACCATCGAACTGATTCATCGGTGGGAGGAGCTGCCGCCTCTGACCCAAGTGGTGCTGTCCGGCAAGAACCCGTGGAACGACGACGGCACCTCCCCCGCGCCGCACATCACCTCCAGCGTGCTCTTCGCCGCGGGCGTGCAGCTCCAGGAGCCGCTGGGAGAGCTGTGGCGGCTGGCCCGGCAGGAGGCCGGACCGTTCGGGCTGAGCGTGCCGGAGCTCCCGGAAGCTCTCTCCGTTCATCGCCCGTCCCAGCACGAGGGGATTCTCCTCGACAACTGGAACACCAACGAGGAGGAAACACCCCACTGGGAACCGCTCTCACCCATCAGGCTTGCCACATACGCCCACCACACCACCACCGACGCCGCCTCCGCGTACGGCCGTCTCGCACCGCTGCGCGCCCTCGGCGCCCTCATCCCCGAACTCGCCCCGGAAGCGCTGGATTCCCTGCGCACCGGCGTTCCGGACAGACGTGATCTGCTCGCTCTGGGCAGTACGTACCGGGTCTCCCCGCCGTCCGAACCCCTGTGCCCCCTCGACCTCGTCAGCATCGCGGGCCGCCTCGGCGAGGACATCGGCCGCACGTGGGCGCGCATCGCGCCCTACGCACCCCTCGGCCCCGCGCCGGACATCCCCCACGCCCCGGACCTCGTCCCCCTCTGGCAGGACCTGGCCATCCTCTCGGTCCACCTGGACGGGCGGCTGCCCGCCCTCGCCGGCCGCGTGCCCCCGCGCCATGTGACCCTCGTGGCCCGCGAGATCGAGGAGACCGAAGCCTGGGTCACGGCCCGACTCCGGCTCTACGCGCGGATGTTCACGCTCGACCTCACCGCACTCCCCGCCCCGGAGGACGCATGACCGCCGCCCCTGTCCACGACTTCGCCACCGTCTACGCCGAACGCGACCTCGGCGAGGTCCCCGCGGACTTCAGCCGGCGCACTGGCCCCGACGGCCGCGCCGTCGTCGTCGAGGGCCACTGCCCCTGCTGCCGGGGGCGCACGGCCACGGAGTTCCGGCGCGGCGTGCCGGGCACCGGCACGAAGGGTGTGCTCTCCCGCCTCCTGCACCGGACCCCGGCGGCCGACGACGCCGATCCGCTCGCGACCGAAGTTCTCTTCTGCGAGTGCGGCTACCCCCACCCCCGGCAGCCCGCCGACGCCGTCTTCGTCGGCTGCGGTGCGAGCTGGCGCGTGCGCGACACCGCGTCCGGTGGCGGACCGTGAGCGGGTCGACGGACCGGCGGTGGGCGGAGCTGGCGCGCGAGCTGGAGCTCCGGCAGCTCCCCGAACTGCGTCGCCAGGCGGAGGGCTGGCGCACCGGACTGACCGGTCTCACCGCCCTGTTCGCCGTCCTCGTCGTCCTCAAGGGCCGCGACAACCTCGACGGCCTCCCGTCCGCCGCCCGCGTGGCGGCGACGGCCCTGCTGGCCGCCGCGTTCCTCCTCCTGGCCGCGGGCTCCCTCCTTGCCGTACGCGCCTCCTACGGGCGCCCCGGCGATGAGATCACGCTCGGTGGCCAGGCGCTGCGCGCGTGGACCGAGCGCGAAGTCGTCCGCGTCACCCGGCGCATCGTGACCGCGGCCGTCTGCTGTGTGACGGGCCTCGTGCTGGTCGCCGCCGCGGTCGCCGTGGCCTGGTCGACGACGGGCGCCGCCGCGGAGCACCTCGTCCGGGTCACCACCCCGGCGGCCACGGTGTGCGGCGAGCTCGCGGACGCGGGCGCGCGGGGCACGGCGGTCTGGACGGGCGAGGGCCGTGAGCGCCTGCTCCGGGTGATCCCGGCGGCGTCGGTGACCTCGGTGGAACCGGTCGGGAGCTGCCCGGGACGCTGACCGGGGGTCACTTGCCCGACCACGTCCAGTCCGTCACCTCCGGCAGGTCCGTGCCGTGCTCGCGGATCCACGCGCGGTGGCGGGTACGGGCGTCCGCCATCGCCTGCCGGACCGGGACCGCGCGGACGCCCAGCCCCGGCACCCGGTCGATGACGTCCATGACCAGGCGGTAGCGGTCCAGGTCGTTGCTGACGACCATGTCGAAGGGGGTGGTCGTGGTGCCCGTCTCCTTGTAGCCGCGCACGTGCAGTTGGTCGTGGCCGGTGCGGCGGTAGGTGAGGCGGTGGATCAGCCACGGGTAGCCGTGATAGGCGAAGGCGACCGGCCTGTCGGCGGTGAACAGCGCGTCGTACTCCGCGTCGGACATCCCGTGCGGATGCTCCTCCTTCGGCAGCAGGCGCGTCATGTCGACGACGTTGACGACCCGTACGGCCAGCTCGGGAAGGTGGCGGCGGAGCAGGTCCGCGGCGGCGAGCACCTCCTGCGTGGGGACGTCGCCCGCGCAGCCGAGCACCACGTCCGGCGGCCGCTCGCCGGTCTCCGTGCCCGCCCAGGTCCACACCCCGGCGCCCCGCGCGCAGTGCGCGCGTGCCTCGTCCAGACCCAGCCAGTCGAAGCTCGGCTGCTTGCCCGCGACGATCACATTGACCTGGTCGCGGCTGCGCAGCACGTGGTCGGCCACGCACAGCAGCGTGTTGGCGTCCGGCGGGAGGAAGACCCGGACGACCTCGGGCGACTTGTTGAGCACGTGGTCGACGAAGCCGGGGTCCTGGTGGGAGAAGCCGTTGTGGTCCTGGCGCCAGACGTGCGAGGTGAGCAGGTAGTTGAGGGAGGGGACGGGGCGGCGCCAGGTCAGGGCGCGGGAGGTCTTGAGCCACTTGATGTGCTGGTTGACCATGGAGTCCACGATGTGCACGAAGGCCTCGTAGCAGGAGAACAGCCCGTGCCGGCCGGTGAGGGTGTAGCCCTCCAGCCAGCCCTGGCAGAGGTGTTCGGAGAGGACCTCCATCACCCGGCCGTCGTGGGCGAGGTGTTCGTCGGTGGGAAGGGTCCGCTCCTGCCACGCCTTGCCCGTCGCCTCGTAGACGGCGTCCAGCCGGTTGGAGGCGGTCTCGTCGGGGCCGGCCAGCCGGAAGTTCCGGCGCTCCGCGGTGTCGGCCATGATCTGCGCGAGGAGACGGCCCAGGACCCGGGTGGGCTCGTGCAGGGCCGTGCCGGGCCGCTCCACAGGCACGGCGTAGTGCTCCAGCGGCGGGAGGGACAGCGAGCGGGTGAGCAGGCCGCCGTTGGTGTGCGGGTTGGCACCGAGCCGCCGGGCGCCTCGCGGCACGTACTCCAGGACCTGCGGCAGCGGCCGCCCCTGCGCGTCGAAGAGCTCCTCCGGCCGGTACGAGCGCAGCCAGCCCTCCAACTGGCGCAGGTGCTCAGGGTTGTCCCGGACCCCGGACAGGGGGACCTGGTGGGCGCGCCAGGTGCCCTCGACTGCCAGCCCGTCGACCTCGGCGGGGCCGGTCCAGCCCTTGGGCGTGCGGAGCACGATCAGCGGCCAGTGCGGCCGGTCGAGTACGCCCTCCGCGCGGGCCACGCGCTGCGCGGTGGCGATGTGGTCCAGGGCGCGGTCGAGCGCGGCGGCCAGCGCCCGGTGCACGCGGCCGGGGTCGCCACCGCTCACGTACAGCGGCTCGTGGCCGTATCCGCGCAGCAGCCGGTCCAGCTCCTCCTCGGGGAGGCGGGCGAGGACCGAGGGGTTGGCGATCTTGTAGCCGTTGAGGTGCAGGACCGGCAGCACGGCCCCGTCGTGGATGGGGTCGAGGAACTTGTTCGCGTGCCAGGAGGCCGCGAGCGGCCCCGTCTCCGCCTCGCCGTCACCGATGACGCAGGCGACGAGCAGGTCCGGATTGTCGAGTGCGGCGCCGTACGCGTGGGCCAGGGAGTAACCGAGCTCGCCGCCCTCGTGGATCGAGCCCGGCGTCTCCGGGGCGACGTGGCTGGGCACTCCGCCGGGGAAGGAGAACTGCCGGAACAGGCGCCCCATGCCCTCCGCGTCCCGGCTCACGTCCGGATACACCTCGCTGTAGCTGCCCTCCAGCCAGGAGTTGGCGAGCACGGCCGGCCCGCCGTGCCCGGGGCCCCAGACGCAGATCGCGTCCAGATCCCGCGCCGTGATCACCCGGTTGAGGTGGGTGTGGATCAGATTGAGCCCGGGGGTGGTGCCCCAGTGCCCCAGCAGCCGCGGCTTGATGTGCTCGGGCTCCAGCGGGACGGTCAGCAGGGGGTTGCTCAGCAGGTAGATCTGCCCGGCGGAGAGGTAGTTGGCCGCGCGCCAGTGGGCGTCCAGGGACGCGACCTCGGCGTCGGTGAGCCCGCCTCGGCCCGGGTCGGCGGCGTGGTCGGGGCGCTGGGGGTCTGCGGGGGCCTGTGGCATGTGCTGCTCCTGGTGAGCGCGGCGGGTCGGCGTCCGGGACCCCGACGGGGTACCCCTCGCCTCCCGCGGGAAACGGCACCCCGCCCGGCGTCACCCTCCGTACACCGTCGCGTGCTCCGAGTCGCGCCGTCCGGTGGTGCGGGGGATGCTGGTGCCGGCACTCCTTGGACGCGTGAGCGAGGGGAGAAGCGTGATCATGGCCGAGACGACACACCGGCGCCGCACCCGCGACGCCCCCGACACGGCCGACTCCTTCGCGCTCCTGGCGACCCTTCCCCCCGGCCCGGAGCGCGACCGGCTCCGGCAGGACGTGATCGCCGCCTGGCTGCCCATGGCCGAGCGCATCAGCCTGCGTTTCCGCAGCAGCGGCGAGAGCCCCGCGGACCTGCGTCAGGTGGCGGCCCTCGGGCTGGTCAACGCCGTCGACCGGTACGACCCCGGCCTCGGCCACGCCTTCGAGACCTTCGCCGTCCCCACCATCAACGGCGAGCTCAAGCGCCACATCCGCGACCACGCCTGGTCCGTGCACATCCCGCGCCGGGACCAGGAGCTGCGCACGGCCGTCCGCACCGCGCAGACGGTCCTCGGCCACCGGGACGCCCGGGCCCGGTCGACCCCGGCGGAGCTGGCCGCGGAGACCGGTCTGACCGAGGAGGAGGTGCGCCGCGGGCTCGCGGCCGAGGGCGTGCACAACACGCTGTCGCTGGACCACCCGGTCCTCGGCGCCGACGACCTCCCGCTCGCCGAGACCCTCGGCTGGGCGGACCGCGCACTGGATCTCGTGGTCGACCGGCAGGCCCTTCGGCCGCTGCTGAGCGCGCTGCCGGAGCGGGAGAAGTACGTCCTGTACTGGCGCTTCTTCGGCAATCTCACCCAGAAGCAGATAGGTGCCCGGCTGGGCGTCTCCCAGATGCAGATCTCCCGCATCCTCAGCCGCACCTGTGCCCGGCTCCGCCGGGAACTGCTCGACAAGACCGGTTCGCCGGGCCGCACGGCAGGAGGCGTATCACCATGACGTCCGGCCACACCCACCTCACCCCCGATCTGCCGCCGATCGTCGACGTCCCCGACCTGCCCGGCGCCCAGCGCCCCCGGGGCAAGCCCGCCGACGGCACCGGCGAGGAATCCGCACATGGCAGTGGCGCCCACCATGATGACCATGATGGGCGCCACGAACGCGCAGGTGAGGACTCCGGCGGCTGACTGTGACCCCTCTCCGGCGCGGGTTGCGCGGTGCGGCTAGAAGCGCGCTCCGGGCAGGTGGGTCACCAGCGGCCGTGCTCGCCGCGGCCACCCTCGTGGTGGTGACCTTCGTGACGCTCCTCGTCGACGTTGGCGCAGGTGTTGCCGAAGGTGGGGTTCAGCAGACCGACGATGTCGATCGTGTTGCCGCAGAGGTTGAGCGGGATCTGAATCGGCACCTGGATGGCATTGCCCGAGATGATGCCGGGGGAGCCTACGGCCGCGCCCTCTGCTCCAGCATTTGCGGAAGCGATTCCCGCGGCGCCGGAAACGACGGCGCCGGCGGCGAGGGTCAGGGCGGCGGCCTTGGCGATACGCGACATGGCTAAACCTTTCTCATGGGTGTTGAGCGGCAATTGTTGCCGGAGAATCCAAAGGGATTCGCCCAATATCGGCGCCGAACACCATAATTAACCCGGAAAGCCCAATAAGTCATATGGGCTGCATTTGGGGGGAGTTCGCCCTCGAAATGGCCAACTCCCTTGCCGGGCAGGCGCCTTCCGCCCGTTGGCGGCTTGCGGTGTGCGACGCCGTGCCGGTCGTGACCGACAGTGAGGGTTCGGTGACCCGTGCGAGCGCGACCGGATCGTGTGATGTTCCGCGCTCGGGTTTGTCCAGACAGCCTTCGGCTACGTACAGTTCTTCGAAGCTCCAATAGATCAGACGAACTGGGAAACGACAGCGCCGATGACGGTCACAGAAGAAAGCCGCGACGGTGCGGTCCACCAGTCGGGCATCGATCCGGAGCGCATGGCGGTCTGCCTGAGCGTGCTCGAAGAGCTCGACGAGCTGCCGGTCGACCACCCGCACGCGATCGAGATCCGCCGGGCCACCGCCGGGATCTACCGCACGGTCAAGCAGCGCCGCCGCCAGGAGCGCCGGGCCGCCAAGACCGCCAACGACAAGGCCGTCACCGAGGCCACCGCCACCGGCGCCGCGGACCGGATCGACGACGAGACGCGCGGCATCCCCCTCGCGGCCACGACCACCGCCCAGATCGTCGGCATCCTGGAGCGCCCCCGCTCCTGCTACATCTGCAAGACGCGGTACGTCGAGGTCGACGCGTTCTACCACCAGCTCTGCCAGGCCTGCGCCGCCGAGAACCGGGCCCGCCGGGACGCGCGCACGGACCTCACCGGCAAGCGCGCGCTGCTCACCGGCGGCCGGGCGAAGATCGGCATGTACATCGCCCTGCGGCTGCTGCGGGACGGTGCGCACACCACCATCACCACGCGGTTCCCCAACGACGCGATCCGCCGCTTCAAGGCCATGCCGGACAGTGGGGACTGGCTGCACCGGCTGAAGGTCGTCGGCATCGACCTGCGCGACCCCGCCCAGGTCGTCGCCCTGGCGGACTCGGTCAGCGCCGAGGGCCCGCTCGACATCCTGATCAACAACGCGGCCCAGACCGTCCGCCGCTCCCCGGCCGCCTACCGCGAGCTCGTCACCGCCGAGGCCGCCCCGCTGCCCGCCGGTGAGCTGCCCGCCTCGGTCGTCTTCGGCGCCTTCGGCAGCGGTGCCCAGGCGGCGCTGCCCGCCCCGGCGGGAGCCAAGCACGACGAGCTCACCCCGCAGGCCCTCACCGAGCTCGCGCTGACCACCGGCTCCGCCTCGCTCGCGCGGGTCGAGGCCGGCACCGCGATCGACGCGGGCGGGCTCGTGCCCGACCTGGACGCCACGAACACCTGGATCCAGACGGTCGAGGAGGTCGACCCGGTCGAGCTGCTCGAAGTGCAGCTGTGCAATGTCACCGCACCGTTCGTGCTGGTCAGCCGACTGCGTCCGGCGATGGCCGCCTCCACGGCCCGCCGGAAGTACGTGGTGAACGTCTCCGCCATGGAGGGCGTCTTCAGCCGCGGCTACAAGGGCGCGGGCCACCCGCACACCAACATGGCCAAGGCCGCGCTCAACATGCTCACCCGCACCAGCGCGCAGGAGATGCTGGAGACCGACGGCATCCTCATGACCGCCGTCGACACCGGCTGGATCACCGACGAGCGCCCGCACCCCGACAAGGTGCGGCTCGCGGAGGAGGGCTTCCACGCGCCGCTCGACCTGGTCGACGGTGCGGCGCGCGTCTACGACCCGATCGTCCGGGGCGAGGCGGGCGAGGACCTTTACGGCTGCTTCCTCAAGGACTACGCCCGGGCGAACTGGTAACCGGGCGGCGGGCTTTCCAGCCCCTGCGATGTCACGAAATGCCGGGCGGGCTGGAGAAATCCGGCCCGCCCGGCATTTCGCATATGCGGCGGAGCCGCGCCTGCTGCAGGCGCTACGCGGCCCGTACGCGCGCCCGGGGATGCAGCGCCGCGTATTCGAGCGGCGCCGAAGGGTCGATCGAGACATCCAGCGGCGCCGGCTCCGCGCCCGCGCGGACCAGCAGGTCGCCGACCGCGGCGACCATCGCGCCGTTGTCCGTGCACAGCCGCATGGGCGGTACGCGCAGCTCGATCCCCGCCGCCGCGCAGCGCGATCGGGCCAGCTCCCGTACGCGCGAGTTCGCCGCGACGCCGCCGACCACGACCAGCGTGCCCACGCCGTGCTCGACGCACGCGGCGACCGCCTTGCGCGTCAGGACGTCCGCCACCGCCTCCTGGAGGGAGGCCGCGCCGTCCGCGACGGGCAGGGGCCGCCCCGCCGCCCGGTGCTGCTCCGCCCAGCGGGCGGCGGCCGTCTTCAGGCCGGAGAAGGAGAACGCGTAGCGGTCGTCCCGCGGCCCCGTCAGCGGCCGTGGGAACGGCACGGCCCGCGGATCGCCCTCGCGCGCCGCCCGGTCCACGGCGGGTCCGCCGGGGTAGGGCAGGCCGAAGACCCGGGCGACCTTGTCGAAGCACTCGCCCGCGGCGTCGTCGAGCGTGTCGCCGAGGTGGACGATCGGATCCCGCGCCAGGTCCCGCACGAGCAGCAGGGACGTATGGCCGCCGGAGACGATCAGCACCATGCAGGGGTCGGGCAGCGGTCCGTGCTCCAGGGTGTCCACGGCCACGTGTCCGGCGAGGTGGTGCACCCCGTACAGCGGCACGCCCAGCGCGTACGCGAAGCCCTTCGCGGCCGCGACGCCCACCTGGAGCGCCCCGGACAGCCCGGGGCCCGTCGTCACCGCGACCGCGTCGATGTCGCCCATCGACAGCCCCGCGTCGGCGAGCGCCGCCCGCACCACGGGCGCTGCCGCGTGCACGTGCGCGCGGGCCGCGATCTCCGGGACTACGCCGCCGAAGCGCGCGTGCTCGTCCATGCTGGAGGCCACCGCGTGCCCCAGCAGCTCCCCGTCCCGGACCAGACCGGCACCGGTCTCGTCGCAGGACGACTCGATCCCCAGCACCACCGGTGAACGCACCACGCCACGCCTCCTGCCATCGATAAGTAAATGCACATCATATGCAACAAGGCGGGGTGCGGATCCCGGCTGTTCCGCCGTCACCCCAGGTCAGTAGAGTTCCGATGCCCCCTGACCACCGCAGATCCTTAAGGTGCGCCCCCGTGAGCCACGCCCCCGTGACCGTCGTAGGCATCGGCGCCGACGGCTGGCCCGGTCTCGCCCCGGCCTCCCGGGAAGCGCTGTGCCGCGCCGACGTGCTGATCGGCGGCCCCCGCCAGCTGGAGCTGCTGCCCGAGGAGTGCGCGGGGGAGCGCGTCCCCTGGCCCTCGCCGCTGCGTCCCGCCGTGCCGGGGCTGCTGGCTGAGCATGCCGGGCGGCGGGTCTGCGTGCTCGCCAGCGGCGACCCTATGTTCTTCGGCATCGGGCGCACGCTCGTGGACGTCCTCGGCGACACCGCCCGCCTGCGGGTGCTGCCGCACCCTTCCTCCGTGTCGTACGCCTGCGCCCGGCTCGGCTGGCCGCTGGACGACACCGAGGTGCTCAGCCTCGTCGGCCGCCCCCTCGCGGCCCTCTCCGCCGCCCTGCACCACGGGCGACGGCTGCTGCTCCTGAGCTCCGGCGCGGACACCCCCGCCGAGGTCGCCGGACTGCTGGACGCCCGCGGCTTCGGGCCGAGCCGGATGACCGTGCTCGAACAGCTCGGCGGCGAGCGCGAGCGCCACGTCGAGGGAACGGCCGCCGGCTGGGAGCGGCCGCCCGGTGACGCCCTCAACGTGATCGCCGTCCAGTGCCTGCGCGCGCCCGGCGCGCCCCGACTGCCGCTCACCCCCGGCCTGCCGGACGAAGCCTTCGAGCACGACGGACAGTTGACGAAGCGTCACGTACGGGCCGTGACGCTGGCCGCACTCGCCCCCGCCCCCGGCGAGCTGCTGTGGGACGTGGGCGGCGGTTCCGGCTCCATCGGCATCGAGTGGATGCGCGCCCACCGCTCCTGTCGGGCCGTCACCGTCGAGCGCGACGCCGTACGGGCCGGGCGCATCACCCGCAACGCCGAGGCGCTGGGCGTGCCCGCGCTGCGCGTCGTCACCGGCGCGGCCCCCGCCGCGCTCGCCGGACTGCCCGTGCCCGACGCGGTGTTCATCGGCGGCGGGCTCACCGCGACCGGCCTGCTCGCCGCCTGCTGGGACGCTCTCCCCGAGGGCGGGCGGCTCGTCGCCAACACCGTCACCCTGGAGTCCGAGGCACTGCTCACCGAGTGGTACCGGCGCCACGGCGGCGAGCTGACGCGCCTCGCCGTCGCCCGCGCCGTCCCCGTCGGCGGCTTCACGGGCTGGCGGCAGGCGATGCCCGTGACGCAGTGGGCGGCGGTCAAGACGGCGACCGGAGCCGACGGCGCCGCACCGGTACGTCCCTGACCGGCCAGGTAGAGAACAGCCCCACCATCCCGTTAGGAGACCTCCAGTCATGACCGTGTACTTCATCGGTGCCGGCCCCGGCGCCGCCGACCTGATCACGGTGCGCGGTGCGCGGACGCTCGCCCGCTGCGGCGTCTGCCTCTACGCGGGCAGCCTCGTGCCGCGTGAACTCCTCGCCGAGTGCCCGCCCGACGCCCGTCTCGTGGACACGGCGCGGCTGAACCTGGACCAGATCACGGACGAGTTCGTCCGCGCCCACGAGGCCGGTCACGACGTGGCCCGGCTGCACTCCGGCGACCCCGCCGTCTTCAGCGCGGTCGCCGAGCAGATGCGGCGCCTGGACGCCGTGGGCATCCCGTACGAGATCGTGCCCGGCGTGCCCTCCTTCGCGGCGGCCGCCGCCGCGCTCGGCCGTGAGCTGACCGTTCCCACCGTGGGCCAGACCGTGATCCTCACCCGCATCGCCCAGCAGGCCACCCCCATGCCCCCGGGCGAGGACCTGGCCACGCTCGGCCGCAGCGGCGCCCTGCTCGTCCTGCACCTCGCGGCCCGCTACACCGACCGCGTCGTCTCCGAACTCCTCCCGCACTACGGCGCGGACTGCCCCGCCGCCGTCGTCGCCATGGCCAGCCGCCCCGACGAACTCGTCCTGCGCGGCACGCTCGCCGACATCGCCGGACAGGTGAAGGAGGCGGGCGTGGTGCGGACGGCGGTCATCATCGTCGGCCGCACCCTGGCGGCTGAGCAGTTCCCGGACAGCCACCTGTACTCCACGACGCGCGAGCGCTGAGGCGGGGCTACCCCCGCGTAGACCCTCGCGGAGCATCGGCGCACGGCTCGGGCGGACGCACCAGGTCTAACCTGGAGATATCACCCGGGAGGTGAGGCCGTCATGGCATTTATGCAGATAGTCGACTGCAAGACCCGCAGTTACGACGACATGAATCGGCTCATGGACGAGTGGGTCGAGGCGACCGAGGGCAAGCGCACCGCCACCCACGCCGTCGTCGGCCGGGACCGCTCCGACAGCGATCACTATGTGGAGATCATAGAGTTCCCCTCGTACGAGGAGGCGATGAAGAACTCGGATCTCCCGGAGACCAACCGCATCTTCGAGGAGATGGTGGCCCTCTGCGAGGGGGAGCCCGTCTTCACCGACCTCGACGTGGTCCGCGACGAACAGCTCAACAAGGCCACGGCCCGCCGCTTCTTCGAGGACATCGCCGTCGGGGGCGACCTCGACCTCGTCGACGAGCTGTTCGCCGCCGACTATCACGACCACGACATCGGCAAGGAGACGGACACCGCGATCGGGTCCGGCGTCGTCAAGGACGACGTCACCCGCTGGCGCGACGCGTTCGACTTCCACTTCGCCCTCCACGGCCAACTCGCCGAAGGCGACGAGGTGGTCACGCGGTGGACGTGGCGGGGCACGCACACGGGGGAGTTCATGGGCGTCGCACCGACCGACCGCGACGTGGAGATGACGGGCGTCACGGTCTTCCTCTTCCGCGACGGCCGGATCCAGGAGGGCTGGTGGACGTACGACCTGCTGCGCCTGGCCCGGCAGTTGGGCGCGGTGCGGATGTAGTCCCGGGGGGCGTCAACCGCCCTGAGGGCCACGGGGGTCCGCCCGCCCCACTATCGTTCCCGCGAGGTCGATGCAGATGACGTCGACCGCGACCGGCGCGCCCCGCAGCACCGCGAGAGCCTCGTCGCGCGCGGCGGCCGCGACCAGATAACCCAGCGGCACGCCGCGCGCGGCGCACTGCTGGAGCGCGTCCAGGCCCGTGTTCGCGGCGGCGACCGCCGCCGCGAGACCGGAGTCCGCGCCGCCCCGCCGGGCCAGCTCCGCCAGGAACCCCTTGTCCACCTGCGAGCGCGCCGAATGCAGATCCAGATGCCCCGCCGCCAGCTTGGACAGCTTCGCGAAACCGCCCGCCACCGTCAGCCGGTCCACCGGGTGCCGGCGGATGTACTTCAGCACCGCGCCCGCGAAGTCGCCCATGTCGAGCAGGGCGTCCTCCGGCAGGCCGTGCACGGCCACCGCGACCTTCTCCGACGTGGAACCCGTACAGCCCGCCACGTGCGTACGGCCCGCCGCGCGCGCCACGTCCACACCGCGCCGGATGCTGTCGATCCAGGCGGAACAGGAATACGGCACGACGATGCCCGTGGTGCCCAGGATGGACAGCCCGCCCAGGATGCCGAGCCGGGGGTTCCAGGTGGAGCGGGCGATCTCCTCGCCGTGGTCCACGGAGATCTCGACCTCGACGTCGCCCGTGCCGCCGTGCCGCGCCGCGACCTCGGCGACGTGCTCGCGCATCAGCTGCCGGGGCACGGGGTTCACGGCGGGTTCGCCGACGGCCAGCGGCAGCCCGGGGCGGGTCACGGTCCCCACGCCGGGCCCGGCGCGGAAGACCACCCCGGAACCGGGCGGCAGCACGCGCACGGTCGAGCGGATCAGCGCGCCGTGCGTCACGTCCGGATCGTCCCCCGCGTCCTTGACGACCGCGGCCATGGCCCGGCCCCCGCCCAGCTCCTCGGCGGCGAGCGCGAAGGCGGGCGTCTGGCCCTTGGGCAGCGTGATCGTCACCGGGTCGGGGAAGTCGCCGGTGAGCAGCGCGGTGTAGGCGGCGGTCGTCGTGGCCGTCGCGCAGGCACCCGTCGTCCAGCCGTGCCGCAGCCCGGTGTGCGCGAGTTGCGCGGTACGCCCGCCCTTGGGCTGCGCGGCCTCGGTCTCAGTCACGGTGGCCTCCGGCCGTAGAGTGGGCCCCGACCCATGAACGCCCGGCAGCAGCACGGGCACAGCGAACGGAAGGGCCCGCGGTGAGCGCCGAGCGCCACGTCCTGATCCTGGGCGGCACGACCGAGGCGCGCCGCCTCGCCGCCGAGCTGGCCGCGGACCCGGCCCTGCGCGTCACCAGCTCCCTCGCGGGGCGCGTCGCCGAGCCGCGGCTGCCCGCGGGGGAGGTGCGCATCGGGGGGTTCGGAGGGCCCGGCGGCCTGGCCCGCTGGCTGCGCGAGCAGCAGGTGGACGCGCTCATCGACGCCACCCATCCTTTCGCCGGCACGATCAGTTTCAACGCCGCGGAGGCGGCCGCGGACGCCCGTGTCCCGCTGCTCGCCCTGCGCCGCCCCGGGTGGGTCGCGGGCCCGGGGGACCGCTGGACTTCCGTCGCGTCGCTTGACGAGGCGGCGCGGGCGCTGCCCGCGCTGGGTGAACGGGTGTTCCTGACCACGGGCCGGATGGGGCTGGCCGCCTTCGCGCACCTCGAGGATATGTGGTTCCTCGTACGCTCCGTGGACGCCCCCGAACCGCCGGTGCCCGCGCGCATGGAGACGCTGCTCGACCGCGGCCCTTTCACGCTCGACGGCGAGCGCTCGCTGCTGCGGCGGCACCGCATCGACGTCGTGGTGACGAAGGACTCCGGTGGGGCGGCGACTTCGGCGAAGCTTGTCGCTGCGCGGGAGGTGGGGGTACCGGTGGTTGTCGTGCGGCGGCCTTGTGTGCCTCGCGGTGTGCGTGAGGTCGCGGATCCGGGTGCGGCCGCGTCGTGGCTGAGGGAGCTTCTTCCCCAGCCCCGCCCCTTCCCGTAACCGGGGCTCCGCCCCGGACCCCGGACCGCGCTTCGCGCGGTGTCCTCAAACGCCGGACGGGCTGAAATCAGCCCGTCCGGCGACAGCGCGTCAGCGTTCCGGGTACCTTCTCGGGGTCCAGACGATTTCCGTCGCGTCCGCGCCGCGGCGGACCGCTCGCGTCTGCGTCGAGCCCACGAGCAGGATCGTGCGCATGTCCACCTCCGCCGGATCCAGGTCACCGAGCCGCACGATGCGTACGCTCTCCGACGGCCCGCCCACATCGCGGCCCAGTACCACCAGCGTGTCCGGCGTGCGGTGTTCCAGCAGCAGCTCGCGCGCCTTGCCGACCTGCCACTGGCGGCTGCGGGAGCCGGGGTTGTAGAGGGCCAGGACCAGGTCCGCCTCAGCGGCCGAGCGCAGCCGCTCCGCGATGACCTCCCACGGCTTCAGCCGGTCGGAGAGCGAGATGACCGCGTAGTCGTGGCCGAGCGGCGCGCCCGCCCGGGAGGCCGCGGCGTGGGCGGCGGTCATGCCGGGCAGCACCCGCACCGGCACCTCGCGGTAGGGGTCCTCCGAGGCGACCTCCAGCACGGCCGTCGCCATCGCGAAGACGCCCGGGTCGCCGGAGGAGACGACCGCGACCCGGCGCCCCTGCCGGGCGAGGTCGAGGGCGAACTCGGCGCGCTCGGACTCCACCTTGTTGTCGGAGGGGTGCCGGCGCTGACCGGGCCGCACGGGCACCCGGTCGATGTAGGTGCTGTAACCGACCAGGTCCTGCGCGGCCGCCAGCTCGCCGCGCGCCTCCGGCGTCAGCCACAGCGGGCCCGCCGGGCCGAGCCCGACGACCACGACCTCGCCCCGGCCACCGGCCGCCGGGGCCGCGTCGACGCGGCTCGGCAGCACCGCCACCGAGAAGTACGGCACCGACTCCGGGTCCACGTCCGCCAGCGGCTCCGTGCGCTGCCCGGCCATGGTGGCGCGCTCCACATAGCGCGCGTCCGCGAGCCGGCCCGAGCGCTCCAACGCGCCCCGCACCGCCGGGAACGTCCGGCCGAGCTTCATCACCACGGCCGAGTCGGTCGACGCCAGACGGGCCGTCAGCTCCTCCTCGGGCAGCGTGCCCGGCAGGATCGTCAGCACCTCCTCGCCCTCCACCAGCGGGGTGCCCAGCGCGGCGGCGGCCGCGCTGACCGAGGTGACCCCGGGGATCACCTCGGTGGGATAGCGGTCGGCCAGCCGCTTGTGCATGTGCATGTACGAGCTGTAGAAGAGCGGGTCGCCCTCGGCGAGCACCGCGACGCTGCGCCCGGCGTCCAGGTGCGCCGCGAGCCGGGCCGCGGCCTCCTCGTAGAACTCCTCCATCGCGCCCCGGTAGCCACCGGGGTGGTCGGTGGTCTCCACGGTGACGGGGTAGACCAGCCGCTCCTCGACGTGGTCGGGGCGCAGATGGCGTTCGGCGATGGAGCGCGCGATGGAACGGCCGTGCCGGGCGCTGTGGTAGGCGACGACATCGGCCGAGGCGATGACCTCGACGGCCCGCACGGTCATCAGGGACGGGTCGCCGGGGCCGAGCCCGACCCCGTACAGCCGGCCCGTGGTCTGCTGCTGCTCGCTCACTCTTCCTCGCTCGCTATCGCGTTGATCGCGGCGGCGGCCATGGCGCTGCCGCCCCGCCTGCCCCGCACCACCAGGTAGTCCAGCCCCAACGGGCTCTCCGCCAGCGCGTCCTTGGACTCGGCGGCGCCGATGAAGCCCACCGGGATGCCGATGACGGCGGCCGGGCGCGGAGCGCCGTCCCGCACCATCTCCAGCAGCCGGAACAGCGCCGTCGGCGCGTTGCCCACCGCGACCACGGCCCCGTCGAGCTTCTCCCGCCACAGCTCCAGCGCGGCGGCGCTGCGCGTGGTGCCCATGGCGCGGGCCAGCTCCGGCACGGCCGGGTCGGCGAGGGTGCAGAGCACCTCGTTGTCCGCGGGCAGCCGCTTGCGGGTGACGCCGCTCGCGACCATGTTCGCGTCGCACAGGATCGGCGCACCGGCGCGCAGCGCCTCCCGGGCGCGGGCCACGACCTGCGGGCTGTAGGCGATGTCCCGTACGAGATCGACCATCCCGCAGGCGTGGATCATGCGCACCGCGACCTGACTGACGTCCGGCGGCAGGGCGCCGAGGTCGGCCTCGGCGCGGATGGTGGCAAAGGACTGGCGGTAGATGGACGCGCCGTCCTTTTCGTACTCGAACACATCGCCTCGCTTGCTGGTTTCGCTCTGTGGATCAGTGGTGTGCGGCACGGTGCCGCTGTGTCGTCCGTCCGTACGGCTCATGTCGTCCTGCGCGCCGCCGTCACCGCCGCCGCCGACTCCTCGGCCGTCACCGTCCGCGCCGTGCCGTCCGCGGTGCCGCCCCGTACGGCGACTTCATACCCGTCACCGGTCGCCAGGACATCCACCCAGGCCCCTCCGGGGTGGCCGCACCTTCGTTCGCACCCGGACCAGTACACCGGCAGGCCGCCGGTCCGCTGGTGCGCGAGGCAGGCCACCGCGTCCGCCCGTACGTCCGCGCGGGACTTCGCGCAGCCGGGGCGGCCCGCGCACGCGCCCGCCCGGTGCCAGGGGGAATCGGCGGAGGTGACGAGTCCGGCGTCCGCGAGGGCGGCCAGCCGGGCCGGGGCCGTGACCGCCGGCAGGCCGGGCACGACGATGCCGCGCCAGGGTGTCACACGCAGCTCACCGGCCCCGTACTCGGCCGCGGTCCGCACGACGAGCCGCCACTGAGCGGCGGTCAGCCGGCCGAGGGGAGCCGCCACCGAGAGGGCGGTGTGCCCGTACGGTCCGGTGACCTGGCCCGGTTCCACCGGGGCGCCCTGCGGCGGCGCGAGCGTGGCGGGCGCGGAGACGATGCCCGCGACAGCGAGCCGGTGGGCCAACGGGCCGACGCGCGGCCGGTGTTCCTCGGGCAGGTCCTTGACGCGCCAGGCGGCGGTGCCGCTCACGCGCGCCGTCTCCAGGAACTGCTCCGCCGCGAGAACCGCCGCCCGCGGCCCGTGCCCGGCGGCGATCCGCAGGCCGGAAGCGGAGGTTCCGTAGCCGAGCAGGGCCTGGTCGCCCCCGGTTGCGATCAATGTCACATCGGGGACGAGGGCCGCGATATCGCCCCGGCCGTCGTCCAGACCGAAGAGGAACCGCCCCGAAAGGCCCGTCACGTCCGGGTTCGCGCACAGCAGCCGGTCCAGTTCACGTGCCCAGGCCTGCACATCGCCGTGCCCGGCGCCGTCCAGGCCGCACAGCGGTGACGCCACGGTGTTGCGCACCCGTTCGTGCCGGTCGGACGGCAGCATCCCGGCTTCGCGCAGCCGCTCGCCGAGCTCGCCGCCGCAGCCGCCGGACAGGCCGCGCAACTGCACGTTGCCGCGCGAGGTGATGTCGAGATTCCCGTCGCCCAGCTCCTCGGACAGCCGTGCCAGCACGTCTGCCTGATGGATCGTCAGAAGCCCGGCGGGCAGCCGGACGCGGGCCAGCGCGCCGTCGTCCGCGGCGTGCAGCCGCAGCGCGCCGGGACAGGAGTCACCGCCCGTGCGGACGGGTGTCCCCGGGGGTACGGCGGCGCCGCCGGAGTTATCCCGGTCCGGGCCGGATGTGGGGGTGACGGACATGGCGGCGAGCATACCGACGACCGCGCCCCGCGCACCGGCCCCTACGGCGCCCGCCAGCGCTTACTATGCTCACGGAAGGGTCGGCCCAGGTGGTCCGGCCCGCACCGAACGCCAGCGACGGCGCCAGGGGAGGAAGCCGGTGAGACTCCGGCACGGTCCCGCCACTGTGAGCCCGGCAGCGATGCCGGGCGAGTCAGGAACTCCCGCCGTCCTCCAACCGCCCGGGGCGCGGACCCCGAGGAAGGCCTGCCGCCGCATGCGCACATTCCGGTCCCGCACGCCCCGGGCGACCCTCGATGCCCTGGGGAGCGCCGCGTGATCCTTCTCCTGTCGACGTCCGACACCGACCTGCTCAGCGCCCGCGCGGCTGCTGACGGCGGCCCGGTCCCGTACCGGCTCGCCAACCCCGCCCGGCTCGCCCTCGACGAACTTCCCGCCCTCCTGGAGGGCGCCGACCTCGTCGTGGTCCGCCTCCTCGGCGGTGTCCGCGCCTGGCAGGAGGGTCTCGACCTGCTGCTCGCCGGGGACCGCCCCGTCGTCGTCCTCACCGGCGAACAGGCGCCCGACGCCCAGCTGATGGAGCACTCCACGGTGCCCATCGGCATCGCCGCCGAGGCCCACGCCTACCTCGCCCACGGCGGTCCCGCCAACCTCGGACAGCTCGCCCGCTTCCTCTCCGACACCGTGCTGCTCACCGGCCACGGCTTCGAGGCGCCCGCGCCCGCCCCCACCTGGGGCCCGCTGGAGCGCACCCCGCGCGCGGAGAACGCCGGCGGCCCCCGCATCGCGGTGCTCTACTACCGCGCCCACCACATGAGCGGCAACACCGGCTTCGTGGACACCCTCTGCGGTGCCGTCGAGGACGCGGGCGGCGTGGCGATCCCGCTCTACGTGGCCTCCCTGCGCGCGCCCGAACCCGCGCTCGTCGAGGCCCTCACCACCGCCGACGCCGTGGTCACCACCGTCCTCGCCGCCGGCGGCACCAAGCCCGCCGCCGCCTCCGCGGGCGGCGACGACGAGTCCTGGGACGCCGGCGCGCTCGCCGCCCTCGACGTCCCGATCCTCCAGGCCCTCTGCCTGACCGGGCCGCGCAGCGCGTGGGAGGAGAACGACGAGGGCCTCTCGCCGCTCGACGCCGCCACCCAGGTCGCCGTCCCCGAGTTCGACGGCCGCCTGATCACCGTCCCCTTCTCCTTCAAGGAGGTGGACGAGGACGGCCTGCCGATGTACGTCGCCGACCCCGAGCGTGCCGCACGCGTCGCGGGCATCGCCGTACGTCACGCCAGGCTGCGCCACATCCCGGCCGCCGAGAAGCGTCTCGCCCTCGTCCTATCCGCCTACCCCACCAAGCACTCCCGCATCGGCAACGCCGTGGGCCTCGACACCCCCGCCAGCGCCGTCGCCCTGCTGCGCCGACTGCGCGAGGAGGGCTACGACTTCGGGGACGAGCCCGTGCCCGGCCTCGCGTCCGGCGACGGCGACGAGCTGATCTACGCCCTCATCGAGGCCGGCGGCCACGACCAGGAGTGGCTCACCGAGGAACAGCTCGCCCGCAACCCCGTCCGCATCCCGGCCGCCGACTACCGCCGCTGGTACGCCGAACTGCCCCTCGAACTGCGGGAGTCCGTCGAGGAGCACTGGGGGCCCGCGCCCGGCGAGATGTTCCTCGACCGCAGCCGCAACCCCGAGGGCGACATCGTCCTCGCGGCGCTGCGCCGCGGCAACCTGCTGATCCTCATCCAGCCGCCGCGCGGCTTCGGCGAGAACCCCATCGCCATCTACCACGACCCCGACCTGCCGCCCTCGCACCACTACCTGGCCGCCTACCGCTGGATCGCCGCCTCCCGCGAGGACGGCGGCTTCGGCGCCGACGCCATGGTGCACCTGGGCAAGCACGGCAACCTGGAGTGGCTGCCCGGCAAGAACGCCGGACTGTCCGCCGCCTGCGGCCCCGACGCCGCCCTCGGCGACCTGCCGCTGGTCTACCCCTTCCTCGTCAACGACCCCGGCGAGGGCACCCAGGCCAAGCGCCGCGCCCACGCCACCCTCGTCGACCACCTCGTGCCGCCGATGGCCCGCGCCGAGTCCTACGGCGACATCGCGCGCCTGGAACAGCTCCTCGACGAATACGCGTCGATCTCCGCGATGGACCCGGCCAAGCTGCCCGCCATCCGCGCCCAGATCTGGACCCTGATCCAGGCCGCCAAGCTCGACCACGACCTGGGCCTTGCGGACCGCCCCGACGACGACGGCTTCGACGACTTCCTGCTGCACGTCGACGGCTGGCTGTGCGAGGTCAAGGACGCCCAGATCCGCGACGGCCTGCACGTCCTGGGCGGCGCGCCCACCGGCCCCGAGCGCGTCAACCTCGTCCTGTCCATCCTCCGCGCCCGGCAGATCTGGGGCGGCACCGCCGCCCTGCCCGGTCTGCGCGAGGCCCTCGGCCTCGACGAGTCCGCCGCCACCCGCACCACCGCCGACGAGGCGGAGGAGCGGGCCCGCGCCCTCGTCCAGGCGATGGAGGACGCCGGATGGGACCCGGCCGCCGTGTCCCGCGTCGCGCAGGGGCACCCGCAAGCGGTCGCGGACATCCTGGACTTCGCCGCCCGCGAGGTCGTGCCGCGCCTGGCCGCCACCACCGACGAGCTCGACCACGCGGTGCACGCCCTCGCGGGCGGCTTCGTGCCCGCGGGCCCGTCCGGCTCGCCGCTGCGCGGCCTGGTCAACGTCCTGCCGACGGGCCGCAACTTCTACTCCGTCGACCCCAAGGCCGTCCCCAGCCGCCTGGCCTGGGAGACCGGCCAGGCCCTCGCCGACTCCCTTCTGGAGCGCTACCGCACCGACCACGGCGACTGGCCGAAGTCGGTGGGCCTTTCCCTGTGGGGCACGAGCGCCATGCGCACCGCCGGTGACGACGTCGCGGAGGCCCTCGCCCTGCTGGGCGTCCGCCCGCTGTGGGACGACGCCTCCCGCCGCGTCAACGGCCTGGAGCCGATCCCCCTGGCGGAGCTCGGCCGCCCCCGCATCGACGTCACCCTGCGCATCAGCGGCTTCTTCCGTGACGCCTTCCCGCACGTCATCGGCCTGCTGGACGACGCCGTCCGGCTGGCCGCCGCGCTGGAGGAGCCCGCGGAGGACAACTTCGTACGGGCCCACGCGCAGGCCGACCTCGCCGCCCACGGCGACGAACGCCGCGCCACCACCCGCATCTTCGGCTCCCGCCCCGGCACGTACGGCGCCGGTCTGCTCCAGCTCATCGACAGCCGCGACTGGCGCACCGACGCCGACCTGGCCGAGGTCTACACCGTCTGGGGCGGCTACGCCTACGGCCGGGAGCTCGAAGGCCGCCCGGCCCGCGAGGAGATGGAGACCGCCTACAAGCGGATCGCGGTCGCCGCCAAGAACACCGACACGCGCGAGCACGACATCGCCGACTCCGACGACTACTTCCAGTACCACGGCGGCATGGTCGCGACCGTGAAGGCGCTCAAGGGCAGGGCCCCTGAGGCGTACATCGGCGACTCCACCCGCCCCGAGACGGTCCGCACCCGCACCCTGGTCGAGGAGACGTCCCGCGTCTTCCGCGCCCGCGTGGTCAACCCCCGCTGGATCGAGGCGATGCGCCGCCACGGCTACAAGGGCGCCTTCGAACTCGCCGCCACGGTGGACTACTTGTTCGGCTACGACGCCACCACCGGCGTCGTGCCCGACTGGATGTACGACAAGCTCGCCCAGACGTACGTCCTCGACCCGGAGAACCGCGCCTTCCTCCAGGACGCCAACCCCTGGGCCCTCCACGGCATCGCGGAACGCCTCCTGGAGGCGGAGAGCCGGGGCATGTGGGCGAAGCCGGACGCGGAGACGCTGGAGGCGTTGAAGCGGGCCTTCCTGGAGACGGAGGGCGAGCTGGAGGGCGAGGAGTAGCCCGTCCGGCGTCCGGGGCCGGGGCAGGCCGTTTTGGGGCTGCCGCCCCGGCCTCACTAGGATCTTCGGATGATCATCACAAGACGGCTCGCGGCGGGCGCATGCGCCCTGCTCGCCGCGCTGGCCGTAGGAATCGCCCCGGCGAGCGCCGCCGACGGACCTTCGAAGGACTCCCCGAAGGTCGAGCTCGTACTGGATGTCAGCGGCTCGATGCGGGCCCGGGACGTGGACGGCCAGTCGCGCATGGCGGCCGCTCAGCAGGCGTTCAACGAAGTGATCGACGCCGTTCCCGGCGGAGTACGGCTCGGCATCCGCACCCTCGGCGCCAACTATCCCGGTGACGACAAGGAGATCGGCTGCCGCGACTCCAAGCAGCTCTACCCCGTCGGACCGGTGGACCGCACGGAGGCCAAGGCGGCCGTCGCCACCCTGCGGCCCACCGGCTGGACGCCGATCGGCTACGCGCTGCGCGGCGCCGACCAGGACCTCGGCACCGACAAGGGCACCCGCAGGATCGTCCTCATCACCGACGGCGAGGACTCCTGCGGCCAGCCCGACCCGTGCGACGTGGCCCGCGAACTCGCCGCCAAGGGCACGCACTTGACGATCGACACGCTCGGTCTCGCCCACGACGACAAGACGCGCGAGCAGCTCACCTGCATCGCCGAGGCCACCGGCGGCACGTTCACCTCGGTCCAGCACACCGACCAGCTGTCGGGCAAGATCAAGCAGATCGTCCGCCGGGCCGACACCCCCGTCGAGACCCCGAAGCCCGTGGAGGGCGCCGCCGAGTGCGCCAAGGCCCCCGAGGTCGGCGCCGGGATCTGGACCGACCGGGAGACCTTCTCCGACCACCGCTGGTACCGCGTCAAGGTGAAGCCGGGTCAGGAGCTGCGCACCTCGGTGAGCGTGGGCGCGGACCGCGCCGTCGACCGCGACTACGGCGTGCTCGTGCGCGCCGTCGGGGAGAACGGCCAGGAACTGGTCCGCGGCTCGGACGCGGGCAGCGGCCGTACGGACGTGATGTCGTCCGGGCTGCGCTACCCCGTCGCCAAGGCGAAGGACAAGAACGACAAGGAGGCGCGGACGGTCTGCCTGGAGGTCTTCAACTCCTTCTCCGCGCCGCCGTCCGTCAAGCGCGACCCGGGCCTGCCCCTCGAGCTGGCCGTCGACCTGGTGAAGTCCCCGGACAACCCCTCCGACCTGGCCGCCTTCGGCCTCGGCCGGGGCTGGGTGCTGCTGGCCGTCCTGGCCGTGACCGGGCTGCTCGCCGGACTGGTGTGGGGCTGGCTGTCCCGCTGGCGCGTCGCTGTGTGGAGGGCGAACTGATGCGTGCAACCCGTGTGATGGCCGCCGCGCTGCTCGTCGGCGCCGCCCTGTTCACCTCGGCCGGAGGCGCCTTCGCGGACGCCCCGAGCCCGAGCCCGTCCGCGAACGGCGAGGACGCCCCGACGGAGGCCGGTACCACCTTCCGCACCGCCACCCCCGTCGAGCAGGGGCAGAAGGCCACCGCGAACGCGTCGAGCGGTGACTACCTCTACTGGCAGTTCCCCGCGGGCGCCGGGCAGCGGGCGACCGTGAAGGCCACCGTGCAGCTGCCGGAGGCCTCCCTGCGGCACGGCACCGCCACCTGGCAGCTCGACCTCTTCGACGGTCTGCGCCGCCGCCAGGCGTGCGCCTCGGGCGAACCCACGCAGCGGGCGGCCGCGCAGGATGCCTCGGTCACCGTGACCTGCACGCTGCGCACCGTCCGCCCGTGGGCGGAGCGATGGTCGAACGACCCGCTGCCCGGCGCGTATTACGCCCGGCTCACCGTCTCCGACGGCCCCGCCCAGGACCTCGGCCTGCCGGTGAAGGCGGAGATCCAGGCGGACGCCAAGGACGTGGGCGGCTCCCGCGCCGAGGGCGGCGAGCTCGCCCCGCTGCACGCGGCCGCACTGAAGGAGCCGGAGAGCGGCTGGAACGGCAGCTGGTTCTCCGACCGCTGGGCCTGGACCGTGGGCGGCGCCGTGCTCGGCGCGCTCGCGGCCATCGGCGGCTACACCCTGACCCGCCACCCCCACCGGCGCCACCGCCCGCCCGTCGGGCAGTAGCAGGCGCTCGCGCACGACGGCGCCCGTGGCCGGGAAGGCCACGGGCGCCGTCGCCGTCTCAGCGCCGCGCGGGCGGGTCGCCCTCGGCCGCCTGCAGGTACAGATCGAGCAGGTCGTCGGTGAAGTACGAGCTGTAGGAGATGTCGGGGGTGTCCCCGCCCGTGTGATAGCCGCCGATGACCCCGATCAGCAGATAGCCCGTCAGATCCGGGACCAGGAACGGCCCGCCCGACGTCCCGCCGACGTAGCCCGCGCAGGCGATCTCCAGGAAGTCGCCCGGGGCCTTGGGGTCGGTGCTGGTGTAACGGTGCGTCGACGAGGAGCAGTCGAGCGGCTTGGGGTACTTGGCGTCGCTGCTGCCCGGGTAGCCGATCAGGCGTACGTCGCCGTGCGCGTACCCGCTGCGGACCGCGAAGTCGAAGCCGCCCACGGCGCTCTGCACCTCGGTGCCGTCCTCGCGCGGGCCGAGCCGGACCACCGTGTAGTCCCAGCGCGCCCCGCCGTCCGTGCCCAGGTCGTAGTAGCGCTGGTCGATGTAGATGCTCTCGACGGGGAAGACGCCGTGCGGCTTGAGGCCGTCGTGGTACTGCGGCACGAACGACAGGTGCCGCTTGGGGTCCGGCGAGCGCAGGCAGTGGGCCGCGCTGATCACCAGGTTGTCGCCGGGGCTGCGGACGACCGTACCGCCGCAGAAGCGGCCGGTGTTCTTGCCGTCGGTCCAGAAGAACGTTCCCACCTGCGGCAGTCCGTCGAAGGGGTGGCTGGGCGGCACCGCCCCCTCCGGCTCCGCCGCCGGGGGCGGCGGCGCCTGCTTGCCGGTCACCACCGGCAGCGCGGACGCCATCCGCTGCGGCGTCCAGTAGGCGTCGGCCGCCGCGGCGCCGGGCGGCCCCGAGGCGGCCGCGAGCGTGCCGGGCACGAGGGCGGCCGGCAGTCCGAGGAGCAGGGCGGCGGCGCCCCGCAGGGCGAGATGTCTCAGAAATCTGTTCATGAACGGATTCCTCTCGTTCGGCTCGCCGTTGTCCCGACATGAGGGATACATGAGGGGTAAGGGACCTGGGGCGCGTGCGGGACGAGCGTGTCATCGTCCTACGGACCGCCCGAGGGAACGAGAGCCCGGCGCGCCGGGATTCACCGGGACGACCGGAATCGGACACATGTGTTCGGGCGTTGCGGTCATGTCCGCGCGCGGGCCGGATGCCGGGAGCGGAACGGGTCGAGGATTCGGGGTGAAGACCCGATATCAACTCGTGGTTAAGTCGTTCACGCAGGGAGAACACCGAACGGACTAGTGTCCGGCGTTCTCCCGTGACAGGATGCTCCCTGTAGCCACCTCGGGCTTAACTGGCCGTGAGGTGACATGGGGACAGCTCGTGAGGACGGAGCAGATGGCAGTCGGGGGCGACAGGTCGGCAGGTGAGTTGGGCAGCCCGCTCGCGGAGCGGCTCAATTACCTGTTCGCGAACATGCATCCGCCGGGGGCGCCGTACACCAATGGTCACGTGGCCGAGGAGATCAGCTGCGGGACCGAGGAGTACGGCGGGGTGAGGCTGACCGAGCAGTATCTCTCGATGCTGCGCAACGGCAGGCGCGCCAACCCCAGTCCGGATGTGCTGCGCGCCCTCGCGAAATTCTTCGCCGTGCCCGTGGGTTATCTGATGGGCGACCTCTCGGCCTCCCAGGCCGAGCGGGTGGAGGAGGAGGTCCGCTTCCTCGTCGCCATGAGGGATCAGCGCGTCCGTGCGATAGCCCTGCGCTCGGTGGGGCTGCCGCCCGAGGTCCAGGACAGCCTCAACACGATCATTGCCCAGTTCCGGCAGCAGATGAACCTTCCGGCCGACCCGCCCGACGCGGGTGGTGAGGAGCGCTCGTGACCGTCATGGCGGATGACCAGCTCTTCACCTACTGGCGGCGTACCGAGGACGAGGACGGTGCAGGCATGCGAGTGGGGCGCATACGACGCCGCTGCAAGCAGCTCATCCAGGAGCTCGCGCTGCCCGCGTCGACCGACCTGCACGGCCTGTGCCAGGTCGTCGCGCGCCGCGTGGGCCGGCCCATCCGTCTGGTCCCGATGAGCCTGGACGGCGTCGTCTCCGGCATGACCGCCACCACCGACGACGCGTTCTGGGTCATCTACGAACAGAAGACCTCGCCCTGGCACCAGGTCCACATCGTGCTGCACGAGGTCGGCCACCTGCTGCTTGGCCACGACCAGGACCCGGCCGTCACCGAGGACGCCCTCAAGGTGTGGACGCCGTCGGTCGACGTGGCCACCGCCATGCGCCGGATGGGCCTGACCATGGGGCTCGCCCGGCACCACTGCTACGACAACCTCACCGAGCGCGAGACCGAGATCCTCGGCACCCTTCTCATGGAGAAGATCGTGCCTCCGCCGCCGGGCCAGGACGCGCCGCTGGAGGGGGAGGCCGCCGAGCTCGCGGCCTCGCTCGGCCCGGCGCTCCAGCACGTGCGCCAACAGCTCAGGGAAGGAGGCGTCACCGGTGTTTGACGTCCTCTACCTGACCTTCAGCGCCATAGCCTGGGTCATCGTCGGCTACAAGACCCGCGCCTGGTTCCGCGACCGGGGCAACACGGACCTCGGGCTGACCGCCCTGATGACCTCGGGCGTCCCCGTCGTCTTCATGTTCTCCGCGCCCAGCGTCTACCGCGCCTTCGACCGGCTGACGGGCGTGGCCAACCTGGCCATGGTCTTCCTCTACTCGGCCGTCGTGCTGTTCGCGTCGGGCGCCACGGTGCTGCTGCTGCGCTGGACCAGCCGGGGCGACGAGGCGGCGCGGGCCCGTGCCGCGGCACGCTCACGCTTCGCGGTCGTCGCGCTGGGCGTGGCGTGGGCGGCGGCGATCGTCTGCTTCGCCGTCGGCCGCCCCGACGCCGTGGAGCATCCCCGCGACTTCAGCACCGCCTATGCGGACGCGCCCGGAGTGGTCGCCTTCCTGGTGCTGTATCTGGCCATCTTCGGCATCAGCCTCGCCGGGCTCGGCGCGCTCTGCCCGCGCTACGCCACCCAACTGGGCCGCTCCTGGCTCTCCAAAGGGCTGCGCACGCTCGCCGCGGGCTGTTGGCTGGGCCTGCTGTACTGCCTGTGCAAGCTGGTCGGCTTCGTGCTGAGCTGGGGCGGCCACGAGGCGTACTGGCTGTCCAACGGCGTTGCCCCGATGAGTGCTTCGGTCGCCGCGCTGCTGGTCCTCGTCGGCTTCTCGCTGCCCGCGGCCGGGCCGCGGGTGGCCGCCTGGCGCCGGCTGCGCCGACTCCAGCCGCTGTGGCAGGATGTCACCGCCCACGCCCCGGAGGTCACCATCTCCGGGCACCGCTGGACGGGCCGCTGGCCCTTCGCGGACCTGGAGTGGCGGGCCAACCGGCAGATGGCCGAGATCCGCGACATCCAGCGCGGCATCCGGCGCCATGTCGAGGCCGCGACCTTGGACATCGCCCGTGAGAAGGCGACCGCCGCCGCTCTGGACGAGCGCGGCCTGGCCGCGGTGGTGGAGGCGGCGGCCCTGCGCCGCGGCCTCGCCAACCAGGTCACCGGCCATGTGCCGGCACCGCACGCGGACAGTGTCGTGATGACCGTCAGTGCCGATCCGGCCGAGGAACACGAGCACTTGGCGCGCGTCGCGGACGTCTACCACGACCCGGTGGTCGACTCCGTGCTCAGCGAACTACGGGAGATTTGCGCGGCACGCCGTCCTTGACGGCGCGCGGCCCACAGACGAGGCGGCCCTGGACGGGGGTCAAGGCCGCCTGCGCCACAGGCCGGCGCCGGGTCCGTAGCAATACGGATCCGGCGTCGCCCGTGCGCGTTCCGCTGTTTGCGGGGGCCCCGGTCTCTGCGGGGTGGTGTGTTCCGCACCACCGCTTCGCGGCGGTGTCCTCAATCGCCGGACGGGCTGAATGTGGCTGATGTGGGCTCTTGAACCGCCCCGTCTAGAGTCGTCTTTCATGCAGAACACCGTCCCCTTCGACGTCACCGCGCTGACCACCGATCCGTACGGCACCTACGACCGGCTGCGCGAGGCCGGGCCCGTCCACCGGATCACCGGCCCCGACGGCAGGCCCGCCTGGCTGGTGACCCGCTACGACGACGTGCGCCAGGGGCTCGCGGACCCCCGGCTGTCCCTGGACAAGAGCAATGCCACGCCCGGCAATTACAGCGGCTTCGCGCTGCCTCCGGCCCTGGAGGCGAATCTGCTGAACATGGACCCGCCCGACCACACCCGCGTGCGCCGCCTGGTGGTCAAGGCGTTCACCCCCGGCCGGATCGACAAGCTCCGCGCGCCCGTCCGCAAGGTCGCCGACGAACTCCTGGACGCCGTCGAGGCCGACGGGCGCGCCGACCTCCTCGCCGCCTACGCCGGGCCGCTGCCCATCACCGTCATCTGCGACCTGCTGGGCGTGCCGCAGGCGGACCGGCGCGACTTCCGGGCCTGGACCGACGCCCTCATCACCCCGGACCCCGAGCGGCCGCACCTGATGAAGGAAGCCGTCGGGCACATGATGCGCTTCTTCACCGGGCTCATCGCGAGCAAGCGCGCCGACCCCGCGGACGACCTGCTCTCCGATCTGATCGCGGCCCGCGACGGCGAGGGCGGCGACCGGCTCTCCGAGGACGAGCTGACCTCACTGGCCTTCCTCATCCTCTTCGCCGGCTACGAGAACTCCGTCCACCTCATCGCCAACTCCGTCCTCGCCCTGCTGGACCACCCGGCCTTGATGCGATCCTTGCGCAAGGATCCGGCCGGACTCGGCGCGGCGGTGGAGGAGTTCAACCGGTGGGACGGCCCCACACCCCTGGCGATCCGGCGGTTTCCGCTGGAGGACGTCGAGATCGGCGGTGTCACCGTGCCCGCGGGCGAGACCGTGCTGCTCTCCATCGCCTCGGCCAATCGTGATCCTCGTCACTTCACCGATCCGGAACGGCTGGATCCGAACCGTGATCGTTCCGGCCACCTGGGGCTGGGGCACGGCATCCACTACTGCTTGGGAGCGCCGCTGGCCAGGATGGAGATGGAAACGGCGCTGGCAGCGCTGCTGGAGCGATTCCCGGGGCTGGAGCTCGACGTGCCGCGCGAGGAGCTGAAGTGGCGGCCCTCGGTGCGGGCGCGTGGCCTGATTTCGCTCCCCGTGCGGTGGTCATAGAAAAAGCCGAACAGGTTTTTGGTGCATAACCCATCCTTGATGAGGTAGAACTGTGCGTGAGCCCGCCCGGTGTGCATCCCCCGTCGCACCGGGCGGGCCGTCGACTTCCACCCCGGTTCTCCTCCGGGCGTGACGACAGGGGCCGGGCGAGGACTTCAGCCGCCGGTCGGGAACTTCAGCAGCGCGGTCGCCGCCAGCATCTGGATGCTCACCGCCGCCACCGCCTTGTGTGTCGGCAGATGATGCTGGCCCCGGATCAGCAGCGCGGAGAACGCGTAGCCGAAGCCCGCGGTGATCCAGGCCGCCGCCCGCACGGCGTACGAGCTGCCGGGCAGCCAGGCGTCGAGGGCCAGCCGCGGCAGATCCGTCGCCCAGAAGATCACCACGAACAGGGTGACCGTCGGGCCGAACTTGCCGTTGCCGCCGAGCCTGCGGGCTATCGCGTGCGTGGCGGCACCGAGCAGCAGACTGGCGAGCAGCAGGACGCCGTCGGCGATGGCCATCGCCTGCAGCGCGAGCGAGGGGCTGACGCGCCACTGCGCCCGGAAGTCGTCCCTCCCCAGCGTCCCCAGCACACCGGAGAGCAGGCACAGGAACGCCGCCGCGCCCCAGACGCTGCGGTCCCGGGCCTCGTCGAGCACCTCGACCGGCCGGAGCCACAGCCCGAATATGAGGCGGTGCCAGAGCAGTCTGCGCGGTGCCGCGGCCGGGGCGCGCGGTGCGGAGGAAGCGGGTGCGGAGGGCGAGGGGGTCACGGGCATGGATGCAATTTCTATCACCGGGCGGCCCGGCCACCGGTGGCCGGGCCGCCCGGGATCCCGCGCGTGAGGCCACGTCAGACCGGTGCGGGCGCCCTGGGATCGGTGTCGGCGCCCGGGCCCACGCCCGGTCCCGCGTCCGGGTCGGGGCCCGCGTCCGGGCCCGCGGAGCCGTCGGGGTCGGCACCGGCGTCGGGGTCCGGGGCGTGCAGGTACTCCTCCGAGATCTCGCGCGGACCGAACGGCCACACCTTCTCGTGGCGCGCCCAGAGCACGAACGCCACACCGCCCGCGGCGACCCAGGCGAGCGACCATTCGATGGGGTGCCTGCCGGGGGAGTTCTTGTCCGCGTAGCCGTAGATCACCAGCCAGCCCACCAGCGCCACCAGGCTCGGCAGCGGATAGAGCCACATCCGGTACGGGCGCCGCAGCCCCGGCTGCCGGCGGCGCAGCACCGACACCGCCGCCACCTGGGCCAGCGCCTGCACGATCACCATCACGGTGGTCAGCAGCTGGATCAGCGTGGTCAGATCCGTATGACGGCCGATCAGGAAGCCGACGGCGGTGATGACCCCCATCGACACCAGCCCCAGCACCGGGAAGTGGTGGCGGGGGTGCAGGGTGCCGAAGGAGCGGAAGAAGACCTTGTCCCGCGCGGCGTCGCAGGGCACGCGGGAGCCGCCGAGGAGACCGGTGAGGACGGAGGCGACCGCCGTGACGAGGATCAGCACCGTGACCGTGCGGGCCGCGCCCTTGCCCCAGGCCGCCTCCAGGACCGCGGAGGCGACGGAGGAGTGCGCCGTCGAGTTCTCGTCGAGCATCTGCTTCCAGTCGACGACCCCCAGTGTGCCGATCTGGAGCAGCAGATAGATCGCCATGATGCCGAGGATGGAGTAGATGATCGCGCGCGGCATCGTCCGCCCGGGGTTCTTGATCTCGGCGCCCATATAGGCCGCGGTGTTGTAGCCGAGGTAGTCGTAGATGCCGATGGTCAGGCCCGCCGCGAAGCCGATCCAGAAGTGATTGGTCGTCAGCGCGAAGGCGTGGGCGGGATAGGTGAAGGCCCGGTCGGGGCTGAAGTGGGTGAACGCCGCGAGGATCACGAGGACGACCGAGGCGATCATCACCGCCCACAGCACCACGGTGAGCTTCGCGATGTTCTCGACCCGCCGCCACAGCGCCGCGACGATGAGGACGATGACCGCCAGCCCGACGAGGTCACCGGCCGTCTGCCCCATGCCCGGCCACAGATAGCCGAGGTACTGCACGAAGCCGATGATCCCGGTCGACATGCCCAGCGGGATGAACAGCATCGCCGTCCACACGAAGAGGAACGGCATCAGCTTCCCGCTGCGGTACTGGAACGCCTGCCGCAGATACACATAACTGCCGCCCGCCCCGGGCAGCGAGGCGCCCAGCTCCGCCCAGATCAGCCCGTCGGCGAGCGCGAGCAGCGCGCCCGCGACGAAGCCGATCACCGCCTGCGGCCCGCCGAACGCCGTCACCATCAAGGGGATGGTGACGAAGGGTCCGATACCGCACATCTGGCTCATGTTGATGGTGGTGGCCTGGAACAGCCCGATCCGGCGTACGAATCCGACCCGTTGCTCCGGTTCCTGCCCGGTGTCCGCCATGGGCGTGCCCTCTCTCTGCCGGATGGGGTGAGCCGTCAACTGCACTGGTAGCACCGGCCCGCGGGGCGCGTCCAGCACTGCGTACGGATGTCCGCGGCGCGCCCCGCCGGGCTTCCCGCACAGCTGTGTCAACTGCCACTTGCTCGCCATGAGCGCCGGTCGGAGCGTAAGGTGGCCCGGCCGTGGTGTTCGGGAAGACCGGTGACGGACCCTTGTGGTCCCAGGCCGGAGCGGCCCTCGCCACTGTGATCGGGGAGTTACCGTCCCATTTCGCGCACCACCCCCATGGGTGCGCGGAGCCACTGGCCGCAGCCGGCTGCCGGGAAGGCGGGGACGGGCGCGAGCGAACCCGTAAGCCAGGAGACCGGCCACGGCATCTCACGAGGACATTCCACGAGGTGCTGGAGCGTGACCCGCAGATGACTCTGCCCACCGACATACCCGGATCCACCGCCATACCCGAAGGCAAGCCGTCCGCCTTCCGCTGGCGCCGCCAGGACACCGTGCGCACCGCCGGCCTGCTGGCCGTCATAGCCGCCCTGCACGTCGTCGCCTTCGGCGTGCTCTACCTGCTCGTCGTCCCCGACCACTACACCGTGGACTCCAAGGTCTACGGCGTCGGGCTCGGCGTCACCGCCTACACCCTCGGCATGCGGCACGCCTTCGACGCCGACCACATCGCCGCGATCGACAACACCACCCGCAAGCTGATGGCCGACGGCAAGCGCCCGGTCTCCGTCGGCTTCTGGTTCGCGCTCGGCCACTCCAGCGTGGTCGTCCTGATGGCGGCGCTGGTGGCGGGCGGCACCCAGCTCGCCGGGAAGCTGATGGACGAGCAGTCCACCACCCACCAGACCCTCGGCGTCGTCGGCACGACCGTCTCCGGCGGCTTCCTCTACCTCATCGCCGCCCTCAACCTCATCGCCCTCGCGGGCATCATGCGCATCTTCCGCGCGATGCGCGAGGGCCGCTACGACGAGGCCGAGCTGGAGCAGCACCTGGACTCGCGCGGCTTCATGAACCGCATCCTCGGCCGCTTCACCCGCTCCATCACCCGCCCCGGCCAGATGTACCCGCTGGGCTTCCTCTTCGGCCTCGGCTTCGACACCGCCACCGAGGTCACCCTGATGGTGATGGCGGGCAGCGGCGCGGCCGCCGGGCTGCCCTGGTACGCGATCCTGTGCCTGCCTCTGCTGTTCGCCGCCGGCATGAGCCTCTTCGACACCCTCGACGGCACCTTCATGAACTTCGCCTATCAGTGGGCGTTCTCCAATCCCGTCCGCAAGGTCTACTACAACCTCACCATCACCGGTCTCTCGATCGCCGTGGCCTTCCTCATCGGCACCATCGAGCTGGTCACCGTGCTGCACGAGAAGCTCGACATGAACGACGCGGTCACCGGCTGGATCTCGGGCCTGAACCTCGACAACGTCGGCTTCGTCATCGTCGGCCTGTTCGTGGTGGTCTGGGCGATCGCGCTCGCCTACTGGCGCTTCGGCAAGGTCGAACAGCGGTGGGCGGCGCGCGCGGCCGACGCCCCGGGCGAGGCGGCCTGACGGGCGCCGCGGTTCTTACGGACCGGTGACAGGGCGGCGCCGGTGCGGGCGCGCCGCCGCCCGCGCCCCTAACGTCGGGTCCATGCGCGTACTCGTCACCGGAGGCGCGGGCTTCATCGGCTCGCACATCGTCACCGCACTCACCGCCCGCGGGCACCGGCCCGTCGTCCTCGACGCGCTGCTGCCCGCGGCCCATCCCGAGGCTCCGCCCCGGCCCGCCGGGGTCGAGTGGACCGACGCCGACCTCCGCGACCGCACGGCCGTGGCCGGGGCCCTGCGCGGCGTCGACGCCGTCTGCCACCAGGCCGCGATGGTCGGCCTCGGCAAGGACTTCGCCGACGCGCCCGCCTATGTGGGCTGCAACGACCTCGGCACGGCCGTCCTCCTCGCCGAGATGGCCGCCGCGGGCGTACGCCGCCTGGTCCTCGCCGGCTCCATGGTCGTCTACGGCGAGGGCCGCTACGAATGCCCCCGGCACGGCCCGGTGCGCCCCGGCCCCCGGGCAGCCGCCGACCTCGACGCCGGGCGCTACGAACCGCACTGCCCGCGCTGCGACCGGGAACTGACGCCGGGCCTCGTCGAGGAGGACGCGCCCGTCGATCCCCGCAACGTCTACGCGACGACCAAGCTCGCCCAGGAACACCTGGCCGCCGCCTGGGCCCGCGCCACCGGCGGCACGGCCCTCTCGCTGCGCTACCACAACGTCTACGGGCCGGGGATGCCCCGCGACACCCCGTACGCGGGCGTCGCCTCCTTCTTCCGCTCCTCGCTCGCCCGCGGCGAGGCACCCCGCGTCTTCGAGGACGGCCGCCAGCGCCGGGACTTCGTGCACGTACGGGACGTGGCCGCCGCCAACGCCCTCGCCCTGGAACACCTCGCCGACCGCCCCGCGGGCACCTTGCGCGCGTACAACTGCGGCAGCGACACCCCCCGCACCATCGGCGACATGGCCACCACCCTGGCCGCCGCGTACGGCGGGCCGGAGCCCGTCGTCACGGGGGAGTACCGCCTCGGCGACGTCCGGCACATCACCGCCTCGTCGCGGCGCCTGCGCGAAGAGCTGGGCTGGCGCGCGGAGGTGGGCTTCCCGGAGGGAATGACGGAGTTCGCGCGGGCGCCCCAGCGCGTCTGACCGTGGCTGCGTACGGGTGAACATCCCGCCCGCCCGCGCCGGAGGTGCCCTCCCGGGATAGATGGATGGCATATCGGTGCGCTTCCAGGAAAGGCGGCAGACATGGCGGACAACGACCTGGGAACCCTGCTCGGCGGACTGCTCGGCGGCGGCAAGGGAGGCTCTCTGCTGGGCTCGCTGCTCGGCGCGCTCGGCAGCGGGGGAGGGGAGTCGCTCTCCGGCCTGTTGCAGCAGCTCGGGGAGGGCGGCCTCGGTCCGAAGACCCGGTCCTGGGTGAGCACCGGGGCCAACGAACCGGTCAGCGGGCCGGAGGTGGCGCAGGCGCTGCCGTACCAGGCGCTCGACCACGTCGCCCAGAAGGCGGGCATCACGCCGGAGGAAGCGGCGGACCAGCTGGCGCAGGTGATCCCGCAGGCGGTCGACAAACTGACGCCCACGGGAGAGATTCCCGAAGGCTCGCTGGAAGAAGTGATCGCCCAGCACCAGGGCGGCTGATCCGGACGGGGGGCGCTCTCTCCCGGCCGCATCCGATGTGCGGATCCGCCCCGGCCCCCGGCGCAGTCGCGCCGGGGGCCGGGGCGGCCGTGTCAGAGCCGCAGCGCCGCGAAGTGCCGGTCGCCCGACTCCCAGCGGTCCACCATCCGCCACCCCACCGCGCCCGCGTGCCGCAGCAGCGCGGTCACTCCCACGCGCGCCCAGGGGAACGCGGGCCCGAGCCGGCCCCGGCCGTCGTCCACCCGCACCTGCACCCGCTCGTCGACGTCCGCCGCCGCGGCCTCGACGAGGAGGAGCCCGCGCGGCGCGGTGATGGCGGCGACCCGGGCGAGGAGGGTGCGGGGGTCGCCGCCGATCCCGATGTTGCCGTCGACGAGCAGCGCCGTTCCCCAACGCCCCTCGCCCGGCAGCGGGTTGAAGACGGACCGGCAGAGCGCCGCGCCCCCCGTGCGGCGGGTGCGGGCTACGGCCGCCGGGCTCAGGTCGACGCCCAGGGCCGGGCGGCCGAGCGCCGCCAGGGCGGCGACGAGGCGGCCGGGGCCGCAGCCGATGTCGATGACCTTGCCCTCGCAGCGGTCCAGCACGGTCCTGTCGGCGGGGTCCGCGTGGCCGCACCAGCGCTCCACCTCGAGAGGCAGCAGCCAGCCGTCCGCGCGGCGCAGGAAGAGGGGCCCGCGCCCGAGGTGCACGGCGTCGGCGTAGGGGTCGGCGCTCCAGGCGCCGGTGGCCCGGCGCCGGGTCAGTTCGCTGGTGGTCACCGGGCGTGCTCCCGGTCCCCCGCCGCGACGGTCGCCGCGAAGAGTCCGTGCGGTGCCGCGGCCGCGACCCGGGCCGCGTCGTCGGCGGTGTCCACGTCGCGGAGTTCGGGCAGGTCGCGCACGACGAGCCCGGCGTCCGTGAGGCGGCGGCGCTGGACGGCCCCGGTGCGGGCGGTGGACATGGGGACGCCGCGCAACAGCTCGGGCCGGGGCTCGGCCAGGCCGAGCGCCCAGAAACCGCCGTCGGCGGCCGGGCCGAACCACGCGTCGCACCCGTGCCACGCGCCGTCCGCCAGCGCGGGGGCCAGCAGCGCGGCGGTGACCTGCGGGGTGTCCATGCCGATGAGCAGCGCGGGCCCCGCGCACCCGGCGAAGGCGGCCGCGAGCCGCTCGTCGAGCCCGCCCGCGCACTGCGGCACCACCTCGAAGCCGGGGGGCAGCCAGTCCCCGGGCCGCCCGTCGAGGACGAGCACCCGCCGCCGCGCGGGCATGGCGAGCACGGCCCGCAGGGTGTCGGCGAGGGCCGCCTCGGCGATCCGGGCGGCCCGCTCCGGGCTGTACGGCGGGGTGAGCCGCGTCTTCACCCGTCCGGGCAGCGGCTCCTTGGCGATGACCAGGAGCGTGGTGGGTCCGCACGGACCGCCGGGACCGCCGGCCGGGGGCATGCCCGTCGAGGCGCGGTGCGCGGTTCGGCCGTACGGCTGAACGCCGTCGTGCCACTTCAGGGCGGCGTCCTGGGCGACGGCCCGGGCCGCGCCCGTATCGCCGGACACCATCCGGTCCGGGGCGTGCCGGCCGGTCGCCCGGCCTCCGTCGGCGTGACGTCCGCGCGCCTCCTCGGCGTTCCCGGTCACGACGCCGCCACCTCCGCGCCCACAGGGCCCGCCGTCCGCAGGACGGCCCGCATGTCGTGGACCGCGCGCCAGGTGCCGCGCCAGGTGCCGGTCACCTTCGAGGCGCCCGTGCGGGGCCGGTAGGGCACGTCCGTCTCCGTCACCCGCCAGCCCGCGTCGGCGGCGCGGACGACCATCTCCAGCGGATAGCCGCTGCGCCGGTCCGTCAGGCCGAGGCCGAGCAGCGCCTCGCGGCGCGCGACGCGCAGGGGGCCGAGGTCGCGCAGGCGCAGGCCCGTGCGCCGGTGGAGCAGGCGGGCGAGTACGGCGTTGCCGAGGCGGGCGTGGAGTGGCCAGGCGCCGCGACTGCTCGGGCGCCTGCGGCCCAGGACGAGGTCGGCGGCGCCGGAGTGCACGGCCGCCGCCATGGCGGGCAGCAGCCCGGGGTCGAGGGAGGCGTCGCAGTCGCAGAAGGCGACGAGCTCCGCGTCGGCGGCCCGCAGCCCGGCGTGGCACGCCGCGCCGAAGCCGCGGCGCGGCTCGTGGACGACGGTGGCCCCGAGCGAGCGGGCCACGTCCGCCGAGCCGTCGGACGAGCCGTTGTCCACGACGACGGCGCGCCAGCCGTCGGGGATGCGGGCCAGGACCCAGGGGAGCGCGGCGGCTTCGTCGAGGCACGGGAGGACGACGTCCACGCGGTCGGTGCGCGAGGTGGTGGTCTGGTCTGTCACGCTGTTCACCCTACGGAGAGAATTCCGACATTTCGGACCCAGCGTTCTTACGAAACGCGGACATCGCCCGGCCCGCGACCGGCCCCGCCCGAGGGCACCCGCCCGGCGTGCGACGCTTGCGGCATGCAGACCCCACCCCCCGCCCGCGTGCTCGTCGTGGACGACGACCCCACCGTCGCCGAGGTCGTGGCCGGCTATCTCGACCGGGCCGGCTTCACCGTGGACCGGGCCGCGGACGGGCCCGGCGCGCTGGAGCGCGCCGCGGCGCTCCGCCCCGACCTGGTCGTGCTCGACCTGATGCTGCCCGGCATGGACGGCCTGGAGGTGTGCCGCCGGCTGCGCGACACCGGCCCCGTCCCGGTGATCATGCTGACGGCGCGCGGCGACGAGGACGACCGCATCCTCGGCCTTGAGGTCGGCGCGGACGACTACGTGACCAAGCCGTTCAGCCCCCGGGAGCTCGTGCTGCGCGTCGAGTCCGTGCTGCGCCGCGCCCGGGTGCGGGCCTCGGGCCCGAGCTCCGCGCCCCCGCTGCGGGCGGCGGGCATCACCCTCGACCCAGTGGCCCGCCGCGCCTCCAAGGACGGCACCGAACTGGCCCTCACCGTACGGGAATTCGACCTGCTCGCGTTCCTGCTGCGCCACCCCGGCCGGGCCTGCGGGCGCGAGGAGCTGATGCGCGAGGTGTGGGGCTGGGAGTTCGGCGACCTGTCGACGGTGACCGTGCACGTGCGGCGGCTGCGCAGCAAGGTCGAGGACGACCCGGCGCGGCCCCGCCTCATCCAGACGGTCTGGGGCGTCGGCTACCGCTTCGAGACCCCCACCGCCGAGACCCCCGGCTTCGAGACCCCCACCTCCGAGACCTCCACGGAGAGCGGGCCCGGCCATGCGTGACGTCCTGCTCATCGCCCTCTTCGCCTTCCTCGGCGCCGCCGCGGCCGGGCTGCTGGGCGCCGTCGCGCTCCGGGCGCTGCGCCACCGCTCCGTCGCCGTGTCGCTGACGGTGGTGGCGGCCGTCTCGGTCACGGCGATGCTGGCCGGGACGCTCGCCGTGGCCTGGGCGATGTTCCTCTCCTCGCACGACCTGACCGTCGTCACGACGGTGTGCGCGATGGCCGCCGTCGTCTCGCTCGCGACGGCGCTGCTGCTGGGCCGCTGGGTGGTGGCCCGCAGCAACGCCCTGACCCGCGCGGCCCGTTCCTTCGGCGACGACGGCAGCTTCGCCGCCCCCGGCGGCGGCGCCACCGCCGAACTGGCCGAGCTCGGCCGCGAACTGGCCGCCACCAGCGAGCGCCTCGCGCGGTCCCGGGAGCGGGAGAAGGCGCTGGAGACCTCGCGCCGTGAGCTCGTCGCCTGGATCTCGCACGACCTGCGGACCCCGCTGGCCGGGCTGCGGGCCATGTCCGAGGCGCTGGAGGACGGCATGGCCGAGGACCCGCAGCGCTACTTCCGCCAGATCCGCACGGAGGTGGACCGGCTCAACTCCATGGTCGGCGACCTCTTCGAGCTCTCCCGCATCCACGCGGGGGCGCTGCCGCTGTGCCCGAGCCGGATGTCGGTGTACGACCTGGTGGGCGACGCGCTCGCCGGTGCGGGCCCGCTGGCCCGCGAGCACGGCGTGCGGCTGGTCGGCGACCGCGTCGACGCGGTCCCCGTGGAGGTCGACGGCAAGGAGATGACCCGCGTCCTCGGCAACCTCCTCGTCAACGCGATCCGCCGGACCCCCGAGGACGGGACGGTCGCGATGGCGGCGCGGCGGGAGGCGGACACGGTGGTGCTGTCCGTGACGGACGGCTGCGGCGGCATCCCCGAGGACGACCTCCCACGGGTCTTCGACACCGGGTGGCGGGGCTCGGAGGCGCGCACCCCTCCGGCCGGGGCCGGCCTGGGGCTGGCGATCGTGCGCGGGATCGTGGAGGCGCACTCCGGGCGGGCGACGGTCCGCAACGTGCCGGGCGGCTGCCGCTTCGACGTGATCCTCCCGGCGGCACCCGCCTGAAGCCCGCCGGCAGGGCAGGGCAAGCCCCCCCATGCCCTCACTCGTCGCCGGGTCCGGAACTCCGGTCCCTGCGGCGCCACTTCACCGCCAGTCCGGCCAGGACCCCCACCCCCGCCGTCAGCACGACCAGCAGCACCCAGTTGCGGTCGTAGTCCAGCGGCAGGACCGTAGGGTTCTGCACCGGGCCCGGCCGCAGCAGCACCGGTCCGGCCACCGCCGTCAGCGCGGCGGCCACCAGCAGCGTCCCGCGGACCACCCCCCGCACCGGCACGCGCGACACCGCGAAGCCCACCGCCAAGGTGAGCGGCACCACCAGACCGTCGTGCACGACGAGCACGCCGAGCAGCCACTTCGCCACCACCCACGGGTCCTGCGCGTCCGCGCCGAACAGCAGCGCCCACACCCCCGCCGCCATCAGCGCGAGGCCCAGCGCACCCGCCGAGATCCGCAGCCTGCGCATCACAGCACCTCCATCCGGGCGACCCACTTGGTCTGGAGCACGCCCGGCCGGTTCGGGGCGATGATCCGCGCCGGATAGCCGTGGTCGAGGGAGAGCACCTCGCCGTTGAGGCGCAGGGCGAGGAGGGTGAGCGGGTCCCGGGCGTAGGTGTGCGGCATCACCATCACCCGGTACCCGCCGCGGGCCTCCAGCGACGTCACCCGGATCAGGGCGCCGGGCGGCGCGCCCGCCCGGTCCAGCAGGTCCCGCACCCGTACGCCCGTCCAGTGCGCCGACTTGCTCCACCCCTCCACGCACGCGATGGGCAGGGCCACCTCCCGCTGCGGCAGCGCGCGCAGGCCGGCCAGCGTCAGCTCGTACGGGCGCGGGCCGTCGACCCGCAGCCGCCAGTCCCGCACCGTCGTGGCGTCCACCCTGGCCAGCGCGGCGGTCCGGTTGACGGGCAGGCCCTGCGGGCCGTGGTCCGGCTGGCGGGGCGCCAGCAGGTCCAGTTTGCCGAGCGGCGTGAACGACTGCCCGACCGTCGTCACCGTCACCGCACCCGCCGCCACGCCCACGGCCGCCAGCAGCGACCGCCGGTCGACGGCGTCCTCGGCGGGCAGTGCCAGGGTGCCCGCCGACCGGCGCCGCCAATGCGCCCTGATCTCCGGCGCCTTGACCGCCACGTGCAGGACGACGGAGCCGATCAGCAGCCAGCCCACCGCGAAGTGCACGGGCACGAAGGAGAACGCGTACGGATACCACTGCGCGGTGTTCAGCAGCCCCGACATCAGCTCGAACAGCGCCGACGCCACCAGCACCGCCACCGACACCCGCTCCAGCGCGTGCCGCACCGACCGCACCGGGGGCCACACGAACAGCCGCGGATACACCGTCCACAGCTTCGCCAGCAGCAGGGGGATCGCCGCGATGCCGCTCGCCACATGCAGCCCCTGCGTCACCCGGTACCCCCACCGGGGGCGGCTGGGCAGCACGTCCGCCAGCATGCCCGGCTGCTGGAGGTAATGACTGATCAGCCCGGTCACGAAGCAGACGGCGACCGCCACCCCCAGCCAGCGGCCGATCGCGGTCGCCGTGCGGGCGTCGTGCAGCCTGCCGCGGAACGACGGCGGGGCCAGGGGGAATCGGGGGAGGGGGAGCTTCATGGCTCCATCACACCGCGCGCGACGGCCCGCCGGGGGTGATCGACACCTTACGAAACGCGGACGTCCGCCCAGGTCCGCGGGTCGGAGAGGGCTCGCGGTGCCAGGGTGGACCCGTGAAGCCCCGTACCGCCGTCACCGTCACCACCGCCCTGCTCGCCGCCCTCACCACGGTCCTCGCCACGGCCGTCCGCGGCGACGCCTACTTCACGGACCCGGCCGCCCTCACCGGCTGGTACGCGGCCGCGTGGGCCCTCTTCGCGGCAGCCGCCTGGTCCCTGCGCTCGGTCTCCGCCCGGCACGTCGCGCCCCTGGTCCTTGCCGGGTCGGTCGCCGTCGCCGCCACCGGACTGCTCGCGGAGCCCCGCACCAGCTCGGACGCCTTCCGCTACGTCTGGGACGGACGCGTGCAGGCCGCGGGCATCTCCCCGTACGACCACGCACCGGCCGACCCCGCGCTCGCGCACCTGCGCGACCCCTGGCTCTTCCCCAAGGGCGCGCAGTGCGCGCGGCCGGAGCGGTTCCGCATCGCCTCGGACACCGGGCAGCCCGCGTGCTCACGCATCAACCGGCCGTACGTGCACACCATTTACCCGCCCGTAGCCGAGGGCTACTTCCTCCTCGTCCAGGAACTCTCACCACCCGGCACCCGCCACAAGCCCTTCCAGGTGGGCGGCGCGCTGCTCGCCGTGGCCACCTCGGGGCTGCTGCTGTACGCGCTGCGCAGGCGCGGCGACGGCCGGGCCGCGGCGTACTGGGCCTGGTGCCCGGCCGTCGCCGTCGAAGCCGTCAACAGCGCCCACGCCGACGTGCTGAGCGTGCTGTTCACCGTCGCCGCCTTCACCGTCGTCGGGGCCCGCCGCCCCCTCGGCGGCGCCCTGCTCGGCGCGGGTATCGCCACCAAACTGCTCCCCGCCGTCACCCTCCCCGGAGCCCTCAGCGGCCTCGCGGCACCGGGACCCGCGCGCGGCCGGGCGCGGCGGGCCCTCGCGGTGCTGCTGCCCGCCGCGGCCGTCGTCGCCATCGGCTATCTGCCCTACATCCTGATCTCGGACAGCTCCGTCCTCGGCTACCTGAGCGGCTACACGCAGGAGGAGGGCTACGACGACGCCACCGTGAAGAACCGCTACGCCCTGCTGCGCCTGGTGCTCCCCGACTCCTGGGCCCTGCCCGCCACCCTCGCCGTCCTGGCCGTGGTGGTGGGGTACGTGCTCCGGCGCGGCGACCCCGAGCGGCCCTGGCGCGGCGCGCTGCTCGTCACGGGGACGGCGTTCCTGCTGCTGACACCGGGCTACTCCTGGTACGCGCTGCTCCTCGTCGGTCTGGTCGCCCTCGACGGGCGGTGGGAGTGGCTGGGCGTCGCGGCGGCCGGGGCCGCCAAATACATCGGCGGCCGGGCCGCCGCGGACCCCAACCTGCTCGGGACGACCGCCTACGCGGTGGCCGCCCTGATGGTGGCCGGGGGCTGGGCGCTGCGCCGCCGCGCGGCCGCCGCCACCGACCGGGCCGCGCCCGGGGCCACCGACCCGGCCAGGCGGACCGCCCCCCACCGCGAACCGGAACCCCCACGCCCATAAAATCGGGGCGAAACGTACGGCGCCGACCCCCGGAGAGCACCCCCGATGACGACCCCCGAAGGCGGCGCGCACGACCCCTACGTCCGGGTCCGAGGCGCGCGCGAGCACAATCTGCGGGCCGTCGACGTCGACATCCCGCGCGACGCCCTCGTCGTCTTCACCGGCGTCTCCGGCTCCGGGAAGTCCTCGCTCGCCTTCGGGACCGTCTACGCCGAGGCACAGCGCCGCTACTTCGAGTCCGTGGCCCCGTACGCCCGCCGGCTCATCCACCAGGTGGGCGCGCCCAAGGTCGAGGAGATCAGCGGGCTGCCGCCCGCCGTGGCCCTGGAACAGCGCAGGTCCGCGCCCACCTCGCGGTCCTCCGTCGGCACCGTCACCACGCTCTCCAACTCCCTGCGCATGCTCTTCTCCCGCGCCGGCACCTACCCCGAGGGCGCCGCGCGGCTGGACTCCGACGCCTTCTCGCCGAACACGGCCGCCGGGGCCTGCCCGGAGTGCCACGGCCTGGGACAGGTCCACCGGGTCACCGAGGAATCGCTGGTGCCCGACGCGTCGCTGTCGATCCGCGACGGCGCGATCGCCGCCTGGCCGGGCGCCTGGCAGGGCAAGAACCTCCGCGACATCCTCGGCGCCCTCGGCCACGACCTCGACCGGCCCTGGCGCGACCTGCCGCGCGCCGACCGCGACTGGATCCTCTTCACCGACGAACAGCCCGTCGTCACCGTCCACCCCGTGCGCGACGCCGACCGCATCCAACGCCCCTACAAGGGCACCTACATGAGCGCCAGGCGCTACGTCCTGCACACCGTCGCCGACTCCAAGAGCACCGCCCTGCGCGCCCGCGCCGAGCGGCACCTGGTCAGCGGGCCCTGCCCGGTGTGCGCCGGACGGCGCCTGCGGTCCGAGGCACTGGCCGTCACCTTCGCCGGCCGGGACATCTCCACGCTCGCCGCCCTGCCGCTCGCCGACCTCGCGCGGACCCTGTGCCCCGCGTGCGAGGGCGACGGCGCGGCCGCCACCCTCGCCACCGACCTCGTCGCCCGCATCGAGGTGCTCACCGAACTCGGTCTCGGCTACCTCGGCACGGACCGGCCCACCCCCACCCTCTCGGCGGGCGAACTCCAGCGGCTGCGGCTCGCCACCCAGCTGCGCTCGGGCCTCTTCGGCGTCGTCTACGTCCTGGACGAACCCTCGGCCGGACTGCACCCCGCCGACAGCGCCGCGCTGCTCACCGTCCTGGACCGGCTGAAGGCCGCGGGCAACTCGCTGTTCGTCGTCGAACACCACCTGGACGTCGTACGCCGCGCCGACTGGATCGTCGACGTCGGGCCGCGCGCCGGCGAACACGGCGGGCGGATCCTCTACAGCGGGCCCGTCGCCGGACTCGCGGACGTGCCCGGATCCGCGACCCGCCCCTACGTCTTCCCCGACGGGCCCGCGCCCGTGGCCCGCACACCCCGCGAGCCCTCCGGCGCGCTGCGGCTGCGCGGCGTCACCCGGCACAACCTCCGCGGCCTCGACGTGGAGTTCCCCCTCGGCGTCTTCACCGCCGTCACCGGCGTCTCCGGCTCGGGCAAGTCGACCCTGGTCGGACAGGTGCTCGCGGAGACCGTGACCGCCCACCTCGCGGGCGACCCGGTCACGGGCGCCGAGGGCCTGGACGCCGTCCACCGGCTCGTCACGGTCGACCAGAAGCCGATCGGCCGCACACCGCGCTCCAACCTCGCCACGTACACGGGCCTGTTCGACGCCGTGCGCAAGGTCTTCGCGGCCACCGACGACGCCCGCGCCCGCGGCTACACCGTGGGCCGCTTCTCCTTCAACGTCACCGCCGGGCGGTGCGAGGTGTGCCAGGGCGAGGGCTTCGTCGCCGTCGAGCTGCTGTTCCTGCCCGGCACGTACGCGCCCTGCGCCGCTTGCCGCGGTGCGCGCTACAACCCGGAGACACTGGAGATCACCTACCGCGGCGCGAACATCGCCGAGGTCCTCGACCTGACCGTCGACGCCGCCGCGGGCTTCCTCGCCGACGTGCCCGCCGCGGCCCGCAGCCTGCGCACCCTCCAGGACGTCGGCCTCGGTTACCTGCGGCTGGGCCAGCCCGCCACGGAGCTCTCCGGCGGCGAGGCGCAGCGCATCAAGCTCGCCACCGAGCTCCAGCGCACCCGGCGGGGCCACACCCTCTACGTCCTCGACGAGCCCACCACCGGACTGCACCCGGCCGACACCGAACTCCTGCTGCGGCAGCTGCACGGGCTGGTCGACGCGGGCAACTCCGTGGTGGTCGTGGAGCACGACATGGCGGTGGCGGCCGGCGCGGACCACGTCATCGACCTCGGGCCCGGCGGCGGGGACGCGGGCGGGCGCGTGGTCGCCGCGGGCACCCCGCACGCGGTGGCCCGCGCGGCGGACAGCGTGACGGCGCCGTATCTCAAGGCGGCGCTGCGGTTGTAACCCCACTGCGGCAGACTGGAGCCATGCCGGAGCTGCCCGAGGTCGAAGCCCTCGCCGGGTTCCTCGCCGGGCACCTCGCCGGACGCACGGTCGAGCGGGTGCTCCCGGTGGCCGTGTCCGTCCTGAAGACGTACGACCCGCCACTGAGCGCGGTCGAGGGGCGGCGGGTGACCGCCGTGACCCGGTACGGCAAATTCCTGGACCTGGCCACCGACGGCGGCCCGCACCTCGCCTTCCACCTCGCCCGCGCGGGCTGGCTGCGCTGGCACGACCGGCTCCCCGACGCCCCGCCGCGCCCCGGCAAGGGCCCGCTCGCGCTGCGGCTCCGGCTCACCGACGGCGCCGGGTTCGACCTCACCGAGGCGGGCACCCAGAAGCGGCTCGCCGTCCACTGCGTCCGCGAGGTGTCCGACGTGCCCGGCATCGCCCGGCTCGGCCCGGACCCGCTCGCGCCCGACTTCACCCGTGACGCCTTCGCGGCGCTGCTGCGCGACGAGCGGCGGCAGCTCAAGGGCGTCCTGCGGGACCAGAGCGTGATCGCGGGCATCGGCAACGCCTACTCGGACGAGATCCTGCACGCCGCCCGGATGTCCCCCTTCAAACTCGCCGCGAGCCTGACCGAGGACGAGATCACCACGCTCCACGAGGCACTGGGCACAACGCTGCGCGAGGCCGTCGAGCGGGCGCGCGGCCACGCGGCGGCGGAGCTCAAGGCGGAGAAGAAGAGCGGGCTGAGGGTGCACGGCCGCACCGGTCAGCCGTGCCCGGTCTGCGGCGACATCATTCGCGAGGTCTCGTATCGCGACTCCTCGCTCCAGTACTGCCCGACGTGCCAGACGGCCGGCAAACCGCTCGCCGACCGCCGGTTGTCCCGCCTGCTGAAATAGCGCGTCAGTCCTGCGGGATACCCCGGGCATCCGCGTGCGCCAGCTCCGAGTGCTTGTAGGAGTACGAGAAGTACACGACCATCCCCACCGCGAACCACACCGCGAACCGCACCCACGTCTGCCACGCCAGATAGGTGATCAGCCAGATCGACGCCGCGACCCCGACCGCCGGGACCACCGGCACCCACGGGCAGCGGAAGGAGCGCGGCAGGTCCGGGCGCTTGTAGCGGAGCACGATCACCGCCGTGCACACCACCGCGAAGGCCAGCAGGATGCCGATGTTGGTGAGCTCGGCGGCCTCGCCGATCGGCACGAGACCGGCGATGGCCGCCGAGGCCACGCCCACGATCCACGTCACGCGCGTCGGCACGTGCCGGGTCGGGTGCGTCTTGGCGAACCACTTCGGCAGCAGCCCGTCCCGGCTCATCGCGAACCACACCCGGGTCACACCGAGCATGAAGGTGAACATGACGGTGAGGATGCCGATGATCGCGCCGACCGCGATGACGTCCGCGATCCCGTTCAGCCCCACCGACTTGAAGGCCGTGGAGAAGCCGCTCTTCTTGTCGATGTCCTTGTAGCTCTGCATGCCCGTCAGCACCAGGCAGGCCAGGACGTACAGCACCATCGAGATGCCCAGCGAGTAGAGGATCGCCTTCGGCATGTGGCGCTGCGCGTCCTTGGACTCCTCCGCCGCCGTCGACATCGCGTCGTAGCCGAAGACGGCGAAGAAGACGGTGGCCGCGCCCGTGAAGGCCCCGCTGACCCCGAACGGGAAGAACGGCGTGTAGTGCGACGACTTCACATGGAAGAAGCCCACCCCGATCACCAGCAGGACCACCAGGACCTTCAGCCCCACCACGATCGTCTCGAAGCGCGCCGCGCTCTTCATGCCCATCGTCAGCAGCCAGGCGATCAGCAGGCACAGCACCGCCGCGAACAGGTCGATCCGGTGCCCGGTCCCGGTCCCCGGCGCGCCCAGCATCCACTTGGGCAGCTCGGCGTTCATCTCCCCGAGCAGGAAGTTGATATAGCCCGAGATGCCGATGGCCACCACCGCGACGATCGCCGTGTACTCCAGCAGCAGGTCCCAGCCGATGAACCAGCCGCCGATCTCCCCGAGCACGGCATAGCCGTACGTATAGGCCGAACCGGCCCGGGGGATCAGGCCCGCGAACTCCGCGTACGAGAAGGCCGCCGCCGCGCTCGCCACCCCCGCGATGAGGAAGGACACCAGCACGGCGGGACCGGCGACACCGTTGGCGATGGTCCCGGCCAGGCTGAAGATGCCCGCGCCGATGATGCCGCCCACGCCGATGGCCGTCAGCTGCCACAGCCCCAGGGTGCGGGTCAGCCGCTGGGCCGGCCCGCCGCCCTCGACGGTCTCCGCCTCTTCGATTGTCTCGATCGGTTTGCGGCGCAGTACGCCCTGACCCGCGCGGAGCCTGGCCATGTGTCATGTCCTCTCGTCGACCCTGACGGGGCCGAACATCATCGCCGAGCGGGAACGGCTACGGAAGACGCCGCCCCGCACCGGATCCCCGGGTTCAGCCGATGGCGGGCGCCACGGCCGACGGGGTCGTGCCCCAGCGCGAGGGCTTGTCGCCCATGGTGAACTCCAGCCGGGTGCTCTCCTTGAGCTGGGCGGTCGTCAGATAGGTGCGGTCGTGGGGGGCGCCGTCGAGCCGGACCGACTGGATGTAGCGGTCGGTGTCGGAGGTGTCCGGCGCGGTCACCGTCAGCCGCCCGCGCGGATACCAGTGCCGGTCCAGTCGCAGGTCCACCCGCTCGAACACCGGGGAGCTCAGGCCCCAGGTGTCCCCGCCCGGCTGCACCGGATAGAGGCCGATCGCCGAGAGGACCATCCACGCCGACATGGTGCCCAGGTCGTCGTTGCCGGTCATGCCGGTCGGGGTGTCGGTGAAGAGGGTGAGCGCCGCGTGCACCACGTCCGTGGTCTTCCACGGCTGGCCGGTGGAGAGATAGGTGTAGGGCGCGATGAGGTCGGGCTCGTTCTGCGGGTTGTACTTGTCGGCGTTGTAGTAGTCGTACGGGCCGTTGACCCACACCTCGCGGGCCGTGCGCTCGGGGTCCTTCAGCAGGCGGTCGTAGGCGAAGAAGGAGTCGAGCCGGGCGTTCGCCTTCTCCCGCCCGCCGATCAGCTGCACCATGCCGGGCAGATCCTGGGGGACCAGCCACTGGTACTGCCAGGCCGTGCCCTCGTGGAAGCCGACGCTCTTCGCCGGGTCGGCGGGGCCGACGAAGGCGCCCTGCGCGTCCCGGGCACGGAAGAAGCCGGTCGACGGGTCGTGGACCTTGCGGTAGTTCCGGGCGCGCTCGGCATAGCGCTCGGCGTCCGCGTCGTGGCCCAGACCGCGCGCCATCTTCGCGAGCACCGCGTCGGCGAGCGCGTACTCCAGGGTCGCCGAGGCGCCCTGCTGGAAGTCGGAGTCGCCGGGCTTCTCCTTGGGGCGGCTCGGCAGATAGGGCACGTAGCCGTTCTTCACGTACTCCGCGTTGCCGTCCCGGCCCGCGTAGGGGGAGTCGGCGGGCGGCACCCCGTCGGCGTTCTTCCTCAGCGCCCGGTACGCCTCCTCCTCGTGGCCCGCCAGCAGCCCCGCCTGATAGGCGTTGGTGAGGTACGGCGTCACCGGGTCACCGGTCATGATGTTCGTCTCGACCGTGCCGTAGCCCCACTTGGGCAGCCAGCCGCCGTCGCGGTCGACGCGCAGCACCGACAGCGCCATGTCCCGCGCCTCGCGCGGCGCGAGCAGCGCCAGCAGCTGCGCCTGGGTGCGGTAGGTGTCCCACAGCGACCAGTTCTGGTAGTAGGTGAACCCCTCGGCGCGGTGCGGCTGCTGGTCCCAGCCGGTGTAGCGGCCGTCGGCGTCGCTGCCGATGTTCGGGGAGAGGAAGGCGCGGTAGAGCGAGGAGTAGAAGGTGCGCCGCAGCGTCGTGCCGCCGCCCTGGGCCCGCACGTCGGCCAGCCGCCGCTCCCAGGCCGCGCGGGCCGCGCGCGCCGTGCGGTCGAAATCGCCGCCCTCCGCACGGAGGTTGCCCTCGGCGCCCGCCGCGTCGACGTAGCTGAGGGCGGTCGTGGCCTCGACGGTCCGGTCGTGGGTGGTGTCGAAGCGCACCCACGCGCCGTTGCGCCCGGTGGAGGTGGAGAGCTTGGACCCGGGGGTGATCCGGTCGCCGTTCCAGGTGCCGAAGCCGGTGAAGGGGCGGTCGAAGCGGGTGATCGTGTGCAGGGTGTAGGGGCGGGTGTCCTGGCAGAAGCCCCGGCCGGTGATGGTGGAGCGGACCGTTCTGGAGTCCACGACCTCGACGGTGGTGGACACCGTGCGGTGCAGCGACTGGCCGGTGTTGAGCAGGACGTTGGCCTTGTCCGTCGCGGGAAAGGTGTAGCGCTGGACGCCGGTCCGCCCGGTCGCCGTCAGCTCGGCGGTGATCCCGCCGTACGAGGAGAGCCCGACCCGGTAGTAGCCGGGCCGGGCCTCCTCGTCGCGGTGGCTGAACTCCGCCGCGTAGCGGGCGTTGTCCGTCCGCGTCACCTCGCCCGTGGTGGGCAGCACCGGCAGGTCACCGCCGATGCGGCAGCCCACGCCGGACAGGTGCACGGCGCTGAAGCCCCGGATGTGGCTGTCCTTGTAGTCGTAGCCGGTGCTGTGCCCGGTGTCGGGGGAGAGCTGCACCATCCCGAACGGCACGGCGGCGCCGGGGAAGGTGTTGCCCTCGTTCTGGGTGCCGATGAACGGGTTCACCAGGCCGGTGAGGTCGTCGGCCGCCACGGCCCGCTGCGGGGGTACGAGCGCCGTCCCGGCCAGCACCGCCGCGAAGGCGAGCGCGGCCGCGCCGGCGCGCAGCCGCAGGTGTTCGGTCCATCTCATCGTCCACGCCCCTCGTCTGACGCGTCATATGAACTGACATCGTTGTCAGCGCCGAGGGTATCGAGAGGGTGACGTGCTGTCATGATGCCCGGCGCGCCTGGTGTGGCGATCCCGGGCCCGGGCGGCACGGGTGTTCACCCTTACGGGGAAGGCCCGTGAAAGGCTGTCCGGGACCACGGCCACCACCCGCCCCGCCCCACCGAACGGACCCACCCCGCCCATGAACCTCCGCGAACTCGCCTCCGCAGGGCCCTTCTTCGCCCTGCGCACCGACGACGGCCCCGGCGACGCCGGGGAGTACCTGTCCCTGGCGGGCCGTACCGAGGAGGCCGTCCGGCGCAGGGTCGAGACCGTGGCGGAGCGGCTGGGCACCACGGACCGGCGCGTGGCCGCCTCCATCGCCTACCAGGGCATCGCCGGCCGGCTGCTCTCCGTCGCCCTCGGCTCCGCCGTGCTCACCGGAAGCGTCCCCGACCTCGCCGACGAACGCCTCCTCTGGCACCCCGCGCGCACGGCCCCCGACGACCTGTGGCTGCCCGCGCCCGCCGCCCTGCCACCGGCCGCCGACCTCGCGGGCCTGCTGCGCGACCACGTCCTGCGCGGCCCGCTGACCGCCCTGCACGACGCGACCCGCACCGTCGTCCCGGTCTCCGGCCGGCTGCTGTGGGGCAACGCCGCCTCGTCGCTCGCCGGATCACTGCGGGTGCTGCACGGGTGGTGCCGCGAGCGGCGGCGGCCCGAGGAGGCGGCCCGCGTGCTCGCCCTGACGCGCGCCCTGCTGGACGCGCCCCCGCTGAGCGGCACCGGCACCCTCACCGCCCCCGCGCCGGGCGGCCCCGCCTTCGCCCGCACCACCTGCTGTCTGTACTACCGGGTCCTCCCCGGCGGGATGTGCGGCGACTGCGTGCTGCGGCACGCGCCCCGCGCCCGCTGAGGCGCCGGGGCGGGCGGCCACTCCCGCGTGGAGAGCACACCGAGGACGTACGCCTTCGCCACCAGCGCCGTACGGTTGGGCACCCGCCACCGCCGGGTGAGCCTGGTCAAGTGGTAGTTGACGCCGTCCACGGTCAGGCCGACGGCCTTGCCGATCGCGGCGGTCGTGGCCCCGGCGGCGGCCAGCGCGAGGATGTTCCCCTCCACCACGCTGACCTCCGCCATCGGCTCCACCGGGCGGTGCGCCGGCTCGGCCCGTACGCGCAGGATCGCCAGCAGCATCGGGTTCGCGGGGAAGGCGTCGCCCACCGGGTCCACCAGCAGCTCGCCCTCCCGCTCGACGCCGTCCGCGCCCGTCACCCAGCGCACCTCGATCGGGTGACGGGGACGGCGGCCCAGCCGCAGCGCCTCGATGTGCAGGTCGAGCCGGCCGACGGCCCGGGGCCGGAACAGCTCCTGGAGGTTGCGGCCGCGCAGTCTGCCGGGTGCGGTCCCCCACTCGGCGGCCATGGCCGGGTTGGCGACCGTGACCTCGCCGTCCGCCCGGCAGACCGCGATCGGCGTCGGAATCCGGTCGAGCAGCAGCAGAAAGTGGTTGCGCCAGCTGGTGTATTCCTCGCCGCCCATGTCCGCATCGGCCCCTCGCTCGTTCCACGCCCGTCCAAGGGCCCGTCCAGTGCTTGCCCGGCGGGGCCCGCGCAGGAGCGTCGAGCCTCCCACGACTGCAGGATCGTGCAGTTCTGTATACGACTGGGTGAGCCCATTTGCGTGCTGCGCACGAGACGCCCGGGACGGGCCGGCGCGCCTTCCGACGGCGGCGCTCGCCTCGCGGTGCGGCGCGCGGTGCGCCACCGTGGTGGGTGTCCGGACCGTTCACCGCCTGGAGCCCGCGCCATGACCCACCACACGTATCGCGTGACCGAGATCGTCGGCTCTTCGCCGAACAGCGTGGACGAGGCGATCCGCAATGGGATCGCGCGCGCCTCCCAGAAGTTGCGCTGCCTTGATTGGTTCGAAGTCGGCCAGATCAGAGGGCACCTCGTCGACGGCCAGGTCGGCCACTACCAGGTGGGCATGAAGGTGGGGTTCCGGCTGGACGACGAGGACTGAGGGCCAGGGCTTCGCCCCGTCCTCACCCCCTCCCGGCCGACGCGGTTGTTACGGGACCACGGTCACCGGCCAGCGGCCCGCCTTCACCAGACGGACCGCCACCGAACCGATGATCCGGTGGCCCGCCTGCTCGGAGGCGCCCACGACCACCGCGTCCGCCGTGAGCTCCTCCGCCGCCTTGACCAGCCCCGAGTAGGGGTCGCCGCGGAACGTGTGGAACTCCCACCGCACCTCGTGGATCCCCCGCAGCCGGTCCGTTGCCGTGCGGATCTCGGCGAGCAGCTCCTCGGCCACTTCCTCCGTCATCTCCGCGACGGGAGCCCCGAGCGCCGCGCTGCCGGCCAGCATCGGCTGGACGTAGACGACCGCCAGCAGCGCGTTCTGCCGGCGGGCCAGCCCCGCCGCGTAGGCGGCGGCGCGCCACGACGTGTCCGAGCCGTCCACACCGGCGACGATCACCTTCGGGCCGTCCGTGCCGCGCTCGAAGCCCGCCGGGACGCCCTTGTCGCGCTGCTCGTTCTTCTCCTCGTTCACACCGCGAGGCTAACCGGCACGGACAGGGACAGGGCGAAGCGGCTCTGTCCATCTGTCCACCACCGGCTGAGCTCCAGCCCGGCGGCCGCCAGTTCCTCGCGCACCCCGGCCCGGCGGAACTTCGCCGAGACCTCCGTCCGCAGCTCCTCGCCCGCCTCGAAGTGGACCGCGAGGTCGAGCGCGGGGATCTTGACCACGACGGCGGTACGGGCCCGCAGCCGCATCTCGATCCACTCCCGTCGGCCGTCCCAGAGGGCGACGTGGTCGAAGTCCGCGGGGTCGAAGTCGGCGCCGAGCTCGCGGTTGATGACGGCGAGGACGTTCTTGTTGAACTCCGCGGTCACCCCCGCGGCGTCGTCGTAGGCGGCGACCAGCGTCCGCTCGTCCTTGACCAGGTCCGTGCCCAGCAGGAACGCGTCGCCGCGCGCGAGCCCGGACCGCACGGCGCCGAAGAAGACCGCCCGCTCCTCCGGCTGGAGGTTGCCGATCGTGCCGCCGAGGAAGGCCAGGAGCCGCGGACCGGGCGTGTCCGGCAGCGCGAGACCGTACTGGAAGTCGGCGACCAGAGCGTGCACGGTCAGCCCGGGGTGCTCGGCGAGCAGCGTCCGCGCCGCGCCCGCGAGGGCGCTCTCGCTGACGTCGACGGGCACGTAGTGGTCGATGGAGGGCAGCGCCGACAGCAGGTGGCGGGTCTTGTCGGAGGAGCCGGAGCCCAGCTCCACCAGCGTCCGGGGTTGCACGACCTCGGCGATTCCGGCGGCCCGGGTGAGGAGGATCTCCCGCTCGGCGCGCGTCGGGTAGTACTCGGGCAGCAGGGTGATCGCGTCGAAGAGCTCGCTGCCGCGGGCGTCGTAGAACCACTTCGGAGGGAGCACCTTGGGGGTACGGGTCAGCCCGGTGGCCACGTCCGCGCGCAGGGCGGCGGCGGTCGCGTCGGGGGGAAGGGTGCGGGTCAGGGCGAACGGACTCACAGAACGGGCTCCTTGAGCGCGGAGAGCGGGGTGAGGGGGGCCAGGGGCGACAGCGTGACGCCGGTGCGGGTGGCGGTGAGCAGGGTGCGGTCGGGGACCTCGGTCCAGCCGGGGTCGTCGTCGTAGGGCTCGGAGGCGACGGCGGTCCGCCCGGCGGGGCCGCGGAGATACCAGAGGGAGTCGCCCCACGCGGTCGCGGCGATGGACGCCCCGTCGGTGAGGAGCAGGTTCAGCCGGGAGCCGGGGGCTGCCTCGGCGAGGGCGGCGACCGCGCTCGCGAGGGCGGGCCCCGGGGCCTCGCCGCCGCGCAGCCGGTGTTCGGCCAGCGCCCAGACGAACGCCGAGTCGCACCGCGCCGCCAGCCGCAGCAGCGCCCCCGGCGGCAGCAGGGCGGCGAGCGGGGCGACGGAGTCCGGCCAGCCGGCCAGCGCCCCGTTGTGGCTGAACAGCCAGGGCCCGGCGGAGAACGGCGCCGCGGCCGCCTCCCCGTCGGCGTCCGCCTCGGTGGCGTCCCGCACCGACGCGAGCAGCGCGCCGGTGCGCACCACCCGGGCGAGGTCGGCGAAGGTCTGGTCGCCCCACACCGGCCCCGCCCGCCGGTAGCGCGCGGGCACGGGGTCGCCCGGCGCGTACCAGCCGATGCCGAAGCCGTCCGCGTTGACCGTGCCGTGCCGCTGCCTGCGGGGCGCCCACGACTGGCGTACGAGCGAGTGCGGCGGCTCCACCACGGTCTCGCCGATCAGGGACTCCGGCCCCAGGACCGCCAGGTGACGGCACATCAGGACGGCTCCGCGTCACGGGCCGTACGGAACCCGGCGAAGATCTGCCGGCGCACCGGCAGATCCCAGTTGCGGAACGTGCCCCGGCAGGCCACCGGGTCGACGGCGAAGGACCCGCCGCGCAGCACCTTGTGGGCGCTGCCGAAGAACACCTCGGAATACTCGCGGTAGGGAAAGGCCCGGAAGCCCGGATACGGCAGGAAGTCGCTCGCCGTCCACTCCCACACGTCGCCGATCAGCTGCCGCACGCCCAGCGGCGAGTCACCCGCCGCATAGGCGCCGACCGGCGCCGGTCGCAGGTGGCGCTGGCCCAGGTTGGCGTGCTCGGGCGTGGGGTCCGCGTCGCCCCAGGGGTAGCGGCGCGAGCGGCCCGGGACCGGGTCGTGGCGGGCGGCCTTCTCCCACTCGGCCTCAGTGGGCAGCCGCCGCCCCGCCCAGGCGGCGTAGGCCGCCGCCTCGTACCAACTGACGTGCATCACCGGCTCGTCGGGCGGCACCGGCTCCTCCACCCCGAACCGCCGCCGCACCCAGACCGTGCCCTCGCGCCGCCAGAACAGCGGCGCGCCCAGCCCGTGGGTCCGCACCTGCTCCCAGCCCTCGGGCAGCCACCAGCGCGGGTCCGTGTAGCCGCCGTCCTCGATGAACCGCAGATACGCGCCGTTGCTCACCGGCAGGGTGTCGAGGAAGAAGGGCGGCACGGAGCGGAGGTGGGCGGGCCGCTCGTTGTCCAGGGCCCAGGGCTCGGTGGAGGTGCCCATCGTGAACGGGCCGCCCTCCACCAGGACTTCCTCCGGCAGCAGGCCCGCGTCCGGCGCGGCGGGCGGCGGTTCGGGCGCGGTGAGGGCGGCCGGGCCCCGGCGCAGCTGATGGGTGATCAGCATGGTCTCGTCGTGCTGCTGCTCGTGCTGGGCGATCATGCCGAAGGCGAAGCCCGCCTCCACCAGCGGGGCGCCGCGCAGCGGGGTGGTCTCCAGCAGGTCGAGCACCCGGCCGCGTACGTCCGCGACGTAGCACCGCGCCTCCGCGGGCGGCAGCAGCGGCAGCGACGGGCGCCGGTCACGCGGGTGCTCGAAGGCGTCGTAGACCGAGTCGATCTCCGGGCGCAGCGCCGCCCGCCCGCCCACGGCGCGCAGCAGCCACTGCTCCTCCTGGTTGCCGATGTGCGCGAGGTCCCAGACCAGCGGCGACATCAACGGGGAGTGCTGGGCGAGGAGTTCGTGCTCGTCCACGCAGCCGGTGAGGGAGCGGGTGCGCTCGCGCGCCGTGACGAGGGCGGCCACGGCGCGCCGCCGGAGCGGTTCGGGGTCCGGCGCGGTGGTGGTCATGTGCGGTTCTCCTTGCCGATGACGTGGTCGAGGACGTCGTCGGCGGGACATCGCCGCCGGTCGACATAGCGTGTCGTGAAGGAGTCGACGGCCGCCAGGACGGAGGGCGGCGCACCCAGCCGGGGCAGCGCCTCGCGGGCGGCGGCGAAGCAGGTGACGGCGGCCGCGTGCAGCTCGGGGTCGGCGAGGCCGCGGCGCGCCGCGTTGCGCCACAGCGCGTTCCGCGGCGCGGGCTCCGGGCCCGCGGTGTCCGCGAGGGCCTTCACCGCGCGATAGGCGGTCTCGGCGGCCACCGGGTCGTCGAAGAGGGCCGCGGTCACGGCGAGCGGCACCACCCAGCCGTCCTCCCCGGGCTGGGCGTCGATCATGCGCAGCTCCAGGTGACCCCGGGGCCGGACCGGCGGGAACAGCGTCGTCAGGTGGTAGGCGACATCGTCGGCCGTGGCCGGCCGCGGCTGCCCCGAGCGGACCCAGCCCCGCAGGTCCAGGCCCGCGGGCGGCCGCCACGACGCGCTGTCCTGCGACCGTATGCACATCACCGGGGCGTCCAGTGCGTACTCCGCCCAGGCCGCGCGCGGGTCCAGCTTCTCGTCCGGGGCCAGGGTGCGCCCCGGGTCCATCCGCGTGTACGTGGCCTGCCGGCTGGAGCGCCAGCCGGTCGGGCGGCCCAGGTGCAGCGGGGAGTTGGCGAACGCGGCCACCAGCACCGCGCCCAGCAGGTGCGCGAGCCGCCAGCGCCGCCCGAACCCCAGCGGGCCGGGCTCCTCGAAACCGGCGTCGACGCACACCTGCACGGAGGCCGTGCGGCACATCACCGTGCGCCCGGCGCCGTTCAGCCGGTCGTAGTGGGCCTCCATCGCGTCGTACCGGGGCGTGTCGAGGAAGCGGCGGGGTAGGTGCCAGGGGTCCTGGCCGTAACCGGCGAGGACGAGGCCGAGGTCGCGCAGTGCGGGCCTGGCGAGGGCGAGATCGGCGGACACCTCGGTCACACAGGAGGCGAGGGAGTCCGCGGGCCGGGAGCTGAACTCCACCTGGCCGCCGGGTTCGACCGTGAGCAGGGACCGCAGCGGCAGGGTCCGCAGCCGGTCGACGGCGGCTGCCAACAGGGGTGGGGCGACGGGACGGGCGGGATCGCGAAGATCGTGGACGAGCCATTCCAGTTCGACGCCGAGGCGCCGCGGTGGCCCGGTCTTGAAACAGATGCCCCGCACGAGGGCGTCCACTTCCGCTTCGCCGACGACACGGGCGGCGCCCGCCCCGCCGGACTCGGTGTCGGTCACGGTCCGTACCTCCGTCCGTAGCCCGCTTGCTCCTGCTGTGGTTCCCCGTCCGCGTGCGGTCAACCGCCGCTCCCGCCTCTCACCATGGACGCAGGGGTCCCTCCGTCATTGTGGCGAGCCCTTGACGCGCCCGCCAGAGGAGGGCGTACGGTCCCGACGTGACCGCACCCACGGCGACCTCCGACGTCTTCCTCCCCGCCACCTACGCCCGCGGAGTGCCGTACGCCCGCTTCCGGGAGCTACGGGCGAGCAGCCCCGTGTGCCGGGTCGAGGAACCGGCCGTCGGCCCCTGGCCGGCGGGCCCCGGCTACTGGGCGGTCTTCCGGCACGCCGACGTCAAGCGGGTGCTGCGCACCCCCGAGGTCTACTCCTCGTACCTGGGCGCGACCCAGCTCCGCGACCCGGACACCGCGGAGGACCTCGCGTTCGTCCGGGCCATGATGCTCAACCAGGACCCGCCCGGCCACGCCCGGCTGCGGCGCATCGTCTCCGCCGCGTTCACCGCGCGGGCCGTACGGGAGCTGGAGTCCGTCATCGAGGACCGCGCCCGGGACCTCGTGGACGGCGTCGCCGGCCGGGGCGAGGCGGACTTCGTGGAGCTCACCGCGGATCTGCCCGTGCGGATGCTCGCCCACCTCATGGGGGTGCCGGACGAGGACCGGCGACTGCTGTTCGACTGGTCGAACCGGGTCATCGGCTATCAGGACCCCGACCACGCGCAGTCCAGCACCGCGGACCCCGCGACGCTCAGCCCGATGGGCCGCGCGGCCCTCGCCCACCGCCCGCCCACGCTCGTGCGGCCCGACGGCAGCATGATCAGCCCGCGGTCGCGCGAGGGGCTCGCCGACATGTTCGCCTACGCCCACGCGCTGGCCGACGAGGTCCGCCCCGGCAGCGTGCTGGCCCGCATGTGCGAAGGCGGCCTGACCCGCGACGAGTTCGAGACGATGTTCTTCCTCTTCGTGGTGGCCGGCAACGAGACGCTGCGCAACGCGATCCCCGGCGGGCTGCTCACCCTCCTCGACCACCCCGAGCAGTACGAACTCTTCCGGAGCGACCCCACGACGACGGACTCGGCGGTCGAGGAGGTGCTCCGCTACTGGCCGCCGGTCATCGACTTCCGGCGCACCGCCACCCGTGACACCGAACTGGGCGGGGTGCGCGTCCGGCGCGGCGACAAGGTCGTCGTCTACCACGCCTCGGCCAACCGCGACGAGAGCGTCTTCCCCGACCCCGACCGCTTCGACATCACCCGCACACCCAACGACCACGTCAGCTTCGGCTACGGCCCGCACTTCTGCCTGGGCGCCCACCTCGCGCGCACCCAACTGCGGGCCATGCTGCGGGCGGCCGCCGACCGGCTGCCCGGCCTGGAACGGGCGGGCGAACCGGTACGGCTCATATCCAACCTGCAGAACGGGCTCAAGCGGCTGCCCGTCAGGTGGCGAACATGTCCGTGAACGGGCCGACCGCATCCGACACTTCGTGGCCGAAGGGTGTGTTGAAGTCCCAGATCAGGAAGAGCAGGAAGGCGATCATCGCGCTGTAGACGCCCGCGAGCAGCAACTCGCGTGGCGAACGCCGGATCTGGAGGGTGAAGATCAGCCCGACGGCGACCACGGCGCCCCCGAGCAGCCCGAACCACACCACGCCCGGCATCGTGTCGTTCGCGTTCTGGGCCCGCGCGGAGCGTGCGGCGTCCGCGGCCCCCACCTGGTCAAGCAGCGGCTGGTACGACTGCGTCTCGTGGTCGTTGCGCGGCACGTACGAGGTGATGTCCTCCCGCACTTTGGACAGCAACTGCTCGCTGCGGTCGGTGATCTCACCCCGCTTGAGCATCAGCGGCCACTCCTTGTGCACCACGTAGCTCACATAGGCGTCGACGTCCTCACGGGTGCGGTCCCGGGCCGCGGGCGCGTATGCCTGGACCCGCTCGCTGACCTCGTGCAGCGCCTGCGCCTCCGCGCGGACCCCGTCCTGCGCGGCGTTGCGCGCCTCCCAGACACCGGCGATGGCCAGGCCGAGCACGATGGCGTACACGACCCCGATCATCATCGTCATGTACTCGATCACGTCGGGTGTCTCGGAGGGGTCGTCGTGCTCGCTCAGCCGGCGTTCCCGGAGCACGGTGATCGTCAGGACGACCGCGCACGCGGCGGCCATCGCGAGGGTCAGGACCAGCCACTCGGCCAAGGGGAACCTCCGGGAAGAGCGTGAGCAGACGGGGGCGAACAGGGTGGAGAGGACGTACCGGGCGGGTCAGCCGCGCCCACCGCTGCCACCGCCGCCGCGTGGCCGCAGCATGGCGGCGGCGAGCACGGCCGGGGCGGTGAGCACCAGCATGAGCATGACCGGTGAGGAGCCGCCCGGGGCGGGCTTCCCGGCCGCCTGGTGATAGGCGCGGGGCGCGATGTGGGCCGCGGCGACCGCGGGGGCGGGATTCGGGGCGGGCGGCGCCGGGGGCGGCGGCGCGGGTGCCGCGCGCTTCACCGCGGCGTGCATGGGGGCCGGGCCGGGCGGTGGGGGAGGAGTGCGGCGCGGTGGCGGGGGAGCCGGAACGCGGGGCATGGGCCGGGGACCGGCCGGCCGTACGGGCGGCGGCGGAGCCTCCGGGCAGTCGGCACCGATCACCGCCGAGCCTTCCGCGCCGTGCGAGAGGACCGTCAGGCAGCCCCGCCCCCGGATGACCACGGAGGTGCGCTGACCGTCCCCGCCGCCCGAGACCCGGACCTGCCGGTGGTGTCCGTCGTCGATGACGACCGACGGCGAGAGGCTGCCCGGTCCGTCGTCCATCACGCGGACCGAGGGCGGGCGGCCGCCGTCGTGCTCACGCTCCGACGGTGCCGCGGCGCGCGTGGTGCCGGGGACGGCGTTCGCGTGGGACCGGCGCGGCCCGTCCGCCGTCGGCCCGGGGCCACCGTCCGGTGCCGGTGCGCCCGCCGCTGTCGCCAGCACGGCCGCGAAGGTCACGATGCCCGTACGCCCTGCCCGTACCCATCCGCTCACGACGCAGATCCTGGCGGTCGCGCGCGCCTTCAGGCCAATTCCCCGGCGTAATCCCTTCGATGGGGTGAAGAACTGTGTGCGTAGTGTGCAGAAACGTAACGTTCAACTCCGGTACGCGGAGCGGCGATCCGATACGTCCGCCCTCAAATGCGGGAGAAGTCCCCGTGCCTGCCCGCCCCCGCCGCAAAACGTGCCGCCCCGTGGGCGGCCTCGCCCAAGGACGCCTGACCGTGGGCGAGTTCGGCAGCCATCGCAGCCTCCTCGGGAACGCCCTCCTGGTCCAGCAGGGAGGCGCGGTCGCCCCGCAGGCACGACTGCGGGAAACGGGCGATCTCCGCGGCCAGTTCCTCCGCCGCCGCGCGGGCCCCGCCGGGCGGCACCAGGCGGTTGGCGAGACCCATCGCGTACGCCTCCGCGGCGGGCACCGGGCGGCCCGTGAGGACCAGGTCCATGGCGCGGCTCGCGCCGATCAGCCGCGGCAGCCGCACCGTGCCGCCGTCGATCAGGGGCACGCCCCAGCGGCGGCAGAACACCCCGAAGACCGCGTCCTCCTCCGCCACCCGCAGGTCGCACCACAGCGCCAACTCCAGCCCGCCCGCCACCGCGTGGCCGCTCACCGCCGCGATGACCGGCTTCGACAGCCGCAGCCGGGTGGGGCCCATCGGGCCGTCGCCGCCGGGCGCCACCCGGTTGCCCCGCTCCGTGCCGAAGGCCTTCAGGTCGGCGCCCGCGCAGAACGTGCCGCCCTCGCCCCACAGCACCGCCACCCGCGCCGCGTCGTCGGCCTCGAACGCCCGGAAGGCGTCGGCCAGCAGGGCGGCCGTCGGGCCGTCCACGGCGTTGCGCGCGGCGGGCCGCGCGAGGACGACCGTCGTCACCGGCCCGGAGCGCTCCGTACGGACCGTCACATCCCCTCCTTCGCCCGCGCGCGGTCCAGGATCGGACCCAGGTCCGCGCCCGTGGGCAGGGTGCCGAACGCGTGGCCCCAGTCGCCGCCCAGCCGGGACGCGCAGAACGCGTCGGCGACGGCCGGCGTGCCGTGGCGCACGAGCAGGCTGCCCTGGAGCACGAGCGTGAGCTGCTCGGCGAGACGGCGCGCCAGCAACTGGGCGCGGTGCGGGTCGGCGAGCGAGCCGAGGAGCTCACGCAGGCGCCCCACGGCCGCGTCGAGCCGGGCGTCCGCCCCCGCCGCCGCGCCGACCTCCGCGAAGTAGGCGTCGAGGACGGCCGGTTCCCTGGTCAGCGCGCGCAGCACGTCCAGCGCGCCCACATTGCCCGAGCCCTCCCAGATGGACAGCAGCGGCGCCTCCCGATAGAGCCGGGGCATGCCGGACTCCTCGACGTAGCCGTTGCCGCCCAGGCACTCGAGGGCCTCGGCGGCGTGCGCGCTGCCGCGCTTGCAGACCCAGTACTTCCCGGCGGCGAGCGCGAGCCTGCGCAGCGCCGCCTCCGCGGCGTCCCCCGCCTCGGACCGGTCGAGCGCCGCCGCCAGCCGCATCGCCAGCACCGTCGCAGCCTCGGACTCCACGGCGAGGTCCGCCAGGACGTTGCGCATCAGCGGCTGGTCGATCAGCTCGGCGCCGAACGCCCGCCGGTGCGCCGTGTGGTGCAGTGCCTGCCGCAGCCCGGCCCGCATGCCGGCCGCCGACCCGATGACGCAGTCGAGCCGCGTCATGTTGACCATCTCGACGATCGTGCGCACCCCGCGGCCGGGCTCGCCCACCGGCCAGGCCACGGCCCCCTCGTACTCGATCTCGGCCGAGGCGTTGGAGCGGTTGCCGAGCTTGTCCTTCAGCCGCTGGAGGCGCATGGCGTTGCGCGTGCCGTCGGGCAGCACCCTCGGCAGGAGGAAACAGGTGAGCCCCTCCGGCGCCTGCGCGAGCATCAGGAACACATCGCTCATCGGCGCCGACGTGAACCACTTGTGGCCGGTGACCACGTACGAGCCGTCGCCCGCGGGCACCGCCGTCGTCGAGTTCGCCCGGACGTCCGAGCCGCCCTGCTTCTCCGTCATCGACATGCCCGCGATCAGCCCCCGCTTGCCCAGCGGGGGCCGCAGCCCGTAGTCGTACGCGCGCGACGCGAGCAGGGGCTCGTAGGCGGCGGCGAGGTCCGGCTGGGCGCGCAGCGCGGGCACGGCGGCGTAGGTCATGGAGACCGGACAGCCGTGCCCCGCCTCGGCCTGCGCCCAGACGTAGAACTTCGCGGCCCGCACCAGATGGGCCCCGGCGCGGGGCTCGGCCCACGGCGCGGCGTGCTGACCGCTCGCGACCGCCTCGGCCATCAGCTGGTGCCAGGCCGGGTGGAACTCGACCTCGTCCACCCGGTGGCCGTAGCGGTCGTGCGTACGCAGCACCGGCGGATACGCCTCCGCAAGCCGTGCCCGCTCCTGGACCTCCTCCGACCCGGCGCGCGCCCCCAGCGCGCGCACCTCCGCCTCCCCCCAGCCGCCGCCGTCACGGCGCAGCGCCTCCAGCAGGGCCGGGTCGTCGGCGGTGGTGAAGCCGGTCAGGGGCGGTGCCTGGTTGAACACTTCGTGGGTGGCGCTCACGGGGGACCTCCGGACGGACGGGGTGCGATGCGGCATTACAGTTTTATGATGCGTGATCCAGCACTGTAATGAACAGGGTTTCGACAACCATGGACGACACCGGCACCGCCCTGCCCCTCCGGCCGCTGACCGCCCGCTCGGTCGTGCTCTCCACCCTGCTCGGCCACCACCCGCCCGCGCTGCCGGCCCGCGCGCTCGTCCGCGCGGGCGCGCTCTTCGGCACGGCCGAGGGCACGGTCCGCACCGCCCTCACCCGCATGGTCGCCGCCGGCGACCTGGAACAGCGGGACGGCACCTACCGGCTCACCGACCGCCTCCTCGCCCGCCAGGCCCGGCAGGACGACAGCCGCGCCCCGCGCACCCGAGCCTGGGACGGCCGCTGGGAGATCGCCGTCGTCACCACCGAGCGCCGCGCCCCCGCCGACCGGGCGGCCCTCCGCCAGGCGATGGCCGCCCTGCGCCTCGCCGAACTCCGCGAGGGCTGCTGGACGCGCCCGGCCAACCTCGTCCGCGACCGGCCCGCCGTCGTCGCCGAGCAGTGCGCGGCCTTCACCGGCGAGCCCGAGGACGACCCGGCACGGCTCGCGGCGGCGCTGTGGGACCTGGACGGCTGGGCGGCCCGGGCGACCGCCCTGGAAACGGCCCTGCGCCCCGGAAGCCTCGCCGAACAATTCACCGCCTCGGCGGCGGTCCTGCGCCACCTGCTGGCCGACCCGGTCCTCCCGGCCGCACTGCTGCCACCGGGGTGGCCGGGGGAACGGCTCCGCGAACACTACGAGGCGTTCGACGGCTCCTTCAGGCAACTCCTGCGGGGACACCTCGGGGTGTAGGGGAAATCAGCCCGTGGGGGCACCTCCCAGCGGTAGCTGGGGGAGTTTGAGGACCGGGGTCTGGGGCGGAGCCCCAGTTTCGGGAAGGGGCGGGGTGGGGGAGACAACCCGCCGGGCCGCACCCGGGCACGGGTCCGGGGCGGAGCCCCGGCCGCGGCGGAGCCGCGCATCAGACGCTGCGGGAAGGAGCGGGGCTGGGGAACAAACCCACGTGCGGGGCAACCACGCTCGCGCCACCAGCCACCACGTACAACGCTGGCCCTATGATCCGCATCCGCGCAGCGGCCCTCGCCGCGCTGGCCGTATTGAGCGCCGCCCCCACGGCTCCGCCGCAGACGCGGAGCGTCTCCGCCTGGATGCCCTACTGGGAGCCCGGCGCCTACCAGGACGCGCTCGCCCACGCGGAGCAACTGCACACCGTCAACCCCTTCTGGTACGAGGCCACCGCCGCCGACCGCGTCACCGCGCACCCGGGCGCCGGCGACCTGGCCGTGATCGACGGGCTGCACCGGGCCGGGATCAAGGTCGTACCGACCGTCACCGAGAGCCTCGACGCCGCCGCGATGGCGGATCTGACCGGGGACCCCAAGGCCCGCGCCACGCACGTCGACACCCTGGTGCGGCTCGCCACCGGCCTCCCGTACGACGGGCTCGACCTCGACTACGAGCAGATGAACGAGAGCGCCAAGAGCACCGCTCTCATCGACCGCGTGCGCACCGGCTTCACCACCCTGATCGGCGAGGTCTGCGCCAGGCTGCACGCCCTGCGCAAGGAGTGCACGGCGGCCGTCTTCCCCCGGTCCGCCACCCCCGGCCACGACGGCGGTCCCGTCTACGACTACGCCCGGCTGGGCCGTTCCCTCGACCGGCTGCGGATCATGGGCTACAACCTGCACGACGCCCTCGAACCGCCCGGCCCGCTCTCCACCCCCGGCTGGTACGACGAGATCCTGCGCTACGCCACCGCCCGGCTGCCCGCGGACAAGATCGAGATGGGCATCCCGGCCTATGGCTGGGACCACGTGGTCGGCGACCCGGGCCGGGCCACCCACCGCACCTGGCGGGAGGCCGACGCGCTGCGCCGCAAGGTCGGCGCGCCCTATGCCCTGGACCCCGTCGCGCGCACCCCCCACTTCACCTACACCGAGGGCGGCAAGCGGCGCGAGGTCTGGTACCAGGACGCGCGCGGGATCGCCGACCACCTGCGCGTACTGCGGAAGTACGGTGTGGAGGGGACGGCGCTGTGGGCGCTCGACTTCGAGGACCCGGACCTGTGGCCCGTCCTCGCGGGCGCCCCGCCCGCCGCCGGGGACCGGGAGAATATGAGCAGTCGGTGACAGTTCGGCCGCCCGGAGGGCCGAACGTCGCACTGTTGTGCTGATTGGACGGATACTGGCCGCATGTCACGCGTGCTTCTGATCGAGGACGACCGGGCCGTACGGGAAGGTGTCACCCTCACCCTGCGCCGCCGCGGCCACGAGGTCGAGGGCGCCGCCACCGGCGAGGCCGGTATCGCCGCCATGGAGACCTTCCGGCCGGACCTCGTCCTGCTCGATCTGATGCTGCCCGACAAGAGCGGCTTCGAGGTGTGCCGCCGGATCCGCGCCACCCGGCAGATCCCGATCATCATGCTCACCGCGCGCGGCGACGACATAGACGTCGTCCTCGGCCTGGAGGCGGGCGCCGACGACTACATCGTCAAGCCCGCCCGCGGCGAGGTCCTCGAGGCCCGGATCCGGGCCGTGCTGCGCCGCGCCGCGCCCGGCGACGGCGGCCCCGATCCGGCCGTGACCCAGCCGGTCGAGACGCACGGCGACCTCACCATCGACCGCGCGGGCCTGCTCGTCGGCAAGCACGGCCAGGACCTGCCGCTTGCCCCCTCCGAGATGAAGCTGCTGCTCTACCTGTCCTCGACGCCCGGCCGGGTCTTCAGCCGCCAGCAGCTTCTGGAGCACGTGTGGGAGCACAGCTACCACGGTGACGCGCGGCTGGTCGACGCCTGTGTGATGCGCCTGCGGACCAAGGTCGAGGAGTCCACGAGGTCGCCGAGGTACATCCAGACCGTGCGCGGCTTCGGCTACCGGTTCGGGCCCCTGTGAGCCGCCGGCTCCTTCCGCGCTTCCCCGGATTCCGCCGCCCGGAGTTCCGCCGCCCCACCCTGCGCGGTGCCGCGGGCGGGCTGCGCGCCCGCCTGGTCGTGGCGTTCCTGCTGGTCGCCGCCCTCGCCGCGCTCACCACGGCCGGGCTGACCTTCCGCTCGGCCCGCACCGCGATCCTCAAGCACACCCAGGACACCGCCATCGACTCCCTGCGCTCGCAGGTGAACTCCCAGGTGCCCGACTACACCTTCCCGCTGACCTCGTCGGCGCAGATGGACCTCAGCCGCCGGCTCGCCGCAGCCGGCGGCGCGCAGCGCTGGATCATCCACCTCCGCTACCAGGGCGGGCCGATGATGCCCGCGGCGGACACCAACCGGACCATCCCGCAGGGCCTGCAGCAGAAGGTCCGCTCCGGCATCCCGGCCTTCCAGCGGATGGACGTCGACGGCAGCCCCTGGCTCGCCATCGGCCTGCCCGTCACCTTCAAGGACACCAACCAGGACTCCGGCCTGGAGGTCTACGCCCAGATGCCGCTCCGCGAGGACGAGGCCAATGTGCAGGCCCTGGTCAAGGCCGCCCAGTCCGGCGCCCTGCCCGCCGTCGCGCTGGCCGCCGTGCCCGCCCTGATCGCCGCCCGCGGCGTGCTGCGGCCCGTACGCGAACTGCGCCGTGCCTCCCGGAAGATCGCCGCGGGCGAGCTCGACACCCGGCTGCGGGTGACCGGCCGCGACGAGCTCGCCGACCTCTCCCGCACCTTCAACGACATGGCCGAGGCGCTGGAGGAGAACGTCGCGGAGCTGCGCCGCATGGAGGCCAACTCCCGGCGCTTCGCCGCCGACGTCTCGCACGAGCTGCGCACCCCGCTGGCCGCCATGACCGCCGTCGTCGACGTCCTCGACGAGGATGCCGCCTCGCTCGACCCCGACACCGCCTATGCCGTCCGGCTCATCAGCGAGGAGACGGGGAAGCTCGCCCGCATGGTCGAGGACCTCATGGAGATCTCCCGCTTCGACGCGGGGGCCGCCGCCCTCCACCTCGACGAGGTCGACGTCTCGGAGACCGTGCGCAAGACCCTCCAGGCCCGCGGCTGGCAGGAGAAGGTGGCCGCCGACCTGCCCGAGGGCGTACGGGCCCGGCTGGACCCGCGCCGCATAGACGTCGTGGTCGCCAATCTCGTCGGCAACGCGCTCAAGCACGGCGGGGAACCGGTGAGCGTCACGGTCCGGGCCGAGAAGCGGGACACCGGCGAGCGGCTGCTGATCGAGATCGCGGACCGGGGCGCGGGCATCGACCCCGAGGTGCTGCCGCACGTCTTCGACCGGTTCTTCAAGGCGGACTCCGCCCGGGCCCGCTCCGAGGGCAGCGGCCTGGGCCTCGCCATCACCCTGGAGAACGTCCGCCTGCACGACGGGACGGTACGGGCCGCCAACGCACCCGGAGGAGGAGCGGTGTTCACCGTGGATCTGCCCCTGCGGCGCGGCGGGGGTGAGGAGGCATGAGGCTGACGAGCGCCATCAGGAAGCCCCACGCCGCCGCTGCCGCCGCGCTGCTGCTCACCACGCTCGCAGGCTGCGGCGTCACTACCACTGACGCCATCGATGCGGGACAGCCCGCAACGGGCGCCAAGAAGAAGGGGATCACCAACACCCATGAGGTCCGGCTCTACTTCATGACGCCGACCGGCATCGCGTCCAGCGGCCGGGACGCCGCGGACAAGGTCGGCGCGGAGGACGCGATCGCCCTGCTCCTGAAGGGGACGAACTCGGCGGAGCAGGCCCGTGGCTTCTACTCCGACCTGCCGAAGCTGAACGGTGAGGTCCACGTCACCACCGGCACCATGCGGGTGGGCATCCAGCTGCCGTACAACGTGCTGAGGCTGTCCCTCGTGGCCCGCAGCCAGCTCGTGTGCACGGCGGCGAGCGCCGAGGTGCCCCGGGGGCGGGCGGTCCAGGACGTGAAGGTGGAGCTCAGCGGCGGCAATTACGTCGTCTCGGACCTGGTCTGCGACAACAACAACGCCTTCCCCGCGGCCCAGGTCCCTACCAAGGCGGCGGTGTCCACCCCCTGACGTCCGTCAGATCTTGGGGAAGCTGAAGGTGTAGCCCTGCTGCTTGAGCCAGGGCAGCAGCCGGGCGAGCGCCTCGACGGTCTGGGCGCGCGAGCCGCCGCCGTCGTGCATCAGCACGGTCGGGCCCTTGCTCAGCTCCCTCTTGGCCGTGTCCAGGATCTTGTCGACGCCGGGGTGCTCGAAGTCCTTGGTGTCCACGTTCCAGCCGAGCGGGCGCATGCCGTTCTCGGCGGCGATCCTCCGGCTGTCGGGGGTGAACGCCCCGCCCGGCGCCCGGTAGTAGCGCACCGGCTCGCCGCCCGACGCGTCCTCGATGAGCTTCTTCGCGTCCAGGATCTCCTTCTCCTGGTACGCCACCGGCTTCTTGTCCATGCGGGTGTCGTGCGAGATCGAGTGGTCGCACAGCCGGTGCCCCGCCGCGACGACCTTCTTCACCAGGTCCGGGTGCTTCTCGGCGTTCGGGCCGATCATGCAGAAGGTGGCCTTGGCGCCGTACTGCTCCAGCAGGGAGAGGACCTTGGGGGTCCACGTGGGGTCCGGGCCGTCGTCGAAGGTGAGGTTGACGGTCTTGCCCGGGTCCTCCGAGATCCGCACGATCTCGTCGCTCACGTTCTTCCCCGGCGCGGGACGGTCCGTCACCGGGGCGCTGTTCCCGCCGCCGCTGCCGTGGTCGACGGCCGCGGCGATGGTGCCGGCGGCTATCGTGAAGACCGCCGCCGTGGCCGCGATCCGGATCTTGTGCTTCTTCGGCAGCGCCATGGCTCATGCCCTCCCTGTCTGCGGTCTCTGTCACCACACAAGAGGGAGCGGGCCGGGGTGAGGGTGCGCCTGTTACGGATTCATCATGGAGCGGGGACACAGGGCTCATCTCCCGCCGCCGGCAGGCCCGTCGACGCCACGTCAGGAGCCGGACGGGTCGGTGGACCCGCCCGGCTCCCGGGGGCGTTCGATCACTGGTCCTCGGCCCGGAACCCCCGCAGCCGCAGGCTGTTGCCGACCACGAACACCGACGAGAAGGCCATCGCCGCCCCCGCGATCATCGGGTTGAGCAGCCCCGCCGCGGCCAGCGGCAGCGCCGCCACGTTGTAGCCGAAAGCCCAGAACAGGTTGCCCTTGATGGTCGCGAGCGTGCGCCGCGCGAGCCGGATCGCGTCCGCCGCGACCCGCAGGTCGCCCCGGACCAGCGTGAGGTCGCCCGCCTCGATCGCCGCGTCCGTGCCGGTGCCCATCGCGAGGCCCAGATCGGCCTGGGCCAGGGCGGCGGCGTCGTTGACCCCGTCGCCGACCATCGCGACCGAACGGCCCTCGCCCTGCAGGCGCTTGACGACGTCGACCTTGTCCTGCGGCATGACCTCGGCGATCACCTCGTCGATGCCGACCTCGGCGGCCACCGCCTCGGCCACGGCCCGGTTGTCGCCGGTCAGCAGGATCGGGGTCAGCCCCAGCGCGCGCAGCCTGCGTATGGCCTCCGCGCTCGTGGCCTTCACCGCGTCGGCGACCTCCAGCACCGCCCGCGCCTCGCCGTCCCAGGCCACCGCGACGGCCGTGCGCCCCGCCGCCTCGGCCTCCTCCTTCGCCCGGGCGAGGCCCGAGGGCAGCGGCATCGCCCAGGCGTCGAGCAGCTTCTCCCGGCCGACGAGCACCGCGTGGCCCTCGACCACGCCCTGCACGCCCAGTCCGGGCACGTTGGCGAAGTCCTCCGGCACGGACAGCGCCCCGACGCGCTCGGTGGCCCCCGCGGCGATCGCCCGCGCCACCGGGTGCTCCGAGGCGTGCTCCAACGCGCCCGCGAGCCGCAGCACATCGGCCTCCGCCGTGCCCCGGGTGGTGTGCACCTTCAGCAGCGTCATCCGGCCGGTGGTGACCGTACCGGTCTTGTCCAGCACGATCGTGTCGACCTTGCGCGTGCTCTCCAGCACCTCGGGCCCCTTGATGAGGATGCCGAGCTGCGCGCCCCGGCCCGTGCCCACCATGAGCGCGGTCGGCGTCGCGAGGCCGAGGGCGCACGGGCAGGCGATGATCAGCACGGCCACCGCGGCCGTGAACGCGGCCGTCAGGCCCGCACCGCTGATCAGCCAGAAGGCCAGTGTGCCGAGCGCGAGGGCGATGACCACGGGCACGAACACCGCGGAGATCCGGTCGGCGAGCCGCTGCGCGGCGGCCTTGCCGTTCTGCGCGTCCGCGACCAGCTCGGCCATCCGGGCCAGCTGGGTGTCCGCGCCGACCCGGGTCGCGGCCACGACGAGCCGCCCGCCCGCGTTGAGCGTCGCACCGGTCACGCCGTCGCCCACGCCGACCTCGACCGGGACGGACTCGCCGGTGAGCATCGAGGCGTCCACCGCGGACGTGCCCTCGACGACGGTGCCGTCCGTGGCGATCTTCTCGCCGGGCCGGACGACGAAGCGGTCGCCGACCGCGAGCTCCTCGGTGCGGATCAGCTCCTCGCGGCCGCCGCGCAGCACGGTCACCTCCTTGGCGCCCAGCTCCAGCAGGGCCTTGAGCGCGGCCCCCGCCCTGCGCTTGGAGCGGGCCTCGAAGTAGCGCCCGGCCAGGATGAACGCCGTGACCCCGGCGGCCGCTTCGAGATAGATGTTCTGCGCGCCGTCGCTCCGCGCGACGGTCAGCTCGAAGGAGTGCGTCATGCCCGGCATGCCCGCGTCGCCGAGGAACAGCGCCCACAGCGACCACAGGAACGCGGCCGACGTCCCCACCGAGATCAGCGTGTCCATGGTCGCCGCGCCGTGCCGGGCGTTGGTCCAGGCGGCGCGGTGGAAGGGCCAGGCCGCGTAGGTGACGACGGGGGCGGTCAGCGTCAGGGAGAGCCACTGCCAGTAGGTGAACTGCCAGGCCGGCACCATCGCCAGGACCACCACGGGCACCGCGAGGACCACGGAGGTCAGCAGCCGCTGCCGCAGTGTGCGCAGCTCCCCGCCTCCGTCGTCGGCCTCGTCGGCGGTGCCGTCCGCCTCGTGGGCGGGACCGGTGTTCCGTACGGGCCGGGGCACAGCGGCGGTGTAGCCCGTGGCCTCCACGGTGGCGACGAGGTCGGCGACGCCGATGTCCTCGCGGTAGGTCACCTTGGCCTTCTCGGTGGCGTAGTTGACGGTGGCCTCCACGCCGTCCATGCGGTTGAGCTTCTTCTCGACGCGCGCGGCGCACGAGGCGCAGGTCATGCCGCCGATGGTGAGTTCGACCTGGGTGACCGTGGTGGTCATTGCGGCTCCTGGGGCTGAGGGTGATACCCCCTGGGGGTATCTGCCAGAGATATGTATACCCCCAGGGTGTATGGCGGGGCAAGGGGGGAAGTGCCCGAGGCAGATACCCATAGGGGGTATCCGCCTCAGGTCGATCCGGCAGTCGCGCGCCCTACGGCTGGAGGCCGCCCAGCCGCCCCTCCAGCAGAACGAGCAGGTCGGCCAGGGTGTCCGCGAGCCGGTCGCGGTGGTCGTCGCCGAGCCCGTCCAGCAGGGTGTTCTCGTAGTCGAGCTGGCGGGGCACCAGGCGGTCGATGAGGGCGGTGCCCTCCTCGGTGAGGGAGAGGTGAGCCACGCGCCGGTCGCGCTCGTCGGTGCGGCGGGCCACGAGGCCGCGCGCCTCCAGGACCCGGAGCCGCTTGGTGACCGCCGCCCCGGAGGCGAAGGTCTCCCGGGCGATCTGCCCCGGCGACAGCTCCCGGCCCGTGCGCCGCAGCGTGCCGAGGATGTCGAACTCCGCGCGCGCCAGCCCCTCCCGCACCAGCGGCGCATCCGTCGCCTGTTGCAACAGCGCCGCGCAGCGGTTGAGGCGGCCGATCACGGCCATCGGCGCGGTGTCGAGTCCGGGGTGGACCTGCTGCCACTGGCGCAGCACGCGCGCGACGACGTCCTCGGTCACGGTGGGGATCCTTTCGGCTGGGTGCTCACGGCAGATTCTGCCGTCCCGGGGCGGTCGTCCGGTGATCAGGCCCTCGGCCGCCGGCTACGCCGCGGCCGTGGCGAAGCGCCGGGCGAGCGCGGCCAGGGCGTGGTGGCCGTCGCGCTCGGCACGCTCCACATGCCCTTGCGGCAGGGCGCGCCGCCGCCATTCGCCGGCCGCCGCGTCCGCCGTCTCCCGCAGTTCCACGAGCGCGGTCGCGAGCCGGTCGCGGGCCCGGCCCGCTTCGTGGGCGGAGTGCGGGGCGTCCAGCAGGGCGAGGGCGGTGGTCCGGGCCTCGGCGACCCGGTCCACCGCGGCGTCGACGCGGTCCGCCCGGCGCCGGTCGGTGATCAGCGCGCAGGCGAGCAGCGCGACCGCCGCGCCGACGAGCGTATCGGCCCAGCGGTCGCCGACGAGCGGGCGAGCCGGGTGACTGCCCGCGAATTCACCGAGCAGCAGCGACATCGGGGTGACGCAGACGGTCGCGAGCCAGTAGTTGCGGGTGATGAGCGCCTCGGCGCCGAACTGGAGGGCGACCGACAGCACCACCATCGCGAGGGGCCCGGTCCGGGCGACGGGCAGCAGCGCGGTGAACAGCAGCAGCCCCAGGAGGTTGCCGAGCACGCGCTGCACGGCCCGCTGCCAGGACAGCGCGGAATTCGCCTGGAAGACGGAAGCGGCGGTCACCACGGCCCAGTACGGATGGCCGATCCCCACGGCCGCCGACGCCCAGCCCGCGAGCACGCACCCGGCCAGGACCCGCGCCCCGAGGAGCAGCAGCGGGGAACCCGGCCGCAGCCGGTCGAGCGCGGTGGGCCCACCCGACGGCCGCCCGCCGGGCGCCTCACCCCCGCCGGTGGTCTCGCCCGGCAGTGCGCGCCCCTTGCGGAGGTCGCGCGCCCAGGCGTCGTACAGCTCCGCCTCCGACGCGGAACCGGGACGGTCCGCGGCCGCCGACTCGGCCCGTACGAGCAGGAGTTCCAGCGCCGCGAGCACACCGGCACCGTCCCGGCGTCGCGACGGCGCGCGGCGCAGTTCGGCGCGCGCCGCGTTCGTCAGGGCGGTCGCGGTGTGCCGGGCGCGCGGGGCGGCGTCGGTGTCCGCGCGCAGCAGCCGGGCCGCGGCCTCCAGTGCGCGGGCGGTGGCGATGCGCTCCGGGCCGTACGGCCGCACGAGCCGGGGAGCCATGCAGATCAGCCATGCGAACGCGCCGCAGGCCAGGACGAGCCCGACATGGAAGGGCACCTCGCCCGGCCGTTGCGGCACGAAGCACGCGGTGGAGCTGACGAAGGTGAGGACGATGCTGCCCGGCGGGCCGGTCCTGAACGCGTCGCACAGCGTCTTCTGCACGGCCGCGAGCAGCGCCGCGACCACGACCAGCAGCGCGACGGAACCCGTCAGGGACGCGGCGGTCAGCGCGACGCCCACCCCCGCCGCCATGCCGAGCACCACCCCGGCGAGCGCCCGGCCGCGCGCCGCGTACGGCCTGGCGTGGCCGTAGAGGGCGCAGAGCGCCCCGGCCGAGGTGTAGAGCGCGAGGTCGAGACGGTCGGTGGCGAGCAGGACGCCGTCGGGGACCGCGATCGCGGAGACCGCGCTGAACGCGGGCTTGTGCCAGATGTCCCCGGCGCGGTTCAGCCGGAGCGTGCCGCGCAGGGGGAGGCGTCGGGTGGTCTGTTCGGGCATACAAAAAGATTAGCAAGTGTTTTACTCGAAAAATAACCGCCCCGGAAACAGCTCCAGCGCGCGGGCCCTGCACTCCGCCGGGCCGCCCCACGCGGTTCGCAGGGCCCGCGCCTTCCCGAGCCACAGCGACAGGTCGTACTCCGCCGTGTAACCGATCGCCCCGTGCAGCTGGAGCGCGGTGCGGGCCGCCGCGTACGCCGCGTCGCAGGCGGCGGCCTTCGCCGCGGCGACCTCGGCCGGGGCGGACCGCGCCCCCGACGCGAGCGCGACCGCGGCGCCGAACACCAGCGGCCTGGCGAACTCCAGGCCCACCAGGGTGTCCGCCAGCCGGTGCTTGACCGCCTGGAACGCGCCGACCGGCGAGCCGAACTGGGTGCGCTGCCGGACGTACGCCACCGTGCGCTCCAGCAAGGCGCACCCCACCCCCAGCGCCTGCGCGGCGACCGCGAACGCCGCGTGGTCCGCCGCGTACGCCGCCGCCTCCCGCACCGCGGGGCCCGCGGCCAGCGGCTCGCCGCCGTCGCCCGGCCGGGCGAGCCGTCGCGCGGGATCGAGCGAGGGCCGTACGGGGCCGTGCCCGGCGGCCAGCCGCAGGGTGTCCGTGCCCGGCGCCACCGCGAGGACGGCGTCGCACACGTCCGCGTCCAGGGCGTACGGACTGCCGCCGGGCAGCGTCAGCGTGACCCGCGCCTCGCCGGTGCGGACGCGGGGGAGCCAGGCCGCCGCGGGGGCGGCCGCGCCGCGCTCGGCCAGGCGGGAGAGCAGCGCGGCCGCCGCGACCGTCTCGACGAAGGGGCCGGGTGCCGCGTACCGACCCAACTCGACGAAAGCGACGGCGAGTTCCACGGGCAGCGGCCCCGCGCCGCCGTACGCCTCCGGCGTGGCCAGCGCGAAGACGTCCATGGCCGCCGCCCGCTCCCACACGGCCAGCCCGGGCCCGTGCTCGCCTCGGGCCCACGCGCGAACGGCCGACGGGGTGTCGGCCGCGTCGAGCATGCGCGCGAGCGAGTGCTGGAAGTCGAGCTGCGAGGTGTCGAGCGAAAGCTTCACGCGCTGTGTCCTCCCATCGGGCGGGGCAAGGGCGTTCGCGCACCCGGAGTCCTGTGCGCGGTCACGGCCGGCGCCGGCCGCGCGGCAGCCCCAGCAGGCGCTCCGCCACCACGTCCCGCTGGATCTCGTTCGTCCCCGCGTAGATCGGCCCCGCCAGCGCGAAGACATACCCCTCCGCCCACGCGCTACCCGCCAACTCCCCTTCCGGGCCCAGCAGATCGAGCGCCGTCTCGTGCAGCGCAAGGTCGAGCTCGGACCAGAAGATCTTGTTGAGGCTGGACTCCGCCCCCAGCGAGCCCCCCGCGGCGAGCCGCTCCGCATGGGCGTAGGTGAACAGCTGGTACGCCCGGGCCTTGATCACCGCGTCCGCCACCCGGTCCCGCAGCGCCGCGTCGCCGGGGTCCGCGCTCTCGCGCCACAGGGCGGCCAGCCGCCGGGCGGTGGCGAGGAAGCGGCCGGGGCTGCGCAGGGTCAGCCCGCGTTCGTTGCCCGCGGTGCTCATGGCGACGCCCCAGCCCCGGCCCGGTTCGCCGATCACATCGGCGTCCGGCACGAACACGTCGTCCAGGAAGAGCTCCGCGAAGGCCGGCCTGCCGTCGAGACGGCCGATGGGCCGCACCGTCACCCCGTCCGCGTCCAGCGGGAACATCACGTACGTCAGCCCGTGGTGCGGCGGCCGCTCCGGGTCCGCGTGGCTGCGGAACAGCCCGAAGGCCCGGTCGGCGAAGGCCGCGCGCGAGGACCAGGTCTTCTGGCCGCGCAGCAGCCAGCCGCCCCGCTCGCGCACCGCGACCGAGCGCAGCGCCGCGAGGTCCGAGCCCGCTTCCGGCTCGGACCACGCCTGCGCCCACACCGTCTCGCCGCTCGCCATCGGCGGCAGCACCCGGGCGCGCTGCTCCTGTGTGCCGTGGGCGAAGAGCGTGGGGGCGAGCAGCGCGATACCGTTCTGGGAGACCCGGCCGGGCGCGCCCGCCGCGTGGTACTCCTCCTCGAAGAGCAGCCACTCCAGCAGCGAGCGGTCCCGGCCGCCGTACGCCGCGGGCCAGGAGACCACCGACCAGCGGTCCGCGGCCAGGGTCCGCTCCCACGCGCGGTGTTCGGCGAACCCCTCCCGCGTCTCCAGCGAGCGCAGGGGAGCGGGCGGCACATGCGCGGCCAGCCACGCCCGGGCCTCCGCGCGGAACTCCTCCTCCTGTGCCGTCAGGTCCAGGTCCATCAGGCGCCGCGCTCCTTCGCCTTCATCGCCTCGATGTCCATGCCGCCGAGCGGACCGTCGCCGGTCTCGGCGTTGTGGGCGTGCGCGAGGTGATGGAGGGCGAAGGCCGCGTCGAGGCCGCTGTGCAGCCCCTGGAGGTCCTCGGCCTGGTTGACGGCGCGCTTGGCGAGGGCGAGGCCCATGCGCGGCATCGCGGCGATGCGAAGGGCCAGTTCGTGTGTGCCGGGGGCGAGTTCGGCGCGCGGTACCACGCGGTTGACCATGCCGATCTCGTACGCCCGGCGGGCGCTCATCCGGTCGCCCGTGTAGAGGAACTCCTTGGCGACGCGCGGCGGCATCACCCACGGATGGGCGAAATATTCGACGCCGGGGACGCCCATCCGCACGACCGGGTCGGCGAAGAAGGCGTCGTCGCTCGCCACGATCAGGTCGCAGACCCACGCCAGCATCAACCCGCCCGCCACACAGGCGCCCTGGACGGACGCGATCACGGGCTTGGGCAGCTCGCGCCACCGACGGCACATGCCGAGATAGACCTCGGACTCGCGCGCGAAGCGGCTGTCCGCGCCCGACTTGCCGCAGTGGTCCCACCACAGGCCCGCCCGGCGCGGATATGGCAGATGGGTGTCGCGCCCGGGGGTGCCGATGTCATGGCCCGCGGAGAAGTGCTCGCCCGCCCCGGCGAGGACGACGACCCCGACCCCGTCGTCCCCGGCCGCCCGCTGGAAGGCGTCGTCGAGGGCGTAAGTCATCGCGGAATTCTGCGCGTTGCGGTACCTCGGACGGTTCATCGTGACCGTCGCGACCGGGCCGTTCCGCTCGTAACGCACTGTCGGGTCAGTGGACATGCCCATCCTTCCCTAACAAGTGTTTGGTAGGTTAACGTACGGCCATGAGCAGCGTCGAGGAGTCCCGCACGGAGTCCCGTACCGCCTCCCGGCCCGTACCGCCGCCCTATCTCCCCGGCCACGAACTGCTGGCGGGCCGCACCGCCGTCATCACCGCCGCCGCCGGCACCGGCATCGGCGGGGCCACCGCGCGGCGGTTCCTCGAAGAGGGCGCCCGCGTCGTCATCGGCGACGCCCACGCCCGCCGGCTCCGGGCGACCGTCGCGGCGCTCTGCGACGGCTTCGGCGCCCGGCAGGTCGCCGGACTGCCCTGCGACGTCACCGACGAGACCCAGGTCGCCGCCCTCTTCGACCTCGCGGAGGAGCGGCACGGCGCGCTCGACATCGTCGTCAACAACGCCGGCCTCGGCGGCACCGCCGATCTGGTGGAGATGACCGACGAACAGTGGGACCGGGTCATCGACACCTCACTGAACGGCACCTTCCGCTGCACCCGCGCCGCCCTCCGCCGCATGCGCGCCGCGGGCACCGGAGGCGTCGTCGTCAACAACGCCTCCGTCGTCGGCTGGCGCGCCCAGCGCGGCCAGGCCCACTACGCCGCCGCCAAGGCGGGCGTCATGGCCCTCACCCGCTGCGCCGCCGTCGAGGCCGCGGCCCACGGCATCCGCGTCAACGCGGTCGCGCCGAGCCTCGCCATGCACCCCCACCTCGCCAAGGTCACCACCCCCGAGCTGCTCGCCGAACTGACCGCGCGCGAGCCCTTCGGGCGCCCCGCCGAGCCCTGGGAGGTCGCCAACGTCATTGTCTTCCTCGCCAGCGGCTACTCCTCGTACATGACAGGGGAGACGGTTTCGGTCAGCAGCCAGCGTGCGTGACCGAGAATGACCCCGTGCCGAACAGCAAGCAGACCACCGAGAACACCGCCGCCCCCGGCCGGCGCCGCGAACTCCTCGCCACCGCCGCCGAGGTGTTCGCCGCCCACGGCTACAACGCCACCACCGTCCGCAGGATCGCCGACGAGGCGGGGCTGCTCGCGGGCAGCCTCTACTACCACTTCGACTCCAAGGAGTCGATGCTGGACGAGATCCTCTCCACCTTCCTGGACGAACTGTGGGCGGGCTACGACACCGTGCTCGCCTCCGGCCTCGGCCCCCGCGAGACGCTGGAGGCCCTCGTCACCGAGTCCTTCCGCGAGATCGACCGGCACCGCCCCGCCGTCGCCATCTACCAGAAGGAATCCCGCCACCTCGCCGCCCGCCCCCGCTTCGCCTATCTCGCCGACTCGCAGCGCAGATTCGAGAAGGCGTGGCTCGGCACCCTGCAACGCGGCGTCGCCGAACGGGTGTTCCGCGCCGACCTCGACACCCGGCTCACCTACCGCTTCGTGCGCGACACCGTATGGGTCGCCGCGTCCTGGTACCGGCCGGGCGGAGCACACACGCCCGAGGAGATCGCCCGCCAGTACCTGTCGATGGTCCTGGACGGAATCGCCGTCCGGGACTGACGGACCTTCCGAGGAGCAGCAGCCATGGCCGAGGCCTATGTCGTCGAAGCGGTACGCACCCCCGTCGGCCGGCGGGGCGGCGGGCTCTCCACCGCCCACCCCGCCGACCTCGGCGCCCATGTGCTGCGGGCCCTGATGGACCGTACGGGCGTGGACCCGGCCGCCGTCGACGACGTCGTCCTCGGCTGCCTCGACGCGGTCGGACCGCAGGCCGGTGACATCGCCCGCACGAGCTGGCTGGCCGCGGGCCTCCCCGAGGAGGTGCCGGGCGTCACCGTCGACCGGCAGTGCGGCTCAGGGCAGCAGGCCGTCCACTTCGCCGCCCAGGCCGTGCTCTCCGGCACCCAGGACCTCGTCGTCGCGGGCGGTGTGCAGAACATGTCGCAGATCCCCATCGCCTACGCCGCCCGGCGCGCCGCCGAACCGCTGGGACTCGACGTCGGCCCGTACGCCGGATCCGACGGCTGGCGGGCCCGCTACGGCGACCGGCCCGTCAGCCAGTTCCACGGCGCCGAAATGATCGCCGAACAATGGGGCATCACCCGTGCCGCCATGGAGGAATTCGCGCTGCGCTCGCACCGGCGGGCCGTACGGGCCGCCGACGAGGGGCGCTTCGACCGCGAACTCGTCCCCTGGCGAGAGGTCACCGCGGACGAGGGCCCCCGCCGCGACACCTCCCTGGCGAAGATGGCCGCGCTGCCGCCCGTGCTGACCGGCGGGACGCTCACCGCCGCGCTCTCCTCGCAGATCTCGGACGGGGCGTCCGCCGTCCTGATCGCGAGCGAGCGCGCCCTGCGCGACCACGGCCTGACCCCGCGGGCCCGCGTCCACCACCTCTCCGTACGGGCCGAGGACCCCATCCGGATGCTGTCCGCACCCATCCCGGCCACCGCCCGTGCGCTGAAGCGGACCGGGCTGACGATCGACGCCATCGACCTCGTGGAGATCAACGAGGCGTTCGCCTCCGTGGTCCTGGCCTGGCTCCACGAGACGGGCGCGGACCCGGACCGGGTCAATGTCAACGGGGGCGCGATCGCCCTGGGCCATCCGCTGGGGGCGACCGGCGCGAAGCTGCTGACGACGTTGCTGCACGAACTGGAGCGGAGCGGTGGGAGGTACGGCTTGCAGACGATGTGCGAGGGGGGCGGGCAGGCGAATGTGACAATCATCGAGCGGCTTTGACCCCCGGGGTGCGCATTCAGCCCGTGGGGGCACCTCCCAGCGGTAGCTGGGGGAGTTTGAGGACAGCTCGCGAAGCGTGCTTCGGGGTCTGGGGCGGAGCCCCAGTTACGGGAAGGGGCGGGGCTGGGGAAAAGAGCACCGCCGAGCCGCACCCGAGCACGGGTCCGGGGCGGAGCCCCGGTGGTCACAGCAGAGCCGCCAACCCCGAAAGCGTCTCCGACGCCTCCCGCATCACCCGTTCCACCAGCTCCGCGCACGACGGCAGGTCGTCGATGACCCCGGCGACCTGCCCCGAAGCCATCACCCCCAGATCCGTACGCCCGTCCACCATCGCCGCCTTCAGCAGCATCGGCGTGTTCGCCGCCAACAAGACCTGACTCCACGTCAGATCCCTGCCGTGCCGCATGGCCAGCCCCTCGCGCAGCATCCGCAGCGGGCTCAGGCCCGACACCTCCCGGAAGGCGGACGCGTGGCGCAGGGCGCGGACGAGTGCGGCGGTGCGTCCCGAGCGTTCGAGTGCCGTGACGAAAGGCGTGCGCAGCATCCGGTGGGGGAGTCCGTCGACCTTCGTGGTCACCGTGACGTCCGCGACGGAGGCCGCGAGGTACGCGGCCTTCACCGCCGCCGGGACCGTGCTGTCGGAGGTGAGCAGGAAGCGCGTGCCCATGGCGACCCCGGCCGCCCCGAAGGCCAGCGCCGCCGCCAGCCCCCGCCCGTCGTGGAAGCCGCCGGCCGCCACCACCGGGATGCCGACCGCGTCCACGACCTGGGGCAGCAGCACCGTCGTCGCCACCTGGCCGGTGTGGCCGCCGCCCTCGCCGCCCTGCACGACGACGGCGTCCGCGCCCCACGCCGCGACCTTCTCGGCGTGCCGCCGCGCGCCCACCGACGGGATGACGACGACACCGGCGTCCTTGAGGCGGGCGATCAGCTCCCGCGAGGGCGCGAGGGCGAAGGAGGCTACCCGCACCCCCTCCTCGATGATCACGGACACCCGCTCGGCCGCGTCCCCGGCGTCCGCGCGGAGATTGACCCCGAAGGGGCGGTCCGTGCGCGAGCGCACCTCCCGGACCGCGCCCCTGAGCTGATCGAGTGTCATGGTGGCGGAGGCGAGGATGCCCAGCGCCCCCGCGTTCGCGGACGCCGACACCAGCCGGGGGCCCGCCACCCAGCCCATCCCGGTCTGGACGAGCGGATGGCGCACGCCTGTCAGCTCGGTGAGCGCCGTCCTCACGTCCGTACCTCCTTCCCCCGCAGGGCACGCGGGTCGAGGACGTCTCGGATCAGGCGCAGCTCCTCGGCCGTGGGCGCGCGGGTGCGGGGCGCGTGGTCCGGCACGTCCAGCCGGAAGCCCGTCGCCGCCCGCAGTTCCTCGGCGGTGACGCCGGGGTGCAGGGAGCGCACCCGCATCGTGTGGTCCGGTGTCTCGAAGTCGAGTACGGCCAGGTCGGTGACGACGCGGGGGATGCGGTGGAAGCGCGTGGCGGACGGGCCGGCGGCGGCCGCCCGGTCGTAGCCGATGCCGCAGACCATGTCGACCTTCTCGACCAGCACCCGGGGGGAGTGCCGCGGGATCCAGTAACTGGTCGGATGGTTCAGGGTGTTGGCGGGCGCCCCGCGCACACCGAGGAGCTGCCGGGCGGGCCGCCGCCAGTCGCCGACGCACGAGATGTTCTGGTTGCCGTGCCGGTCGAGCTGGCTCGCGCCCATCATCACATGCCGTCTGCCGCCTGTGACCAGCGCGAGGTGGCGGCGGAAGGGCAGCCACCCCTCGACGGCCGTGGCGGGCTCGCCCAGCGCCGGCACGTCGGCGATCAGCATCGCCTCGCCGTCCGTCAGCAGCAGATCCGGCGAGAACGTCAGCCGCGCCAGCCGCGCGCCGATCGTCGGCACCACCCCCATCGGGCTCGCCAGGATCTCACCGTCGCCGCGCCACGCCTCCGCGCACGCCACGACGCACACCTCGGCCCTGGTCGCCGTCATGCCGCCGCCCCCTTGAAGGCGGCGACGGCCGCGCGGTAGGCGTCCTCGTCCCCGGACAGGAAGCGGCCCGTGAACTCCCGCCACGCCACCGGGTCGGCGGCCGCCTCGGCGTACGCGGCCTGGAAGACCTCGTCCCGGTCGTAGTCGGGCGCGCAGGACGTGAAGTGCGCGCCGCCCGGCGCCTCGACGACGCCGTTGACGCACGTCCGCTGCACCAGCAGGGTCTGCGGGCCGCCTGCGGCGGCGAACTCCGCGCTGTCGACGACGCGTTCGCAGGAGACGTACGCCTCCCGAGCCGCCTCGCAGAAGAGGTCGTCGAAATACGGGTCGGGGCCCAGGTACTGGGCGTTGCCCCGCGCGTCGGCCCGGTTGAGGTGCACCAGCGCGGCGTCCAGCGTCAGCGCGGGCACCGCGACGAACTCCTCACCGTCCTCGTACGGCGAAGTCACCGTTCGCAGGCCCGGGTTGACCGTCATCACGTCCGAGCCCAGACCCGCCCGTACGGGCAGGAACGGCAGCCGGTGCGCGGCCGCGGTCAGCCCCCACATGAACATCGCCTCGTCCAGCTCCGTCAGCTCGAACGCCCCTTCCTGCCGGGCGGCCCGGAAGTGCGGTTCGAGGGGGATGGAGTCCAGCGTGGCGAAGGGCGCGACGAGCCTGCGGATCCGCCCTGCCGCCGCCAGCAGGCCCACGTCCGGGCCGCCGCAGGACACGACGGTGAGGTCGCGGACGTCCGACCGCAGCAGGGCCCGCACGAGGGCCATCGGCTTGCGCCGCGAGCCCCAGCCGCCGATGCCCAGCGTCATTCCGCTCGCCAGCCGGGAGACGGCCTCGTCCGCGGTCATCCTCTTGTCGGAGGTCACGGCTGCCGCTCCTTCCCCGCCCCGCCTTGGACGAAGGCGTCCCGGTGCCGGTCCGCCACACCGCTGAGACCGGCCTCGAAGGTGAAGCTCTGTTCGTAGCGGTAGCTGCGGCGGACGTCGACGGGGTCGATGCCGTTGATGGCCGCCTTGGCCATGCGCAGCAGCGTGCCGTCCTTGGCGGCGATCTCCCGGGCCAGTTCCATGGCCGCGCCGGGCAGTTCACCGCGCGGCACGACCCGCCACACGGCGCCGTGCCGGTGCAGCTCCCACGCGGTGACCGTGCGCGAGGTGTAGTACAGCGTGCGCATCAGGTGCTGCGGCACCAGCCGGGACAGGTGGGTCGCCGCGCCGAGCGCGCCCCGGTCCAGCTCGGGCAGGCCGAAGGCCGCGTCGTCGGACGCGACGATCGCGTCGGCGTTGCCGACGAGGCCGACGCCGCCGCCGAGACAGAAGCCCTGCACGGCGGCCACGACCGGCACCTCGCAGTCGTAGACGGCCGAAAAGGCGGCCGCGCAGCCGTGGTTGGCGCCGAGCAGGGCCCGGTGGCCGGGGGAGCGCTGGATCTCCTTGAGGTCGACACCGGCGTTGAAGCCGCGCCCGGCGGCGGCCAGCAGCACGCAGTGGACCCCGGGATCGCTGCCCGCCGCGCGGACGGCGGCGGCCAGGTCGTACCAGCCGCGCACGGGAAGGGCGTTGACCGGAGGGAAGTCCACGGTGACGACGGCGACGGCGGTTTCGGGGCGGGAGGTGGAGACACCCATCAGAGGATCAGCTACCTTTCCACCAAACGTTTGTTAGGTGTGAAGGTAGCAGCGGGCAAGCCACAGCGGGAGGTGCGAAATGAGCGGCACCGACGGGGCGGGCGACCGGGTCGTCGTCGTCACCGGCGGGACGCGCGGCATCGGGGCGGGCATCGCGCGGGCCTTCCTGGACACCGGCGCGCGCGTGGTCGTCTGCGCCCGCAGACCCCCGGACCGGCCGGTCGCCACCGACCGGGGGAGCGCCTGCTTCCTGCCGGTGGACCTCCGGGACGCGGAGGGGGTACGGATCTTCTTCACCCAGGTCGAGGAGGCGTACGGCCGGCTGGACGTGCTGGTCAACAACGCCGGGGGAACACCCTTCCAGCGCCTCGGCGAAGGAGCCGACGAACGCCACGCCCGCATCCTCGGCCTCAACCTCACCGCACCGCTGACCGCTTCGCTCGCCGCGTACCGCATCATGCGCCGCCAGGCGGAGGGCGGCTGCGTCCTGATGACCGGCAGCGTCAGCGGCACCCGCCCCTCACCCGGCACCGCCGCCTACGGCGCGGCCAAGGCGGGGCTGGAGAACCTCGCCCGCACCATGGCCGTCGAATGGGCGCCCGCGATCAGGGTCAACACCCTCGTCCTCGGCATGGTCCGCACCGCGGCCGCCCACGCCCACTACGGCGACGAGTCCGGCGTCGCCGCCGTCGCCAGGACCGTGCCCGCCGGACGCCTCGCCGAGCCCGACGAGATCGGCGCCGCGGCCGTGTTCCTCGCCTCCGCCGACGCCTCCTACATCACCGGAGCGAGCCTGCTCGTCCACGGCGGCGGCGAACGCCCCGCCTTCCTCGACGGAGCCACGAGATGCCCCTGAACCCCACCGGAATCTGCGCGGGTCGTGTCGCCGTCGTCACCGGCGCGGGCCGCGGCCTCGGGCGCGCGCACGCCCTCGCCCTCGCCGCGGAAGGCGCGAGGGTCGTCGTCAACGACCTGGGCGTGGGCCGGGGCGGCGAGGGCGGCTCGGCGGACCCGGCCCGGCACGTCGCCGACGAGATCACCGCACTCGGCGGCGAAGCGGTCGCGCACCACGGCGACATCGCCACCGACGAAGGTGCCGCGTCCCTCGTCGCGACCGCCCTGGACACCTACGGACGGCTCGACGCACTCGTCAACAACGCCGGATTCCTGCGCGACCGCATGCTCGTCAACCTCGGCGAGGACGAGTGGGACGCGGTGGTACGCGTCCACCTCAAGGGCCACTTCCTGCCGCTCCGGCACGCCGCCGCGCACTGGCGCGCCGAGACGAAGTCCGGCCGCCGGCCGCAGGCGCGGGTCGTCAACACCACCTCCGGGGCCGGGCTGCTCGGCAGCGTGGGCCAGGCCAACTACGCGGCCGCGAAGGCCGGGATCGTCGCCCTGACCCTCGTCGCGGCGGCCGAACTCGCGCGGTACGGCGTCCAGGCCAATGCGGTGGCGCCCGCGGCGCGCACGCGGATGACCGAGGGCGTGTTCGCGGAGTCGATGGCCGCGCCGCCGACCGGCTTCGACGCAATGGCCCCCGCCAATGTCTCCCCCTTGGTCGTATGGCTGGCGTCCCCGGCCTCCGCCGGGGTCACGGGACGGGTCTTCGAGGCGGAAGGCGGCCGCATCACGGTGATGGAGGGCTGGCGCGTGGGGCCCACGGCCGACAAGGGCGCGCTGTGGTCCCCGGGGGAGGCGGGGGAGATGGTGCGAGCGTTGCTGGCGAACGCGAGCCCGCCGGGGCCGGTGTACGGGGCGGGCTGATTTTTCCCCTACCCCGCCCCTTCCCGGCTGTGTCGATTTGCGGCTCCGCCGCGTGGGGGGGCTCCGCCCCAGACCCCGGAGCACGCTCCGCGCGCTGTCCTCAATCGCCGGACGGGCTGAATTCAGCCCGTCCGGCGATTGAGGACGCGGCCGCCGCCGCCCCCGCCGTAGGCGGCGACGGACCCGCACCAGGGCCCGCTTAGCATCAAGGGCATGAAACTGCGATTCCCCCGGCCACGACGTCGGCTGGTCGCCGCCGTGGCCGCCGGTGCCGTACTGGCCGGGGCGGGCACCTGGACGGTGGCCTCGGCCAGTGGCGGCAAATCCGCCGTGCACCGCGAGGACCGGTTCCTGAGCGTGCCCGAGTCACCGGGGGGCGGTGACAAGGTCCGGATCGACATGTCGTACTTCACCTCGGGGGACCGGGGACGCAGACCGGCCGTGCTGCTCGCCCACGGCTTCGGCGGCAGCAAGGAGGATCTGCGCGGACAGGCCGAGGACCTGGCGCGCGACGGCTACGCGGTGGTGACCTGGTCGGCACGGGGATTCGGCCGCTCCACCGGCCGGATCGGGCTGAACGACCCGGATCACGAGGTCGCCGACGTGAGCCGGCTCATCGACTGGCTCGCCGAGCGCCCCGAGGTGAAGCTGGACAAGGCGGGCGACCCGAGGGTCGGGATCGCCGGTGGTTCCTACGGCGGCGCGATCTCCCTCCTCGCGGCCGGGTACGACAAGCGGGTCGACGCGATCGCCCCGCAGATCACCTACTGGAACCTCGCGGACTCGCTGTTCCCGAACGACGTCTTCAAGAAGCTCTGGGCCGGCATCTTCTTCACCACCGGATCCACCGGCGGCTCGCTCACCGGCAGGCCAGGAGCGGATGCCCCGCCCCCGTCCTCCGCCCCGCAGGGCGGCTGCGGCAGCTTCGAGAAGTCGCTGTGCGAGATGTACGAACGGGTGGCCGTCGCCGGGCAGCCGGACGCGCAGGCGCGCGAACTGCTGGAGCGCCGCAGCCCGTCCGCCGTCGCCGACCGCATCAAGGTGCCCACGCTGCTCGTCCAGGGGCAGAACGATTCACTGTTCCCGCTCGATCAGTCCGACGCCGCGGCCAAGGCCATCGCCCACAACGGCGCGCCCGTGGCGGTCGACTGGATCGCGGGCGGCCACGACAGCGGCGTGGGCGAGAGCGGCCGCATCGAGCAGCGCACGCGCGCGTGGTTCGACCGCTATCTCAAGGACGACAAGAGCGTCGACACCGGACCCGCGTTCCGTGTGAGTCGGACCGGTGGCATCGACACCACCGACGGCAAGGCGCAGGTGCGCGGCGCGAGCTCCGACCGCTATCCGGGGCTGCGCAACGACACGCGTACGGTCCCGCTGACCGGCCGTCCGCAAACCTTCGGCAACCCCGCGGGGGCCACGCCTCCGGCGATCTCCACGGTGCCGGGGATCGGCGCGGTCTCGCAGCTGTCGGGGCTGGGGGTGGGGCTCTCGCTCGACTTTCCCGGTCAGTACGCCCGTTTCGACTCCGCGCGGTTGACCGAGGGCATCCGGGTGACCGGGTCGCCGACGGTGAAGGCCAAGGTCACCTCGGACTCCGGGGAGGCCGTCCTCTTCGCGAAGGTCTACGACGTGGGGCCCAACGGACAGCAGGTGCTGCCCGCACAGCTCGTCGCCCCCGTCCGGGTGACCGACGCCAAGGACGGCAGAAGCGTCGAGCTGCGGCTCCCCGCCATCGACCACACCTTCGAGTCGGGGCACCGGATGCGGCTCGTCCTCGCCGCCACGGACCTGGCCTACGCCTCGCCGGCCCGGCCCGCCGCGTACACCGTCGCCCTGGAGGGCGGCGGCCTGAGCGTACCGACGGCGCCCGAGGTGCGGACCGCTTCCGCCGCGCTGCCGTGGTGGACCTGGGGTCTGCCGCTGGCCGGTGCGCTTGTCGCGGCGGCCGTGCTGCTGACGGGGCGGCGGCGCACGGCCGTGCCCGCGCCCGATCCGGCGCTCGCCGACGTGCCGTTGCAGATCACGGGACTCGGCAAGCGCTACGCCAAGTCCGCCGACCGCTATGCCGTCAAGGAGCTGTCCTTCCGGGTCGAGCGCGGTCAGGTGCTCGGCCTGCTCGGTCCCAACGGTGCGGGCAAGACCACCACACTGCGGATGCTCATGGGCCTCATCCGCCCCGACGACGGCGAGGTGCGGGTCTTCGGCCACGCGATCCGGCCGGGCGCGCCGGTGCTCTCCCGGGTCGGGGCGTTCGTCGAGGGCGCGGGCTTCCTGCCGCACCTGTCCGGCCGGGCCAACCTCGACCTGTACTGGCAGGCCACGGGCCGCCCGGCCGAGGACGCCCACGTGGAGGAGGCCCTGGAGATCGCCGGGCTGGGTTCCGCGCTGGAGCGCGCCGTACGGACGTACTCCCAGGGCATGCGGCAGCGGCTCGCCATCGCGCAGGCCATGCTCGGCCTGCCGGACCTGCTGATCCTGGACGAGCCGACCAACGGTCTCGACCCGCCGCAGATCCGGGAGATGCGCGAGGTGATGATCCGGTACGCGGCGGCCGGGCGCACGGTCATCGTCTCCAGCCACCTCCTCGCCGAGGTCGAGCAGAGCTGTACGCACCTGGTGGTGATGGACCGCGGGCGGCTCGTCACGGCCGGCCCCGTCGCGGACATCGTCGGCTCGGGCGACACGCTGCTGGTCGGCGTCGCGGGCGAGTTGACGGAGGCCGTCGCGGAGAAGGTGGCGGCGCTGCCGGGCGTGGCGTCCGCCGCGCGGACCGACGAGGGGCTGCTGGTGGGGCTCGACGGGATGAGCGCGGCCACGTTGCTGGTGGAGCTGGTCCGGCTGGAGGTCCCGGTGGAGCGTGTGGGTCCGCACCGCCGTCTGGAGGACGCGTTCCTGACCCTGATCGGAGGCTCCGCATGAGCACGGCGACGGACGCGACGGACGCCGCGGGCATCGCCCCGGAGACAGCTCCTGGCTATCGCGCGCGGCACACGCTGCCGCTGCGGGTGGAGGCGATGCGGCAGTTGCGGCGGCGGCGCACGCTGGTGGTCGGGGCCGTCCTGGCCGTGCTGCCGTTCGTCCTGATCGCGGCCTTCGCCATCGGCGGGCAGCCGAGCGGCCGGGACGGCCGGGTGACGCTGATCGACACCGCCACCTCCTCCGGCGTCAATTTCGCCGCGACGTGCCTGTTCGTCTCGGCGGGCTTCCTGCTGGTGGTGCCGGTGGCGCTGTTCTGCGGTGACGCGGTGGCGTCCGAGGCGAGCTGGTCCTCGCTGCGCTATCTGCTGGCGGCGCCGGTGCCCCGGGCCCGGCTGCTGCTGAGCAAGCTGGCCGTGGCACTGGGCTTCAGCGCGGCCGCGATGGTGCTGCTGCCGGTGGTGGCACTGGCCGCGGGCACGGCGGCCTACGGCTGGGGCGCACTCCAGATCCCCACCGGCGGCGCACTGCCCGCCGGCACGGCGGTCGAGCGGCTCGCGATCGTCGTCGCCTACATCTTCGTCGGCCAACTGGTGACGGCCGGCCTCGCGTTCTGGCTCTCGACCGTCACGGACGCGCCGCTGGGCGCTGTCGGCGGCGCGGTTGGTCTGACCATCGTGGGCAACGTCCTGGACGCGGTGACGGCGCTCGGGCACTGGCGCGACTTCCTGCCCGCGCACTGGCAGTTCGCATGGGCGGACGCGCTTCAGCCGCACTTGGAATGGGCGGGGATGGTGAAGGGAACGGCGGTGTCGGTCGCGTACGCGCTGGTGCTCTTCGCTTTCGCGTTCCGCCATTTCCGGGGCAAGGACGTGGTGTCGTAGGAGCGGTGCGTCGCGCCTGCGGCGGGCTTGTTCCCCAGCCCCGCCCCTTCCCGAAACTGGGGGCTCCGCCCCCAGACCCCCGGGAGTGCGCAAATTCAGCCCGTGGGGGCACCTCCCAGCGGTAGCTGGGGGAGTTTGAGGACAGCGCGCGAAGCGTGCTCCGGGGTCCGGGGCGGAGCCCCCACGCGGCGGAGCCGCAAATCGACACAGCCGGGAAGGGGCGGGGTAGGGGAACAAAGCCCCGCCGGGCCGCACCCGGGCACGGGTCCGGGGCGGAGCCCCGGCCTCGGCGGAGCCGAGCATCAGACGCTGCGGGAAGGGGCGGGGCTGGGGACAAAATCAGGCGCGTGTGAGCCGCAGGGTCACGATCTCGAACGGGCGGAACGACAAGGCGATGTCATCCGCATCGACCGCCCCGACAGGCCGCTCCAACAGATCGCACACAGCCCCCGCCCCCACAGCGAAGCCCGCCGCCACGCGGACCCGCGCGCGCCCGCCCAGCGCCTCGTACAGCCGCACCACCACATCCCCGCTGCCGTCGTCCGCGAGCTTGACCGCCGACACGACGACGGAGTCGCCGGAGACCGACACCAGCGGTTCCACCCCGCCGGCTCCTGCCCCAACCACCCGCCGCTCCGGCAGGTTGATCCGGTGCCCCTCCCGCACCGCGTCCCCCAGGGACGCGTTCGGCACCAGCGCGTACCGGAAGCGGTGCACGCCCTGGTCCGTGCGCGGGTCCGGGAAGCGGGGGGCCCGCAGCAGGGAGAGCCGCAGCGTGGTCGTCGTGCCCGTGCCGCCGTCGCGTACGGCACGCGTCACGTCGTAGCCGTATGTCGAGTCGTTGACGACCGCCACCCCCCAGCCCGGCTCCTCCAGGTGCACGAAGCGGTGCGCGCACGCCTCGAACTTGGCGGCGTCCCAGCTGGTGTTGGTGTGCGTGGGGCGGTAGAGGTGGCCGAACTGGGTCTCCGCCGCAACGCGGTCGGTGTGCAGGTCGAGCGGGAACGCCGCCTTCAGGAACTTCTCCGTCTCGTGCCAGTCGACCTCCGTCGCGATGTCCAGCCGCCGCTCACCGTCCGGCAGGCCGAGGAACTGCTCCACCCGCGACGCCCCGAAGGCCCGCACCACCCGCACCGCCCCGTCGTCCGTGAGCTCCAGCGCCTCGACGTCCGTGAGGTCCGTGACGGTGTTGCGGTAGAAGTGGTCCACGTCCCACGCGTCCCACATGTTCGGGAAGTCCGGGTGCAACTGGAGGAGGTTCGCCGCCGCGCCCGGCGCGACCGTCTCACGCTCCGCCGCCAGGTCGTACACGGAGACCACCAGCCCCCGCCCGTCGATCTCCACCCGCAGCAGCCCGTTGTCGAGCACGAACCCGCCGCCCTCACGCGGCTCCGCCCGCACCGCCGCACGGTCCCTCTGTCCGACGGCGGCCGCGCCGAGCGCGGGCACACCGCCGCGCCCGTGCGGTGCCGCGTTGAAGATCACGGTCCCGCTCGCCGGTCCGTCTCCGCGCAGCGTCGCCAGCGCGTCCTCGGCCAGCACCGCCAGCGGGTCCCCGGCCAGCGCGGCCAGCGCCTCCCCGATGATCGACTCCAGCTCCGCCGCCACCGCCGCATAGGTCGCCGCCGCCTCCCGGTGCACCCACGCGATCGACGTACCGGGCAGGATGTCGTGGAACTGGTGCAGCAGCACCGTCTTCCACAGCCGGTCCAGCGCCTCGTACGGATAGGGGAACCCCGCCCGCACGGCCGCCGTCGCCGCCCACAACTCCGCTTCCCGCAAAAGGTGTTCCGAGCGCCGGTTGCCCTGTTTGGTCCGCGCCTGGCTGGTGAGCGTCGCCCGGTGCAGCTCCAGATACAGCTCGCCCACCCATACGGGGGCGTGCTCGTACTCCGCGTGCGCCTTCTCGAAGAACACCGACGGCTTCTCGAAGACGACCCTCGCCGACCCCTCCAGGTCCGCGAGCCGCTTCGCGCGCGCGAGCATCTCGCGCGTCGTCCCGCCCCCGCCGTCGCCCCAGCCGGTCGGTGCGAGGGAGCGGGTCGCGCCGCCCTTCTCCTGGAAGTTGCGGACGGCGTGCGCGACCTCCTTCCCCGACAGCTGAGAGTTGTAGGTGTCGATCGGCGGGAAGTGCGTGAAGACACGCGTCCCGTCCAGCCCCTCCCACCAGAAGGTGTGGTGCGGGAACTTGTTGGACCGGCTCCACGAGATCTTCTGCGTCAGGAACCACTTCGCGCCGGACAGCTTCACCAGCTGGGGCAGCGCCGCCGAGTAGCCGAACGTGTCCGGCAGCCACACCTCTTCCGTCTCGATCCCGAACTCCTCCAGGAAGAACCGCTTCCCGTGCACGAACTGCCGTGCCAGCGCCTCCGACCCCGGCATGTTCGTGTCGGACTCCACCCACATGCCGCCCACGGGCACGAAACGGCCCTCCGCGACCGCCTTCTTCACCCGCGCGTACACCTCCGGCCGGTGCTCCTTGATCCAGGCGAACTGCTGCGCCTGCGACATGGCGTAGACGAAATCCGGCTCGTCCTCCAGCAGGGCCGTCATGTTCGACGTCGTCCGCGCGACCTTGCGCACCGTCTCCCGCAGCGGCCACAGCCACGCCGAGTCGATGTGCGCGTGCCCGACCGCGCTGATCCGGTGCGCCGAGGCGTGCGCGGGAGCGGCCAGCACACTGGTGAGCAGCTCACGGGCGCGTGCGGCCGTGCCGCCGACGTCCTGGAGGTCGACCGCGTCCAGCGCCCGCTCCACGGCCCGCAGGATCTCCCAGCGGCGCGGCGCCTCCACGGACAGCTCGGCCATCAGCTCGCCCAGCACCTCCAGGTCCTGGACCAGCTCCCACACCGTCCGGTCGAGAACGGCGAGGTCCATCCGGCCCAGCCGGTAGCGCGGCGCGCTGTCCGCCGTTTCCCTGTCGCCCAGTTCGGTCGGCAGGAAGGGGTGGTAGTCCAGGATCACCGGGTTCGACGACGCCTCGACGTGCAGCACCACCTCCTCGCCGCCCACGACCTTCTCGCCGATGCGCACCCACTGGTTGCGGGGGTTGAGCCCCTTCACCGGCGAGCCGTCCGGGCGGTAGACGAGCCCCTCGCACTGGAACCCCGGCATGTTCTCGTCGAAGCCCAGGTCGAGCAGCGCCTCGACGGTCCGCCCCGCCCACTCCCGCGGCACCGTCCCCGTGACGGTGAACCAGCTCGTCCCCCACGGAGGACCCCATTGCGCGCCGGTCCGGATCGGCACCCCCTCGGCGGCCAGCCCCTCCGCCACGGGTACGGGCTCGCCCGGCGCGTTCCACACCGAGACGGCCAGCGGCACCGACTCGGGATACACGGCGGGCCGGATGCGCTCGTCCAGCACCCGCTTCAGTCGGGCTTTGGTGATGGTGCGGTCGTTGTGCATGGAGTCGGTGTCCTCACGCAGTAGGTCTACCAGGGGAAATCGACGGACGCGGGTGCCGAGGAGGCGTACAGCTCGTCCACCGCGCGCATTTCGACGCGCGTGGCCGCCTCCGTGGCGGTGCGGCGCAGCGCCGCGACGTAGTAGGCATGCCCACAGGTGCCGCCCAGGAAGCGACGGCCGCCGCCGGGGAGCACCTGGTGGAGTTCGTAATGCCGTACGGGTGTCCTGGTCGCTCCCCACGCCAGCCGCAGCGCCGCCGTGCCGTCGCCGGCGCGGTGGGACGCGGTCACCCGGACGGGGCCCGGCCGCGCCGGTGCGGGCGGTGCCGCGTCGTGGACCGCGAGGGCGCCGAGCCGCCAGCGGACCGTGCCGCCGTCCGGCGCGGTCAGACGCACCCCCAGCGCGTGGCCGGTGGCGCCCGCCCTGCACCGCAGGAGCGCGCCCACGCGGAGCCGTACGGTCGCCCAGCCGCGTCCCCCCGCGGGCAGCGTGCCCGCGGGCACGTACTGGAAGGAGCCCGGTTCCAGCGCCACGGCCAGCTCCACCCGCACCGCCGCCGACCCGGCGTCGGTGCGGTGGGCCAGTTCCACGACCGTCGCGCCGGACAGCGGCAGCCGTGCCGCGTACAGTTCGACCGTCGTCGGCGCGGCGAGCGCGCCCTCCACGAGGAGGCTGTTGCCGCCGCGCCAGGCGTCGGTGAAGTCGAAGCCGACGGTGGGCCGGGCGCCCGCGGTGCGGACCACCCAGCGGCGGCCGGGCAGCCGGTCCTGGAGCCCCAGGTGGTTCCAGGCGGTGTCCGAGGCTCGCTTGCCCTTGTCGTACCAGGCCGTCCCGTGGCCGGTGTTGAAGCTCGTCGCGAACGGCAGCGCGGTGAGCGTGGAGCGGTCCGCGACGGAAGCGGCGGGCGCCCGCCAGGGCCCGCTCGGCGGCGCGGCCGGATCGAGGCCCTCGCCGGACCAGAAGCGGTCGTCCCGCGCGTGGAAGGCGGCGGGGGAGCGCCCGCCCGCGGGCAGGCTCGTCCAGGTCCACTCGGGCCGGTAGAAGCCGTACGACACGGTGTGCGGGCCGCCCGCCGGGACGACCGCGTCCCAGTCGACGGGCGTGTCCCAGCCGCGCGCCTCTACATCGACGCCGGCCCACAGCGCGTACGGGCTCCGCCCCAGCCGCCCCGCGCGCTCCGCCGACGCGGCGAGCCCGGCACGGCTCCAGCCGAAGTTGAGGAACATCGAGTCGGCGGCGCGGAAGAACGGGGAGTTGTGGTCGTTGAGCTCGTTCTGCCAGGAGATGTCGCCGGAGACGGCCATCGCGTCGTACCACGTGACGCGCAGCCCTCGGCCGTTCGCCCGCAGGTACGTCACGAAGTCCCGCATGTCCGCACCCAGCCGGGCGTCGCCGCCGCCGGTCTCGGCGTTGAGGAACCAGCCGTCGAAGCCGTACGCCCGTGCCACCTGGATCAGCTTGTCGGCCAGCGGGAAGCCACCGTCCGCCCCTCGCCGCACCAGATCCCGCGTCCACCGCAACTGCCCGCCGTACGCGACCGGAGGCAGGAACACCGTCCCCAGGACAGGCACACCGTTGCGGTGCGCGGCGTCCACGACCGGCGCGTTCGGCGCCAGGATCAGCCCCTCGCCCGACGAGCCGCCCCAGAAGACCAACTCGTCGAGGTACGCCCAGTGCGTCAGCGCGTAGTGGTCGGCGGTCTGCGACCCCTGGGACGGATTCCCCGACGTGTGCGCGAACGCGGCGAGCGCGCACACCCGCGCCTGCCCTGCCCGTGCGGTGGCGTTGACCGGCGGGGGAGCGAAGCGCGCTGCGAGCGGCACGGTCGCCTGGTTGAAGGGCAGATCGGCATCGTCCTCCGGTCGCCACGCGGCGAGGCTGCGCCAGACGACCCCGCGCGCGGGGGAGCCGGACGGCAGGCTGTCGGGGAACCAGTACGAGGCGTAGGGCTGGAGCGTGCCGTTGGCCGAGGCCGTGCTTGGTAAGGCGAGTGCGGTGACGGCTCCGGCGCCGATGGCCAATACGTGGCGACGGGTGGGACTTTGACGCATGGCTTCTCCTTGGGGTTGCCCAGCCCGTCCGGCGTTTGAGGACAAGCGGCGCAGCCGCTTCAGGGGGTCCGGGGTCTCCCCGGTTTCGGGAAGGGGCGGGGCTGGGGAAGAAGAACTACTGGACCTGGGCCACGGTCAAGACCTCCGTGATCCCCCGCGCCGCCAAATGCCTCGCATCACCCGCCAATTGAGAGAGCACACACGCCGGCCCCCGCCCACGCGCAGCGACCCGCATCCAGGCCTCGAAAAACTCCCCACCCGGCGCGCACACCGCCCGCAGCGGCGCCCCCGCGACCTCCCCCGCCTCCACGACCAGCGCGGTCGACCGAGGCGACGCGGCGGCCCCCGCGGCACGGTGCTCACGGGCGAGACGGGCGAACGTCTCGCCCGCCGGTTTCGGCCGCCGGTCGTTCGTGAGCAGACCCAGTCCGTACTCCAGCTCGGGGAAGTCCGCGAGGGAGCGGTCGACGTCGTGGGAGCACCACCAGGTGATGCCCCACAGGCCGGGGCAGTCCAGCGCGTTGGTGACGGTCGCCTCGGTGAAGGCGGCCGCCCGCTCGGGCGCGATGTGCGGCGCGGGTGCCCCGACCTCCTGGAGCCACACCGGCCGGGCCGGGTCCTCCGCCCACGCCTTGGACAGCTCGACGAGGTACGCGGCGTGGTGCTCGGTGGCCGTGCCGCGCGGGCCGTGCCGCTGCGCGGTGCCGTTGAAGACCCAGGAGTGCACGGCGGTCATGGCGCCCAGACGGGCCGAGTGGGCGGGGGTGAAGGGGTGCGTGCCGTCGTACCAGGCGGCGTCGTAGGAGGCGTGCAGATGGGACCGGCCGGGGGCGGCCTTCTCGCAGGCGTCCAGCATCCGTTGCAGCCAGCGCTCCGCCTCCTCGGGCGCGATCCGGTCCGGGTCGGGGTGCGGGTCGCCGGAGAACTGGTTGGTCTCGTTGCCGACCGTCATGCCCAGGAAGTGGGGCCGGTCGGCGAGGGCGCCGGCGAGGACCGTCACATACTCCTCCTGCGCGGCGACGACCTCGGGGTCGGTGAACATGTTGCGGCGGTGCCATGTCGTGGTCCAGGAGGGGACGAAGTCGAAGCTGGAGAGGTGACCCTGGAGGCCGTCGACGGCGACGTCGAGCCCGCGCTCGCCCGCCGCGTCGACGAGGCTCACCAACTGCGCCACCGCACGCGGCCGGATCAGGGTGCGGTTGGGCTGGAAGACGGGCCACAGGGGGAAGACGCGGATGTGGTCCAGGCCGAGGGCGGCGATGGAGTCGAGGTCGGCGCGGACGTCGTCCAGGTCGAAGTCCAGCCAGTGGTGGAACCAGCCGCGGCTGGGGGTGTAGTTCACACCGAAGCGCATGGGGGTGTCCCTTCGGGCGGGGAGCGGGGGTCAGCCCTTGACGGCGCCTTCGCCGACGCCGCGGAAGAAGTACCGCTGGAGGCAGGCGAACAGCACGATGAGCGGGGCGACGGCGACGATGGTGCCCGCGGCGACCAGCCGGGGGTTCTGCTGGAACGTTCCGTGCAGGTAGTTCAGGCCGACGGTCAGGGTGAAGTGGTCCGAGTCGGAGAGGACGATCAGCGGCCAGAGGAAGTCGTCCCAGGCCCCCATGAAGGAGAAGATCGCCACGACGGCCAGGGTGCCGCGTACGGAGGGCAGGGCGATCCGGAGGAACCGCTGCCAGACGTTCGCCCCGTCGATGACGGCGGCTTCCTCGATCTCGTACGGGAGGTTCGCGAACGCGTTGCGCATCAGCAGCACATTGAGCGCGCCGACCGCACCGGGCAGCACCACGGCGGTGAGGGTGTTGTTGAGATGGAGGTCGCGCATCATGGTGAACTGCGCGATGACCACGGACTCCAGGGGGACGAGCAGGGCCGCCACGAAGGCGAGCCCGGCGAGCCGCCGGCCGCGGAAGCGCAGCCGGGCCAGTGCGTATCCGGCCAGGGAAGCGCCGACAAGGTTGGTGACCACATTGGTGAGGGCGACCTTCAGGGAGTTCAGCGCGTAGTCCCAGACCGGAATGATGTCGGCGACACCTGAATAATTTCCGAGAGTCGGATGCTCGGGCAGGAACCCCGGCGGGTAGGTGTAGATGTCCTCGGTGGCCCCCTTGAACGAGGTCGACAGCTGCCACAGGAACGGTCCGACGGTGATGCCCAGCACGGCGAGCATCAGCAGATAGCGCAGCGCCTTCTCCCAGCCGGAGGTCCGGGTCACGACGCGCTCTCCTTCCGGTCGGCGCGGAGCACCAGCAGCATCAGCAGCAGGGCGATCACGAAGACGACCAGGGACAGGGCCGAGGCGTAGCCGACACGGCCGTTGAGCCCGGTGCCCGTCCGCTGGACGAGCATGACCAGCGTGGTGTCCTGCCCGGCCGGACCGCCGGTGGGCCCCGCCAGCAGATAGACCTCGGAGAAGACCTTGAAGGCGGCCACCGACGACAGGGCGCCGACCAGCACCATCGTGGAGCGCAGGGCCGGGACGGTGACGCTGACGAAGCGGCGCAGGGCACCGGCCCCGTCGACCGCGGCCGCCTCGTGCAGCTCCCGGGGGATGTTGGCGAGCGCCGCCAGATAAATGATCATGTAGTAGCCGAGGCCCTTCCACACCGTCAGCGCCATCGCGCTGAACAGCAGCAGCCACTCGTCACCGAGGAACGCCACCGGGCCGGCCCCGAAGAACCGCAGGATGCCGTTGATCAGCCCGCGGTCGTCCAGCATCCAGACCCAGATCAGCGACACCACGACGACGGAGGCCACGACGGGGGTGTAGAACGCCGACCGGAAGAACGTGACTCCGGGGAGGCGTTTGTGAACCAGCAGCGCCAGCAGCAGCGGCAGCAGCACGGTGAAGGGCACGACCAGCAGGACGTACAGCCCGCTGTTGCGCAGCGCCACCCAGAACTGGTCGTCGTCCAGCATGTCCTGGAAGTTCCGCAGCCCCACCCAGCCGCCGGGCGTCAGCGTCCGCGCGTCGGTGAACGCCTTACGGACGGTGGTGAGGAAGGGGTAGAGGTTGAAGGCGGCGATCACCCCGAGGCCGGGCAGCAGGAAGAGCCAGGGGCTGGCCGCCCGGTGGGTGCGTACGCGCACGGAGGGCTGTTTCACGGCCGTCAGCTCTGCTTGAGGAGCTTGTCGCTCTGTGCCACGGCGTCGTCCAGTGCCTGCTGAGGGGATTTCTTGCCCTGGAGGGCCTTGGCGACCTCGTTCTTCAGGACGACCTTCATCTCCTCGCTCAGCACCACCGGCGTGTAATTGACCGCGCCCTTGAGCATTTTCGCGGAGGCCACCCGGACCCGGCCCTCGTCCGTCCCGTCGTCCTTGGTCCAGTAGGGATCGTCCAGCGAGCCCTTGGTGCTGGGGAAGACGGCGACCTTGTGCGCGAAGTCCTCCTGGTTCTTGCGGTCCGTGACGAAGTGCGCGAAGGCGACGGCCGCGGCCTTGTGCTTGCTCTGCTTGTTGACGGCCAGGCCCATCACGTACATGTTCGGCTTGCCCGTGTTGTTCGGGGCGTCGGTGATGCCGAGTTCCTTGTACAGACCGGGCGCGTTCTTCTTGAACGTGTCCAGGTCGTGGGCGCTGCCCGGATTGATGGCGACCTTCTGCTCCAGGAACTTCTGCCCCGACTGGTCCGCGGTGTTGGTGAGCGCCTGCGAGTCGAGCCCGCCGTGTGCGTAGAGTTCCTTGTATTTGGTGAGCAGTTCGACGCCCTTGGGCTCGTTGTAGGTGAACTTCGTGGCGTCGGCGTTCATCAGCCGCACGCCGTAGCGGCCGAAGTCCTCGATGGACGGGGTGCCCGCGAGGGTCGCCGTCCTCCCGCCGGACCGTTTCGCCAGTGCGTCGGCCGTGGCGAACAGCTCGTCGTAGCTCTTGGGCGGCTTCTCCGGGTCCAGCCCGGCCTGCCGGAAGAGCGCCTTGTTGTAGAACAGCGGACCGGTGTTGAGATACCAGGGGAAGGCGTACGAACCGTCCAGGCCCGGCAGCGTGTTCCCCTGCCAGGCCTCCGGCGTGTACTCGTCCTTGAACTTCGCCGCGGCCTTCTCCCGGTCTAGGTTCAGCAGGATCCCGGCCTTGGCCAGCGGATAGGACAGGTCCGGCGACACATTGACGACGTCGGGCAGGGTGCCGCCGCCGGCGTCGGCGCTGAGTTTCTCCGCGTAGTTGTCGGCGGGCTGGTCAAGCCATTTGACCTTGACGCCCGGATTCTGCTTCTCGAATTCCCCGACCAGACCCTCGAAGTAGTCCTTGAAGTTGCTGCGCAGATTCCAGGTCTGGAAGGTGATGTTTCCCTCCGCCTTGCCGTCCGCGGCACCGCCGTCCGAACCACCGCCGGAGCCACAGGCGGTGAGCGACAAGGCGGACGCGAGAAGCGGGACGGCGGCGGCAGCGGCTCTACGGAAACGGGGCATGGCGCGGCGAACTCCTTCGGTCGGACCGGGAGGTGCGCAACAAAAGCTGCACCCGCGGCACGGTGAAGTCAATACTTCCGCTGCCGACTAATGCGCTTTAGCCTGCGGGGAGTTACGCTCGATCGAGCGCTTTAGTACGGGCCCGCGTGCCGGCGCGGGCAGCGGAAGGAGAGCCATGCGCCGCACCCCGGCCCGCCGCCCGACGATGAAAGACATCGCACGTCGCGCGGGCGTCTCGGAGAGCGCGGTCTCCTTCGCGCTCAACGGCCGCCCCGGGGTCTCCGACGCCACCCGCGAACGCGTGCGCCAGGTCGCCGAACAGCTCGGCTGGCAGCCCAGCACCGCAGCCCGCGCCCTGTCCGGCGAGGGGGCGGCCACGGTCGGACTCGTCCTGGCCAGGCCCGCCCGCACCCTGGGCGTCGAGTCCTTCTTCCTCCAACTGGTCTCCGGCGTCCAGGAAGTGCTCGCCGACCGCCGCCTCGGCCTGCTCTTCCAGATGGCCGAGGACATCGACGCCGAGTGCGCGGTATACCGGCGCTGGTGGGCCGAGCGCCGCGTCGACGGACTGCTTGTCGTCGACCCCCGCGCCGACGACCCGCGCCCGGCCCTGCTGGACGAACTCGGCCTGCCCGCAGTCGTCATCGGCGCGCCCGACGGCGACGGCGGCACCCATGGCGCGATCTCCACCCTCTGGGCCGACGACACCGGTGCGATGGCCTCCATCGTCGGACACCTCCACGCCCTCGGGCACCGCCGCGTCACCCATGTCGCGGGCCTGCCCGAACTCGCCCACACCCGGCGCCGGATGGCCTGCCTGCGCACCGAGGCCGAGCGCCGCGGACTCCCCGACGTCACCTCGGTGACCACGGACTACTCCGACGCGCAAGGAGCCGAGGCCACGCGCCGGCTGCTGTCCGGTCCGCAGCCGCCCACCGCGATCGTCTACGACAACGACGTCATGGCCGTCGCCGGTCTCGCCGTCGCGGCGGAGCACGGAGTGTCCGTCCCCGGCGAACTCTCCATCGTGGCCTGGGACGACTCCGTCCTCTGCCGCAGCACCCACCCGGCACTGACGGCGCTGACCCGCGACACCCCCGCTTTCGGCCGCCAGGCGGCCCACCTCCTGACCGCGCTCCTGGCAGGAGAGCCGCCGACCCGGGTACAGGCGCCGACCCCGCGTCTGACGACCCGGGAATCGACGAGCCGGGCGTAGACGGCACGCTGCCGGGGGAAAACCTCGCCCGCATGCACCCGCACCCCGCCCGACAACACCCCTACCCCCCGCCCTTACCAACCGCTTAGTATGCGAACCGCACGCCACCCCACCACCCCGGAGGCCCCCGTGAAGGCATGGCGAGTGCACACCAACGGCGAACCCCGAGACGTCATGCGCCTGGAGGACGTACCGGACCCCGGCCCCGCCCCCGGCGAGGCCCTCATCCGGGTACTCGCCGCGAACGTCAACTTCCCCGACGCCCTGCTCTGCCGCGGCCAGTACCAGGTCCGTCCGCCCATGCCCTTCACCCCCGGCGTGGAGACGTGCGCGGAGATCCTCGCCCTCGGGGAGGGCGCGGAAGGCACCGTGGGGGCGCGCGTCCTCGCGCAACCCGCCCTCCCGGCGGGCGGTTTCGCCGAGCGCGCGGTCGTGGACGCCAGGACCCTGCTGCCCGCTCCCGAGTCCCTGGACGACGCCGAGGCCGCCGCCCTGCACGTCGGCTACCAGACCGGCTGGTTCGGCCTGCACCGCCGGGCCCGCATCCAGTCCGGCGAGACCCTGCTCGTCCACGCCGCGGCAGGCGGCGTCGGCAGCGCGGCCGTACAGCTCGGAAAGGCCGCCGGGGCCACGGTCATCGGTGTCGTCGGCGGCGTCGACAAGGCGCGCGAAGCCCACGAGAACGGCTGCGACGTGGTGATCGACCGCCGCGCCGAGGACGTGATCGCCGCCGTCAAGGACGCCACCGGCGGACACGGCGCCGACGTCGTCTACGACCCCGTCGGCGGCGACGCGTACACCCAGTCCACCAAGTGCGTCGCCTTCGAGGGCCGCATCGTGGTCGTCGGCTTCGCGAGCGGCAGGATCCCCAGCGCCGCCCTCAACCACGCCCTGGTGAAGAACTACACCATCCTCGGCCTGCACTGGGGCCTCTACAACACCAAGGACCCGGCCGCCGTCCGCGCCTGCCACGACGAGCTGACCAAGCTCGCCGCGCAGGGCGCGATCCGCCCCCTCGTCAGCGAGCGCCTGCCGCTCACCGCGGCCGCCGACGCCGTCCAGCGCGTGGCCGACGGCACGACCACCGGCCGGCTCGTCGTCCTCCCCGCCCAGGAAGGCCCGCGATGAACGCACCTGCCGCGGCCACCCCCGGCGCCGGGGAACTGCTCGACCGCGTCGCCGCCCTCCTCGCCGCGCACGACCCGGCCACCACCGACCGCCTCGACTTCCTGCGGGCCCGCTTCGACGCCGGGCTCGCCTGGATCCACTTCCCCGAAGGGCTCGGCGGACTCGGCGCACCCCGCTCCCTCCAACCGGTCGTCGACGCCGCGCTCGACGCCGCCGGTGCCCCCGGCAACGACCCCCGCCGCATCGGCATCGGCCTCGGCATGGCCGCCCCCACCATCCTCCAGTACGGCACGGACGAGCAGAAGCAGCGCTTCCTGCGGCCCCTGTGGACCGGCGAGGAGGTGTGGTGCCAGCTGTTCAGCGAGCCCGGCGCCGGCTCCGACCTCGCCGGGCTCGCCACCCGGGCCGTACGCGACGGCGACGGCTGGACCGTCGACGGCCAGAAGGTGTGGACCTCCAGCGCCCACCTCGCCCGCTGGGCGATCCTCATCGCCCGCACCGACCCCGACGTGCCCAAGCACCAGGGCATCACCTACTTCGTCTGCGACATGACCGACCCCGGCGTCGAGGTGCGGCCACTGCGCCAGATCACCGGCGAGGCCGAGTTCAACGAGGTCTTCCTGACGGGCGTACGGATCCCCGACACGCACCGTCTGGGCGGTGTCGGCGACGGCTGGCGGGTCGCGCAGACCACCCTCATGAACGAACGCATGGCCATCGGCGGCACCCGCGTGCCCCGCGAGGGCGGCATGGTCGGCGTCGTGGCCCGGACCTGGCGCGAACGCCCCGAGCTGCGCACCCACGACCTCCACCAGCGGCTGCTGCGCCTCTGGGTGGACGCCGAGGCCGCCCGGCTCACCGGCGAACGGCTCCGCCAGCAGCTCAAGCGGGGCCGCCCCGGACCCGAGGGCTCCGGCATGAAACTCGCCTTCGCCCGGCTCAACCAGGAGCTCAGCGCCCTGGAGGTCGAGCTGCTCGCCGAGGACGGACTCACCTACGGCGACTGGACCATGGTCCGGCCCGAACTCGTCGACTTCACCGGCCGCGACGCCGGATACCGCTACCTGCGCGCCAAGGGCAACTCCATCGAGGGCGGCACCTCGGAGGTGCTGCTCAACATCGTCGCCGAGCGCGTCCTCGGCCTGCCGCCCGAGCCCCGCAACGACAAGGACCTCCCGTGGAAGGACCTGCCCCGATGACGCCGGACCTGCTCTACTCCGAGGCCGAGGAGGACCTGCGCGCCGCCGTGCGCTCCCTGCTCACCGCCCACGGAGCCCCCGCGTCCGTGCTCGCCGGCGCCGAGAGCGGCCGCCCGTACGACACCGGCCTCTGGCAGCCCCTGGCCACGGGCATGGGCACGGCCGGGCTGCTCGTACCCGAGAAGTCCGGCGGCCAGGGCGCGACCGCCCGCGAGGCCGCCGTCGTCCTGGAGGAACTCGGCCGCACCGTCGCCGACGTCCCCTACCTGACCAGCGCGGTCCTGGCCGTACGCACCCTGCTCGGCTGCGACACCGGCCGCACCGAGGTCGCCGCCCTGCTCACCGCGCTCGCCGAGGGCCGCCAGGTCGGCGCGCTTGCCGTGCCCCTGCCGACCGCCCCGGGCGCGGGTGTGCGGCCTTCCGTCGGCGCCGAACCCGCCGGCCCGGACCGGGCGTTGCTCACCGGGACGGTGAACGCCGTCGCAGGAGCCGCAGGAGCCGACGTCCTCCTCGTCCCCACGGACACCGGCCTCCACAGCGTGGACGCCACCGCCGAAGGCGTCACTCTCACCCCGCTCACCCCGCTCGACCTCACCCGGCCGATTGCCCGGATCACCTTCTCCGCGGCCCCGGCCGCGCTGCTCGCCGGCCCCGACCGGGCCCGCAGCGCCCTGGAAGCCGCCCTGCTCACCGGCGCCGGACTCCTCGCCTCCGAACAGCTCGGTGTCGCCGAGTGGTGCCTGGCCGAGACCGTGCGCTATGCCGGTGAGCGGCAGCAGTTCGGCCGCCCCATCGGTTCCTTCCAAGCCCTCAAACACCGGCTCGCGGCCCTCTGGCTGGACATCGCCTCGGCCCGCGCCACCGCCCGCAATGCCGCCGACGCGCTCGCGACCGACGCCCCCGACGCGGTGATCGCGGTCGCAGTGGCCCAGTCCTGCTGCTCCGAGGTCGCGGTCCGCGCGGCGGAGGAGTGCGTCCAACTCCACGGCGGCATCGGCATGACCTGGGAACACCCCGCACACCTCTACCTCAAACGCGCCAAGGCCGACGCGACCGCCCTGGGCACACCGGACCGCCACCGCCAGTACCTCGCCCTCCTGGCCGATGTGCCAGGACCTGTCGCCTGACCCGGATCAGGCGCGGATCCGGTACACCACATTGGGGCGCAGCGGCCCCTCGGGTGCGCTCGGGTCGTCGAAGTCGTCCGCGGGGTCCCGGGTCATGCCGATCCGGGACATCACCGCCCGGGAACGCAGGTTGGTGACGGTCGTCACCGCGAGGATCTCGGGAAGCCCGAGGGTCCCGAAGCCGAAGTCCAGGGCGGCCCGGGCGGCTTCGGTGGCATAGCCGTGCCCCCAGGACGGACGGGCGAGCCGCCAGCCGATCTCCACCCCCGTGAACGGCATCCCGTCATCCACCTCGTCGAGCCCGGCAAAGCCGATGAACTCCCCGGTGGCGAGCACCTCGACGGCCCACCACCCGAACCCGCGCTCCTCGAACTCGGCCCGGAACCTCACCACCGACGCATCACTCTGCTCACGGCTGAGCACCGGCCCCAGATGCTCCCGGACCTCGGGATCGGCGTTCATGGCCGCCCAGGGCGCGAGGTCGGTCTCCCGCCAGGGCCGGAGCGCGAGGCGGGCGGTACGCAGTTCGGTCATGCCCCAACCCAACGCGACCGCCCCACCCCGGGTCGACCTATTTTCCCGGGAACCCGGGGGCGCGTGCCTAGCGGCTGTCCTCAAGGGGGCCCGGCCCGCTCGCTCGGCCGCGGTCGGCGGTGAACGCCATGATCCTGGCGGCTCCGCGGGCCGCCAGAAAGCGCCGGCGCTGCCAGCGCGAACGGGGCTGAACGCCCACTCGCTCCCCTTGCGGTACGAGCGCGAGATCGGTGAGGCGCCGCCCGGCCTGGGCGAGTTCGGTCAGGAGCCGCTCCCTGCGCTGTCCGTTCGCAGTGGCGTGCAGTGCGGCGTACAAGCCCTCGATCTCGGCCACGGCCGCCCCGATGCGCAGGTTGCTGCTGCCTGCCGATGACGTTCTGCCCTGCGGCAACTGGGCCCCTCTCGTAACGGATCCTGTGATGCGGTCTCCGGCGCCCGGGCCATCGGCGGCTGTGCCAAGCCCCAAGGGCGCCCATCCGGCCCGCGACACTTGCTCATGTGCGCAATCTAGCAACCTTTTCGGGGTGGTGTCGGGTCCGTTCGCAGGGGACGCCAGGGTCCTCCGGCGGGCGCTGGATCGGGCGCGCGGCGGGGTGTGGGGCGCCGTTCGGGTCAGGGGCTCACCGGGTCGAAGCCGTACCGCAGCGGCTCTTCTTTGACGCGCAGGTCGCGCCGGTATACGTACAGCGCCGCAATGCGCATCTCGCTCGCGGAGCCCTCCACCGTACAAGGGTGGGTGACCTGCACCACTCCCGGACGGTTGGCCAGCCGGATCACCGCCCCGTCCGCCGGCCCGCCTTCCAGCAGGGCTGTCTCCCACTCCGTCACGCCATCGTGTGTCATGACGGATACTTTAGATGTTGCGCAAGTGGGCAACGCCGAGGAGTCGGTGGCGTTCGCTCTCCTGAACTTCGGCGGGTGATGCCGGTGCCCGGCGACGGCGTGTCCACCCGGCCTGACGTCACTCGTGAAACCGCCGCACCGCGTCCGAGCGTCGACAGCAGTGTCCGTACTGCCGTGCGGATCAGTCATCACGGATCAACCGCTTGAAGGGCAGAACGACACCATGGGCATCATCGGCTGGATCATCCTGGGGCTGCTGGCCGGAGCGATCGCGAAGATCCTGCTGCCGGGCCGGGACCCCGGCGGCCTGATCGGCACCACCCTCATCGGCATCGCAGGAGCGTTCATCGGCGGCTGGCTGTCCGCCAAGTTCCTCCACAAGCCGATCAGCAACCACTTCTTCGACGCCGCCACCTGGGGCTCGGCGATCGCCGGCTCGCTGGTGCTGCTGATCGGATACCGCATCTTCTTCGGCAACTCACGCGACTGAAGCGTCAATTCCGATGGATCGGTCCTCCCCTGAGCGACGGTCGGTGACCGGCATCGTCTCGTTGCTCATGCCCACGTTGTGGCACCGGGCCGCGAAGCGGGGCCCACGGGGTCGGCGAACCCGAAGGGAGTTCCGGGGTCACTCTCCTTCGGCCAGCCAGTGAAGTCGGCCGTCCTTGGCCCAGATCCGACAGGTCAGTTCCACGCCGCCGGAGGAGACCGCCGTGGCGCCGCTCTCCTTGCACTTGCGGTGGGGTTCGTTGCAACTTCCCTTCCTCTTGCCGGGGATCTTGGCGCAGTTCTCGGTGTCGTGCGCTTCTTTGCCCTCGGGTGAGAGGTTGTCGTAGTTGCTGCCGTCGTGCCGGCCGGGAGAGTCGGTGCTTTCCGCTCCGGACGGCCGGTGCTCAGTCTGCGCTTCATCGGTGCGTTCGGTGATCGCGGTCTCTTCTTCCGCGATTGCCTCTGCTGTCGCTGTCGCTGTCGTTGTGGCCGGAGAGGTGGTCGACGACGCGGATGTCGGCCTCGCGTCCGTCCGGGAAGTCGAACTGGTACCGCAGGCGGCCACTGTGCCGAGTAGTAAGGCTACGGTCGACACGGCGGTGACCAATCTTGCCGGGCGCATCTTTATCCGATCAGGCATGAGGGGCAGTTTAGGAACCGCCGCGCGGTATGTGCTGGCCGGGGCGGTGTATGCGCATGCTGCATGGTGATGGTTGGTGAATATGCACCGGTCTGGTCAGTTATGAGCCTGAGGGTGGGTTGTCGGCCCTCCTGGCACGGGTGCCCGTCCGGCTCGTTGTGCCGAGGTCGGTGCCGTGCGGCAGGTCATGGTCGCGGTGCGCGGAGAACGGCCTGGGAGCACTGCCTTGCAGGCTTGATGTGGATTTTCAACTCCCCTCACAGAGGCTCCACTTGCGCGTCGAACAAGTGGTACGGGACATTCCGGAATCCGTGCCCAATTCGGGAACGGCGTCCTTGATCACTTGGATTGAACATGGATACAGTCGCGATCGAGCGCCAGGGGGCGGCGTCACGGGATCTGAATCCTGTCGGCATATCCGGCGGTTGGGCGGTGCGTTCGCATCCGCCCGGTATTTCCCATGCGTGGAGTCACATGAAGTCACCGCCCCTGAGCTGCAACGTCAGCGAGAGGGAGGTGAATTGAATGGTGAACAACGAGCGTATGGAGAGCCGTGAGCTCCAGGCCTACGAGGCCCCGGAGATGTTTGAGTGCGGTTCTTTCCAGGAGGAGACCGGAATGCTCGGCACCGCGGGTCAGGAGCCCTTCGTGCCCGCTCTCCACACCCACTGGGGCTGGTAAGGGCGCTCTGAAATGCAAGGCCCGATAAAGGAGATCGAAGTGGTCGGTGCCGGGACGCCATATTTCGTGGTTCTGCCGGACCATGAAACCGCGACCGCAGCGGCCGACCGGCTTCCGCCAGGTGCCGCGCAGATCATGACGCATCGGTCCGGCCGGCCCTGGGTGGCCGGCCGGCTGGCCCCGGGCCAGGTTCTCCTGGCCGAACACGGCGACACCCGCCTCGCGGTCATCGGCCACTGTTCGGTGAGTGCCGCCGAACTCACCGCGACGGCAGCCAAAGTCCACGAGCCGCACCACCTGGACCGCCTGGGCACGGACTGGGCCGGCAGCTTTCACCTGATCGCTCTGATCGACGGCCGCGTGCACATCCAGGGCAGTGCTTCCGGGCTGCGCCGGGTCTTCCACGGCCGCCTCGGCGCCCTGACCCTCGCCGCCGACCGGGCCGACGCACTGGCCGACCTGCTCGACGCCTCGTTCGACCGGTCCGCACTGGCCCTGCGCCTGCTCGTCTCCGTACCCCACCCGCTGACGGACCGGACGCCATGGCAGAACGTCACGGCAGTCCCCCCGGGCTCGCGCCTGACGCTCTCCTCCGACGGGCGGCAGCAGGCCGTGACCTCCTGGTGGCGGGCCCCGGAGCCGGTGCTCTCCCTGGAGGACGGAGCGGCGGCGCTGCGCCAGGCGCTCGAGACGGCCGTGCGGGTGCGCAGCGACGGCGCCCGGACCATCACCGCCGACCTCTCCGGCGGTCTGGACTCCACCGGCCTCACCATGCTGGCCGCCCGGGAGCGGGCCTCACTGACCGCGTTCACCATGGAGAACCCGGACGAGGCCGACGAGGACCTGCGCTGGGCCAGGACGGCCGCCGCCCACCTGCCGCAGCTGAACCACATCGTCTACCCGGCCGATCAACTCCCTGGCTTCCTGGGAGGACTCGTCGACGCGGACGGTGTGCCGCTTCCCGTGGACGTCCTCCCCGACGAGCCCTCCAGCGCGGTGGTCAGCGCCCCCCGGATGCGCGCCGCGAAGGAGATGGCCACCGCCCACGGCTCACGTCTGCACCTCGACGGGTTCGGCGGCGACCAGCTGCTGACCGGTCACCCCGGCTACGAGCACGACCTGCTGCGCAGCCGCCCGCTGCTCGCCCTGAAGCGGCTGCACACCCTCCATGAACTCACCGGCTTCCAGCGGCGCCCCGCGCTGCGCGACCTGCTGGACGGCCGCTCCTACCGCCACTGGCTGGCCACCGAGACCGCCGCGCTGGCCCGGCAGCGGCCGCCCCGCCCGCAGAACTCGGCCTTCGCCTGGGGCGGCACCCTGCGGCTGCCCCGGTGGATCACCCCCGAGGCCGGACACCTGATCACCCAGGAGCTGCGGCACGCCGCCGGGACGGCGCTGCCGCTGGCCGCCGCCCGGGGCCGCCACGGCGACCTGCTGGAGATCCAGAACACCGGCCGGATGATCCGCCAGCTTCACCAGGCGGTGGCGACAGCGGACTTCACCCCGGCCTCCCCCTTCCTGGACGACCAGGTCGTCCACGCCTGCCTGGCCGTGCGGCCCGACGAACGCGTCACCCCCTGGGAACTCAAACCGCTGCTCAAGGCGGCCCTGGCGGACGTCCTGCCGCGCGAGCTGCTGACCCGGCGGACCAAGGGCGACGGGGCCCTGATCGCCGCCGAGGGCTTCGAGCGGCACCGGCGGGACATCGCCGGGCTCTGGGACTCCTCCGCCCTGGCCGAACTGGGACTGATCGACCCCGAACCGCTGCGCGCGCTCTTCCGCCGCCCGTACTCCCCCCGGCTCCACGAGAGAGCCATGCCCACGACCATCGGCTGCGAACTGTGGACCCGGGCAGCCCGGCGCGCCCCGGCCGCCGCCCGCACCTGAACAGCCGCCGCCCGGGCGGCAGATCCGACCGAAAGACATGAGAGCAAGAACGATGACACTGAGACTGCGCCCCGACGTCTCGACGGCCGACACCGACTACGGCACGGTGCTGCTGGACGGAGTGGGCGGCCGCTACTGGCAGCTCAACGGCTCGGCGTCGGTCGCCTTGCGCGTCCTGCTGGAGGGCGGGACCGCGGAGCAGGCGGCCCAGCGGCTGACGGCCACGTACGACGTCGACGAGGCACGCGCCCGCGAGGACGTGGAACGCCTGCGAGCGAGGCTGCTCGACGCGAAGCTGGCGCTTCGATGAGCGCGGTGGTGCCGCACCGGGTACGCCCGCGGCTCTCTCCCGGACGGCGGCTGCTCACCCTGCTCGCGGTGGCCGTCGCCGGGCGGCTGGCCCGCAGCTCGCCGGCCCGCATCCGGACCGTCCTGACCTGGCTGCGCAAGGGCGCCCGTCCGGCTGCCTATGCCGAGGCGCGCGCCGCGCGGCAGGCCGTGGTCGCGGTGAGCCTGCGCTGCGCCTCCGACGAGGGCTGTCTGCCCCGTTCCCTGGCCACGGTGCTGCTGTGCCGGGCTCGCGGCAGCTGGCCGGAGTGGGTCGTCGGGGTGCGCGCGCGTCCGCCGTTCGGTGCCCACGCCTGGCTGGAGGCCGAGGGCCGCATGGTCGAGGAGGCGGCGGACCCTGCCTACTTCCGCTGGCTGTTCTCGGTCCCGGCGGCGAAGCGGTAGCACACGACCCCGCCGCCGGGTCCGCTCTTCCCGCTCAGTCCAGTGGCCGGGCGTACGTCACGAACTCCCGCTCCGTCACGAAACCCATCCGTTCGTAGAGCCCCAGTGCCCCGGTCGGGTTGGCGGCGTCGACGATCAGCTCCGCCTTGTCGTACCCCTGGCGCCCGGCCTCGGCCAGCGTGTGCGCCAGCAAGGCGCGCGCCGCGCCCCGGCCCCGGTGGGCCGGCCGGGTGCCCAGGTGGCCGATCGTGCACGAGCGGTGACCCGTGGCCGTGCCGTCGGCAACGTACTCGTCGGCGAGGAGGTACGCCGCGACGCGGCCGTCGGCGTCGAGCAGCAGGGCGGAGAGAGCCGCGCGGAACGAACGGTCCCCGGTGAACCAGGTGTCCCAGTCGGCCCTGTCCGTCTCGGTGTGATTCCAGTGGTCACGAAACGCGTCGTTGTGCGCGCAGCGGGTCGCTTCGTCGAGGGCCGTCTCGAAGGCCGTCAGACGCAGGCCGTCAGGCACCTTCACGTCGGGCAGCCGGTCCGTGCGCAGATCGTGCGCCATGCTGAACCAGTACCGGCAGGGCTCGAATCCGGCCTTCAGGGCCAGGGCCGTCAGCCCCGCGTTGGCGGCCGACCTGTCGACCAGCAGCTCTCCCGGTACGCCGGGATGGCGCTCCGCCCGGACCACATCCGCCCGGTTGCGCATCCAGTCGACCAGCCGCGTACCGATTCCCTGCCGGCGCCAGTCCGGATGGACGGCGGCGGCGGTCCCGAAGCGGGCGACGTCTCCTACCTGCTCCGGCTCGTACACCATGGCGTACGCCACCAGCCGCGACCCCTGCCACAGCCCCGCGGTGTTGTGCGCCAAGTCCAGCTTGGGGTCGGCGAGCTCGTGAAGGACGTCCGCCTCGTCCTCGTGCCGGCCCGTCCTGTCGGCGCGCTCGACCTCGCCGCGCAAGGCCACGAGATCCCGGACATCGGCCGTACTGAGGGGCTTGAAGGTGGTAGTCACCCGACAAACAGTACAAAGAACAGTTCGACTCCCGGAGCCCCGCACCCGGCTCCCGCCGCCCCCGGAAGGTACTGGCGCCCTCCAGCCCTGCGGCGGGGTGGTCACAGTCGTGGGCTGTGGCCACCCCGTCGCGCCCAGGCCGCGCGCCGCAGCCGGGCGGGCCGGATCAGTAGGTCAGGATGGGGCTGTCCTGGGTTTCGTAGTCGCCGTTACCGAGCCAGTGCACCTGTGTGAACCCGACGTAGTCGTGCCCCTGGGACGGGTTGGTCAGCTCGATGCCGAGGTGCTGGTAGCCGTTCTTGCAGGGGGCCGTCTGGTAGGTGGCGAACCCCCACGTCGTCTTGTCGAAGACCCCGAAGGTCACGTAGCACTTGGAGTCCACGTTCCCGAAGTTGAGGTAGGCGTCCGCGCCGATGCGGCCGTTGTTGTGGTCGGCGACACACACGTTCTTGTAGGTGGGGCCGGCGCAGCCGCCGCCGGTGGAGGCGGCTGCGGTGCCCGCACCCGTCAGCGCCATCGTCGTGGTCAGCGCCGCCGCGGCGAGGGCCAGACCGGCGATTCTCCGTGCACGCATGGAATGCTCCTTGGTCGAGAAGTCGGCCCTCTCCCGGGCCGGTTGTCTGCGTGCACTGTTGTCGGGGGCGATTGACACTTCATAGACAGGGGATTACTGCTCTCCCGCGTCGTGCCCGCCGCCGGGAGGTGCTGGTGGCTCCCCTGGGCCCGCCCCGACCTCGCCCCCGGATCATGACCACTCCTTTACGTACTGTTTAATTGCGACTGGTTCGCAATAGCAGCAAAGCGTGAGTAAGAGGTGTGGGGCATGACGGCCCGGTCCGTACGGGGAGTGGCCGCCGCGGCCATGGCAGGGGTTCTGGCGGCAGGTGCCGCGGCGTGTTCGACGCCCGGGGGCGGGGGCAAGGACAAGGAGTCGCTGGTCGTCGGGCTCGCCAATGAGCCCGAGACGCTCAGTCCGCTGCTCGGCTACGGCAAGGACGGCAACTCCAAGATCTTCGACGGGCTGCTCCGCCGCGACGCGGACATGAAGCTCCGGCCCGCGCTCGCCGCCGCGCTGCCCGCCGTGGCCGACGACGGGAAGACGTACACCTACAAGCTCCGGCACGGGGTGAAGTTCAGCGACGGGAAGCCTTTCTCCGCCAAGGACGTGGTCTTCACCTACCGGACCATCCTCGACGAGAAGACCAACAACGCCGCCAAGGGCGAGCTCGACGCCATCGACGCGGTGACCGCCGAGGGCGACGACACGGTGGTCTTCAAGCTCAAGTACCCGTACGCGCCGTTCGCCGAGCGCACCGTGCTGCCGATCGCCCCCGAGCACGCGGCGAAGGGGCAGGACGTCAACACCGGGTCGTTCAACACCGCGCCGATCGGCACGGGCCCGTACGTCCTGACCGGCTGGAGCAAGGGCGAGAAGCTGAGCTTCAAGGCCAACCCCGGCTACTGGGGCGGCGAGCCGAAGATCAAGAAGCTCACCATGGCGATCATCAAGGACGACGACGTCCGCGCCACCCGGCTGCGCACCGGCGACCTCGACGGCGCGATCCTGCCGCCCAACCTCGCCAAGGGGTTCAAGGGCGACAAGTCCAAGCTGTCGGTCACCGCCCGGACCACCGACTTCCGCGGCGTCACCCTGCCGACGGCGAACAAGGTGACCGGAGACATCGCCGTCCGCCGCGCCCTCGACCTCGCCGTCGACCGCAAGGCCATGGTCGACAAGCTCCTCGAAGGCGCGGGCAAGGCGGGCTACGGCCCGGTGCCCACCGACAGCGAGTGGTTCGCCAAGGGCACCGAGCGCCCGTACGACCTCGACAAGGCGAAGAAGCTGCTCGACGACGCGGGCTGGAAGAGCGGCGACGGCGGCATCCGGGAGAAGGACGGACAGCGCGCGGAGTTCACCCTCTGGTTCCCCGCCGGTGACAAGCTCCGCCGGGAGCACGCCCTCGCCTTCGCCTCCGACGCCAAGAAGGCCGGCCTCAAGGTCGAGGTGCAGAGCGGCACCTGGGAGGTCATCGAACCGCGGATGAAGAACGACGCGGTCCTGGCCGGCGGCGGCAACCCCGCCGACCCGGACTTCGACCTCTACAACCTGCTCCACTCCTCGCTCGCCCTCGACGGCTTCAACAACATGGCCGCCTACGCGGACCCCGAGGTCGACAAGGCCCTGGAGGAAGGCCGCCGCAGCGGTGACAAGGCGGCCCGCAAGGCCGCGTACGAGAAGGTCCAGCGCGGGCTCGCCGACAACCCCGGCTACACCTTCCTCACCCACGTCGACCACCTCTACGTCATGAACGACGAGTGGCAGGACATCACCACCCAGGTCGAGCCGCACGACCACGGCCTGGGCGCCGGACCGTGGTGGAACGTCGAGTCCTGGCAGCCGAAGAAGTGACCCGCGGCTCCACCCGGCTCCCCTGGGGGCCGATGGCGCGCATGGCCGGACGGCGGCTGCTGGCCGCCGTCCCCGTGCTCGCCGCCGTCACCTTCGGCGTCTTCGCCATCGCCGCGGCCTCGCCGTTCGACCCGGCCCAGGCGTACGCCGGCTCCGCCGGACTGAGCGCGGGCCAGGACGTCCTCGACCAGCTGCGCGAGAACCTCGGCGCCGACCGGCCGTTCGCCGTCCGCTGGTGGGACTGGATCACCGCCGCCCTCACCGGCGACCTCGGCGACTCCAGCTCGCTGCGCCAGCCCGTCGCCCAGGTCATCGGCGAACGCATCGGCTGGTCCGTGCTCCTGTGCGCCGTCGCCTTCGCGCTGGCGCTCGCGGTGGGCACGGCGCTGGGCGTCCTCACGGCGCGGCGCCGCGGCGGCCTGTTCGACCGGGCCGTGACCTCCGTGGCGTACGCGCTCGAAGCGGCGCCGCCCTTCTGGCTCGGGCTGCTCGCCATCTGGTTCTTCGCCCTCAAGCTCGACGCCCTGCCCGCCGGAGGCCTGACCGACACGGGCAGCGACGCGGCCACACCCGGCCAGATCGCCTCCCATGTCGTCCTGCCCGCCGTGGTGCTCGCCGTCTCCCAGCTGCCGTGGTTCGTGCTGTACGTGCGCCAGGGCGTCGGCGACGCCCTGGCGGAGGACCCCGTACGCGGAGCACGCGCGCGTGGCCTGCGCGAACGGACCGTCCTCCTCCACCACGCCCTGCGCTCCGGGCTGCTTCCGGTCCTCACGCTCATCGGCTCGCGCGTCCCCGAACTCATCACCGGCGCGCTCCTGGTGGAGACCGTCTTCAGCTGGCCCGGCATCGCGTCCGCGACCGTGGAGGCGGCCACCAAGGTCGACTTCCCCCTGCTCGCGGCCCTGACCGTGCTCGCCACGGCCGCGGTCCTGGTGGGCAATCTGCTGTCCGACCTGCTGTACGGACTGGCCGACCCGAGAGTGGGATTCGATGGCTGAGACCCTCAGCGGTACGGCCCGGCGCGCCCCGCGCGTGCCGCGCCCGAGCGTCTGCGGCGCGCTCGTCGCGGCCGTCGTCCTCGTCGCGCTGCTCGTGCCCGCGCTGGTTCCCCTGGACGAGCAGGCCGTCGACCTCGGTGCCAAGCTGCGGCCGCCGTCCTGGTCCCACCCCTTCGGCACCGACGAGGTCGGCCGCGACCTGCTGCTGCGCTGCGTCTACGGGCTGCGGGTCTCCCTGCTCGTCGGCGTCGTCGCGGCCTTCGCGGCGACGGTCGTCGGCACGGCGGTCGGCGCACTGGCCGGTGCGCTCGGCGGCTGGGCGGACCGCGTCGTGATGCGGGTCGTGGACCTGTGCTCCTCGGTGCCGCACCTGCTGCTCGGCATCTTCATCGTGGCGATGTTCCGGCCGGGCGTCTGGCCGGTGATCGTCTCGGTCGCCTTCACCCACTGGCTGTCGACCGCCCGCATCGTCCGGGCCGAGATGCTCTCGCTGCGCTCACGCCCGTACATCGACGCGGCCGTCGCGGGCGGCTCGTCCCGGTGGCGCGTGACCGTGCGGCACCTGCTGCCGGGCGTGCTGCCCCAGGCCGGGCTCGCGGCGGTGCTGATGGTCCCGCACGCGATCTGGCACGAGTCCGCGCTGTCCTTCCTGGGCCTCGGGCTCCCCACCCACCAGGCGAGCCTCGGCAACATGGTCCAGGCCGCGCGCGGTTCGCTGCTCGCCGGTGACTGGTGGCCGACCCTCTTCCCCGGCCTGTTCATCATCGTCCCCACCCTCGCCATCGCGGGCCTCACGGCCACCTGGCGCGACCGGCTCGACCCCCGCCGCCGATCGGAGCTGACGCTGTGACCACGCGTTCCCCCGAAGCGCCCGGAACGCCCGGCGCCCGGGCCGCGGACGAGCCCGTCCTGTCCGTACGCGGACTGTCCGTCCGCTTCCGGATGCGCACCGGCGGAGACATCGCCGCGGTCACCGACGTCACCTTCGACGTACGGCCGGGGGAGTGCCTCGCGCTCATCGGCGAAAGCGGATGCGGCAAGTCCGTTCTCGCGTCCGCACTGCTGGGACTCCTGCCCGCCAACGCCCGGACCGTGGGGCAGGCGCTCCTCGCCGGGCCCGAGGGCGGCCTCGGCGACGGCCTCGACCTGCTCGCCGCCGCCGAGCGCACGCTGGCCCGCACCGTACGCGGCCGCCGCATCGGACTCGTACCGCAGAGCCCGGCCGCGCACCTCACTCCCGTACGCACCGTGCGCTCGCAACTCCACGAGACCCTGCGGGAGCTGACCGGCGTCCGGAAGGCCGGAACCGGAAAGGTCGGGACCGGAAAGGTCGGGACCGGAAAGGTCGGGACCGGAATGGCCGGGTTGAGGGAGCCTGGATTCAGGAAGCCCGGGCTCAGGAAGACCAGGCTCCGGGAGGCGGGCGAAGCCGCCGCCGCGCGCGCCGCGTTCCCCGCCGATCACCTCGACCGCCATCCGCACGAGCTCTCCGGCGGGCTCGCCCAGCGCGCGGCCACCGCGCTCGCCCTGGTCGGTGACGCTCCGCTGCTGCTCGCCGACGAGCCCACCACCGGCCTCGACCGCGACCTCGTGGACCGCACGGCCGACGAGCTGCGCCGGCACGCCGACTCCGGGCACGCCCTGCTGATGATCACGCACGACCTCGCGGCGGCGGAACGCATCGCCGACCGCGTCGCCGTGATGTACGCGGGCCGCATCGTCGAAATCGCCGACGCCACCACGTTCTTCGGCACCCGAGGCCCCCGCCACCCCTACGCCCGCGGCCTGCTCGACGCCCTGCCCGAGCGCGCCTTCACCCCGATTCCCGGCATGCCACCCGAACTCGGCGACCTGCCGCCCGGCTGCGCCTTCGCCGCACGCTGCCCGAAGGCGACGGGCGCCTGCGGGGCGGTACCGTCCCCGGTCGACGGCGTGGCCTGCCACCACCCGGAGGAGGACCCCACGTGCTCGAACTGAGCCGGATCACCGCCGGTTACGAGCGACGGGCCCCCGTCGTGCGCGACGTCTCGCTGACCGTCGCCGCGGGGGAGGCCGTAGGACTGCTCGGCCCCAGCGGCTGCGGCAAGTCCACTCTCGCCAGGGTCGCCGCGCTGCTGCACCGGCCCTACTCCGGCACGGTCGTCATCGACGGCAGCCCCGCCCACGGCTGGCGCCACCGGGCCCCGCGCGAACAGCGCACCGCCTTCGGCGTCGTCTTCCAGCAGCCGCGCCTCTCCGCCGACCCGCGCATGAGGCTCGCCGACCTGATCGCCGAGCCGCTGCGGGCCACCGGGCGCCGCGAGGAGGCCGGCGGCAGGGTGGACGAACTGGCCCGGCGCGTCGGCCTCTCCGCCGAACTGCTGCGACGGCGGCCGCACGAGGTCAGCGACGGGCAGCTGCAACGCGCCTGTCTGGCCAGGGCCCTTGTGCTGCGCCCGCGCTGGCTGATCTGCGACGAGATGACCGCGATGCTGGACGCGTCCACGACCGCCGCTCTGGTGGCCGTGGTCGAGGAGTACCGCGAGGAGACCGGCGCGGGCCTGCTGACCGTGGGCCACGACCGCACGCTTCTCAACCGGTGGTGCGACCGTACGGTGCGGTGGGAGGACCTGGCGGGCGCGGCGGCGACGCCCGCGGCCGACTGATCGCGTCGGCTACTTGCGGCTGCCCGCGCCGGTCAGGTCCCGCTCGGAGGCCTCGGCTGCGGGGCGCGGAGCGGGCTTCGCGCGGCGCACCGAGGCGACGGCGACCCCGGCCAGGACCAGCAGACCGCCGAGCACCGCGCTGAGCGCGGGGACGTTGCCGAGGAACGCGGCGTCCAGAGCGAGAGCGGCGACGGGCACGGCGTACAGCACGAGGGAAGCGGTGGACGCGGTCGTCGCACGCAGCGTGCGCGACCAGGTCCAGAAGGCCATGGCCGTACAGCCCAGCCCCAGCCACAGGACCGCCAGCGTGCGATGGGTGTCGGCGGCGGCGATCTGGCCGACGGCGTCGGGGGCCGTCGCCAGCAGCGGAACGAGGCCGAAGAGGCTGCCGTAGAAGACGCATTCCGCGCCCGAGTACTTCTTGAGCAGCGGCTTCTGAAGCGCGAACGACGTCGCCTGGGTGGCGGCCGCGAGGAGGACCATCAGTGCCCCCTTGAGGGAGCCGCTCCCGCTGCCCGACGTGACCGCGACCAGCAGCGCACCGCACAGGGCCAGGCCCAGACCGGCCAGCCCCCGCCGACCGGGACGGTCGCCGAGGAACGCCATGCCCAGGATGGTCGTGAAGACCGGGGAAGCGGCTATCAGCATGGCCGCGGTGCCCGCTTCCACGCTCTCCTCGCCTGCGCACAGCAGCACTTGGTACGCGGTCATGCCGGTGAGCCCGAAGGCCGCCATGCGCAGGGCGTCCCCGCGCTTGAGCGGGCCGATGCGCTTGAGCGCCAGGCATGGCAGGAGCAGCACCACGGTGATGGCGATGCGCATGAGCGCGATCGAGGTGGGCGAATAATCCGGCAGCGCGATACGGATCGCGGTGAACGCAGATCCCCACAGCACCGCCGTGGCCGCCATCGGAAGCCACGGGGTCGCCGCACGCTGTGCCGCCGTCATGGAAAACACCACCAGCTCGGTCAGGGACTGAAAGGGACTGAGCTGTCAAATTAACAACGGCGGATCTATAAGGCAAATAACGAATTCTATCCGAATCTCAAAGATATCCTTTGATGGGTGGGGATTCAGCGCCTCCGGACCAGCGGGAACGGCAGGGTCTCGCGAATGGAGAGCCCGGTCAGGAACATCACCAGCCGGTCCACACCGATCCCCAGCCCGCCCGTCGGCGGCATCGCGTACTCCAGGGCCCGCAGGAAGTCCTCGTCCAGCTCCATCGCCTCAGGGTCGCCGCCTGCGGCCAGCAGCGACTGCGCCGTCAGCCTGCGGCGCTGCTCGATGGGGTCGATCAGCTCCGAATACGCCGTCCCCAGCTCGGTGCCGAACGCCACCAGGTCCCAGCGCTCGGCCAGCCGCGGATCGGTGCGGTGCGGGCGGGTCAGGGGCGAGACGTCGGTGGGGAAGTCCTTGTAGAACACGGGCAGCCCGGTCCGCTCCTCGACCAGCCGCTCGTACATCTCCAGCAGGATGTCCCCCCGCCGGTCGTCCGGCTTGTGCGGCACCCCCGCGGCGTCGCAGTGCCGTCGCAGCACCGCCACGGGCGTATCGGCGTCGATCTCCTCGCCGAGGGCCTCCGCCACCGCGCCGTGGACGGTCTTCACCGGCCACAGGCCCGAGATGTCGTGCTCGACGAGCTTCCCCTCGCCGTCCGCGCGCAGAATGACCGCCCTGCCGTGGGCGGCGACGGCGGCGCCCTGGATCAGCTCGCGCGTCAGGTCCAGCATCACGTCGTAGTCGGCGAACGCCTGATACGCCTCCAGCATCGTGAATTCGGGATTGTGCTTGTACGAGACGCCCTCGTTGCGGAAAGTACGGCCCATTTCGAAGACCTTCTCCATGCCGCCCACGCACAGCCGCTTCAGATAGAGCTCGGGCGCGATCCGCAGATAGAGATCGAGGTCGTAGGCGTTGATGTGGGTGGTGAAGGGCCGGGCGTTGGCGCCGCCGTGGACCTGCTGGAGCATCGGCGTCTCGACCTCAAGATAGCCGCGGTCGAGCAGCCCCTGGCGGAGCGCCTGCACCGTGGCGCTGCGGGCCCGTACGGTCTGCCGGGCCTCCGGCGAGACCGCCAGGTCCACATAGCGCATCCGCACCCTCGCCTCCGGGTCGCTCAGGCCGTGACGCTTGTCGGGCAGCGGGCGCAGACACTTGGCGATCATCCGGCTCCGGGTCACGAACACGGTCGGCTCACCTCGGGTGGTCGTGCCCACCTCGCCCTCCGCCTCGATGTGGTCGCCGAGGTCGACATGGGTGACGAAGCGCCGCAGGCACTCGGCCCCCGAGTCGTCGCGCGTGAAGGCCAGTTGAAGATCGCCGGACCAGTCGCGGAGGACGGCGAACGCGATGCCACCGTGATTGCGGACGAGCAGCACCCGCCCCGCCACGATCACCCGCTCGCCCGTACGGGACGAGGGCGCGAGCCCCGCGTGCGCCGCTCGCAGGGCGGCGAGGGTGTGGGTGCGCCGGGCGTCGACCGGATACGGGTCGACGCCCGCCTCCCGCAGCCGCTTCAGCTTCTGCCGCCGGACCCGCACCTGCTCGGGAAGGCCCGCGAGCTCGTCCCGCTGCTCCGTGCCGCCGCCTTCACCGCCTACGCCGCCGTCGAAGCCGAGCTCCGAGAGCGAGGGCAGCCCCGCGGTGGACGCGGGACTGGCGATGCCCCGGGCCCGTCCCCGGCCCCACAGCTTGCCCAGACTGGGCACGGCCACGAAGCCCTCGGCGATGCCGGAGGCCAGTCCGATCCGGGCGAGGGCCCCGGCGTCCGCGTAACACAGGAACCGCGGATGCCACTCGGGGTTGTACTTGACGTTCGACCGGTAGAGCGCCTCCAACTGCCACCACTTGGAGAAAAACAGCAACAACTTGCGCCACAACCGCAGCACCGGTCCCGCACCGATCCGCGCACCTTCCTCGAAGGCGGAACGGAAGACCGCGAAGTTCAACGAGATGCGCTTGACGCCGAACCGCCCCGCCTGCGCGCACAACTGGGCGACCATGAACTCCATGACCCCGTTGGGTGCCGCCCGGTCGCGGCGCATCACATCCAGCGAGACACCGTCCCGGCCCCAGGGCACGAACGACAGCAGCGCGATCATCTTCCCCTCGCTGTCGAACGCCTCGACCAACAGGCAGTCACCGTCGGCCGGATCGCCCAGGCGCCCCAGCGCCATCGAGAAGCCCCGCTCGGTCTCGGTGTCCCGCCACGCGTCCGCACGCCCGATGACCTCGCCCATCTCCTCGTCGGAGAGCGCCGAGTGCCGCCGGATCCGCGTGGTCGCGCCCGTGCGCTCCACCCGGTTGACGGCCTGCCGGGTCACCCGCATCTCCCGGCCGTCGAGATCGAACCCGGCCACCTGAAGGATCGCCTCGTCACCCAGCTGGAGCGCCCCGAGCCCCGACCGGGCATACGCCTTGGCCCCCGCCTCACTGGCCCCCATCACGGCCGGCTGCCAGCCGTACCGCCCCGCGAGCTCCAGCCAGGCATCGATCGCCGGGGCCCATGCCTCGGGGTCCCCGAGTGGGTCGGCCGAGGCCAGACAGACGCCCGCCTCCACCCGGTAGGTCACCGCGGACTTGCCGCTGGGCGAGAAGACGACGGCCTTGTCGCGGCGGGTCGCGAAATACCCCAGGGAGTCCAGTCCGCCGTAACGGCCGAGGAGCGCCCGGATGCGCGGCTCCTCGTCGCTGTGCAGCGCGGCCTCCAGCCGCTGCGAACGGAAGAGCGTCATGGCCGCGTTGAGCAGCGCCAGCGCGCCGAGCAGACCGAGCAGGAAATACAGCCAGTGCGGTGGATGCCCGGTGAAGTGCCGGCCGCTGACCAGACCACCGCACACCTTGTTGGCCACGAACAGCAGCCGGTTGCCGCCGCCGCGCTCCAGCGAGCCAGGGAACGCCGACACCAGGCCCCAGCCCACCACAATGGCCGTGGCCAGCCCCGCCACCAGCACCAGCAAGGCCCGCAGGAACGCCCCGCGCCGCGACGCCGCGTAGAACTCCCGCCTGGCCAGGATCAGCAAGGCCATCGCCGCGACACACAGCACCAGGGACGGGATCGTGTCCCAGTAGCCCACCGCCAGCAACAGCGCGTCCGCGATCAGCAGCAGCGAGAGATAGCCGAGGACGAACCAGAGAGTGACGCGCTTGCGGGCCGCCATCGCCGTGGCGAGCAGCAGCAGGAAGACGGCGTAGGCCAGGTTCGGTGCGGTGGGCACGGTCAGCGTGTCCAGGGCGTCCGTCAGCGGGCGCGCCGCACGCCGCAGCGGAACGACCAGCGACGTGACCGCGCAGAAGACCCCGAGCAGACCGAAGAACACCGCGAACCCATTGGGCACCCGGTGCAGCAGCCGCTGCCGGGCGGAGCCCCGCCCCTCGCTGCTGTCCCGGCCTCCGGCCCCCGCAGTGGCGGGCGGCGCCACCGCGTGCTCGCTGTCCGGGGCTGTACGGCTCATTCCGTCAGCCTAGGCAAGGCACGGCCCACCTGCCCGCCGAGCGCCTGCCCACCGGGCCTCCGGGTGAAGGGACCCCAGCCCGCCCCGTTCATCTCCGGCCGCCCTCCCCGGCACCCGGACGACGGTCTGCCGGTGGTCACTTTCGCTTGCGCCGAGCCTGTCCCCGCGATGGCACCCGCGCCCCCGGCCAGGCTGACTCATACCCGATTGGAGTACACGCTTTTCGCAGGTCGACAACGGGCGATGAGCCAGACTGGCGGACAATCCACTCCGCCGAGGAGGCTCACCATGGCTATTTCGATCTCCGTGGTCGTACTGCTTCTGATCATGGCGGTGGTGTTTCTCCGCAGCGGCGCGCTGCGGGTCTCCCACGCGATGGTCTGTGTTCTGCTCGGATTCCTCCTCTCCAGCACGAGCATCGCGCCCACTCTTGCCCACGGGCTGTCGGCCACCACGACGTTCGTCAGCGGCGTACGGCCCTGACGCCCTGGCCGACACTCGCGCCGGTCCGACCGGCCATGGCTCGGGGCATCGGGGCCGCACCTCCTCACTGGTCTCTTCCGTAGCCGTACGTCATGGGGCCGGTGATGCCGTTCTCCGTGATTCCGTTCTTGCGGCCGGGCGTTGCTACACGCGCCCGATCTCGACGTCCTCCAGCACACCGAGCGCGTCCGGCACCAGGATGGCCGCCGAGAAATAGGCGCTCACCAGATAGGACGAGACCGCCTGTTCGCTGATGCCCATGAACCGCACATTGAGGCTGGGCTGATACTCGTCCGGGATGCCGGTCTGGTGGAGGCCCACCACGCCTTCGTTGTCCTCGCCGGTGCGCATCGCGAGGATCGAGCTGGTCCCCGATTCGCTCACCGGGATCTTGTTGCACGGCAGCAGCGGCACGCCACGCCAGGAGCGCACCGCCGATCCCAGGACCTCGATGTTCTTCGGGTAGAGGCCACGGCTGCTGCACTCCCTGCCGAAGGCCGCGATGGTGCGCGGGTGCGCCAGCAGATACTGCGTCTTCCGGCGCCGCGACAGCAGCTCGTCGAGGTCGTCGGGGGTGGGCGGTCCACTGCGGGTGTGCAGACGCTGGCCGAGGTCGGCGTTGTGGAGCAGCCCGAACTCGCTGTTGTTGACGATCTCGTGTTCCTGGCGCTCGCGCAGGGCTTCGATGGTCAGGCGCAGCTGCTGCTCGACCTGGTTCATCGGGTCGTTGTAGAGGTCCGCGACGCGGGTGTGCACTCGCAGGACCGTCTGGGCCACGCTCAGTTCGTACTCACGAGGCGAGAGTTCATAGTCGACGAAGGTGCCCGGGATGAGCGGCTCCCCGATGTGGCCCGAGGCGACGGAGATATCGGCCTCACCGCGCTTGTTCTGCGCCGGCTGGGGGCGGGAGGCGAAGCCCGCGACGTGGTCGCGCAGTGACTCCGAGCGGTCGGCCAGCTCCTGGAAGGCCTGGAGGGGGAGTGCCAGGACCGTGCAGCGCGTGACGGCCGTGACGGTGAACGGCCAGGTGCCGTCCGGCTCCAGCGGAACGCGCTCGCCGAAGTAGTCTCCGTCGGCCAGCACCCCGAGCACCGTCTCGTCCCCGTATTTGCCGGGGCCCGTCTTGTTGAGCTTGCCGTGCGCGATCAGGAAGACCTGATCGGCCGGGCTGCCCGCCTGAACGAGGGTGTCGCCCGCCGCGTACTGCCGCTGGACGAACCCGTCCGCCAGCGCCTCCAGCACGGCGCTGTCCTCGAAGCCCCGGAGCAGGGGAAGTTCGCCCAGCTCCGGTGGGATGACCCGGACTTCCGCGCCGGTCGAGATGAACTCGACCCTGCCGTCTCCGACGGTGTAGCTCAGCCGCCTGTTCACTCGGTAGGTGCCCGCGGACACCTGGACCCATGGCAGCACGCGCAGAAGCCAGCGGGAGGAGATCCCCTGCATCTGCGGTACGGACTTCGTCGTGGTGGCGAGCTGCCGTGCCGCGGGAGTGCCGAGGCTCAGCTGTGACTGGCCCGGCTGCTCACCAGGTACGGGCTCCACTGACGTGGTCATGGTTGGTCATCACCCATCTGTTGCGATATCTGGCGTGGTTGCGCTGTCCGGCGCGAAGCGTGTGCTGCGGTGCCGGGGCATCCGAATCCGGCCCCGGTCCGGATTCAGTGCCCGATTTCGACGTTCTCGAGAATTCCCAGGGCGTCGGGAACGAGGACGGCGGCGGAGTAGTAGGCGCTCACGAGATAGGAGATGATGGCCTGCTCGCTGATTCCCATGAACCGCACCGAGAGGCTCGGGCGATACTCGTCGGGAATTCCCGTCCGGTGGAGACCGACGACTCCCTGGGATTGCTCTCCGGTGCGCATCACCAGAATGGAGCTGGTGCCCGAGTCGGTGACCGGGATCTTGTTGCACGGGAAAATCGGGACGCCGCGCCAGGCGGGCAGCGAGTGCCCGTTCACATCCACGCTGTCTGGATAGATGCCCCTGCTGTTGAACTCGCGGGCGATCGCAGCGATCGTGCGCGGGTGCGCCAGGAGGAACGCGGGGTCCTTCCACACGGTGGCCAGGAGCTCGTCGAGGTCGTCGGGGGTGGGCGGGCCGGTGCGGGTGTGGATGCGCTGCTTGAGGTCGGCGTTGTGGAGCAGCCCGAAGGCGCGGTTGTTCACCAGTTCGTGTTCCTGGCGCTCGCGCAGGGCTTCGATGGTCAGGCGCAGCTGCTGCTCGACCTGGTTCATCGGCTCGTTGTAGAGGTCCGCGACGCGGGTGTGCACCCGCAGGACCGTCTGGGCGACACTCAGCTCGTACTCGCGTGGTGTGAGCTCGTAGTCGGCGAAGACGCCCGGCAGCGACGGCTCGCCGGTGTGTCCCGAGGCGACGTCGATGGCCGATTCACCGTGCTCGTTGTGCGGGAGGTCGGCGGCGGCGTGGAAGGCTGCGACGTGGGTGCGCAGTTCGTCGGAGGTGCCGAGCAGCTCCTGGAACGCCTGGCGGGGCAGGGTCAGTACCGTGCAGGCGGTGACGGCCCTGGCGGTGAAGTCCCAGGTCTGTTCCTCGTCAGCGGCGACCGCCTGGTCGCCGAAATATCCGCCGTCGGCCAGCACTCCCAGCATGGCCGGGTCGCCGTACTCTCCCTCGCGCACCTTGTCGATCTTGCCGTGGGCGATCAGGACCACCTGGTCGGCCGGCTGCCCAGCCTCCACCAGCACCTCGCCGGGCTGGAACTCACGCTGGGTGAAGCGGCCCGCCAGGGCTTCGAGGGTCGCCGGGTCCGTGAAGCCCCGCAACAGCGGCAGCTCGCCCAGCTCGGCGGGGATGACCCGGACCTCCGCGCCGGTGGAGACGAACTCCACCCGGCCGTCGCCCAGCGTGTGTGTCAGTCGGCGGTTGACCCGGTAGGAACCGCCGGGGACATGGACCCACGGCAGCAGGCGCAGCAGCCACCGCGAGGTGATGCCCTGCATCTGCGGCACGGTCTTCGTCGTGGTCGCCAGATTGCGCGCGGCCGCGGTGCCCAGGCTCAGGGGGCCGCTACCGTTATTGCCTGCGGTATCGGTCTCCACTGATGTCGTCATAATGCGAATGCCCACCCATCCATTGCGAAATGCCCATTGCGGACCCGACGATTGCTTTTCCGCTGCTTTTTCGCTCGTGCACCTTCGAAGTTAGCAGTGGGAATCGGGCGACGCAGTCACTCACATGGGTGGATTGATCGACGATGTTAAGTTCGGATAAAAATTCCGATGCCGTTGGCGACGGCCCGCTCACCCCCGCCCGAAGGGTGATTGCGCACCGTCGTGCGCTTCGCGTCCGGGTCGCGGGTGACCAGGGTGCTCGACCCCCCGCCGTCCAGGTTCACCGCGTCGTCCGCTCCGAGGTCCCGCATGAGATCGGCCAGTTCGGCGACGGTCATGCCCGATCGGTACTCGCTGCCGCCGTCCAGGGCCAGGAGGAAGAAGCGCTGCCCGTCCTCGCCCATGCCCGCGGAGGTCCGCACCGCCGACGTCGAACGGTTCAGCCCCGCCAGCGGTCTGCCGTCACGCAGCACCGGGAAGCCACCGATGGCGAAGCGGAGCGCTCCGCGCTCCGCAGGATTCAGCCGCTCCTCGACCTTCACCGTGTCACCGACCCGCAGCTTGCGCAGTTCCTTCGCGCCCGCGTCACGCCCCACCAGGACCGTCGAACCGGACGGGATCGCACCGCGCCCAGGGGTCTTGGCCACCTCCGTCACCCGCTCGCGCCGCACGGTCAGTTCATAGGTGTCGGCGCTGCACGGAGCGGCCCGGTTGGTGTCCGTCCCGCACGTCGCCCGACGTCGCGAGGCCGTCCCCCACTCGTGGGTGAACGCCCCGATGCCGCCCGCCGGCAGGGCGTACTGGTTCAGGCCGCGCAACGCCAGCTTTCTGCCTTTGGCCCTCACCGTTCCCGTCAGGGTGAGGCGATCCAGCCTGGCCGCGCCGTCCGTCCCGACGCCGATGACGTCCCGGGTCGTCACGCCCGGCGGCATCGACGGCCCGAAGCGCTGGCCGTTGGGCACCGCCGCGCCCAGCCGGACGCCCCTTGCGATGGACGGTCCCACCGGGGCGCCGGTGGCCTCGACCCCCGGGTGCTGGGACTCGGTGATGTTGAAGAAGTCGCCGTTGATCCCGCCGACCGCACCGCTGCGGTCGACCATGCGGGACACCGTGGCCCGCGCGGCGACCGACCCCGGATACAGCAGGTCGAGGGAGACGCCCGGTTCACGCAGGTCGACGGTCAGCAGATGTCCGTGCGCCGGCCCGTGCGAAGCCGTCAGGGCGAAGTCCCGGTACTCCACCCCGGGCGCCACAGGGGCGAGCACGCCCAACTGCAGCGCCTGCCGTGCGCTCGCGTCCGCCGGGTCGGCCCAAGCGGTACCTCCTCCTACCAGCGACGTCCATGCCACCAGAACCGTCAGCACCGCGCGCACGCGGTTTCCGCATCCGATCACAGTCTCCCCAGAGGTCCCGTCAACTCTGGCACGATGCAAGAGAGTTCACCATGCCCCGAAAGAACGACAGGGAACGCGCCGAAGTCGACACGGGCAACTCTTGCCACATCCCTGCCCTTTGGCCCTGTGTGCCCGGATACTCGCAGGAGACAGCTCGTGCGGGCCGCCGACACCGCCCGCGGACGCACCCCGATCCGGGAGAGTCGCCATGACCCCTCGTACGCGCCGCGCAGCCGTCATCACTCTGGGAGCCGCCCTCGCGGGCTCCGTCGCGGGACCCGCCTTCGCGGAGCGGGCGGAGGCGGGTCCGGGCGTCGCCGCGCCGGGCAAGCCTCCGCTGCGCCGCGCCCATGCGCACAACGACTACGAGCACCCTCATCCGCTCACCGACGCGCTCTCCCACGGGTTCGGCAGCGTCGAAGCCGACATCTGGCTCGTCGGCGACAAGCTCCTGGTCGCGCACGACGCCTCCGGGCTCGACCCCACGCGCACGCTGGAGTCGCTCTACCTCGACCCGTTGCTGCGCCGGGTCAGATCCGGGCACGGCCGGGTCTATCCGGGGTACGACTTCTCGCTGCAACTGCTCATCGACATCAAGACGGCGGGCGATTCCACCTACCGGGAGCTCTCCCGCCACCTGCACCGCTACCGCTCGATGCTGAGCGTCTGCGACAACGGCCGGGTCCGGCGCGGCGCGATCACCGCCGTCATATCCGGCGACCGGGGAGCCCGCGGGCCCATGGAGGGGGAGCGTGTGCGGCGCGCCTTCTACGACGGCCGTCTCACGGACCTCGGCGGCGGCGCCCCCGCGTCCTTCGCCCCGCTCGTCAGCGACAACTGGTCCCTCAACTTCACATGGCAGGGCGCGGGTCCGATGCCCGAGCGGGAACGCGCGGAGCTGCGGCGGATCGTCTCCACCGCGCACGCCGAACACCGGCAGGTGCGGTTCTGGGCCACACCCGACCAGCCCGGCCCGGCGCGTGACGCCCTCTGGCGCGAACTCCTCGCCGCGGGCGTGGACTACCTCAACACGGATGACCTCGCGGGCCTCGAGGCGTTCCTGCGCGCGCACCGCTGAGCGCTCCGGGTACGGTTCGGCAAGCACCGGCAAATCGTACGATTATGGGTCTTTTTGGCGAGATCGCCACGCGGGACCGGCAGCGGGTTTTCTCACGGTGGAATGTCGCGGTCCTGAGCGGAGCGTGTGCCGGTACCGTCACCGCGCGGTGTCGACGGTCCGTGACCGGGAACGCTGGAGCGTATGGCCACTCCACCCGGACCGCCGTACGGCCCGCCCGCGAGCCCGCCGCCGCCCTCCGCTCCACCCCCGGGCGGCTTCGGCCCGGGGCAGCCGCCGTGGAACCCCGAGCCGCCGTCGGGCGGCGGCTCCGGGCGGCGGACGGCGATCGCCGTGACCGTGCTGATGGCCGTCGCGGCAGTCGCGCTCGGGGCGGTGCTCATCATCGCGGACAAGGGCAAGAAGGGGGACGAGCCCGGCAAGGGAACCTCGCCCAGCGACTCCTCGCCCTCGTTCACCGTCCCCAGCGGGCTGCCTTCGGAGCTCCCGACGCACTTTCCCAGCCGGCTGCCGACGAGTCTGCCGTCCGGCTGGCCCAGTGGCCTCCCGACGGGCCTGCCGTCCGGTCTGCCCACGAGCCTGCCCAGCGGATTCCCCACGGGGCTGCTGCCGGTGCCCGTCGACGGCCTGCGGGACCCGGCCGCCGAGCGGGCCGTCGCGGTCACTGGGCCGGTACGGCCTGGATATCCAGCTCGATCCTGATGGTCGCACCGATCATGGCGATGCCGCGCTGGAGCATCGAGCGCCAGTCCAGGGTGAAGTCCTCGCGGTGCAACTCGGTCGAGGCCGAGCAGGCGGTGCGGGTCTCGCCCATGATGCCGGTGCCGATGCCCAGGTAACGGGTGCCGAGGGAGACGTTGCGGCTGACGCCGTGCAGATTGAGCACCCCCTGGACGGTCCACCGGGACCCGCCGCGGTGCACGAAGCGCTCGCTGGTGAACTGCATGTACGGGAACGTGGCGACGTTCAGGAACTCCCGGGAGCACAGGTGCTCGTCGCGCTGCTTGACCCCCGTGTCGATGCTCGCCGTCTCGATCACCACATCGATGCGGGAGTGCTCCATGTTCTCGGCGATCCACAGAGTGCCCTCGAACCGGTTGAACCGGCCGTGCACCTCGGCGAGCCCGATGTGCCGGGAGATGAAGCGCACGGCCGTGTGGTCCGGGTCGATGCGCCACGCGCCGGGTGCCGGCATGGACGGGACGGGCGCCGGTTCCATGCCCACCGGTTCGAGAGAGGTCCGTACGCCCTCCGTGGACGTGAAGGCACGCCGCACGGGCTGGAAGCCTTCGGCCGTCACCGCGACGCTGTACGCGCCGGGTGCCACGGTCGTCGCGAACCTGCCGTGCGGATCGGTCTGCCCGTGAACCACTTCCTGCCCGTTGAGGTCCCGTACGGATACTTCCGCTCTGTGCATCGGCAACTGGACCGGATCCAGGACGACACAGTCGAGAGCCCCCGCGCCGTACGGAATCGGAGCGACCTCCTGACGGAGGGAACGCTTACGACGGCGCAGCAGGGCGAAAACCATCCTGAAGGGCCTTTCCGTGATCAGAAGGTGATGAACCTGTAGATCACCACATTCCTCTACTGAAAGGCAAAATTTTGCTTACTGCCTAAGAAAATGTGAATTGCCGCCCGTGCTTGCCTTCGATTTATCGCCGAGGTGGAGGGAGCTTCCCGCGCCGTGACCTCCTTTCAGCTCTCCTGTGAACCTTCCGTCAGGAGCGCCGCGAGGGCAGCCGCGGGGTCGTGCTCGCAGGGCCCGGCGGGCTGCCACCGGCCGCCCTCCTTGCGGTACGGCCACCAGCGGCCGTCGCGCCCGTAACGCAGCTGCGCGTCCGAGCCATCCGCCGTCCAGCGATTGCGCGAGGCCCGCAGGACCGGTGCCGTGTCGCCCTCCCACGCGGCGGCAAGTTGTGCACCGGCGCGTGCGAGAGCCTCGGCCCCGGGCGTCCATTCGTCCTCCAGGACCGACAACGCCGCGGGACCGCCGTACCCCCACGCCCGTACGGCTCGGGCGAGCCGGGCGCGGTCACCGCCGCAGCCCGCGGTCAGCCGTGCGGCGACCCCAGTCGGCGGCACGGAGGCCGCGAGGCGCACCGTGTCCTGCCACAGGCTCAGTTCATCCCCCATGGGCGACCGTTCATGGCCGGGAGCGAGCGCCTCGGCCAGCAGCCGCCGTGCCCGCGCGGCCGCGTCCGCCGCGAGGAACTCCAGTGCCTCGACATCCAGCCCCGGCGCCGGGGCCGTGTCACCCGACAGCACGAGCGGCCGGGCGGCGGCTTCCACCGGGGGAGGCGGATCGGGCAGCGGAGGTATGAGGAAGCCTGCCGCGAACACCTCGCGCGCAGGTATGCCCGAAGAAGTACCGGCGCTCGGCTCCGGCACATGAGCCTTGCTGTGCGCGGCGTTGCGGGTCTGGAGCTCGTCCAGCAGCTCCCGTTCACCGCGCCCGCGCATCAGCAGAAGGACGAACGGATCCTCGTCGAGCAGTCGCGCCATCTGATGGCACAGTGCCGCCGTATGCGGGCAGTGGTCCCAGGCGCCGCAGCCGCACTCGGGCTCCAGATCGCCGATGCCGGGCAGCAGCTCCACACCGGCGGCCAGCGCGTCCTCCGCGAGGTGCGACGGTATGTCGTGGTCGAGCAGTGCCGCGATGTGTCCGGCGCGGTCGGCCACCAGGTCCAGCAGCCGGTCCCAGTCGGCCGCCGAGAGCTGCTGGACCATCACATCGGAGCGGTACGGCGTGCCGTCGTGGTCGCGGACCAGTGCCGTGATCCGGCCCGGCCGGACCGACACCGCGCCCACCGCGCCCGCGCGCGCGTGCCTGCGTCCGGCCTTGACCTGTTGGCTGTCCAGCGCGGTGTCCTCCAGCGCCTTGAGCCAGGCCCGGCCCCACCAGCTCCGGGCGGCGGCCTGTCCGCGCTCGGGCGGCAGGGCGGCGAAGATGCGCTCGGTGCCACCGGTGGCGTCGTGTCCGGTCATCGTCCGGTCCCCCTCAGTGCGACGAGTTCAGCGAGTTCGGCATCCGTCAGTTCGGTCAGGGCGGTCTCCGTGGAGCCGAGGACGGAGTCCGCGAGGGCCTGCTTGCGCGTGAGCATCTCCGCGATCCGGTCCTCGATCGTCCCCTCGGCGATCAGCCGGTGCACCTGCACGGGCTGGGTCTGGCCGATGCGGTAGGCGCGGTCGGTCGCCTGCGCCTCGACGGCCGGGTTCCACCAGCGGTCGAAGTGCACCACATGGCCCGCCCGAGTCAGATTGAGGCCCGTACCGGCAGCCTTCAACGACAGCAGGAAGACCGGCACTTCACCGTCCTGGAAGCGCCGGACCATCTCCTCGCGCCGTGGCACCGGCGTACCGCCGTGCAGCAGCTGCGCCGCGACACCCCGGGACGCCAGGTGCCGCTCCAGCAGCCGCGCCATCCGGACGTACTGTGTGAACACCAGGACGCTCGCGCCCTCGGCGAGGATCGTCTCCAGCAGTTCATCGAGCAGCTCGACCTTGCCCGACCGGCCCTGGAACCTCGCGGCGCCCTCCTGGAGGCCGTCCTCCTTCAGGAACTGCGCCGGGTGGTTGCAGATCTGCTTCAGCCCGGTGAGCAGCTTGACGATCAGGCCGCGCCGCTCGAAGCCGTCCGCGGCCTCCACCTCGGCCAGGGCCTCCCGCACCACGGCCTCGTAGAGAGCCGTCTGTTCCTTGGTGAGCGCGACCGTGCGGTCGGTCTCCGTCTTCGGCGGCAACTCGGGGGCGATTCCCGGATCGGACTTGCGCCTGCGCAGCAGGAACGGGCGGACGAGGGCGGCGAGGCGTTCGGCCGCGCCCGGATCCGCGCCGCCCTCGACCGCCTGTGCGTAACGCCGGCGGAAGGCGCCCAGGGAACCCAGGAGGCCCGGTGTCGTCCAGTCGAGGATCGCCCACAGCTCGGACAGGTTGTTCTCCACCGGAGTGCCGGTCAGCGCGACACGGGCCTTGCCACCGATGGAGCGCAGCTGCTTCGCGGTGTCGGAGTAGGGGTTCTTGACGTGCTGGGCCTCGTCGGCGACGACCAGGCCCCAGTCGGTCCCGGCCAGTCGCCGGGCGTCCAGCCGCATCGTTCCGTACGTGGTGAGGACGAACTCGCCGTCCGCCAGGCCGTCCAGACTCCGCGTGGTGCCGTGGAACCGGCGTACGGGCGTGCCGGGGGCGAACTTCTCGATCTCGCACTGCCAGTTGCCCATGAGGGAGGTCGGGCAGACGACCAGCGTCGGTCCTGCAGTGTCCCGCAGCGTCCGGCGGTGCAGATGCAGGGCGATGAGGGTGATGGTCTTGCCGAGACCCATGTCGTCGGCGAGGCAGCCGCCGAGACCGAGCGAGGTCATGCGGTGCAGCCAGTCGAGTCCCCGCAGTTGGTAGTCGTGCAGGGTGGCGGCGAGCGCCGCAGGCTCTGTGAGGGGTTCCTCGGTGTGCTCCGGATCGGCGATACGGTCGCGCAGCGCCGCCAGCCGGCCGGTCGCCCGTACGTCGACGGTCTCCTCGTCGTCCCCGGGGCCCTCCGCCTGCGCATGCCCCGTGAGGGCCGCTCCGAGCGCTTCCACGGGAGAGAGCTTGCGGTCCTGGCGGTCCCGGGCGCGGCGTACGGATTCCGGGTCGATGAGCACCCATTGGTCGCGCAGCCGCACGGCCGGGCGGCTGGCTTCGGCGAGCCGGTCCAGTTCGGCCTGCGTCAATTCCTGGTCACCCACGGCGAAACGCCAGCTGTAGGTGAGCAGCGCGTCGGCCGACAGCAGGGACGGCAGGCCGGAACGGTCGTCGCCCCGGCCGGGGTTGTCGTCGTCCGGTGAGCCGACAACGGCGTAGGTCGTGAGCTTGCGGGCCATCTCCTTCGGCCAGTGCACCTGGACACCGGTGGCGTCCAGTGCTTCGGAGGCGGCGCCGAGCAGTTCGCCGACCTCCTCGTCGGCGAGGTCGATGGCATCGGGCACCTGAGCCGCGAGCAGTGGAGCGAGAGCGGGCCACGCGTGGGCGGCGCGGCGCAGGGCGAGCAGTGCGTTCATGCGCGCTCCCCGGCCGAGCGCGGCCATGAGGGGAGAGGCGCCGGACCAGACATCGGCGGCGTCCGCGACGAGCGCGGGGTCGGCGAGGCTGTGCAACTGGAGCACGGCACGGAAGCGCGGAGCGGTGGCACCGTCGTCCGCCGCGTCGGAGAGCCCCAGCACCTCGACGCGGAGGGACAGCCGGACGCCGGCGTCGTGCCCGGCGGCCACGCTGTCGGCCCACACGCGCTGCTCGGGCAGCCGCCGGGGTCCGCCGGCCGCGAAGGCCGGGCCACCCGCGGCGAGCGACGCGGCAGGGGTGCGCGGCAGGCCGTCGGCGACAGCGTCCAGGAAGGCGCGTACGAGCCGTTCCGGGTCGGGCAGCAGCAGAGGGCCACTGCCGTCGTCGGGGAGCGGTACGGCGTGCGCGGCGGGCGGCATGGCGGCCGCCAGCTCCCGGATCCGGCCCATGTCCTCGGGGGCCAGCGGTCCGACGCGCCAGGCGTCGTGATCGGTCGCGGTCAGTCCGGGCAGCAGGCGGCCGCGAGCGGCCAATTGCAGGGCGAGCACCGCGGCGCTGCCCCAGAAAGTGGCCGCTTCGTCGGCGCGTGCAGCGCGGGCGCGGGTGAGAACGGGCAGGGCTTCACGTACGGGCATCACCACGGCCCGCACCGTCGTGGTGGTGATATCGGTGCCGTCGGCGACGACGATGGTCAGGTCCTCGATGCCGCCCGGCCCTGCGGGCAGGTCCTCGTCCGCCCGCCAGAACGCCACGCGGCCGGTGCGCGCCGGGTCGCCGGGGAGGAAGACCGCCGAGCACTGCGCGAGCAAGGAGATCTCGGAGGGTGTTGCGGCAGGGGGTGGTGTCACGACGCTGGGCATTCCTCAAATTTGACTAGCTGAGCTCCGGGCGGCCGAGGGTACAGGGAATCGACATCGGAAGCGCTAATTCCTGATGTGACGCGCGACATATTCAGGTCCGGGGTGTGCCCAGCCCCCCATGGCCGCAGGGGGATTGCCCCCTGTGGATCCGGGTGGTGCCGTCATGGTCGCCGAACCCCCCGGATCCGTACGTTCTGTGGGGTCAGCCCGCCGGTCCGAACTCTCCGGAGACCTCATGCGCCAGGCCACCACCCCGCTCGCGGAACGCACCGCGGGCAGCGACTTCGCGCCGCTTCTGCGCTTGATCCGGGAAGAGGGGCTCCTCGACCGGCGCCGGGGCAGGTACGCGTTCACCATCGCCGTCGACCTGCTCGCGCTCGCCGCCACGGCCTCCGGGACCGTGCTCGCCGGGAACTCCTGGTGGGCCGTGCTGCTGGCCGTGCCCGCCGCCGTGTTCTCCGCCCGAATCGCCTTCGTCGGCCACGACAGCGGGCACGCGCAGATAGCCGCCACCCGGCGCGCCAACCGCGTGCTCGGTCTCCTCCACGCGAACCTGCTGCTGGGCATGAGCTACGCCTGGTGGAACGACAAGCACAACCGGCACCACGCCAACCCCAACCACATCGACAAGGATCCCGACGTCGGCGTCGGCGCGCTCGTGTGGACCCAGCGGCAAGCGGCGAAGCGGCAGGGATTCGCCCGCTGGATCACCCGCCACCAGGCCCGGCTCTTCTTCCCCATGCTGCTGCTCGAAGGCATCGCCCTGAAGGTTTCGAGCGTGCGCGACCTCAAAAGGCAGGAAGCACGCGAGCGGTGGGTCGAAGCGGCCCTCCTCGCCCTCCACGTGGTGGGCTATGTGACGCTCCTGCTGTCCGTGCTGTCCCCCGGCAAGGCGCTCGCCTTCGCGCTGGTCCACCACGCGCTGTTCGGGCTCCATCTCGGCATGGTCTTCGCACCGAACCACAAGGGGATGGACATGCCGGACCCGGACGGCGAACGCTGGGGCCATCTGCGCCGCCAGGTCGTCACCTCGCGGAACGTGCGGGGCGGGGTGCTGACCGACTGGTTCATGGGCGGACTGAACTATCAGATCGAGCACCACCTCTTCCCGAACATGCCCCGCGCCCGCCTCCGCCTCGCCCGGCCCCTGGTGCGCGCCCACTGCCGTGCGACCGGGCTCCCGTACACCGAGACTGGACTCATCGACTCCTATCGGCAGGCGCTGGGCCACATGCACGAGGTCGGCGCCCCGCTCCGGGCCGAGTGAGGAACCGTACGGAACCGCCGGGCGTTCTGCAGGACAAGCGGCAGCTGTCGCGAAGGAGGCACGGACATGAGCAACAGGGCCAAGATCGCCGTCGCAGGTGTGGTGGCAGGGGTGATCCTGCTGTGGCTGCAGCCCTGGGTGGGGCTGCTGGTGCTGGTAGGCGTGCCGGCCGTCGCCTATCTGCTGCTGGATCCCGCACAGCGCAAGCGGCTGCGCCGGGCGTCCCGCAAGCAACTGGGACGCTAGAGCGCTGCCGCTAGCCGGTGAAGGCCGGGGCGAGAGCGGCCGTCATGGAGAGCCTTGGGCTCCCGGAGCCGTCCGCCGGGACGGTCCACAGATCGGAGCCGTAGTCGCCGGGCAGCGAGTAGACAAGGGTGTGGTCGTCCCGCCAGATCGCCTGGTCGTCGATGTTCCGGTGCTCGGCCGTGGCGCTCTCGCGCAGGGTGCGCAGATCCAGTACGTACAACCGCCAGGGCGCGTCGGAGGACGCGCCCTCGACGCGCTTCTTATAGGCGATACGCGTCCCGTCGGGCGAGAGGGACGGGCACTCGACGTTGGTGTGCAGGGTACGCAGCGTCCGGTCGGTGCGGTCGCCGCGTACGAGATAGGTCCGCCCGCCGGTGGCGACGGTCGCGTAGAACCGGGAGTCGTCGGCGAAGGTGACCCCCCAGACATTGAGATCCGACGCCTGGTGGAGGTGGCCGTCCAGGAAGAACCGGTACTCCTCGAGGTCGCGGTCCAGACTCCAGGTGCGGGTGTCGAGCACCGAGGTGCGGGTCGAGAAGGACGTGCCCGCGTAGGAGTCGCCGCTGACGAAGACCGTCCAGGCGACGCTCCGGCCGCTGGGCGAGACCCGGGCCCGGGTGGGTATGCCCGCCAGGTCGTAACGGCGCAGCTCGCGCAGGTGCGCGTCGAGCACCACGGCACGGTAGCTGTCGCGGAGCCTGCCGTGCACCGCCTGGAGGCAGATGCCGGTGTCCGCGGCTGCGTGGAAGCGCAGGCAGCGGACTCCGGAGGAGGTGCGCGGGCCGGCCGGGTCGTCGGCGGGAACCGTGGCGATCTCATCGCGGTGAGGGCCCCAGGCCATGTTGCGGAAGACGCTGAGCCCCGGGGCGTCCAGAACGACCTCGCCGGGGTGTACGCGGGGGCCGCCCGGTTGCGCGCGGTCCTTCTCGGCCGAGCGCCCCGCGGCGTGCAAGGTCGCGCCGACGGCGACGCCGCCCAGGATCAGGACGGCGGCGAGCAGGGCCAGGATGCGGTTCTTGCGGTTCAACGGACAGGCTCCGGTGGGGCGTCGGGTGAAGGGCGCAGCAACAGGGCGCTGACGGCGACGGAGACGGTGAGGCCGGTCGCCGCCGAACCCAGCGCCACGCGGTCGCCCCAGGCGGTCCAGGCCACCCCGAAGGCGATCGAGCACACGAAGCGGGCGGCTGCCTGACCTGTCTGGACCACCGCCAGCCCGGTGCCGCGGATCGACTCGGGCACGGCATCGGAGGTCACGGCGGCCAGCACTCCGTCGGTCGCCGCGTAGAAACTGCCGTGCAGCGCGAGCACGATGAGGGCGAGCGTCGGGGAGTCGCCGAGCGGGGAGACGAGCAGGCTGTACGCCGCGAGCAGTGCCAGATGGCCGCAGAGGAACAGCCGGCGGCGGCCCATCCGGTCGGCGAGCGTCCCGAAAGGCACGGCCAACAGGAGGAACGCCGCCGCCGTCCCCAGCGGCAGCAGAGGGAACCAGGTCTCGGAGAGATCCAGGCGCCGTTGCAAGGTGAGATAGAGGAACGAGTCGCTGACCGTCGTCAGGCCCAGCAGAGCCGCGCAGCCGGTGAGGCGGCGCACCGCCGGACGGCGCAGAACGGCCCGCAGGGGTGCGCGGCCGGCGGCCGGCTCCGTGACCGGGCGAGCGCCCTCGCGCCCCGGGACGAACAGCAGGAGCACGAGGACGCCCAGCACCGCGATGCAGCCGCTGACGGTGAAGACGGCGTCGTAGCCGTCGGACGCGGCCCGCAGGATGACGAAGGCGACGAGCGGGCCGAGCAGGGCACCGGCCGTGTCCATCGCACGGTGCACGCCGAACGCCCGTCCTCGGGCGCCGGGTTCACAGGCCAGCGAGATCATGGCGTCGCGCGGCGCGGTGCGCAGCCCCTTGCCCGTACGGTCGGCCGCGAGCACCGCGCCGATCAGCGGCACGCTGTGCGCCATCAGCAGGAGGGGCTTGCAGAGCGCGGACAGCCCGTAGCCGACCGCGGCGACGGTCTTGTGGCTCCCGCCGCCGCGGTCGGAGACCCTGCCGCCGACGAGCCGTACGAGCGCGCTGACGCCGTTGTAGACGCCGTCCAGGAGGCCGAAGCCGAGCGGGGACAGGCCGAGTCCGGCGACGAGGTAGAGCGGCAGGACGGCGGTGACCATCTCCGAGGAGACGTCGGTGATCAGACTGACGGAGCCCAGGGCGAGCACGGCTCCGGGGACGAGCGCGGCCCGCCGGCCGGGGAGGGGGTGCCGGCCGGCGGTGTCGGAGGGGTCCGGGGTGGTGCGGCTGTCCGCGAGATACACGGTCAGCTGTTCCAGATGCCGGTGATGTCCTTGGCGTCCGCTGCGTTCCCGGCGTGCGAGGTGCCGTACATGTCCTCCAACGTGCGCAGGACGTCGTAGTGGTTGTAGGTGGCGTCGGAGCTCGAACCGGCCTGGACGGACTGCCCGTAGAGGACCGTCGGGATGCGGTTGCCGCTCAGCCGGTTGTCCTCGTCGAAGGTGATCAGCAGCAGGCTGTTGTGGGTCTTGGCCCAGTCGGCATAGCTCTTGAGGTTGTTCTTCAGCCAGGTGTCACCCGTGCCGACGGAACAGTCGTGCATGTCACTGCACAGATTCGGGACGACGAAGGAGACCGTCGGCAGCTTCCCGAAGTCGCCGGGGAAGGCCGACATGGTGTGCGCCGTGCTCGTGGGCACGTTGTCGAAGCCGAACCAGGGGTTGTGCTTCTGGGCGTACTTGCCGCTCTTGCACGTCGTCGAACCCTCCGCCGGCAGGGACTCGTTGTAGCTGGCCCAGGTCTTGCCGGTGGACAGGAGCTCGGAGGCGAGGTTCGGCTGGTCGCTGAAGCCCGGAGTGACACAGCTGTCGTCGGTGATGCCCTGGGTGTCCCCCGAGAACAGCGCGTAGTAGTTCGGCTGGCTGGGGTGGGTCTCGGCGTACGACGCGGTCAGGTTGGCGCCGCCGGAGGCCAGGGAGTTGATGTACGGAGCACTCGAACTGCCGATGACCTGGTCGTAGGCGTGGTTCTCGAAGACGACGACCACGACGTGGTCCGGCGTGGGCACGGCCGCCGCGGCGGAGGAGTCCGAGGCCCACAGCCCGAGGGACGCGGCGGCGAGCCCGCAGGCCGTGGTGAGGGCGGCGAGACGGCGACGGGGGAGGCGGGGTGCGAGGGATGGGCTGGCTGCGGCGGGCACGGGTCCTCCGTACGGGGTGGGTGACAGCGCGCAGGCGAAGGGAAGTTGCGGGATCAGGGGGTGCTGCCTGCGGGTTCGGTGGCAGCGTAAGGCGAGTTGAATGACATGTACACGCCTTCCTGGTGACGGGAACGGGAACAGTGGCCGAGCGGAGCGCGACCGGTGATTGTCAGTGCTGCCGCTCAGGGTCGGATCATCGATGCCGCCCGTGAACGGCGTGCGGCACGCGAGTGGCCGCAAGGGGGAACGATCCGTGTCGGGAACGGTTGCCGCGACGGGCGCGGAGGCCGACGGACGGTGAGGCCGGCGCCGGAGACTGTCTATGCGCCGAACTGCCTTGCCGGGTGGACGCTTCCGCCGGGACGTGTACGGAGTGCGGGACGGCGTGCTGCGACGGGTCAGGCGACAGGAAGGCCCAGCAGCGTGCGGGCGACGTCCCGCGGTGTCTGGTCGTGCTCGCGGGCCAGCGCGATGACCGCGCGGCAGGCGAGCTCGTTCACACCGAAGCAGAGCGCCTCCGGCGAGACCCAGCGTGCGGCCTCCGCGCTGCTCTCGTAGTCGTCCTCGGCGCAGGCCGCCACATAGGTGGCCGCCGCTTCGAAGAGATTGCTCCGGCGTCCGGTGGTCGGGGGCGACGGCTGTGGCGCCGGCGGCTGCCAGGCCTCTTCGATACGCTTGCGGAGCCTGTCGAACACGTCGGTCACCTGCCCCCGTGAGCCGATTGCCCTGTGGTCGTTCAAGTGTGCCCGGCGCCCGTAGAGTTGAACCTCCGACGAACGAAGGGGCGACTGCCGAGTGAAGCGTTTTGACTGGCTCAAGGAGATCCGGCGGCTCGATCCGGAGAAGGACTTCCTGCGGATCTACCGGATCACCGCGACCATGGAGTTCCCCTGGGACATGACACGCGCACTCGAGCTCGCGCTCTACAGGACCTACGCAGTGCCCAGCATCGGCCGCCTCCTCGGCGCGACCGGAGAGTTCCCCGACCGCACGCAGAAGCGCTATGACGACACGGCGCTGCTGCTGGACGCGGTCGTCGAGCACGGCTTCGACCACGAGAGCGGCCGGTCGGCAATCCGCCGTATCAATCAGATGCACCGCGGCTACGACATCAGCAATGACGACATGCGCTACGTCCTGAGCACCTTCGTCGTCATCCCCGGAAGGTGGATCGACACATACGGCTGGCGTCGCCTCTCCGAGCACGAGCGGCATGCGCTGGCCGCGTACTACCGCACCCTCGGCCGGCACATGGGCATCCAGGACATCCCCCGGTCGTACGCCGACTTCCAGCACTACCTCGACGACTACGAGGACGCCCATTTCGGCTGGGACGAAGGCGGGCGGAGAGTCGCGGACGCCACCCTCGATCTGATGGCGTCCTGGTATCCGCGCAGCCTCGCCCCGCTGGTGCGTGGCGCGAGCCTGGCCCTGCTGGACGACCCCCTCCTGCGCGCGTTCCGCTACGAGCGGCCGCACCCCGCCGCCCGCGCGCTGGCACACGGCGCCCTGCGCGCCCGGGCGAAGGCCGTACGCCTGCTCCCTCCCCGCCGGACTCCCCACTACGTCCGTCAGAACCCCGAGATCAAGGGCTACCCGAACGGCTACGACATCGCCGCGCTCGGCACATTCCCCCAATCCCGGGCCGGTGCGAAGACCCCCACATGCCCAGTCCCTCACGGCCGCCCCACCCCGGACACCACGGAGTGAGCCACCTGCCTCCCACAGCCGCCGACTTCCGGCGCGGGACTCACTAGACTCCTCGGAGTTACTGGTGGGTTCAGCGGGGGAGAAGGCATGCGGCAGGCAGAATTCGGAACAGAAGGTGCCCAGATACGCTGGACGGAGGCGGAAGGGCGTGGGCCCGCACGCGTCTATGTCCACGGCCTGGGGTCGGCTTCGTCCGTGTACCACGCTCACATCGCCGCAGACGCGACGCTCGCGGGCCGCCGTTCCCTCTTCGTCGACCTGCCGGGGCACGGCATCAGCGACCGTCCCGCCGCGTTCGGCTATGGCCTTGAAGAGCACGCCGATGCGCTCGCCGCGGTCCTGGATGCGGCCGGCGCCGCGGGCGCCGAGGTTATCGGCCACAGCATGGGCGGGGCGGTCGCCATCGTGCTTGCGACCCGGCGCCCGGACCTGGCCTCGCGCCTCGTCCTGGCCGAGGCGAACCTCGACCCGAACCCGCCCCGGACGGCCGGGAGCAGTGGCATCGCGTCCTATACGGAGAGGGACTTCGTGCGGGGCGGGGGCTTCACGGAGACGCTGGAACGGGTCGGCCACATCTGGCGGGCGACGATGCGGTTGGCGGACCCGACGGCCCTGCACCGTTCCGCGGCCGGGCTGATCCGCGGCACCGACCCCACAATGCGCCGCCAGCTGATGGACCTGACCATTCCGCGCACCTATCTGATGGGGGAGTTGAGCGGTGCCCTGCAGGGGTGTGCCGAACTGGCCGCCTCCGGAGTGGACGTGGTGACCGTGGCCGGCGCCGGGCACAACATCATGTTCGACAACCCCGCGGCCTTCGTCGCGGCGATCGCGGGGCAGCCCGCCCCGACGTCGTAACTCCGCCCCGGTCCGGCGCCCCTTCGGGGTGGGGGCGCCGTTGCGGACCGGTCGGGCCGAGACCGTCGGGCGATCTCTAGTCGGCCACCGAGGCCAGGGCCACGACCTTGTCGATCCGGACGCGGACCACCAACTCACCAGGCACGCCATTGCGCGCCCCGTACTCCTCCGCGCGTTCGTCGCCCATATAGCGCGCGGCGATTCTGGTCGCCCAGGTGCGTACCTCATCGAGGTCATCGCTCAACTCGGCGCGCCCTTGCACGGTGACGAACGAGAACGGGGGCCGGTCGTCGTCCACGCAGAGCGCGATCCGGCCGTCGCGAGCGAGGTTGCGGCCCTTGACCGTGTTTTCGCCGGTGTTGAAGACCAGGTCGTCCCCATCGAGCACAAACCAGATGGGCGCGATGTGCGGGCTTCCGTCAGCGCGAACCGTCGAAAGTTTTCCGGTGCGGGTACCCATGGAAAGAAAGGCGTGCCACTCGTCCTTGTTCATTTTCTGTGCCATGTCCCCATCTTGTGCCAACTGGCGCACAGACGTGTGCCGACAGGCCGGGCGGGTTGCTGACAGCCCGCAGGTGAGCGAGGCTGGCACGGCAGTTACGGGGAACGGCGGAACGGGGAGGCGGGGCATGGCACTCAGCAAGGGGCTCGACTGGATGCTGGACGACCTGACCGAGCGCGTCGAACACATACGCCACGCATTGGTGCTGTCCAACGACGGGCTGGTGACGGGCGCGAGCGCGACTCTCGAAAGGGAGGAAGCCGAGCACTTGGCCGCGGTCGCCTCCGGACTGCACAGCCTGGCCAAGGGGACGGCCCGGCAATTCCGGGCGGGCCGGGTGCGACAGACGATGGTCGAATTCGACGAAGGCGTCCTCTTCGTGACGGCCGCGGGCGACGGGAGTTGCCTCTGTGTCCTCGGCGGACCCGAGGCCGATATCGGCCATGTCGCCTATGAGATGACCCTCTTGGTCAACCGCGTCGGCGAGCACCTGAGCGTGGAGACGCGGCAGCAGGACGCTCCTCGCGGAGAGGCCGACCGCAAGCCCTGACCGAAGTTATCCACAGGGTGAACGCGGTGTCGCACTCCGCCGCTACAGTCGTCACTGTCAGTGATTGATCCGTGGCGGGGAGGGTGTCATGACGGTGCAGCAATGCCAGGAGCCGGGCACGGCGACGGCCGGGGTCCCGTTCGGGCGGGCGGCCAGGGAGCTGGAGCTCAAGCCGCGTGAGTTCGAACTGGCCGTGCAGCTGGGCCACGTACGGACCGTCGCGTCCGGGCCCGGCGGGCGACGACGGGTCCCACGTGACGAGATCGAGAGGCATACGGCCGGGTCCGGGTTCCCCGACACGCTCCGCACCCGGGTGTGGGTGGTCGGCACCGCCGAGGGCGCCGAGCTGATGGGCATCAGCCCGGCCCGGTTCGGGCGCCTCGCGAGAGCAGGCTGCTTCGCGCCCGTGAGGTTCTACGTCAACAGATATCGCGCGGTGGTCTGGCACTATCTCGCGGCCGATCTCGTGGAGTTCGCCGACGCGAACCCTGAGCTGCTCACCGGCCGCACCCCTCCGGCATTGCGCACGGCCCTGGCGGAGCGGCAGGACAGGCGGGCCCGAACCTGGCGCGCCCGACGGATCGACCAACTGCTGGCCCTGGCCGAGGGCCCATGGGAACGGGCCGCGGTCATGGCATCGGTGCTCGGCCCCGAGCAGTTGGCCGATGCTGTCCCCGACCCCTATGAACGCGCCTACGTGAGCACGATGCGCCCGGAGCTCGCCCACGGGCGCCCGAACGCCGCGGCCGGTCGCGAGGTCATCGACAGAGTGACCCTGGCCGAGGAACCGGACGAGATCGAGCGGCACCGGCGCAGGCTCACCATCGCGCTCGCCGAAGCCCGCGCGATCCGGGAAGCGCCGAGACCGGAGGGGCCGCGGATCGACGAGACACCGACTGCCCCCACCCGGGCGACAACGGAGCCCACGGTCACCACCGCAGGGCCACTCGCGAACGGGGCCGACGTAACACCGGCGGGGCGACAGGCGAAACCGTCGGGGCTCCGCGCGCTGTGGAGAAGGCTGCGACGGGGAAGCATGGAGCCCGCCCGCGACTGACACCGCTCAAGGCACCTTGCGGAACAGACCTTCCTGCATCACGGACACCAGAAGTCTGCCCTCGCGGTCGAAGATCTGGCCGCGTGCCAGACCCCTGGCCCCGGTGGCGATGGGCGATTCCTGCTGATAGAGAAACCACTCGTCGGCGCGGATGGGCCGGTGGAACCACATGGCGTGATCCAACGACGCCAGGTCGAAACCGCGCGGTCCCCACAGCGGCTCCACCGGGATGCGCACCGCGTCGAGGAGCGTCATGTCGCTGGCATAGGTGAGGGCGCAGGTGTGCACGAGCGGATCGTCGCCGAGCGGCCCCAGGGCGCGCATCCACACCGCGCTGCGCGGTTCCGCGTCGGCCAGATCCCGCGCCGTCCAGCGCAGTCGGTCCACATAGCGGATGTCGAAGGCGAGTCGGCGCTCCATGTGCCGCAGGGCGTTCGGCAGCTCGCCGCCGAGGTGTTCACGGATCTCGTCGGCGAGCCGTGGCAGAGCCTCCGGATCCGGCACCTCGGGCATCGTCACCTGATGTTCGAAACCCGGCTCGGGCTGATGGAAGGAAGCGGTGAGATTGAAGATCGTACGGCCCTGCTGGACGGCCACCACGCGGCGTGTGGTGAAGGACCGCCCGTCGCGGACCCGCTCCACCTGGTACACGATCGGCACGCCCGGCCGACCCGGGCGCAGGAAGTACGCGTGCAGCGAGTGGACCGGGCGGCCACCGTCGGTGGTCCGCCCGGCCGCGACCAGCGCCTGCCCGGCGACCTGTCCGCCGAACACCCGCTGGAGGGATTCGTCCGGGCTGCGGCCCCGGAAGATGTTCAGGTCGATCTGCTCCAGGTCGAGCAGACCCACCAGACGGTCGGTGGGACTGGTCATCGCTACTCCTCTGCTGGCGCGGCGCTCGCGGGCGGCGCCTCGGAGGCTACAGCTGACCCACGTCCATGACGCGCACCACCGCGCGGCCTTCCTCGTCGGAAGCCGCGAGATCCACCTCGGCGGAGATGCCCCAGTCGTGGTCGCCGTTCGGGTCGGCGAAGGTCTGCCGGACCCGCCACAGACCGTCCTCGGGCTTCTCCTCGATGCGCAGCAGCTTCGGCCCCCGGGCGTCGGGGCCGGTGCCCAGCTCCTCGTACTCGTCCCAGTACGCGTCCATGGCATCGGCCCAGCGGTCCTCGTCCCACCCGGCTTCGGCGTCCATCTCGCCGAGCTCGCCGACCTTGTCGAGCGCGGCGAGCTCGACCCGGCGGAACAGCGCGTTGCGCACCAGCACCCGGAAGGCGCGGGCATTGGAGGTGACGGGCTTGACCTGGTCGGCGCGCTCCTGTGCCTCCTCCGCCGTCTCGTTCTCGGGGTTGGCCAGCTGCTCCCACTCGTCCAGCAGGCTGGAGTCGACCTGCCGGACCATCTCACCGAGCCAGGCGATCAGGTCCTCGAAGTCGTCGGACTTCAGGTCGTCGGGAACGGTGTGGTCCAGCGCCTTGTACGCCCCCGCGAGGTAGCGCAGCACGATGCCCTCGGTCCGCGCGAGGTCGTAGTGGGAGGTGAACTCCGTGAAGGTCATGGCCCGCTCGTACATGTCGCGGATGACCGACTTCGGGGACAGCGGGTGGTCGCCGACCCAGGGGTGGCTCTTGCGGTAGACGTCGTAGGCGTGGGAGAGCACCTCCTCCAGGGGCTTGGGGTAGGTGACGTCCATGAGGCGCTCCATGCGGTCCTCGTACTCGACGCCGTCCGCCTTCATCGCCGCCACGGCCTCGCCCCGTGCCTTGTTCTGCTGGGCGGCCAGGATCTGTCGCGGGTCGTCCAGCGTCGACTCGACCACCGAGACCATGTCCAGGGCGTAGGACGGGGACTCCGGGTCGAGGAGCTCGAAGGAGGCGAGCGCGAAGGTCGACAGCGGCTGGTTGAGCGCGAAGTCGGACTGGAGGTCGACCGTCAGTCGCACGATCCTGCCCTCGGCGTCGGGCTTGTCGAGCTGCTCCACCACGCCGCCGTCCAGCAGCGAGCGGTAGATGGCGATGGCGCGGCGGATGTGCCGGAGCTGGTTCCTGCGCGGCTCGTGGTTGTCCTCCAGCAGGCTGCGCATCGCCTCGAAGGCATTGCCCGGTCGTGCGATGACCGCCAGCAGCATCGCGTGGGTGACCCGGAAGCGGGAGGTGAGCTGTTCCGGCTCGGAGGCGATGAGCTTCTCGAAGGTGTTCTCGCCCCAGTTGACGAAGCCCTCGGGAGCCTTCTTGCGGACCACCTTGCGGCGCTTCTTGGGGTCGTCGCCCGCCTTCGCCAGAGCCTTCTCGTTCTCCACGACGTGCTCGGGCGCCTGGGCGACGACGAAGCCCGCCGTGTCGAACCCGGCCCGGCCGGCCCGCCCGGCGATCTGGTGGAACTCCCGGGCGCGCAGCGTCCGCACCCGCTGGCCGTCGTACTTCGTGAGCGCGGTGAACAGCACGGTGCGGATGGGCACGTTGACCCCGACGCCCAGCGTGTCCGTACCGCAGATGACCTTCAGCAGACCCGCCTGTGCCAGCCGCTCCACGAGCCTGCGGTACTTGGGCAGCATGCCGGCGTGGTGGACGCCGATGCCGTGGCGGACGTAGCGCGAGAGGTTCCGGCCGAACTTGGTGGTGAAGCGGAAGTTGCCGATCAGCTTGGCGATCTCGTCCTTCTCCTCGCGCGAGCACATGTTGATGCTCATCAGCGCCTGCGCCCTCTCGACGGCGGCCGCCTGGGTGAAGTGGACGATGTACACCGGCGCCTGATGTGTCTGCAGCAGCTCGGTCAGGGTCTCGGTCAGCGGCGTCGCGCGGTATTCGTAGGACAGCGGAACGGGACGGGTCGCCGACCGGACCACGGTGGTGGGCCGCCCCGTGCGCCGGGTCAGGTCCTCCTCGAACCGGGAGACGTCACCCAGCGTCGCGGACATCAGGATGAACTGGGCCTGCGGCAGTTCGAGCAGGGGGATCTGCCAGGCCCAGCCCCGGTCCGGTTCGGCGTAGAAGTGGAACTCGTCCATGACGACCTGGCCGATGTCTGCGTGCTTGCCGTCCCGCAGTGCGATGGAGGCGAGGACCTCGGCCGTGCAGCAGATGATGGGCGCGTCCGCGTTGACCGACGCGTCACCCGTGAGCATGCCGACGTTCTCCGTGCCGAAGATCTTGCACAGATCGAAGAACTTCTCCGAGACCAGCGCCTTGATGGGCGCGGTGTAGAAGGTCACCTGGTCGTTGGCGAGCGCGGCGAAGTGCGCTCCGGCGGCGACGAGGCTCTTCCCCGAGCCGGTCGGCGTCGAGAGGATCACGTTCGCGCCGGAGACCACCTCGATCAGTGCCTCCTCCTGGGCGGGGTACAGCGTGATACCCCGCTCCTCGGCCCAGGTCGAAAAAGCTTCGAAGAGGGCATCGGGGTCGGCATGGCTCGGCATCTGATCGATAAGGGTCACGCCTCCATACTGCCTGGCCCAGGGGCGTATCAGAGAACCAGGCGGTCGGACGATGATCATCGGACGCTACGCTGAGTCGCCGACCTGGCGTCAGAAACGCGAGACGTCGGCCAACAAAAGGGGTGAAACGACCATGATGGGACCGGCGCACTCGCTCTCGGGCGCCGCTGCCTGGCTGGGTGTGGGGGCCGCGGTCGCCGCCGCCGGTCACCCGATGCCGTGGCCGGTGCTGGTCGTCGGCGCCCTGATCTGCGCCGGTGCGGCACTCGCCCCGGACCTCGACCACAAGTCGGCGACCATATCGCGGGCCTTCGGCCCGATCTCCCGTTCCCTGTGCGAGATCATCGACAAGCTGTCGCACTCCGTCTACAAGGCCACCCGGAGCCATGGCGACCCGCGCCGCAACGGCGGCCACCGCACCCTCACCCACACCTGGCTGTGGGCGGTCCTGATAGGGGCCGGGGCCTCTCTGCTCGCGGTGACCGGCGGCCGCTGGGCGGTGCTGGGCATCCTCTTCGTCCACCTCGTGCTCGCCGTCGAGGGGCTTCTGTGGCGAATGGCCCGGACGTCCAGCGACGTCCTGGTGTGGCTGCTCGGGGCCACCAGCGCCTGGATACTGGCCGGGGTCCTGAACCAGCCGGGCAACGGCTCCGACTGGCTGTTCGGCGACCCGGGCCAGGAGTACATCTGGCTGGGTCTGCCCATCGTCCTCGGCGCGCTCGTGCACGACATCGGCGACGCGCTGACCGTCTCCGGCTGCCCGATCCTGTGGCCCATACCGATCGGCCGCAAGCGCTGGTATCCGGTGGGTCCGCCGAAGTCCCTGCGCTTCCGGGCGGGCAGCTGGGTGGAGCTGAAGGTCTTGATGCCGGTGTTCGTCCTGCTCGGAGGAGCGAGCGGGCTCGGCGCCCTGGAGCTGATCTGATCTTCCGGGGCCCGGCCCGCCACCGGACTACCGGTGCCAGGAACGCCACAGCGCCGCGTACGCGCCGTCCGCCGCGACCAGCTCGTCGTGGCTGCCCAGCTCGGTGATGCGGCCCTCCTCCGCGACCGCGATCACATCCGCGTCATGGGCGGTGTGCAGCCGGTGGGCGATCGCCACGACCGTACGCCCCTCCAGCACCCTCGCCAGCGAGCGCTCCAGGTGCCGTGCCGCTCGCGGGTCCAGCAGCGACGTCGCCTCGTCCAGCACCAGGGTGTGCGGGTCGGCGAGGACGAGCCTGGCCAGCGCGATCTGCTGGGCCTGGGCGGGGGTGAGCGAGAGCGCGCCAGACCCGACCTCCGTGTCGAGTCCCTGATCCAGCGCACGCACCCAGGCGTCCGCGTCCACGGCGCCGAGCGCGGCCCAGAGCTCGTCGTCCTCGGCGGTCGTACGGGCGAGCAGCAGATTGTCGCGCAGCGAGCCGACGAAGACGTGATGCTCCTGATTGACCAGGGCCACATGCCGCCGCACGCGCTCCACGGGCATCCGCGACAGCTCGGCGCCACCGAGCGTCACCGCACCGGAGCGCGGGGCGTAGATCCCCGCCAGCAGCCGCCCCAGCGTCGACTTGCCCGCCCCGGACGGCCCGACGAGCGCCACCCGGCTGCCCGGCCTGACCTCCAGGGACACCCCGTGCAGCACATCGCTGCCCGCCCGGTACCCGAACCTGACCTCGTCCGCTCGTACGTGCCGGCCCTTCGGCTCCGTGCTCCCGCCCCCGTCGTCGGGTTCGATCTCACGGACCCCCACCAGCCGGGCCAGCGATACCTGAGCGACCTGGAGCTCGTCGTACCAGCGCAGGATCAGCCCGATCGGATCGATGAGCATCTGCGCGAAGAGCGCGCCGGTTGTCAGCTGACCGACCGAGACCCACCCCTGGAGGACGAAGACACCACCGATGATCAGCACCGAGCCGAACACCAGCGTGTGCGTCACATTGATCACTGGAAACAGCACCGAGCGCAGCCACAGTGTGTAGCGCTCCCACTGCGTCCACTCCGAGATCCGCCGGTCGGACAGCGCGACCCGGCGCGCGCCCAGCCGGTGCGCCTCGACGGTCCGACCCGCGTCCACGGTCTCCGTCAGCGACGCGGCGACCGCCGCGTACCCCGCGGCCTCGGACCGGTAGGCGCTCGGCGCCCGCCGGAAGTACCAACGGCAGCCCGCCACCAGCACCGGCAGCGCGACCAGCACGCACAGGGCCAGCGGCGGCGCCGTCAACGTCAGCGCGCCCAGCAGCAGTCCCACCCATACGAAGCCGATCGCCAGCTGCGGCACGGCCTCCCGCATGGCGTTCGCCAGCCGGTCGATGTCCGTGGTGATGCGGGACAGCAGATCGCCCGTACCCGCGCGCTCCAGAACGCCGGGAGGCAGCGCCACCGACCGGACGAGGAAGTCCTCGCGCAGATCCGCCAGCATCTCCTCGCCGAGCACCGACCCGCGCAGCCGCACCAACCGTACGAACAGGGTCTGCGCGGCCAGAGCGACGGCGAACAGCGAGATCGTGCGCCCCAGATGAAGGTCACGCGCGCCCGAGGACAGCTCCTCGACCAGACCGCCGAGCAGATACGGGCCGACCATGGACGCGGTCACGGCCAGCGCGTTCACCGTCACCAACAGGACGAAGGCCTTCCGGTGCCGGCGGAACAGCCCGCGCACGTAGGCCCGCACGGTCGACGGTGAGGCCACGGGCAAGGTGGTCGCCGACTCCGGTGCCGCCGGGTCGTGCGCCGGTAGCGCCACGCCGATCATGCCGACTCCTCGATGTGTTCGATCTTCTTGAGCTCGGTGAGCTCCGACTCCAGTGCCGCGGTCACCGCGGCCTTCTCCGTGTGGCTCTCCGCGTCTGTCTCCCGTGTGACGACAGCGCGATAGCCGGCCTCGCGCAGCAGCTCACGGTGCGTGCCCTCGGCCGCGACGGAGCCCTGTTGCACGAACACCACGCGGTCCGCCCGGTCGAGCAGCAGCGGACTGGAGGAGAACACCACGGTGGTACGGCCCGTCCGCAGGGCCTTCAGCCCGTCCGCGATCCGCGCCTCCGTGTGCGAATCCACAGCCGAGGTCGGCTCGTCGAGCACCAGCACCTGCGGATCGGTCACCAGCGACCGTGCCAGGGCCAGCCGCTGGCGCTGCCCGCCCGAGAGCGAACGGCCGCGCTCGGTGATCCGCGTCCGCATCGGATCACCGGAATCGTCCGCCGATGCCTGCGCCAGCGCGGTCAGCACATCACCGCACTGCGCCGCGGCCAGTGCCGCGTCGGTGCCGACGGCCCCCGAGGCAGGCACGTCCAGCAGCTCCGCGAGCGTGCCCGACAGCAGCACCGGGTCCTTGTCCTGGACGAGGACGGCGGCACGGGCCGCGTCCAGCGGGAGCTCGTCCAGCGCCACGTCACCGAGCCGGGCCGAAGCCACACCGGTGCTGTCGCCCGCCGCGTGCCCGCCCAGCCGGTCGGCCAGCCTTCCGGCGGCATCCGGGTCCCCGCAGACCACCGCGGTCAGCAGGCCGGCCGGTGCGAGCACGCCGCTCGCCGGGTCGTGGAGGTCGCCCGCCGGCGCCGGGCCGTGGTACCCGTCGTCCGATGTCGGTACGGTGCGCCGCAGCGCGAGTACCTTCGCCGCGCGCGCCGCGGACGGACGGGAGAAGGAGTACGCCATGGCGATCTCCTCGAACTGACGCAGCGGGAAGAGCAGGAAGGTGACCGTGCCGTAGACGGTGACCAGCTCGCCGACGCCGATGCGGCCGTCCTGGACCAGCCCGACGCCGTACCAGACCACCGCGATCAGCAGCAGCCCCGGCAGCGCCACCTGGACAGCGGCGATCAGCGCCCACATCCGGGCGCTGTGCACGGCTGCCTTGCGGACCTCCTGCGACGCGCGCCGATAGCGGGCCAGGAAGAGCTCCTCGCCGCCGATGCCCCGCAGTACCCGCAGCCCGGCCACCGTGTCCGAGGCCAACTCCGTCGCCCGGCCCGCCTTCTCGCGCTGCTCGTCCGCCCGCTTCGTCGCACGAGGCAGCAGCGGCAGCACGGCCAGCACCAGGACGGGCACGCCGACCGCGACCACGACGCCCAGCGCGGGCTGGTAGATCACCAGGGCCACGCACACCGCCACAGTGGTGAGCGCGGCCGAGGCGAAGCGCGACAGCGCCTCCACGAACCAGCCGATCTTCTCGACGTCACCGGTCGAGACGGCGACCACCTCACCCGCTGCGACCCGCCGGGTCAGAGTGGCTCCCAACTCGGCCGTCTTCCGGGCCAGGAGCTGCTGCACCCGGGCCGCTGCCGTGATCCAGTTGGTGATGGCCGTACGGTGCAGCATCGTGTCGCCCACAGCGATGAGAGTGCCGAGCAGCACCATCAGGCCACCCGCCAGAGCCAGCCGTATGCCCGACCGGTCGACGACCGCCTGCACGGCGACGCCCAAGGTCACCGGCAGCACGGCCACGGACGCCATGTGCAGGGTGCCCCACAGCATGGCCTTGATCTGGCCCGCCAGTTGGTTCCGCCCCAGCCAGAGCAGCAGGCGCGGACCGGAACGCACATCGGGCCGACCGGGATCGGGATAGGGGAGATCGCGAATCTGCATGACATCCCGAGTTCGAGTGGAGGGTGGGAGCGCTGAAAGGTTCGCGCCACCGGAGTGCCACATTCAACTGGTTTTCCCGCAGGAGCGACGCATCAGGCCAAAGGGGCTCTGGCGCGCCGCTCCATGACGCGCTTCACTCCTGCCCCATGAGACGACTGCTTCTCTCGCTGTGTGCCGCGGTCACCGGACTGTTGCTGGGCGTGAGCCCGGCGACGGCCGCGGCGCCGCCGGCCGAGTTCGGCACCACCTGGCACGACCCGGTCACAGCCGCCCCGCCGATACCCACCCCGGACACCAGGTCCTGCAGGGTGACCGTCGCCGACACGGAGTTCCGCGACTACACGCCCTACCGGAGCACGTACATACCGCCCAAGCGCTGCGGCGACCATTGGAACAAGGTGGTCCTGCGGCTCGAAGGGGCCGTCGCCGGGCGGCAATTCGACCGCCTGGGCTACCTGCACATCGGTGGCGTCGAAGTGCTGCGCACGTCCACTCCCGAGCCGTCCCCGAAGGGCATCACCTGGAACGTGGAAAAGGACGTCACCCGCTACGCCGCCACGCTGCGTGGCGAGCAGCCTGTCGAGATGCTCATCGGCAACACCGTGGACGGTACGTACACCGGCGTCATCAAGGTCAAGGTGACGCTGACGTTCTACGCTGCCGAAGGACCGGTGAAAGCGGCGTCCACCCCGGACAAGGTCCTCACCCTGGACGGGGCCCACAGCGTGGGCGCGGCCTACGAAGGCCAACTGACCACGCCGCGCAACAGCGAGAAGATCGTGGCCGAGGTCTATGCGACGGGCTCGGGTGGCGGCTGTGAGGAGTTCTGGTATCTCACCGTGCCCGACTCGGCGCCGTACTCGTGCAAGGCCAAGGACGGCCCCTATCGCGAGGTCCAGGTCGCGGTGGACGGCCGCCTGGCGGGAATCGCCGCGCCGTTCCCGACCGTATGGACCGGAGGCTGGTCGAACCCCTTCTTGTGGTATGTCGTACCAGGTCCGCGCGCCTTCGATGTGCGGCCGATCGAATACGACCTCACGCCCTTCGCCGGGCAGCTGAACGACGGCAAGCCGCACCGCATCACGGTCTCCGTCGCGGGACTGCCCGAGGGACAGAGCGGCTGGAGCACGCCCACCAACATCCTGGTCTGGCAGGACGCCAAGTCGTCCGACCTCACCGGCGCGTTGACCACTCATGATGCGGGTGCCCCCCGCAACACCACCGCCTACGAACCCGGCACCGAGCGTCACTTGCGAGCCGACGGCGGACATTCCCTGACCGTCGCGGGCTATCTCGACACCTCGCACGGCCGTGTGACGACGACCGTCACACGGAACATTACGGGCAACTCCGACCACCGCTGGAACGAGAACGAGACGACGGACGCACTCCAGGCGCGCTGGAACGACGACGAGACGGTCACTGTCACAGGCCGTGGCCCCGCCGCTGTCACCCGCACTCACCGGACGTACACCATGGACGGGGAGACGACGGTTTCTACGGCAGACCGTCTGCGGACCGTGATGACGATGGGGGACCGGTCGGACAGCGTCACTCTGCGTGCGGGCCGGCGCCTCGACTGGTCGAGCTTCGACGACACCTACAAGGGCGATGCCGCGTACAACCAGAACGTGCCACGGGAGCAGCGGCACGCGACCGGTGTCTCGCGTGAGCGGTACCGCCTCGACGGCCCCGGCAGTTGCTACGACCGGATGCTGGCGACGGCCCAGGGCGAGCTGACGGAGGACCGGCGGCGCTGCTGAACGGCGCGGTCGGACGGGCTCCGGGGATCGCCGCCCCCGGAGCTCTCCGCCCGGCGGCCCGCTCCTTCGTCAGCAGCGCTGGTCCGGGCTGTTCAACAGCTCGGTCAGCAGACTGCCGAGCAGCTCGCGCTGGTCGGTGGAGAGCGGGGCGAGGATGTCCTCGACGGCGGCCCGCCGCGCGGCCCGCAGTGCGCGCAGGGTGGAGCGGCCGTGATCGGTGAGCTCGATCCGGATGACGCGCCGGTTGGTGGGGTCCGGGACCCGGCGCACCGAGTCGTTCTCCTCCAGGGCGTCGACCAGCGTGGTCACGGCGCGTGGGACGACCTCGAGCCGCTGGGCGAGGTCCGCCATGCGGGGCGGCTCCTCGTAGTGCGCGACGGTGCGGAGCAGCCGGGCCTGGGCGGGTGTGATGCCGACCGGGTCCAGATAGAGCTTCTGCGCCCGGTGGAGCCTGCGGGTGAGGCGCAGCAGCTGTTCGGCGAGCTGGCCGGACGAATCGGGGGCGGTCATGATCCCCAGATTACAGGACCCAGTGCATTGTGAGTATAGGTAACAGTGAGCTATGCTCGCTACGCGGTCGGATCTCCATCGCCGACCCCGCGGGCCGACGCACCGCCGGTCCCGCCCATGCCTCTCTTCCGCACACTCTTCGCGATCAGAGAACTAGGAGCCCATGCGTCACGACGAATCCGACTGGACACCCCCGCCCGCAGATCCGGAACAACCCGCGCAGGTGCGCAGGATCCTCCGGCTCTTCCACCCCTATCGCGGCAGACTCGCCCTCGTCGGGCTGCTCGTCGCCGCCTCCTCGCTGGTCTCGGTCGCCTCGCCGTTCCTCTTGCGCGAGGTCCTCGACGTAGCCATTCCGCAAGGCCGCACGGGCCTTCTCAGCCTGCTGGCGCTCGGCATGATCGCGGCCGCGGTCGTGAACAGCGTCCTCGGCGTGTCGCAGACGCTGATCTCCACCACGGTTGGCCAGCGGGTGATGCACGACCTGCGCACCTCGGTCTACGACCGGCTCCAGCGCATGCCACTCGCCTTCTTCACCCGGACCCGCACCGGTGAGGTGCAGTCCCGTATCGCGAACGACATCGGCGGCATGCAGGCCACCGTGACCTCGACCGCCACCTCGCTGGTCTCCAATCTCACCAGCGTCGTCGCCACGGTGGTGGCGATGCTGGCCCTGGACTGGCGCCTCACCGTGGTCTCGCTGCTCCTGCTGCCGGTCTTCGTGTGGATCAGCCGCCGTGTCGGCCGCGAGCGCAAGAAGATCACCTCTCAGCGGCAGAAGCAGATGGCCGCCATGGCGGCCATGGTCACCGAGTCGCTGTCGGTGAGCGGCATCCTCCTCGGCCGCACGATGGGCCGCTCCGACTCCCTCACGCGGGCGTTCTCCCAGGAGTCCGAACGGCTCGTCGGGCTCGAGGTCCGCGCGAACATGGCCGGGCGCTGGAGGATGTCCACCATCGGCGTCGTCATGGCGGCCATGCCCGCCGTCGTCTACTGGGCGGCCGGCATCGCGCTGCAAGCGGGCGGCCCGGCCATCTCCCTCGGCACGCTGGTCGCCTTCGTCTCTCTCCAACAGGCCCTGTTCCGGCCCGCGGTCAGCCTGCTCACCACCGGTGTGCAGATGCAGACCTCCCTCGCTCTCTTCCAGCGGATCTTCGAATACCTCGACCTCCCGGTGGACATCGTCGAGCCCGAGAAGCCCGTGCGGCTGGAGAAGGTGCGTGGTGAAGTCCGCTTCGAGGACGTCACGTTCTCCTACGAGGCGCAGGGCTCCGGCGAGCCACCGAGAGAGGCGCTCAGCGGCATCGAGCTGGCCGTTCCGGCCGGTGGCAGCCTCGCCGTCGTCGGCCCGACCGGGTCGGGCAAGAGCACCCTCAGCTATCTGGTGCCCCGGCTGTACGACGTGGTCGGTGGCCGGGTCCTTCTGGACGGAGTCGACGTCCGTGACCTCGATTTCGACACCCTCGCCCGCGCGGTCGGCGTGGTCTCGCAAGAGACGTATCTCTTCCATGCCTCCGTCGCCGACAATCTGCGGTTCGCCAAGCCGGACGCCACGGACGAGGAGATCGAGGCGGCGGCCAGAACCGCGCAGATCCACGAGCACATCGCTTCCCTGCCCGACGGCTACGACACCCTCGTAGGGGAGCGTGGTTACCGCTTCTCCGGAGGCGAGAAGCAGCGTCTGGCCATCGCCCGCACGATCCTGCGCGATCCGCCCGTCCTTATCCTGGACGAAGCCACCAGTGCCCTGGACACCCGCACGGAGCACGCGGTGCAGCAAGCCATCGACGCCCTCTCCGCGGGCCGTACGACGATCACCATCGCGCACCGCCTCTCCACTGTCCGCGACGCCGATCAGATCGTCGTCCTCGACCGGGGCCGAATCGCCGAGCGCGGCACCCATCAGGAACTCCTCGCAGATGACGGGCATTACGCCGCACTCGTCCGCCGCGACGCCCGCCTCACGGCGAGCGTCTGACGGCGCCGAGCAGGCCGATCACAGAGAGTCGAGATCCACGGCCGCCGCCATGGCCCGGTAGCCCGCGTCGTTGGGGTGCTTGAAGTCGCCGCAGTCGTAGGCGGGAAGGAGCACCTCAGGGTCATCGTGCGAAGCGAGCGCCTTGTCGAAATCGGCCACCGCATCGTATTCACCGGATACACGGATCCACTCGTTGAGCGCGATGCGCTTGGCCTCGGCTCGCGGGGTGTGGTACTCGGAGCCCTTGAACGGGAGGATGGTCGCTCCGATGACCTTGATGCCACGGCCATGAGCCTGTGCTATCAACCCGCGGTAGGCGGCGATCAATTCCGAAACCGTCACATCGGGGTTGGGCTTGTACGTCTCCAGGTCGGCCTCGCTGAAGCCGATGTCATTCAGGCCGGCGAAAATGATCACCGATCGGACGCCGGGCTTGTCGAGCACATCCCGCTCGAAGCGGCTCACCGCCCGGTCGCCGTACCAGGACGAGTCATGGAGGACGAGATTGCCGCCGATGCCCGCGTTGATGACGGCCCAGGGCTTGCCGGCGGCGGACAGCCGCTCGGCGAGTCGGTCGGGATAGCGGAAGTTGGCCCCCACAGTGGAACCGAACCCATCGGTGATGGAATCCCCGAAGGCGACCACCGTGCCGTGCTGCGCCTCGCCTCCCGACAGCTCGACGTCGGAGAGGTAGTACCAGGAATGGGTCTGCTCCGTGAAACCATCGCCTTCGACGTCGGTCGTGCGGTCTCCAGCGGCACGGAAGCTGTGCGCATAGGCCTGTGCGTGGAAGGTCGCGGGACCGGTGGGAGAGTCGAAGTACAGCGTCACGGTCAGCGAATCGAATCGCTGCACCGTCAGCTCCACCGCATCGGTGACTACCTCCCCGCCCACGGGGACGGTCACTGCCGTCAGGCCGTCGAAGGTCACTTCCCGCACTGTCCCGGGGCGGACTGCGGCACCTTCGCCGGCCAGTGCGAGGCTCACCGCGGACACCACCAACGGCCGGTTGCCGAAACGGTTCGACAGTCTGATCCGGACAGCGGTGCCGCTTCCGGTTACCCGCACCGTCTGGCGTATCGACTGCCGGGCGAAGCCCGACTCCGCCCAGTTCTCCTCGAATCCGGAACTCGGCCGCTGCACCGGAGCCGACCATCCGGCGGACCATGACAGTGCCGCGTCGCGTCGCGCCGTAGTCTCGGCGACCGGTGCCGTCGCCGAAAGCTGTTCCTGAACTGCCATGGTCAAGGCCCTTGTCTCTTCGATGTGTGCTGCCGATGAAGAGCTTGCCGTCCCAAGACTTTGGCACCCAGCCCCTTGCGCCGCGTACGACGCCCATGCGTACCACTGGCGGGGTCACCCTGAGAGAAGGCTCTTCGGACGGGTGTGCGGGGTTGGTGCCGAGGGGATTCAATGGATCATGACGCAATCCGAGTCCCTTCCTGTCGACGGTGGCGGAGCCGCCGATGCCCCGAACCCGGCGACGGCAAAGGGTGCCCGTTCCCCGTCCTCCGTCCGCCAACTCGCCGCCGCCTCGGTCGGCAATGCCGCCGAGTGGTACGACTGGTACGCCTACTCATTCCTCGCGATCTACTTCGCCGACCAGGTCTTCCCCAAGGGCTCCGGGAACTCCCTGGTGCCGCTGCTGTCCAGTTTCGCCGTCTTCGCCGTCGGCTTCTTCATGCGCCCGGTCGGAGGGCTCCTGATGGGGGCCGTCGCCGACCGCCGCGGTCGGCGGGCCGCGCTCACCGTCACCATCCTGCTGATGGGAGGCGGCAGCCTGTTGGTAGCGCTCACGCCTACCTACGCCTCCGTGGGCGTCCTCGCACCTGTGGTACTCGTCATTGCCCGACTGGTCCAAGGACTGTCCGTCGGCGGGGAATTCGCGGCCTCGACGACTTTCCTCATCGAATCGGCGGGTCCGGGTCGCAGAGGGCTGTTCTCCAGCTTCCAATATGTGTCCACGACCATCGGGCAACTCCTCGCCTCCGGAAGCGCAGCCCTCCTGGCCCACCTTCTCACGGACAAGCAAATGGGAGACTGGGGCTGGCGAGTTCCTTTTCTCCTCGGGGCCCTCATCAGCCTCGTCGGTTTCTGGATCCGTCAAGGAGCACGCGAGACGCGCGAGGCGGCACGACAGACAGGTGCGCGGCCCACGCTCTTCGAAGGGGTGCGCCGCTATCCTCGCCAGTCCCTGCTGATCTGCGGAATCACCGCGGGCGGCACTCTTGCCTACTACACCTGGACCACCTACCTGCCGACGTACGCCCAGGTGAATGCCAACTTCGGCAAAGGCGACGCACTGCTAGCAGGGACAATCCCCCTTGCCTTCTTCGCCGTACTCCAGCCGCTCGGGGGCCTGCTGTCGGACCGCGTGGGGCGTAAACCCTTGCTGATCGGCTTCGCGCTGGGATTCGCCGCTCTCGCGGTTCCTCTGCTGCACGCGATCGACGGGTCCTTCGTCTCGCTGCTGTTGGTGCAGTGCGCCGGGATGGTGCTGCTCACGGGATACACCTCCGTGGCCGCGGCGGTGAACGCCGAGGTGTTCCCCGCACGCGTACGGGCCGCCGGAATCGGCTTCCCCTATTCCCTGACCGTCGCGCTCTTCGGCGGCACGGCACCCTATGTCGGCACCTGGTTCAAACAGTCGGGTCATCCGGATGCCTTCCCTTGGTACGTCGCTGGGCTGTGCCTGATCTCCGCCTGCGTCTATCTGGTGCTTCCGGAGACCGCGAAACGCCCGCTCGATCGCTAAGGCGTACCGGGCTCCGGAAATTCCGCGCGGATCGCGGCCGTATGGGCGCCGAGCACCGGCACCGCGCCCATCGCCGCCTCGCGGCCGCTCACCTCGACCGGCGGAAGCAGGCCGCGCAACGGGCCTGCGGGCGAGTCGAATCCGCGCCACCTGTCGCGCGCCGTCAACTGAGGGTGAACGGTGAATTCGGCGACTGTCCGCAGCCGCGCATGGGCGATTCCCGCTACTTCGAGGAGGGCAAGAATCTCATCCGCCGTATGCGGGCGGAACCGCTTCTCGATCAAGGCTGTCAGTTCGTCGTCGTGCGCCTGCCGCAAGGGGTTGTCCGCGAAACGGGGGTCACGGGTCAATGCGGCCTGCCCGAGCACCTCTTCGCATAAGGCCACCCACTCGCGGTCGTTCTGCACACTGAGAAACACCCGGGCACCGTCCCCGCAACGGTAGTGACCGTAAGGGGAGATGGTCGGGTGCCGGGCGCCGCTCCGAGGGACGGGCGGGCCGTCGTATGCCTCTGTGAAATACGGATGCCCCATCCACTCCGCGAGCGCGTCGAAGAGCGAGACCGACAGCTGCGACCCCTCTCCGGTGCGCTCGCGTTCGTACAGTGCGCTCAGTATTCCCGTATAGGCGTACATGCCACCGGCGATGTCAGCGACGGAAATACCGGGCCGGGCCGGTGAGTCGGGATCGCCGGTGATCGAGACCAGTCCGGTCTCGCACTGCACGAGCAGGTCGTAGGCTTTCTTGTCCCGGTACGGCCCCGAGGTGCCATAACCGGAGACATCGCAGGTGATCAGGCGCGGGTGCCGGGCGCGCAACTCCCCGCTGCCGAAGCCGAGCCGCTCGGCGGCGCCGGGCCCGAGGTTCTGTATGAAGACATCGGCGCCGGCGAGCACGCGGTCCAGCAAGGAGCGGTCCGAGGCCGCCTTGAGATCGAGGACAAGACTCTCCTTGCCTCGATTGACCCAGACGAAATAGGCGGAGAGTCCCTTGACGCTGCGATCGTAGTCGCGGGCGAAATCTCCACGGCCCGGTCGCTCGACCTTGATCACGCGCGCGCCGAGATCCGCGAGCTGACGGGTGGCGAAGGGCGCGGCCACGGCCTGTTCGAGGGCGACGACGGTGATGCCGTGCAGGGGAAGCGTCAACTCGACTCCTTGCTTGGATTATATGACCGGCCCTGTGGACAGCCCGTCATGCTCCGATCCCTCCGCGCATAGCCTCGCTTCATGGACTTCGAAGAGCAGCACAGTGTCGGGGAGTTCCACGTCGGGGAGTTCCACAGTCGTTCAGGGGGCAGGCCGCAGCCGGTAGGCGTAGCTGTACTGGCGGTCGGCATGCAGCAGATGGCGCTCCAGCGGCGCCGCCCCCCAGGAGTCGTTGCCGCCCACTCCCATCTGCCGGTGATTGACACCCAGGAATGTCTCGCCGCGTGGCTCGAGCTCGTGCGGGTGGCCGGGCCCGTCCGCATCGAAGGGTGTCCAAGGCAGGGCGCTGATCTCCAACCACCCCGCTGCGCCCCCTGGTTCGGCCAGCACGGTCAGCCCGCTTCCGTCCGGCCCTGTGAGCGAGACACTGCGGACGTCCGTCACATTGCCGCTCTCCTGCGGACGGGCGTACGGCATGGTGGGCGCGTCCAAGAAGCGGTCGTAGCGACCGACGAAGGATCCGGTGGACCGGTCCTGATAGTTCTCCTGCGGCCCCCGCCCGTACCAGCTGAGCGCCCGATAGGCGGCCGGCACGGTCAACAGGGCGCCCACCAGCGGCAGGTCCGGAAGGTCCTGGCCGGGAAGCAGGGTGTGGCGTACGTGGACCTCGCCGTCCCCGCGCACGGTGAAGACGGTCGTCCAATGGGACACGGCGGGAGCCGTCGGAAGGGTCGCCGTGACGGTGAGGACAACCTCTCCGGATGCGGTCCGGGCGACCTCGACACCGGTGACGGTGCGATTGACACCCGCGTCGCGCCAGGTGCGCGACATGACCTGGAAGCCCCGCCCGATGTCGTTGTCGGTCGGCGCGCGCCAGAAGTTGGGCACGGGTCCGCCGGACAGGAGTGGTCGGCCGCCGTGGCAGTAGGTGGTGAGCGTTCCGGTGGACCTGTCCAGGACCAGGTCGAATTGCGGGCCCGTGACCGTGATGGTCTGCGCGGTCCGTGCGACGGAGAGGCCCTGAACGGGAACCGGGCTGACGGGGGAGGATGCCGGGGTGCCCCAGGGCAGGGCGAATTGCTCGGCGGCGACGACATGGCCCGCCGCGGCCCAGGATGTTGCGGTGTGGAGGGCGAAGGAGACGTTCAACCAGTACTCGGCGCCGGGCGCCGAGTGCTGCGGTGGCTTCAACGGAAGCTGCACGGCGGCGGTTTCACCTGGTCCCGCTTGTGGCGGGGCAAGGGTTCCGTGCTGGACCCGGACCCCGTCACAGGTGACCTCCCACACCAGCTCGTATCCCCGGAGGTCGGTGAAGAGTTGACGGTTGTCGACCCGCACGACTCCGTTGCCGAGATCCCCGGCGGACATGCGTACCGGCTGATAGACCTTCTTGACCTCTTGAAGAGCGGGCCGTGGGGCGCGGTCGGCGTCGACGAGGCCGTTGCAGCAGAAGTTGCCGTCCGACGGGTACCCCGGTTTCCAGTCACCGCCGTAGGAAAGGTAGTTGCCCCCGAGATCCCCGGGGAGCGGGAGTCGGACGGCCTGATCGGCGAAGTCCCAGATGAACCCGCCGTGCAGCAGGGGATGGGCGTCGATGACGTCCCAGTACTCCTTGAGATTCCCCGTGCTGTTGCCCATCGAGTGGGCGTACTCGCACAAGATATACGGCTTGGCTCCGCCGGACCGCCCGTAGGCCTCGACGGCGTCGGGTGTGGCATACATCCGGGACTCGATGTCCGCGACCTCGTTCATGCCCTCGTAGTGCACGGGACGGGACGGATCACGGTCGTGCACCCAGTCGGCCATGGCCCGGAAGGTGTCGCCCCGGCCGGCTTCGTTGCCCAGCGACCAGACCACGACGCAGGGGTGGTTCTTGTCCCGCTCGACGAGACTGCGGACCCGGTCGAGGCAGGCGGCCGCCCACTCGGGACGGCTCGTCGGCACCGTCTCCCGTACGTCGTGCGTCTCCAGGTTGGCCTCGTCGATCACATAGAGGCCGTATGCGTCGCACAGCTCGAGCCAGCGTGGATCATTGGGGTAGTGGGAGGTACGGACGGCGTTGATGTTGTGCTGTTTCATGATGAGGATGTCCTGCACCATGCGGTGCGGGGGGACCGCCTGCCCGTGATCCGGATCGGATTCGTGCCGGTTCACCCCGCGGAAGACGAGCGGTTTGCCGTTGATCGTGAGTTCGCCCCGCGCGCAGGAGACGGTACGGAAACCGACGCGAGCGCGGTGGACTTCGAGAATGCGGCCCTCCGTATCGGCCAGCTCGACCGTGACGTCATAGAGGTTCGGCGCCTCGGCGGACCACAGCGACGGCCGTGGAACGTGGGCACCGACCTCGACCACCGCTTCCCCGGTGGCGGCGTCGAACCGAGCGGTGCCGGTACGGGAGAGGACAAGGGCGCCCTCCGCGTCGTGCAGGCCGACATGGACGAGGTGGTAGGCCGGGGCGGCTGCCGACCCGGCCCGCAGGGTCACCTGTGCCACCAGGTCGGCGTCGCGGAAGCCACCGTCGAGTTCGGTGCGGACGAAGAGGTCGTGCACATGGACCTGGGGCACGGAGAGGAGGTGGACATCGCGGAAGATCCCGGACAGGTCGATCATGTCCTGGTCCTCCAGCCAACTGCCGTTGGACCAGCGGTAGACCTCGACCGCCAGGGTGTTCTCCTCCTCGCCCCGGCCCGTTCGCAGATAGGGGCTGAGGTCGAACTCGGCAGGGGAATAGCTGTCCTCGCTGTAGCCGACGAGCTCGCCGTTCACCCAGACGAAGAACGCGGACTTGACGCCCTGGAAGGAGATCAGGATCCGGCGCCCGTGCCACTCGTCGGGGACGGTGAAGGTGCGCCGGTAGGAACCCACCGGGTTGAAGCCGGTCGGCGCGTGCGGGGGAGTGGGCTGCTCGTATCCCGTCCAGGGGTAGCGGACGTTGAAGTAGGTCGGCTCGGGGTAGCCCTGCATCTCCCAGTTGCCGGGTACCGCGATGCGGTCCCAGCCGGTGTCGTCGAAATCAGGGTCCCAGAAGTCCACAGGACGTTCCGCCGGGTTCCTGGACCAGGCGAAGCGCCACTCGCCGTTGAGCGAGCGGTAGTACGGCGACTCGGCGGGCCCGGAGGAGGAGAGAGCGGACCGCACATCGGTGAAGGGGACGAGCGGGCTACGGGCGGGTTCCCTGTTCATCTGGAAGACCTCAGGGGAAGCACCGGTGACGACGGCGGCGCGGGGGTCCGGGCGTGGTGCGCGCATGCGTCAACTCCGAACGTCGAAGGGGTACGCGGAGGCGGGCCGAGCATTTCCCGCCACGAGGATCACTTCCAACGTACGCGGACCGTGGACTCCCTCGACCCGGTCCAGCTCGATGTCACTGGTCGCGGAAGGGCCCGAGATCCAGGTCAGCGGACGGTCCGGCGCCAGGCGGAGCAGGGCCTGGGGCACGGAGTCCACGACCTGGTCCGCGATCCGCACCACGCACAGGTGGTGGTCGGGTACGAGCGAGATGCTGCGGCGCCCCTGGTCAGGGCCCGCGTCGAGGACGACCGTGCCGGTCTCGGCGATGGCCAGCGCACAACCGGTGACGACGCTGTCGATCGCGTCCAGTTCGCCCGGCGACAGCGTGGCGGATGCGGAGTCGGTCACGAAGTCCACCGGTGCCTCGGCGAGCCAGCCGTCCGGCAGCCCGGTCGGCACGACCACACGCCGTGCGCCCCGGGCGGCCAGCAGACGCGAAAGGAGCGCGGGCAGACCGGCCGCGTCCGAGCGGTGCACGAGGGCGCGATAGTCCGTCAGGTTCCGGGCGAGCAGATCGACGGACTCGGTGGGTGTGCGCTGCCCGTGCGTGGACAGATAGTCGCGCGCCACGGGATGACCTTCCGGGAGCTCGTCGCGCGGCACGTCCGCCAGCGCGCGCCGCACACGTCCGAGGATCCGTTCCCTGCTCGCGGCGGTGCTCATGTCGTGTCCCCTCGCGTACGGGCCCACCAGTCCCGGAAGGATTCAGCCGGTACGTCGGGCAGCTCCCGGGTGTCCGTCCAGGCCCGGCCCGGGCCCGGCAGCCGACCGGGGTGGAGTCCACGGGTGCGGGACAGGAGCCGTTGGCCGTGGCGCAGCGCACCCGGGTGGTCGAACGTCCAGCGGGCGGCCCGCATCATGGCGCGCTCGGCCCGGTGCTTCCTGGCCGGCTTGATGACGGTCCGTGTTCCGCGCAGGGTCACCGTGCCTCCTTCCACGACCCGTTCACGAAGGTGGACCAGGACCTCCGGAATGTCGATGGCCACCGGGCACACCTCGAAACAGGCGCCGCACAGCGACGAGGCATACGGAAGGGACTCCTCCAGCGGGGAGGCGAGACCGCGCAGCTGGGGAGTGAGGATCGCACCGATCGGGCCGGGGTACGGCGAGCCGTACGCATGGCCTCCGGCCCGCTCGTACACGGGGCAGACATTCAGGCAGGCCGAGCAGCGGATGCAGCGCAGCGCCTGGCGGCCGACCTGGTCCGCGAGGGTGTCCGTGCGGCCGTTGTCGAGCAGCACGAGGTGGAAGGAGCGCGGACCGTCACCGTCGGTGGTGCCTGTCCACATCGACGTGTACGGGTTCATCCGCTCTGCCGTCGAGGAGCGGGGCAGAGTCTGGAGGAAGACCTCCAGATCCCGCCACGTCGGCACGATCTTCTCGATACCGACGACCGAGATCAGCGTTTCCGGGAGGGTCAGGCACATCCGGCCGTTGCCCTCGGACTCGACGACCACCAGGGTGCCGGTCTCGGCGACCATGAAGTTCGCCCCGGAGACACCGACCTTGGCGCGCAGGAACTTCTCCCGCAGATGCACCCGTGCCGCCTCGGCGAGATCGGCGGGCCGGTCGCTCAGCCCCTCGGGGGCCGGGCGTCCCCAGCCCGCCATGCGGTCGCGGAAGATATCGCGGATCTCGCCGCGGTTGCGGTGGATCGCGGGGACCAGAATATGCGAGGGGAGGTCGTCGCCGAGCTGGACGATCAGTTCGGCGAGGTCGGTCTCGTAGGCGTGGATCCCGGCCTGTTCCAGAGCCTCGTTGAGACCGATCTCCTGGGTGGTCATCGACTTGACCTTCACGACTTCGGTCTCACCGGTGGCCCGCACCAGCTCCGTGACGATGCGGTTCGCCTCCGCGGCGTCGGCCGCCCAGTGCACCGTGCCGCCCGCGCGGGTCACGGACTCCTCCAACTGCACGAGGTAGTGGTCGAGATGGCGCAAGGTCCGGTCCTTGATCGCGGCTCCGGCGCCGCGCAGCCGGTCCCAGTCGGCCAGTTCCGCGACCGCCTGGGCGCGTTTGGCACGGATGGTGTGTGTCGCGTGGCGGAGATTGGAGCGCAGCCGGCTGTCACGGGTCGAGACGGCCGCGGCCTCGGGGAAGGCCGGCATGCCCAGGTAGGCGGCGCGGTGAGGCAGGTTCAGGGGGCTATCGTCGGCCCGGTCCGACGCCTTGTCCGTCGCACTGCCCACGTGACCACTCCTGCGACTGCTGCTCACTGGAGGTCGCCCTCCTCGCCGGCGAGTATCTCCGCGATGTGGATGGGACGCACGGCCGAACCCTCACGGGAGAGGATGCCGCCGATGTGCATCAGACAGGAGTTGTCGACCGCGCACACGGCCTGCGCGCCGGTCGCGGTGGCGGCGCGTGCCTTGTCGCTGCCCATCGCAGTGGACACGGCGGGGTTCTTCACCGCGAAGGTGCCGCCGAAACCACAGCATTCCTCCGCTCCTGCCAACTCCCGCAGTTCGAGCCCCTTCACCTGCTCCAGGAGGCGTCGGGGGCGGTCGCCGAGGCCCAGCACCCGAAGCCCATGGCAGGTGGGGTGGTAGGTGACGGTATGCGGGAAGCAGGCGCCGACGTCCGTCACGCCGAGGACATCCACGAGGAATTCTGTCAGCTCATAGGTTTTGGCCACCGCGTCGGCCGCTACTTCGGACAGCTCGTCGCCCCGCCCCTCGGCGGCGGCCTTCGCCGCGAGCCGGGGGTAGTTGTCACGGACCATGGCGGCGCAGGAGCCCGACGGGGTGACCACATAGTCATGGTCGCGGAAGGCGGCGCCGTAGCGGCGCATCAGCGGCTCGGTCTCGTGGCGGTAGCCCGTGTTGAAGAGCGGCTGGCCGCAGCAGCTCTGCTCCATGGGGAAGTCGACCCGCACTCCGAGCCGTTCCAGCAGGGTGACGACCGCCTGGCCCGTGCGCGGGTAGAGCGTGTCGTTGACGCAGGTGACGAACAGCCCTACGCGCATGTTCTCCTCCCGGCTGTCGGCCTGATCATCCGGCGCCTCATACTGCCGCAGCGGGCGACCGCTGTGAAGGACCGGCATGCACCGGGCGACCGCCCGGATCCGTGGTTGCCGCGGGCGCCCGTGGATGGGGCGGCAGCGGGGTTTGCCGACATTCCGCTTGAATGTGGGGCATGGCTGATACCACCTTCACTTCCCGCACAATCGGCATCACGACCGGTTCCACACAGACCGTGTACGACCTCACGGAGGAGTGCGCCGCCTTCTTGCGCGAGGTCGCTCCCGGGCGTGACGGACTGCTGAATGTCTTTACACCGCACGCGACCGCCGGTCTGGCCGTCATCGAGACCGGCTCGGGCAGCGACCACGACCTGCTGGCGGCTCTCGGTGACCTTCTCCCCGCCGACGACCGCTGGCGGCACCGTCACGGCACCCCCGGGCACGGCCGGGACCACGTCCTGCCCGCGCTGGTCCCGCCGCACGCCACGCTGCCCGTGGTCGACGGCGAACTGGAGCTGGGGACCTGGCAGTCGGTCGTCCTGGTGGACACGAACGTGGACAACCCGGACCGGAAGGTCCGCCTGTCGTTCCTCGGCTGACAGCGGCTGATCGCGCTCGGCGGGGTTCGCGCCGCTCTCGCCGGAGCCGGCGCCCCGCAGCCCCCGTGTCCTCACAACGATGGCCCTACCAGGCGATCCTGGTAGGGCCTTGGCGCATGGCCGGAAGGCTCATCCGCAGTCGCTCAGCGGGGCACTCAGTCCTGCTGGGCCGACTCCGGGAGCTGGCGCAGCTTGACGCTGGTCTTGGTCCGGTAGGCCCAGTCCAGCATCTTCACCGCGTCCGGGTAGCGGTCGGCGGCGTCGTTGAGGATGACGCCCACCACGGTCCGTCCGTCGCGCTTGGCGGCGAACACCAGGCACGGACCGGCCGCGGTGCCGGTGCCGGTCTTGATGCCGATCGCGCCCTTGTACGAGCCGAGCAGCTTGTTCGTGTTGTCCCAGTAGTAGGTCCGCTTGACGTTCGCGGCCGTCTGCTGGGTGCTGGTCGTCTTCACGACCGTGCTGAACGTGCTGTTGCCGATCGCGTGCCGGGCGAGCTGCGCCGAGTCGCGGGGCGTCGTGTAGTTGGCCCCGGCCTGCGATATGCCGTCGAAGGAGTCGTACTTGGTGTTCTTCATGCCAAGGTCGGACGCCTTCTTGTTCATCTTCGCGATGAACGAGTGCGTGCGCTCCGCCTCGGTGCTGCCGCTGCCGAAGGTGTCGGCAAGGGCGTACGCCGCGTCGCACCCCGAGGGCAGCAACAGGCCGTACAGCAACTGCCGCACGGTCATCTTGTCGCCCGTGCGCAGATCGGCGGTGCTCGCGCCGTTCCGCGCCACGTAGTCGCGGTAGGACTGCTTGATGGTGACCTTCTTGTCGAGGTCGACCCCGCGCGTGTCCAGCACGACCGTCGCGGTCATCACCTTGGTGGTGCTGGCCATCTGCCGTTTGGTGTCGGCATCCTTGCTCCACAGCTGGCGGTTGCTGCCGCTGTCGAGCAGGAACGCACCCTTGGCGCCGGTCACCGACGGGCCGCTCGAGGCCTCAGCGGTCGTCGCCGGGAGCGCGACGGCGACCGCCGCGGCCGACGCGATCAGCGCCGCGCCCCACCGGCGTGCCGGTCTTTCCCCACATCGCTCCATACATGCCTCTGTTTCTCGCGTGTTGAGTAGAGCGAGCAGATAATCGCACCTACTTCTTCACGGTGAGAAACGGGGCCGGACTTTCGCCGGGACGGCCCGTTTACGACCCTCGCCGATCCGCCGCCGCGCGCCCCACCGCGTCCACCAGCGGCACCACGCGATACGGCACCCGCTCGCGCAGCACGACCTCCGTGCGTGTGCGCACGACACCCGGGAACTGGACCAGCCGCTGGATGACGTCCTCCAGATGCCCGGCGTCCCGTGCGACGACCCGTGCCATCAGGTCACCCCCACCGGTTATCGAGAACGCCTCGACGATCTCCGGTACGTCCACGAGCGCGGTGGCGACCGTGTCCAGATGCCCCTGGGTGACCTCGATATGGACGAAGGCCAGCATGGGGTGGCCGAGCGCGGCGGGGGACAGGCGCGGGCCGGTGGCGGTGATCACGCCGTCGCGCTCCAGCCGGTCGAGCCGCGCCTGGAGCGTGCCGCGCGCGATGCCCAGCACGCGCGCGTACTCCCGCACGCTCGTACGCGGCTGCTCCAGCAGCAGCCGCAGGATCTTCGCGTCCAGCGTGTCCACGGCCATCGGCCGACGACCTCCCTGTGGTCGTAGTTCCTGGCCGGTAACAGTACCAATGGCCCAGCCTCACATGACGTCAAGTGCCGGGCCGTGCAATCGAGGTCAGGACATTCCGGGCCGGATGATCACGCCCCGGCCAGCGGTGAACGCGGGCTGCTCAGCACCGGCGCGGCCAATTCGGAGAGAGCCTTCTCCAGGTCGTGCAGATGCGCCAGGGCGCGCTCGGCGCCCGGGTGGTGCTGCGGCGCGGGGGCGCCGAACTCGACCGCGGTGGCAGGTGCCTCCGGCGCCGGCAGAAGAGCGTGCAGCGCGGTCTCGACCCGCTGGCAGGCGGCGGTCAGCCGGGCGTCGTGCGACGCGTCCGGATCGGCGGCCACCGCCGCGAGGCCACGTGCCTGGTGGACGCAGTCGTCGAGGGACAGCATGACCTGCCGGGCGCGCTGCTTACGGGCCCGGAGCGGGCTGAGCGGGTGCAGCAGCGGCGCGAGGGAAGCGCGCACCTTGGCGAGGAGGAGTTCGAGCTCGGCGACGTGCGGTGTGGGGTCGGCCGAGGCGTCGCCGGCCAGCCGGCGCGCCGATTCCGCCGTGCAGTGGCGTACGGCCAGCACAGCGCGCCGGATCCAGGCGTCGGTGGAAGCGTGCGTGGTGATGGGCAGGATCACGACGACGGCGATCGCGGCCCCGAAGGCGCCCACGAGGGTCTGCTCGAAGCGCAGCGCCAGCAGACCGGGGTGGAGCACGCCCAGCAGCCCGTACAGCAGGCTGGCCATGACGGTGACGAAGAACATCATCCAGCTGTACGACAGCGGGGCGGTGTAGAAGATTCCGAAGACGCAGACGGCGACGAGCACGGCGGTGGGCGCGGGCGCGCCGCCCAGGGGCACGGCGACGAGCAGTCCCATGCTGATGCCCGCCAGGGTGCCGACGACGCGTCGGAAGCCGCGGACCAGGGTCTCGCCCCGCGAGGCGGTGTTGACGAAGATCCACCAGGCGGTGCCGACCGCCCAGTACCAGCGCTCGTCCGAGACGAGCTGTCCGACGCCCAGGGCGAGCGCGCAGGCGAAAGTGTTCTGCAACGCCTGACGGGTGGTGGGGCGGGCGAGCCCGCGGGCCGTCAGGGGAGCCGGCCCCGCGGGCGGGGGAGTGCGACGCTCGATGCACCACAAGCCGAAGCGGACGAGAGCGGCGACGGCCACGGACAGGGCCACGGCCGCGTAGAGCCGAGGGAGCTGCGCGGGAACGGCGTGCAGGAACTGGGCCATGAAGAAGGTCATGAACCCGAAGGTCCCCAGGGCGTGACCGCGCGGGCCCCAGCGGCGGGCGTACACCCCGGCGCACACCACGGCGAGGAACGCGGCGTCGCGCATCAGGGGGTGTCCGTGCAGCACCGTCGCCAGGGCGAGCACGGGGAAGCCCACGACGGGCAGCAGCGCGGTGGTGACGGCCTGGCCGCGGACCTCGGTGTCGGCGACCGTGAAGAGTGCGAGCAGCGCGGCGAGGCCGCCGGCGACGGCCGCGGTGAGCGAGTGCGTGGCCAGCTCGGAGACGGCCACGGCCGACCCGATGCCCAGGACGGCGCGGGCCGAGATGCGCAGCCGCAGCCGACCCGGGTCCGGAGCGACGAACATCCTCTTCAGCAACTCTTCCGGCTCCCTCTGCGCACAAAACAAAAAGGCGCCGCGAGATCCGCAGCGCCATCGACAGGATCATCAAAGCATCCAGGGGCCTGATGGCTCAAGAGAAGGCGTGAAAACTGTGCCATTGGTATAGCGCTGTGAGTGTGGAGTGCGCCATGGAGGACCAACGGACCAGACCCGGTGCCCGCAGAGGCCTGACCTCGGGCTTGTCGGTGCCTCCGTGTAGCGTCGGGCACACAGAGTGGTTCGGTGGGGGAGGGGCGGCACGGTGACCAGCAGCGAGCAGCACAGCCGACGGGGACGGTTCGCATACGTCGGCTCGTTCACGGAGGCGGGCGGGCCGGGCCTGACGGTCGCCGAGGTCGACGCCCGCACGGGCGCGCTCACACCGGTGCACGCGGCCGACGCCGTCGCCAACCCGTCCTTCCTCGCACTCTCGCCCGGGGCGGATGTGCTCTACGCGGTGAGCGAGACCGACGAGGGCGCCGCCGTCGCCTTCTCCCTGGCCGACCCCGCCCGGCCCGAGCCGCTCGGTGCGCCCGTCCCCGTGCGCGGTGAGGCGCCCACGCACCTCGTCTTCGCCGGCACGCACCTGTTCACCGCCAACTACGGTTCGGGCAGCGTCAGCGCCCTTCCGGTCCGCAGGGGCGGAGCGCTCGGCATGCCGTCCGCCGTCCTGCCGCACCGGGGCTCGGGTCCGCTGGCCGACCGGCAGCAGGGTCCGCACGCGCACGCCGTCGTGCCCGACCCCTCCGGGCGGCTGCTGCTCGCCGTGGACCTCGGCACGGATTCCGTGTGGGTCTACGCACTCGACCCGGCGACCGGTCTGCCGCGCCCGCACCGCGAGGTGCGCCTCCGGCCCGGGACCGGCCCCCGGCACCTGGTCTTCCACCCGCGGGGCGACCGGGCGTACGTCGTCAACGAGCTGGAGCCGACCGTCACCGTATGCCGCTGGGACGCGACGGAAGGCTCCCTGGAGCCGACCGGCGAGACGCGTGTCCTCCTGCCGGGCACGGGCACGGGTGCGGGCGCGGGTGCCGCCACCTACCCGTCGGAGGCCGTCGTCTCCGCCGACGGGCGGTTCCTGTGGGTTGCCAACCGTGGCCACGACAGCATCACCACCCTCGCCCTCGACGCGTCCGGCGACATCCTCGGGATCCGCGCCTCCACCCCCTGCGGCGGCCACTGGCCGCGCGACCTGACCCTGCACCCCGGGGGCCGCCACCTCTACGCCGCCAATGAGCGGTCGGGCGACGTCACCTGGTTCACGATCGACCCCGACACGGGCATACCGAGCCCCGCGGGCTCACTCGCCGTGCCCGCCGCGTCCTGCGTGATCTTCTCCTGAAACGGCCGGAGGGGCTCCCGCGGTGCGGGAAGCCCCTCTCCGGGCGCCGGTCGGCTCCGGCTGCGATCTCCTACGGCTGTATCGCCGGGTGTGCGGCACATGACGGCAGCGTTCGCCCTGCCGGGCACATGCGTTCGAGGATCCGTACGGGATGAGCCGTCAGCGGACCGGTGCGCCCTGGAGCGACGGCTGCGTCGACAGACCCAGCACGGCCGCGTACTTGGCCAGGGCCAGCTTGCCGATCGCCGGGTAGGCGCCCAGCGGCTCGGCCGCGGCACAGGACACCTCGCGCGCGGCCTCGGCCGCGAGTCCCTCGGCCACCTCGGGGCCGACGATGCACGGGGCGAGCGCCAGGTTCCGGGAGCCGGACGAGCGCAGCTGCTCCGCGGCCCGGGCGATGGCGCCCTCTTCGTCCAGCGCCGCCGCCAGCACGGGCACGGCGAGGCGTGCCGACAGCAGCATGCCGGTGATGCCAGCCGCCTGTACGGCCTCCTCGCCGCCGACGGTCGCCAGGATGATGCCGTCCGCCGCAGTTGCAACTGTGAACAGGCGTGCGCGGTCGGCGCGGGCCAGCCCGGCCTCCGAGAGACGCACGTGCAGGGCCTCGGCGAGCAGCGGGTGGGGGCCCAGCGTGTCGGTGAGCTCGGTGACGGAACCGCTGTTCATCACCGCTTGGCGTATGCGGCGCAGGAGCGCGCTGTCCGGGCCCGCCAGCAGCGGCACGGCCACGGCCGTGGGATAGCGGTCCCAGGAATCGGCTCCGTCCGCCTCGGGGCCGCCCTGGGCTTCGCCGGCGCGAGCGGCCCGCTGGGCGGACGCGTGGGCCAGGACCGACTCCAGCGACGGGTAACCGACGTCGCTGCCGTCGGCGTCCACATAGCCGACGCGCGCGTCGAGCCCGGGGAGCTCGGAGCGGGCGATGCTGAGGGTCTCCTCGGCGAGCCGGCGGGTGGCGAGGTCGGGCGTCCCCGGTACGGCGAGGACGAGCGGCGGCGCGCCCGTCGGCGCGGCCGCCGGTTCCGGCCGCCGGTGCCGTCCGGGCTGGCGGGGACGCGGCATTCGTACAGGCAGGCCAGGCGCGGGCCCTGTGGGGGAGCTCATGGCGCCGCATGTTAGCCGTTCATCGCACCGGACCGTTCGGGCGGGGGCGTTTCAGCGCCGTCTGTCCGGATTTATTCGTCCAGACATACGGTCCACGCAGAGTCGTTCAGCAAATGATACGCAACATCGCGGGGTCCGTCGGCAATCGCAGACTGTCCGTCACCAAGGCTCCTGCCACGCGCAATGCGCCGTCGAGCGGCGTGCCCGCGGCGTCGACGAGTTGCGCATGAGGCAGTTGCGATTGCAATTCTTCGTGCAGTGGTGCGAGCAGCGGGTCACCCATGCGAAACAGTCCGCCCGTGAGTGCGACCTCATACATCACATCCGTCGCCTGCGGCCCCGCTGTTCCTGCCGGTGGGCAGGCCATTCGGCCGGAATCCGGCCGGTCGCGCGGGCAGACCGCGGCGGCGGCCTCGGCGATGTGCCGGGCCGCCTCGCGAAGGATCCGGGCGGCGACGGGATCGGCTGGAGCGCACCGCGCGACCTCGGGTGCGAACGAGGCGAGGACGGCGGGCCGGTCCGGCCGGGGGTACAGCGCGGCGGGCAGATCCGCTGCCGGGCCGAAGACCGCGGTCGCCCGGGCCAGCAAGGCGCCCGACCCACCGGCCCGCCCGTCGTGCGCGCGCAGCGCCGCTTCGAGTCCGGCGCGGCCGATCCACGCGCCGCTGCCGCTGTCGCCGAGCAGATGGCCCCAGCCGTCCGCGCGGCGCCAACCGCCCTGCGGGGTCAGGTCGGTGCCGAGCGCGATCAATCCGGTGCCCGCGGCCACCACGGCCCCCGGACGCTGCCCGAGGGCGCCCGCGTACGCGGTGACCGCGTCCGAGGCGAGCGCCAGGCGGCGCACGCCGAGGGCCTCGCGCAGGGCGTCGGGCAGTGCGGCACGGAGGCCGGCCCCCAGGGCGGCCATTCCGGCGGCGCCCACGCAGACGGCCTCGCAGCGCTGCGCACCGGCGCGGGCGAGCAGGTCCCCGGCGGCGGGCAGGACGAGGTCGAGGAGGCGTCGGGCGTCGACCCCCGCCGGGGCCGGGGAGGTCCAGGTCAGCGGCGAGCCCGTGCCGTCCGCGGGAGCCAGGGCGACCCGGATCCCCGAACCGCCCGAGTCGACCCCCAGGACGTGGCCCGCCGCCGTCACCGGCCCGGCCGGGTCACGGAATCTGCCAGTCCACCGGGGCCGCCCCCTGGCGGGCCAGCAGCTCGTTCGCCCGGCTGAACGGCCGGGAACCGAAGAAGCCGCGATCGGCCGACATGGGGGAGGGGTGCGCGGACTCGACGGACGGCACACTGCCCAGCAGCGGCCGCAGATTGCGCGCGTCACGGCCCCACAGGATCGCCACCAGCGGGCCGCCACGGGCGACGAGCGCGCGGATCGCCTGCTCGGTGACCTCCTCCCAGCCCTTGCCCCGGTGCGCGGCGGGCTTGCGCGGGGCGGTGGTCAGGGCCCTGTTGAGCAGCAGGACGCCCTGCCGGGTCCACGGCGTGAGGTCGCCGTTGGACGGGCGGGGCAGGCCCAGGTCGGTGTGCATCTCGCGGTATATGTTCTCCAGGCTGCCGGGCAGCGGGCGCACTTCGGGCGCGACCGAGAAGCTCAGGCCCACGGCATGGCCGGGTGTCGGATAGGGATCCTGACCGACGATCAGCACCCTTACGTCGTCGAAGGGTTGCTGGAAAGCGCGCAGCACATTCGCCCCGGAGGGCAGATACGTACGGCCCGCGGCGATCTCGGCGCGCAGGAAGTCGCCCATCGAGGCGATGCGCCCGGCCACCGGTTCCAGTGCCTTGGCCCAGCCAGGTTCGACGATCTCATTCAAAGGTCGTGCAGCCACGGGGCGTCACTCTACTGGCTCAGTGTGTGCCCGTACGAACGCGTCCGGCTCATGGACGGGTTCCGGCCGCGCCCGGTGTCCCCCGAACGGGTGGGCGTCGTACGCGCGACCCGCCGCCGGGTGCCGATCGCGGAGCCTTGTACGAAGGGTGTCGTAATTCGATGATTCTCGTAGTACGGTGTTTCTCGTACCAGTCGCAGCGCGTCGGCTGCACCGGCGGAAACGGAGTCTTTGATGAGTGCCCTCTTCGAGCCCCTCACCCTGCGCTCGCTGACCATCCCCAACCGGATCTGGATGGCGCCCATGTGCCAGTACAGCGCGGCCGACCACGGCCCCGACATGGGCGTGCCGACCGACTGGCACTTCGCCCACCTGGCGGCCCGTGCCGTCGGCGGCGTGGGGCTGATCCTCACCGAGGCCACGGCCGTCTCCCCCGAGGGGCGTATCTCGCCCGTCGACCTGGGGCTGTGGAACGACCGGCAGGTGGAGGCGTTCCGGCGCATCACCTCCTTCCTGGAGGCGAACGGTGCCGTTCCGGGTGTCCAACTCGCCCACGCGGGGCGGAAGGCGTCGACCGACCGCCCGTGGCGCGGCGGCGGCCCCGTCGGCCCGGAGGCGCACGGCTGGACGACCGTCGCCCCCTCCCCGCTGCCGTTCGCGGAGGGCTACCCCACGCCGCACGAGGTGACCACCGACGACATCGGGCGCGTGGTCCGCGACTTCGCCGCCGCCGCGCAGCGGGCGCTCGCGGCCGGATTCAAGGTCGTCGAGATCCACGGCGCCCACGGCTATCTCATCAACGAGTTCCTGTCCCCGCACAGCAACCACCGCACCGACGAGTACGGCGGCTCCTTCGAGAACCGCACCCGTCTCGCGCTGGAGATCGTGGACGCGGTGCGCGCCGTGTGGCCCGAGGAACTGCCGTTGTTCTTCCGGATCTCCGCCACGGACTGGCTGACGGAGAACCCGCAGGACGCGCGCGAGGGCTGGACCGCCGACGACACCGTGCGCTTCGCGAAGGAGCTCGCCGCGCACGGCGTGGACCTCCTCGACACCTCCACCGGCGGCAACGCGCCGGACGCCACCATTCCCACCGCGCCCGGCTACCAGGTCCCCTTCGCCGCCAGGGTGCATGACGAGACCGGTCTGCCCGTGGCCGCGGTCGGTCTGATCACCGACGCCCACCAGGCGGAGGAGGTCGTCTCCTCGGGCCGTGCGGACGCGGTGCTCCTCGGCCGCGAGCTGCTCCGCAACCCCTACTGGCCGCTGCAGGCCGCCGCCGCTCTGGGGCTCCCGCCGCGCCGGCCCGCCCAGTACGGCAGGGCGGCCTGACGGCCATAAAGAAAGGGCCGGGGCCGTGGGAGACATTCCTCCCGCGGCCCCCGGCCCTTCCCGTGTGGCTACGGACGGCCCGGGGCGACGGCTACTTCAGCGCGCTGCGCTTCTGCCACTGGTCCCACGTCTCCTGCCAGACCTCCAGGCCGTTGCCGACGTCGGTCACCTTGGTGCTGGTGGTGTTCTTGACCTCGACGGTCGAGCCTATGGGCAGGAAGTCGTAGACCCGCTTGGCGTCGCTGGTGGTCATGCCGAAGCAGCCGTGGCTGTTGTTCTCCACGCCGACCGACTGGTTCCAGGGCGCCGAGTGCAGGAAGGTGCCGGACGCGGTCAGGTGGGTGACCCACTTCGAGTCCAGCATCCACTCGTTGCCGTGGCCGATGGTGGACGAGTCCATGGTCTCGTCCGCGTTCTTGCTGCGTACGGTGTGGACACCGCCGCGCGTGGGGTCCACGGGGGAGCCCGCGGAGCCCTTGATGTCCCCGACGGGCTTGCCATTCTCGTACATCGTGAGGGTGTGGCTGGGGACGTCGATGACGGCCTTGTGGTCGGCGCCTATGGAGAAGCCGAACTCGTAGTTCTTCGCGAACCAGCCGCCCTCGCCGGAGTCGATGCCGGAGAGGTTGCCGTTGACGGAGACCTTGGTCCCGGAGGGCCAGTAGTCCTTGGGGCGCCAGTCGATCCGGTCCTGGCCCGACCAGTCCTTCACCCAGCCCCAGGCGCCCTCCACCTTCGGCTGCGTGGTGACCTTCAGGGACTTCTCGATCTCGGCGCGCTTGCTCTTGTCCACCGGATTGTCGAAGAGGATCGAGACCGGCATACCCGTGCCGACGGTCTGCCCGTTGCCCGGCGTGTTGGTGAGCTTGTTGACCTTCGGCGCCTGCTGCGTGGTGAAGGTGGAGGTCGAGGAGGACTCCTTGCCCTTGCCGTCCTTGCCGCCCTTCGCCGTGGAGTTCACGGTGTAGGTGGTCTGCGGGCCGACCTTGCCCTCCGAGGTCCAGGAGGAGCCGTCGGCGGTCAGCTGCCCCGCGACCTTGTGCCCCTTGTCGTCCTTGACCTCCACACCGGTCAGCCGTCCGCCGTCGGCCTTCACCGATATGGGAGAGCCGAGCTGCACCTCCTTGCCCTCGGCCGGGGTGACGGTGATCCGGGCCTCGGACCCGGCATCGGCGCCGGAGCCGCCGGACCCCCCGGAGCAGGCGCTGAGCACCAGGGAACCCATGAGGGCGGATGCCAACAGGACGGAGCGACGGCCCGATCCGACGTGCACGTGAGTCGACCTTTCTCTTATCAGCAGAGCGAGCGGCGGGCCACGGCCGCGTCGTCCGAACCGGTCGACAGCACCCCCCGCCACACTTCTAGAGATGATCGGCACGCATGTACGGTTGCGCGAAAAAAGGAAACATTTGTACGGCTCATCGATCGGGTGGGCCGGTTTGGGTGGTCACCGCACCCGGGCGGGCTCTGTCGCGAGCCGAAGCTCGTACGATGCCTCTCGTACTAGGGGCGGTGTCGAAGTACGATGGATCTCGTACACCGGCTCACGGTGGCGCCTTCGCGGGCCCTCCGAAGCCTTTGCCGACCTGAAGGAGCAGCCGTGCAGACGCAGACCCGGCCCCCGTCCACAGGCCGTTCGCTCGAGCACCCCGAACGGGACGAGATCCGTCTGGAAAGCGTGCTGCACGCACTCTCCGACCCCGTACGGCTGAGGATCTTCCGCAGCCTCGCCGACGCCGAGGACGAGCTGTCCTGTTCGGTGTTCGAGCTGCCGGTCAGCAAGTCCACCACCACGCACCACTTCCGCGTGCTGCGGGAGAGCGGCGTGATCCGCCAGATCTACCGCGGCACCGCGAAGATGAGCGCCCTGCGCCGCGACGACCTCGAAGCCCTCTTCCCCGGGCTGCTCGACGCCCTCCTCGCGTCGGCCGCCCACCAGGCGGACCGGCTCGCGAACGGCTGAGCCGCGCGGACGCCGGGACGCTCAGCCGCGGGCGCGGGCCGCGGCCAGCAGCCCGTCCCAGTCCGGGATCTTCACCGGACCGCGGCCGAGCCGGCGGCCGAGCGCGGACTCGGCCGCCTCGATCCCGAGCCAGCCCGGCCACTCCACCAACTCCCGGACCGTCGCGCGCAGAGCGGAACGCGCGTCCTCGACGGGACGGCGCGCCCTCAGCGCCTCGGCGTCGGCCAGCAGCGAGCCGACCGTCTCCTTGGCGCACGAACGATTGGTGCCGATCACCCCGGTCGGCCCGCGCTTGATCCACCCCGCGACGTACTCACCGGGCGACGGGGCCCCGTCGCGCAGCACCCTGCCCTGCGCGTGCGGCACGGTCCCGCGCTCGCCGTCGAAGGGCAGCCCCGCGATCGGCACCCCTCGGTAACCCACCGACCGCAGCACCAACTGCGCCTCGATCTCCTCGAACCGGCCCGTGCCCGCCACGCCGCCACGCCCGTCCGGCGCGGTCCTCTCGAAGCGCACCGCGCGCACCGCGCCGTCCCCGAGCAGCGCGACCGGGCGCAGGAAGAACCGCAGGTGGATCCGGCGCGCACGCCCCAGCAGCGGCGCCTCTCCCCAGCCCCGCAGGACGTCGACGTTGCGCCGGACGGCCGACGGCAGGCCGGACGGGTCCGCCCACGCGGGATCCAGCGCCGCCTCGTCGGACCGCACGAGAGCCTCGGCGCCCGGCAGCGCCCCCAGCTCGCGCAGCTCCTTGGTGGTGAACTTCGCCTGGGAGGGCCCGCGCCGGCCCACCATGTGGACGTCCCGCACGCGGCTGTCGGCGAGCGCGGCCAGGGCGGTGTCCGGTACGTCGGTGGGCCGAAGCTCGTCGGCGCCGCGCGCCAGCACCCGGGCCACGTCGACCGCCACATTGCCGACCCCGATGACGACCGCGGAGCGCGCGCCGAGGCCGAAGCCGCCGGGCGCGGCATCCGGGTGGGCGCTGTACCAGGAGACGAACTCCGTGGCCGAGAAGCTGCCGGGCAGATCCTCGCCCGGAATGCCGAGCCTGCGGTCGGTCGCGGCACCGACGCAGTAGACCACCGCGTGATAGAGCTCCAGAAGCCGACGCGGCGTCAGGCCGCCCGGCCCGTCACCGACCGGGACGTTGCCCAGGAAGGCGATGGCCGGGTGCTCCAGGGCCGTGCGCAGCGTGCTCTGGAGCGACTTGATCTTCTCGTGGTCGGGCGCCACCCCGTAGCGCACCAGCCCGTACGGACAGGGCAGCCGGTCCAGGACGTCCACCGTCACTCCGGGGACGTCCTGTTGCTGCACCAGCGCCTGGGCGGTGTAGACCCCGCTCGGTCCCGACCCGACGACTGCGACGCGAAGCACGGTGGGCCCCTTCCCGCGGGCTGTCCCCGCAGACGTCCCGCAGATGCGTCAAGGATGACACCGGGAGAGGGGATGCGGCAGAGGCACCGGAGGCCGCGGCGAGTCGGCGGGCGGCGCGGCCCCGGCCCGGGTGAGCCGTGTCTCACCCGGGTGGTGCCACTTGTATATGAAACGAGTTGCATAGCAGGATTCGGGGTATGGCGCTCGAGCACGCGATCCTCGTCTCCCTGCTGGAGAAGCCGGGCTCCGGCTATGAGCTGGCCCGGCGGTTCGAACGGTCCATCGGCTATTTCTGGACCGCCACCCATCAGCAGATCTACCGCGTCCTCAAGCGGATGGAGGCCGACGGCCGGCTCGACGTCCGCGAGGTGCCGCAGCAGGGCCGGCCGGACAAGAAGGAGTACTCCGTCGCCTCCCCCGGCCGGGAAGCACTGTCCCAGTGGCTGCACGAGCCGATCGAACCCGAGAGCGTCCGCCACGACCTCGCCGTGAAGATCCGCGGCGCGGCCTTCGACGACCCGGCCGCGCTGATCCGCGAGGTCGAACGACACCACCGCGCGCACACCGACCGGCTCGCGCACTACCTCGCGGGCGAGCTGCGCGACTTCACCGGGGCCGAGGCCCACCGGACGCCCGACGCCGGGCGGGAGCTGCAGCACGTCGTGCTGCGCGGCGGCATCGCGTACGAACGGATGACGCTCGCCTGGCTCGACGACGTGCTCGCCACCCTGCACCGGATCCGTTCCGAGCGCTGATCCCCACAACGTCCACCGCCACCTTCGACCGTCAAGCCGGAAAGGCGAACATCCATGGCCGACCAGCTTCTGTTCAACCCGCGCACCTACGACCCGGCGCACTTCGACCCCGAGACGCGCAGGCTGCTGCGCGCCACCGTCGACTGGTTCGAGGAGCGCGGCAAGCGCAAGCTGATCGAGGACTACCGCTCCCGCACCTGGCTGGCGGACTTCCTCGCGTTCTCGCAGAAGGAGGGGCTCTTCGCGACCTTCCTCACCCCGGCCGCCGCAGCCGACGGGCAGCAGGACAAGCGCTGGGACACCGCCCGGATCGCCGCGCTCAACGAGATCTTCGGCTTCTACGGGCTCGACTACTGGTACGCGTGGCAGGTCACCATCCTCGGCCTCGGCCCGGTCTGGCAGAGCGACAACGCCGCCGCCCGCGCCCGCGCGGCGGAACTCCTCGCCCAGGGCGAGGTGTTCGCCTTCGGCCTGTCCGAGAAGAGCCACGGCGCCGACATCTACTCCACCGACATGCTGCTGGAGCCCGACGGCAACGGCGGCTTCCGGGCCAGCGGTTCCAAGTACTACATAGGCAACGGCAACGCCGCCGGGCTCGTCTCGGTCTTCGGCCGCCGCACCGACGTCGAGGGCCCCGAGGGCTATGTCTTCTTCGCCGCCGACAGCCGCCACCCGGCGTACCACCTGGTGAAGAACGTCGTGGACTCCTCGAAGTACGTCAGTGAGTTCCGCCTGGAGAACTACCCGGTCGGTCCGGACGACGTCCTGCACACCGGCCGCGCCGCCTTCGACGCCGCCCTCAACACCGTCAACGTCGGCAAGTTCAACCTCTGCACGGCCTCGATCGGCATCTGCGAGCACGCGATGTACGAAGCCGTCACCCACGCGCACAACCGCATCCTCTACGGCCGCCCCGTCACCGCCTTCCCGCACGTGCGCCGCGAGCTGACCGACGCGTACGTCCGCCTCGTCGGGATGAAGCTGTTCAGCGACCGCGCCGTCGACTACTTCCGCTCCGCCGGTCCCGACGACCGCCGCTACCTCCTCTTCAACCCCATGACGAAGATGAAGGTGACCACGGAGGGCGAGAAGGTCATCGACCTGATGTGGGACGTCATCGCGGCCAAGGGCTTCGAGAAGGACACCTACTTCGCCCAGGCCGCCACCGAGATCCGCGGCCTGCCGAAGCTGGAGGGCACGGTCCACGTCAACCTCGCGCTGATCCTCAAGTTCATGCGCAACCACCTGCTGGACCCCGCCGAGTACGCGCCGGTGCCGACCCGCCTCGACGCGGCCGACGACGCGTTCCTCTTCCGGCAGGGACCGGCCCGCGGCCTGGGGTCCGTACGCTTCCACGACTGGCGCACCGCCTACGACGCGTACGCCGCCGTGCCCAACGTCGGCCGGTTCCGCGAGCAGGCGGACGCGCTGTGCGAGTTCGTCACCACCGCTGCCCCCGACGAGAGGCAGAGCCGCGACCTCGACCTCCTGCTCGCCGTCGGCCAGCTGTTCGCGCTCGTCGTGCACGGCCAGCTGATCCTGGAGCAGGCGCGCCTGACGGGACTCGAGGAGGACGTGCTCGACGAGCTGTTCGCCGTCCTCGTCCGTGACTTCTCCGCGCACGCCGTGGAGCTGTACGGCAAGGACTCCGCCACCGCGGAGCAGCAGGGTTGGGCGCTGGGCGCGGTCCGCCGCCCGGTCGTCGACGACGCCCGCTCGGCGCGCGTCTGGGAGCGCGTCGAGGCGCTGGCCGGCGCGTACGAGATGGCGCAGTGACAAACAGGGCTGCTGCCGCCGGTGTTCACCCGGCGGCAGCGGCCCCGGCGGCCTGACGACACGGATCGTCAGCCGCGGACCAGGTCGTTCACCGTGGGGGCCACGGTGCCGAACAGGTCCGTGACGGTCGTCAGGCTCGCCGCCTGGAGCGCGGCGGCGGGCAGGAGGGTGCCGTCGGGGGCGACGAGCGAGCGGGTGGCGGTGGCCTCGGCGACGACGGTGGGGCGGTAGCCGAGGTTGAAGGCGCCCTGGGCGGTGAAGGTGACGCACATGTGGGTCATGAAGCCGGCCAGGACCAGGTCCGGCCCGGCGCCGAGTTCCCGCAGGGTCTCCTCCAGCACGGTGTCGTGGAAGGAGTCGGGGAAGCGCTTGACCACGACGCGCTCGCCCTCGGCGGGGGCGACCTCGTCGCAGACGGCCCCGATCCGGGCGCGGATGTCGTAAGGGGTGCCCTCGCCGCCGTCGTTGACGATGTGGACCACGGGAGTGCCCGCGGCGCGGGCCGCGGCGAGCAGACGGGCGGCGGCGGTGAGAGCCGCCTCGGCGCCGTCCAGCTCCATCACGCCGGTGCGGTAGGTGTTCTGGAAGTCGATCATGATCAGGGTCGCATCGGCCAGGCGGGGCAGCCGGCCGTCGAGGCCGATCACGTCGCGCAGGGTCGTGGAAGCGGTCATCAGAGAATTTCCTTTCCGAGAGGGATGCGGGCATGGCGAAGCCGCGCGGCGGCGCTCGCCTGCCGGGGAGAGAGATTGGTTCAGGCGGTGGTGCGGAAACCGCGGCGGTAGGCCGCCGGGGTTGTGCCGATCTGTTTGCGGAAGGCCCGGTGCAGCGTCTCCACGGAGCGCAGGCCGCTGGCCTTCGCGACCCGCTCCAGCGGTTGGTCGGTGCCCTCCAGCAGGCGGCGGGCGGCCTCCACCCGGACCGCCTCGACGTAGTCGGCCGCAGTGGTGCCGGTCTCCTTGCGGAAGACCCGCGCGAAATGCCGCTCGCTCAGGCTCACCCGCGCGGCCAGCGCGGCCGCGGACAGGTCGGCGTCCGGGTGCTCGGCGATGTACAGCCGCAGGTCGTCGATGTCCCGCCGCGAGGCGGCGGGGCGGCTGAGCGGGACGCTGAACTGGCTCTGGCCGCCCTGGCGTTTGAGGTACATCACCAGCTGCCGGGCCACCGTCAGCGCGAGGTCCTCGCCGTGGTCCTCGGCCACCAGGGCCAGCGCGAGGTCCATGCAGGCGCTGATCCCGGCCCCGGTCCACACCCGCCCCGAGCGGACGAAGATCGGATCCGGGTCCACCGTGACCCGCGGGTGCTCGGCCGCGAGCTGGGCCGCCGTCGACCAGTGGGTGGTCGCCGTCCGCCCGTCGAGCAGCCCGGCCGCGGCCAGCAGGTGCGCGCCCACGCACACCGACGCCACCCGCCGTGCGTACGGGGCGGTGGCCCGCACCCAGTCCACGACGTCGTGGTCGATCCGGGCCACCGGGCCGTCCGGGCCGAGGTCCACCGCGCCGGGGACCAGCAAGGTGTCCACCGCCGCGCCGACCTCGCCGAAGGACAGGTCGGCGATCAGCCGGACACCGGCCGACGTGACCACCTCGCCCCGCGCCGGGCCCGCCAGGCGGACCCGGTAGCCCGCCGCGCCACCGGTCTCCCGGTTGGCCAGCGCGAAGACCTCGGCCGGGCCGGTGACGTCGAGGAGATCGACATCGGGGAAGACCGCGATGACGACACGGTGGGTGAGGGGCATGTCTCCATCGTTGCCGCGCGGTGGCATGACCGCAATGACGGGTCTCTGTCACATCCGGCCATGGGTTGCCTTGCGCTCCGGGCAAGGGGCGGTCTCACGCCTGTTCGACGGTCCACTTTCGGGTGGCTTGTCGCGGTGCGGAAAATCGGCAACGCAGGCCAAGGATTTATGGGGCGGCGGGCCGGGAGATATTTTTTCCGTGCCCATCTGTACGTACCGTGCTACTGTTGATTCCGGTTGCAGTTGTGGTTTCCTAAGAACTTCAAGTGCTCTTTTCGGCCTTGCTGTGCCGAAAAGTGCACTTTCGTGTTTCCGGTTGCTTTCCGGCCGGGGCGATCATCACCGCGACGAGAGGGGCGCACCGTGCACCCCTCGGGCACTGCCCCGAAGGAGAGTTACATGGCTACTGGCACCGTGAAGTGGTTCAACGCTGAAAAGGGCTTCGGCTTCATCGAGCAGGAGGGCGGCGGTCCCGACGTCTTCGCCCACTACTCGAACATCGCCACCCAGGGCTTCCGCGAGCTCCAGGAGGGCCAGAAGGTGAACTTCGACGTCACGCAGGGCCAGAAGGGCCCGCAGGCGGAGAACATCACCCCCGCCTGACGCCGAGGCGTTTGACACAGCTGGGGCCCGCACCTTGGGTGCGGGCCCCAGCTCGTTGCTTTTCCGGGTCCGTCCCGGTGCCGCAAAGGATTTCAGCCGCGGCATCATTTCGCTGTTCCGGCCGTGACCGATTTTCCGTGGCCGGGATTCGCTTCGTTTTTCCCGGCTCGTTCTTGAGATCCTCTGCGCGGCGCACCGCCGCCGGAAATTCCTCGATACGTGCCGCATCGAGGAAGGTTCTGAATGAACCGCACAGCTCGCACGAACGACCGCTCCCCCCGCGCCCGTAAGGGCGGATCCGCCGGTTCCGGCCGTGGCTTCCGCGCGCAGGCCCAGGGCCGGTCCGGAGGCGGTGCCGCCAAGCGCCGCCCCGCCGCGCTGCAAGGGGAGTTCGCGCCGCCGGTGACCATCACCCCGGCCCTGCCCGCCGTCTCGGCGTTCGACGAATTGGACATGCCGTCCGCGCTGCTGTCGACGCTCGCCGGTCTCGACGTGGTCGAGCCGTTCCCGATCCAGGCCGCGACCCTGCCGAACTCGCTGGCCGGGCGGGACGTCCTGGGCCGCGGCCGCACCGGCTCCGGCAAGACCCTCGCGTTCGGCCTGGCGCTGCTCGCCCGTACCGCCGGGCAGCGTGCCGAGCCGCGGCAGCCGCTCGTCCTGGTCCTCGTCCCCACCCGGGAGCTGGCCCAGCAGGTCACCGACGCGCTCACCCCCTACGCCCGGTCGCTGAAGCTGCGGCTGGCGACCGTGGTCGGCGGCATGTCGATCGGCCGCCAGGCCGGTGCGCTGCGCGGCGGCGCCGAGGTGGTCGTCGCGACCCCGGGCCGGCTCAAGGACCTCATCGAGCGCGGTGACTGCCGTCTGGACCGCGTCGGCATCACCGTCCTGGACGAGGCCGACCAGATGGCCGACATGGGCTTCATGCCCCAGGTGACGGAACTGCTCGACCAGGTGCGCCCCGAGGGCCAGCGGATGCTCTTCTCCGCCACCCTGGACCGCAACGTCGACCTCCTGGTCCGTCGCTACCTGCACGACCCGGTGGTCCACTCGGTCGACCCCTCGGCGGGCGCGGTCACCACGATGGAGCACCACGTGCTGCACGTCCACGGTGCCGACAAGTACGCGACCACCACCGAGATCGCCGCCCGCGACGGCCGGGTGATCATGTTCCTGGACACCAAGCACGCCGTGGACCAGCTCACCAAGCACCTGCTGCACAGCGGCGTGCGCGCCGCGGCGCTGCACGGCGGCAAGTCGCAGCCCCAGCGCACCCGTACGCTCGCCCAGTTCAAGACCGGGCACGTCACGACGCTGGTGGCCACCAACGTCGCGGCCCGCGGCATCCACGTGGACAACCTCGACCTCGTCGTGAACGTCGATCCGCCCACCGACCACAAGGACTACCTGCACCGCGGCGGCCGCACGGCCCGCGCGGGCGAGTCCGGGGTCGTCGTCACCCTGGTCCTGCCCAACCAGCGCCGCGACATGGTCCGTCTGATGGCAGACGCAGGCATCACCCCGCAGACCACCCAGGTGCGTTCCGGTGAGGCCGAACTGAGCCGTATCACGGGCGCCCAGGCGCCCTCGGGCGTTCCCGTCACCGTCACCGCGCCGGTGGTGGAGCGCGCGAAGCGCGGCGCGTCCTCGGCCCGGGGCAAGCGCAGCCGCCCCGCCCAGGCCCGCCGCTCGTCCTCCCAGGAGCGGGGCGGCGGCGCGCAGCGCCGGTCCTCGCCCCGCAGTGCCGCCTGAGCCCCCCGATCGGCCATCTCCGTCTCCGGCTTCCCCACAACCCCTGTTGAGGCACCATGCGTTGCGTCATCGCCCGCTTCCCCTTCGACCTGGTCAAGAGTGAGGTCGAGCTCTCGATGAAGGGCATCAAGCCCGAACCCGTCACGGACGCGTCCGTGATCATCGGCCGCCGCACCTACCCCGTCAAGCAGGTGGGGGAAGTGATCACCAGGCAGGACCGGCGCGACTTCACCGCCGCCGAGGTGACCAGGGCGCTCACCCGCCTGGGTTTCACCTGCCGTTCCCTCACGCCGCCCGCCCCCGCCGTCGCAGCCACCCCGCTCGAGGCGGCACAGGCACTGCTCGGCACATCGCCGCGCGTGTGACCGGCGCCGGCCGGTGAACGTGGCAGTGGCCGCACCCGACATCCCGGGTGCGGCCACTGCCATGTCGGCCGGTGATTCCGCGGCTCAGGCCAGCGGCTTCTCGAGCACCGCCTTGCGGTGGCTGAACGTCTCGATGGAGTAGCGGCCGTGGTAGTTGCCCATGCCGCTCTCGCCGACACCGCCGAACGGCAGGTCGGAGACCGTGAGATGGGCCAGCGGCAGGCCGAATCCGAGCCCTCCGGAGGAGGTCTCGGCCGCCAGCCGCCGCCGGGTCGTGCCGGACTCCGTGAAGGCGTAGAGCGCCAGCGGCTTGTCGCGGTCGTTGATGAAGTCGATGGCCTCGTCCAGCCCGGCGACCGTGACGACGGGGAGGATGGGCCCGAAGATCTCCTCCCGCATGACCGGCGCGTCCGGCTCGACCGAGGCGAGGACGGTCGGGGCGATGTACTTCGTGGCACGGTCGGTGTCGCCGCCGGTCACCACGCGGCCGGAGCCGAGCAGGGCCGTCAGCCGGTCGAAGTGGCGCTCGTTGATGATCCGCCCGTACGTGTCGGACGTCGCCGGGTCGGAGCCGTACAGCGCCTCGACGGCCCGCACCAGGGCGGGCTCCAGCGCGCGGGCCGTCTCCGGGTCGGTGAGGACGTAGTCGGGCGCGACGCACGTCTGCCCGGCGTTGAGGAACTTGCCGGCCGCGAGCCGCGCCGCGACGGTCTCCAGGTCGGTGTCCCTGTCGACGAACACCGGGGATTTGCCGCCCAGTTCGAGGGTGACCGGGGTGAGGTGCCTGGCCGCCGCCGTCATGACGATGCGGCCGACGGCGCCGTTGCCGGTGTAGAAGATGTGGTCGAACCGCTCGTCCAGCAGCGCCGTGGTCTCCGGGATGCCGCCGACCACGACGGCGACCGCCTCGGGGTCGAGATACTCGGGCAGGAGGCGCGCGAGGGCGGCGGAGGTGGCCGGGGCCAGCTCGCTGGGCTTGGCCACGACGGCGTTGCCCGCGGCCAGCGCGCCCACCACGGGGGCGAGCAGCAGCTGCGCCGGGTAGTTCCAGGGGGCGATGACCAGGACGACGCCCAGCGGGTCGTACTGCGTCCAGGCCGTCGCCTCGCCGAGGTGCGGCGGAACCGGGGCCGGTTCGGGCCGCAGCCACGCGTCGAGGTGGTCGAGGGTGTGGTCGATCTCGCGGATCGTGAAGTCGATCTCGGTGCGGTAGGCCTCGTACGCGCTCTTGCCCAGGTCCTCGTGGAGGGCGGTGGCGAGGGTCGCGCCGTGCTCGGTGAGCATCGTGCGCAGGCGGCGCAGCTGAGTGGTGCGCCAGTCGACGGGCTTGGTGCGGCCGGTGCGGAAGGTGGCGCGCAGCCGTGCGACGACGTCGGCGGGCTGCTCGGGAGCGGGGTGGCGCATGGTGCCTCGATCGTGGGTGCGGGGTGCCTCGCCGGATGGGCTCGGCAGCATGTGCTTGATGACCTCAAGCACATGCTTCGATGTAAATACCAATGTTTCAGGATGTCAAGCAATGGCCGGGGAGGCCGAGGAGATCCGCCGTGCGCGTCGCCTCTCGGCCGCGCCCGCCGCCGCGAGCAGCGCCGCGCCGCCGGCCAGCCAGAGCGCCAGGGACAGGATGCGGCCGTCGAACCCGGCGCCACCGTCGAAGTAGAGCAGGCTGCGGGCGCCCTCGACGAAGCCCGCGCCGTTCCAGAAGGCGTGCAGCGAGCCGAAGAACCCGTTCTGGAGCTCGGGCCGGAAGACGCCGCCCGACGAGGTGAAGTTGAGCATCACGAACAGCACCATCAGCGCCAGCGTCGTCCAGCGCTTGAGGAACGTGTGCAGGCCGATGCCGATGGTGATCACGCCCGCGGAGTAGAGCCAGGCCATGCCCCAGACCGTCGCGTAGTCGTGGTCGACGATGTGGAAGACCGGTCCGGCGAGCGCGATGCCGATGACGCTCACCACGACCGAGGTCGCGAGGCCGATCGCCGCCCGGGTCCACAGCTTGAGGGCCGCGCCGGTCGCCCCGATCGCGGCCACGCTGCCGTACGAGCCGATGCTCAGCGCGACCAGCAGGAAGAAGAGCCCCTGCCCGGTCGGGTCGCCCTTGGCGGGCGGGGTGAGGTCGGTGACCGTCAGCGGTACGCCCTGCCGGTCCGCGACGGTGCGGAAGACGGTCGTGGCCGCCACCGCCGTGGTCTCGGAGTTGGCCTTGGCCACCAGCGCCTCGGGGTGCGCGGCGTCCGGGACGTAGGCACCGGCCAGGTCGCGGTCCTCCAGGCGCGCGACGGCGGCCTTGCGGTCCGCGACGGTGGTGACGTCCAGGGCGTCGCCGGCCGTGGCCTTGAGGGTCCGGGCGAGCGTGTCCGCCTTCGCCGAGCTGCCGACGACGGCGACCTTCATGCCGTGCGGCTCGGGTGCGTGGAACGCGCCGAGGTAGGCGAGGCCCATGCCGAGGCACATCAGCAGCGGGGTCAGGAGGTGGAGGGTGACGTGCTTGATGTGGTGGCGCGTCCCGGGTGTGGCTGCGGTCATGGGCGGACTCCTCTGTGTTCGGTTGGCAAATACAACCAATGTCAGATGTATTATGCAACCAAATGCCGAGGAGGATGTATGCCCGACCGCGATGTGACCATCAGCACCATCCAGCGGGAGCTCACCGCGTTCGCCCGCCGGGCCCGCCAGAAGGCCGCCCGGATCCACCCCGGGCTCTCCCTGGTGACCTACACGATGCTCGACCACATGAGGGAGACCGGCGGCTGCCGCGGCACGGATCTGGCCGAGCACTTCCTGCTCGACAAGTCCACCGTCAGCAGGCAGACCGCCGTGCTGGAACGGCTCGGCCTGATCGTCCGCGAGCCGGACCCCGACGACCGCCGGGGCCAGATCCTGCGGCCGTCCGAGGACGGCCTGCGGCTCCTGGACGAGGCGCACCAGCAGCGCCGGGCGACGTTCGAGGAGCGCTTCACGGAGTGGGGCGACGAGGACCTCGAGCGCTTCTCCGGATACCTGCAGCGGTACAACGCCGTGAGCTGACGAGCGGCGCGGTCATACGCCGGACCCGGTCAGGAACGGCGCCGGCGCCGCCTGCGGGCCTTGCTCCAGAACCAGCCCGCCGGAGGCTCGTCGGCGCGCCACGGCTGGGGCTCGGGCGCCTCGCGCCGCCACCGCGCGGCCAGGATCCGGGCCCGCGCGGAGGGCTCGGAGACCTCGGCGTCGCGCACGAAGGACTCGTCGAGGACCACGTCGTCCCACGGCTCACGCTGATTCCCGGATTCGGTACTCACAGGGATACCCGCCCTTCGCCGGCGCCTTTCGGCACGGACACGTCTCTCTCAGCGGACGTTCGAAAGGGGGTGGAGAGTTCCCGGCGCGGCCGAGCGGCGGGCTGTGCTCGCATACGACGGGCTTCGCCCCGGACCTGGCTGTGCGCTCCGGGCCCGGGGCGAAGGAGCGGCGGGCGTCAGCCGGTCCCGGCGGCGCGCCTGCGGCGGCGGAAGGCGACGGCGCCGCCGACGAGCGCGAGCGCCGCGCCCGAGCCGCCGATGATCAGCGGGGCCCTGGCCGGGGCCGGGGAGCGAGGGGCCGGGGCGGCGTGGAAGCCGCTGGAGAGGCCCTTCGTGTCGTAGTCCGAGCCCGGCTGCTTGTCGGCGTAGCGGCCCTTCACCAGGGTCTGGTAGTCGGCCAGGGAGGCCGACGACTTGCCGCCGAGACCGGTCTTGGCGGCGTCGTTGAGGGGTTCGACGGTGTCGAGCTTCAGCTGGTACCAGGCGTGGATCTGCGGTTCCGAGAACACGGTGGTGCCCAGGGCCGCCTTGGCCGGGTAGGTGGCGTCACTGTCGCCTTCGCGCACGGCGGCCAGGTGCCATCCGCCGCCCTGGGTGGCGCCCAGCATGACGGTGGCGCTGCGACCGTTGTCGGCGCTGACCGAAGACACCGCGTAGGTGAGCCGGAGGGCTTCGGTGAGTACCGGTTTGGCCTTGCCCGCGACGAAGTCCGGGGCGACCTCGAACAGTGCGACCGGGTCCTTGACGGTGAAGGACGGCAGGCCCTGGCACGGGTCGGCCTTGGCGGGGATCGTCTGGGCCCCGTGGGCGCCGCCGTGCGGCACCGGAACGCTGAGGAACCGGCAGATCGAGTCGTGGACGGCCGTCGACTTCACCGTGTCCAGGGCGGCCTGGTAGTCGGGGATGTCGAGGGGGCCGTCGGCGGCGTGGGCCGGTCCGGTGAGCGCGGTCAGCAGCGCCGACGCGCTCACCGCCAGGCCGAGGGAAAGGCGGGAGAGGACGGTGGTTCCCCGCGTGCTGAAGTTGTCACGCATGATGCCTCCTCAGCCCTGGATCCGCTCGCGACTGTGGGTCCACTTGAACGAGCTGTTGCTGACGTAGTCGTTGTAGTTCCACCAGGTGTAGGTCTGGGTGTCCGGCCACGGGTCACCGACGGCGATGGTGTTGTTCGACTCGTCGTAGCCGTAGACGACATTCATGTGGCCACCACCGGACGTCCACCCGATGCGCACGGCCATGGGCCGGCCGGCGTTGACCTCGTTGGAGGTCTCGTTGAACGACAGCGGGCCGTTCACTCCCACCCCGGTGTTGCCGAATCCCATGCCCTGCCAGGCGCCTGCCATGTCCCCGAGCGTGGCCGGCTGGTTGTCGCAGCTGACTCCGGTCGCGTTGTGGGCGAGGTTGCAGAAGTCGGTCTGGCTGTAGTTGTAGCCCCACCAACTCGCGATCGTGTTGCCGGAGGCGTCCCAGCACCACTGGGTCTTCTCCTGCTTCTGCATGTTGATGTCGTCGTAGGCCCCTGCGTGAGCCGTGCCGGCAGCGGCGGCCAGGAACCCCGACACGGTCAGCGCCAGGGCCGACGCGGTCGTGGTGAGCCTGCTTCTGCTCATCTTTCTTTCCTTCCCGATGGGTTGGTTGCCGGACGCATCCAACTTTTATGGGGGCGTGACAGGACGCATGGAAAAGAAAGTCGACAAAAATGGCGGAGGCTTCCAGCGATCGCCCGGGCAGCCGATCGGGTGCGAGAACCGGGCAACTCGTGCCGCCTGTGGGTGGCTTCTCTCCGACGGGGAACCGAGTCCGGAGAAGGTCGATTCCAGGACAGCGCAACGTGTCAACGTTCACCAGGGGTCGCGCGGGCACTTCACTCGGACGAGTGGGTTGACGTCATATAAGCGACCCACCGTGTGTTCCGCGCACGCCGCCGTCCGCCCCGACCGGAAGCCGGACGGGCGGACAGGGCGAACGGCGGCGGCCCGTGACGTGCTCAGGCCGCCTGGTAGCGCCCCGCGGGCCGCGGCAGGCCCAGTCGGTCGCGCAGGGTGGCTCCGTCGGGGGCGGTCGGCAGGTCGTGGCCGTGTTCGCGCACCTCGGTCGCGAGGGCCAGGACGGCGTCGTGTGCCGCTTCCGCGGAGCCGGTGGGGGCGAGCAGGGTGAAGCCGTCCGCGGCGCCCGCGTCGAACAGTGCCCGCAGCCGGGCGGCCGCGCCCGGGTCGCCGTCGACCGGCCAGTCGAGCAGGACGGCGATGCCGTCGGCGTCGCGCCCGGCCGCCCGGGCCTGCTCGCGCACCGCTTCCCGGACCCGGGCGGGGTCCTGGCTGCCCTGCGCCGGGACGAGGACGACATCGGCGACGCGGGCGGCGAGCGCGATGTCGTCGGCGTCCGCCGCGTGGTGGACCAGCAGGGGGTGACCCTGTGGCGGGCGGGCGATGTTCAGCGGTCCGGCCACCTCGAAGTGCTCGCCCTTGTGGTCGAGCGTGTGCAGTTTCTCGGGGGTGAAGTACACACCCGATTCCCGGTCCCTGCGGAAGGCGTCGTCGTCGAAGCTGTCCCACAGACCGGTCAGCACGGTGACGAACTCCGCGGCACGCGAGCGCCGCGCCGCCGCCGACGGGCCGCCCGCGCGGCTGTAGTTGGCCGCCGCGTCCGGGTCGGCGGCGGTGAGCGGCTGCCAGCCCGCGCGCCCGGAGCCGAGGTGGTCGACCGTGGCCAGGAGCCGGGCCAGGTGGTAGGGGAGCGCGTGTTCCGTGGATACGGAGGCCACGAGCCCCACGGAGCGCGTGCAGACCGCGAGGGCACCGGCGAGGGTGCCGGCCTCGAAGTACGGGTCGTCGGCCGGGTCGGGCGCGGCCGACTGACGGTCGTGGAGCAGCAGCGCGTCGATCCCGGCGGCCTCCGCCTCCCGGGCCCGGTCGCGGACCCGCGCGAACGAGCCGGTGCCGAGATCCCGCGAACCGCCGTCGGGGGCGGTGATCAGCCGGGTGAACAGGGTGATACGGCCATCGCGTTGAGTCATGCGGCACCTGCCTTGAGCGTCATCGTGTCGGTCGTCGTCGCACCGTCCGAGGAAGGAGCGGCCAGCCCCAACTTCTCGCGCAGGGTGCCGTCGGCGTACTCGTCGTGCACCAGCCCGCGTCGGCGCAGCTCCGGCACGACGTGGTCGACGAAGGCGTCGAGGGACGCGGGGAGGTGGGGGAAGTCCACGATGTAGCCGTCGGCCGCGCGCTCGGTGAACCCGCGCTCCATGTGGTCCGCCACCTGTTCCGGCGTACCGGCGAAGAAGTCGGCGACCTGCCGCAGCGCGAGTTGACGAAGTGTCAGATTCTCGCGGTGTGCCAGCGACATCCACATCTTCGCCGTGCTGGACGAGCGGTTCGACGCCGGGATGTCGGGGACCGGGCCGTCGAGCGGATACCGCGTCAGGTCCAGGTCGCCCAGCTGCTCCTGGAGCGCCCGGACGGCGACGATGTCGGGTACGAGCTCGTGCAGCTCGTCGATGAGCCGGCGCGCCTCCCGCTCGGTACTGGCCACGAGGGGCTGGACGCCGGGCCAGATCTGGACCATCTCCGGGTCCCTGCCGTGCGCGGCGACGCGTCGCTTCAGGTCGGCGTACGTCTCCTGGCCGTCGGCCAGCCGCGTGTGCCGGGTGAAGATCACCTCGGCGTGCCGCGCGGCGAACTCCCGGCCCACGGGCGAGGCTCCCGCCTGGAAGATCACGGGACTTCCCTGAGGGGAGGCCGGCAGGTTCAGCGGGCCCTGGACGTCGAAGAACTCGCCGCGGTCCGCCGGCCGCCGCCCCGCCTCGCCGCCCGCCCACAGCCGCTTGGTCACGCCGATGAACTCCTCGGCGCGCACGTAGCGCCGGTCGTGCTCCATGTGCTCGGGGAAGCCGAAGTTGCGCGACTCCCAGGGTGCGGCGGAGGTGACGACGTTCCACCCGGCCCGGCCACCGCTGATGCGGTCGAGGGAGGTGAACCTGCGGGCGATGTCGTACGGCTCGTTGTAGGTGGTGGTGGCAGTCGAGGCGAGCCCGATGTGCTCGGTCCCGGCGGCGTAGGCGGCCAGCAGGCTCAGCGGCTCGAAGTGCTCGTTGCGCGCGGTCTGGCTGATGTGCTGGACGTCGGTGCCCCAGACGGCCACCACGTCCGGCACGAAGAGACAGTCGAACCTGCCCCGTTCGAGCGTGCGGACACACTCCAGGTGGAAGGCGAAGTCGAGCTGGGCGGCCGTCGGAGTGGACGGGTGCCGCCAGGCGGCGATGTGCGAGCCGGGGCCGTCGATTATGGCCCCGAGTTTCATCGTGCGTTTCCGATGAACCATGTGCGATCTTCCCTCGGCTGAATTTTCTGGGACGAAGAGACCCTCACCGGGAACGCGCGCCGCGTTGCTGTTCCGATAGGTCACTGCGGGCGACGGTACTAGGTGACCGTGTCTGCTGTCTGTTCATAAAACCCCCGTGGACCGGTGTGCGTGTGTGCTGAAACCGCGCTGAAACCCCATGCCGCCATACTGACTGGTAACCGCCCCGGGGCCGCTGGAAGTGCCACGTTGTCGAGTGGCCTGTGAAGCAGTCCCGCGCGGTGGATTTCGAGTAGTTCTTAGTCGGGGGACTGGGTGACTTTTTCGATGCGGAGACTGATGTCGCACGGGTGCTTGCCGCACCCGGAACGGGCCGGTGGGCCCGGATGCCCGGTCCCTGTGCGCGCCGGGCGCCATCGGCGGCGGGGCACGGCCCTCGCCCCCTGCGGGAACGCCTGAGAATTTTTTACGCAACGCCCCGCCGTACCGGCGCGGGCGGTCTTTCCGACGGTCGCGGATCCGCGACTTCCGGCGAACCGAAGTCATCCTGATCACGCGGAATTCCGCCCATTTCGGGTTCACTGCTGAACCGGGCTGCACGCGTGCACGCTGTTCTGGTATTCCTGGAGGGATATCTCCGATGAGTGATGAAGTTATGTCCGGGCATGGCGACCAGAACTCCAGTGCAAAAATCGCGGTCGTCGGATTCTCGTGCCGAGTCGCCGGAGCGGCGACTCCCGAAGAGTTCTGGCAGCTCCTCAAAGACGGCCGATCCGCGGTCGGGGAATTCCCGGCCGCCCGCCGGACCGGCCGGGAACCGGGCTCTTCGGACCTGCCGGGCGGATATCTGGACGGCGTGGACGGGTTCGACGCGGACTTCTTCGAGGTGTCACCGGCCGAAGCGGCCGCGATGGACCCCCAGCAGCGCCTGGCCCTGGAGCTCGGCTGGGAGGCGGTGGAGAACAGCGGAGTCTCTCCCGAGGCCCTGCGGGGCACCCGCGTCGGCGTCTTCGTCGGGGCCATCAACGACGACTACGCCGCACTGCAGAACCGCCTGGGCGCGGACGCGGTGACACGGCACAGCCTGACGGGCACCCAGCGCAGCTTCATCGCCAACCGGATCTCCTACCGCCTCGGCCTGCGCGGCCCCAGCGCCGTGGTGGACACCGGCCAGTCCTCCTCGCTCGTCGCCGTGCACCTGGGGGTGCAGAGCCTGCTGCGCGGCGAGTCCGACGCGGTGCTGGCGGGCGGCGTGAACCTCATCCTCTCCGAGCACAGCACGAGCCGCCTCAAGCGCTTCGAGGCCCTCTCGCCCGACGGCCGCTGCTACACCTTCGACGCGCGGGCCAACGGATACGCGCGGGGCGAAGGCGGCGGATTCGTCCTGCTCAAGCCCCTGTCGACGGCTGTCGCCGACGGCGACCGGGTCCTGGCCGTCATCGAAGGCACCGCCATCAACAACGACGGCGGCGGTGACGGCCTGACGGTACCCAGCGCCGCAGCCCAGCGGGAGGTGCTGCTCGACGCGTGCGCCGCGGCCGGCATCGCACCCGCGGACATCCAGTGCGTCGAGCTGCACGGGACCGGCACCAAGGTCGGTGACCCGCTGGAGGCGTCCGCCGTCGGCCAGGCATTCGGGACCGTACGCCCCGACGGCGAGCCCGTACTGGTCGGCTCCGTCAAGACCAACATCGGGCACCTGGAGGCGGCTGCCGGGATCGCCGGACTGCTGAAGATCGTCTCCTGCGTCAGCCACCGCGAGTTCGTCCCGACCCTCAACCACGAGACGCCCAACCCGCGCATCCCGCTCGCCGAGTGGAACCTCAAGGTGCAAAAAGAGCACGAGGCATGGCGGGGCGAGAACGGCCGGCTCGTCGCCGGAGTCTCCTCCTTCGGCCTGGGCGGCACGAACTGCCACGTGGTCGTCACCGACCCGCCGCCGGAGCTGCGCGACGGCCATGCCGCGGGCACCCCACCGGAGACCGTAACGGCGCCGTCGGGAACGGGCGGCGCGGTCCCGTGGCCCGTGTCGGCCCGCGGCGAGGCCGCGCTGCGCGCCCAGGCGGAGCGGCTGGACGCCTATGCCGGGCAGCGCCCGGAAGCCGACGTCCGCGCGGTCGCCCGCACGCTGGCGACGGGGCGCGCGCAGTTCGAGCACCGGGCCGTCGTGGTCGGCGAGGACGGGCCGGGCCTGCGGGCCGGGCTCCAGGCGGTGGCGACGGGCGCCGGTGCCGCGAACGTGGTCCGCGGTACGGCAGCCGACGCGCGCACCCTGGCGGACTCCGGCGACGCGGACCCCGGCGTGGTGTTCGTCTTCCCCGGCCAGGGGTCGCAGTGGGCGGGAATGGCGGCCGCACTGCTCGATTCGTCACCGGTCTTCGCCAAGCGGATGGCGGAGTGCGAGGCGGCACTGTCGCCGTACGTCGAGTGGTCGCTGACAGAGGTGGTACGGGACCTCGCCGACGCGAGCCGGCTCGACCGCGTCGACGTCGTGCAGCCGGCGCTGTGGGCGGTGATGGTGTCCCTGGCGGAGGTGTGGCGGTCGGCGGGCGTCCGGCCCGCCGCGGTCCTGGGGCACTCCCAGGGCGAGATCGCGGCGGCGGTGGTGGCGGGAGCCCTGTCGCTGTCGGACGGCGCGCGGGTCGTGGCGCTGCGCAGCCAGGCGATCGGACAGGGCCTCTCGCAGCGGGGCGGCATGGTCGCCGTCTCGCTGGGCGAGGCGGCCGTCGGCGAGCTGATCGCCGAATTCGACGGGCGGCTGTCGGTGGGAGCGGTCAACAGCCCCTCGTCGACGGTGGTTTCAGGCGAATCACGGGCGCTGGACGAGCTGTTGGCCCGCTGCGAGTCCGCGGAGATCAGGGCCCGCAGGGTGCCGGTGGACTACGCGTCGCACTGCGCCGAGGTCGAGGTCGTCCGCGACGAGGTGCTGCGCGGCCTGACCGGGATCGTTCCCGCCCGGGCGGGAGTGCCGGTCTACTCGTCGGTGACCGGCGGGACGGTCACGGGCCGGGAGCTGGACGCGGAGTACTGGTACCGGAACCTGCGCGAGACGGTGCGGTTCGAGGCGGGCGTACGGGCCGCGCTGGCGGACGGGTTCACCCGCTTCGTCGAGGTGAGCGCCCACCCGGTCCTGGTCGCGGGCGTGGAGGAGACCCTCGAAGCGGCCGGTGCGGACGAGCGCGGCCTGGTGGTCGGCACGCTCCGCCGCGGCGAGGGCGGCTGGGACCGGTTCCTGCTGTCGGCCGCCGAGGCCTGGACGCGCGGCGCCGACGTGGACTGGCCCGCGCTGCTGGGCCCGGGCCCGCGGGCGGGCGGCCTGCCGACGTACGCCTTCCAACGCCGCAGCCACTGGCTCGACATGGCGGCCCCCGAAGGCGCCGCTACACACACCCAGGAGCCGATCGCGCAGCCCGGGCCGGCGATACGGACCGGCACCGACGGCGTGCTGCCCGAGCGAGTGGCGGATCTCGTACGGGACGAGGTCGCCGTCGTCCTCGGGCACCCCTCGCCCCACGACATCGACCTGGACCGTACGTTCAAGTCGCTCGGTTTCGACTCCCTGGCGATGGTCGACCTGCGCAACCGGCTGAAGGCGGCGACCGGCGTCAACCTGACCACGACCGCACTCTTCGACCACCCGGCGCCGTCCGCGATAGCGGCCCACCTGGAGCGCCGCCTGCTCGGCGTCGACGAGACGGCGGACCGGCAGCCCGCCGCGCTGACCGCCGGCGCCGATGACGAGCCGATCGCGATCGTGGCGATGGCGTGCCGGTTCCCCGGCGGCGTGGAGTCGCCCGAGGACCTGTGGGACCTGGTGATGGCCGAGCGGGACGCGATCGGGGACTTCCCCGTCAACCGCGGCTGGGACCTGGAGAACCTCTACGACCCGAAGCTGGAGCGGCCCGGCACGAGCTATGTGCGGCATGGCGGATTCCTGCACGACGCCGTCGACTTCGACCCCGCCTTCTTCGGCATCTCCCCGCGCGAGGCACTGGCGATGGAGCCGCAGCAGCGGCTGCTGCTGGAGACGTCCTGGGAGGCGCTGGAGCGGGCCGGGCTGGACCCGACGTCGGTGCGCGGCAGCCGGACGGGCGTGTTCTTCGGCGCGATGTTCCAGGAGTACGGGCCCCAGCTGCAGGAAGGCGCGGAGGGCGTCGACGGGCACCGGCTGACCGGCGGGACGATCAGCGTGGCCTCGGGCCGCGTGGCGTACACCCTCGGTCTGGAAGGGCCCGCGGTGACGGTGGACACGGCGTGCTCGTCGTCGCTGGTGGCACTGCACTGGGCGGTGCGGTCGCTGCGGTCGGGCGAGTGCTCGATGGCCCTGGCGGGCGGCGTGACGATCATGCCGACGCCCGGGATGTTCGTGGAACTCAGCCGCCAGGGCGCGCTGTCGCCGGACGGGCGGTGCAAGGCGTTCTCGGCGGCGGCCGACGGCACCGGGTGGGCCGAGGGCGTGGGCGTGCTCCTGGTGGAGAAGCTGTCGGACGCGCGGCGCAACGGGCACCAGGTGCTGGCGGTGATCCGCGGCAGCGCGACCAACCAGGACGGCGCGAGCAACGGCCTGACGGCACCGCACGGCCCGTCGCAGCAGCGCGTCATCCGCGCCGCACTGGCCGACGCGCGCCTCGCGCCCGACGAGGTCGACGCGGTCGAGGCGCACGGCACCGGCACCACCCTGGGCGACCCGATCGAGGCGCAGGCCCTGCTGGCCACGTACGGGCAGGGCCGGCCGGAGGGCCGGTCGCTGCGGCTGGGGTCGGTGAAGTCGAACATCGGGCACACCCAGGCCGCCGCGGGTGCGGCGGGTGTGATCAAGATGGTGATGGCCATGCGGCACGGGACGCTGCCGCGCACCCTGCACGCGGACGAGCCGTCGCCGCACATCGACTGGTCCGCGGGCGCGGTCGAGTTGCTGACCGAGCCGGTGGAGTGGACGGCGGACGGGCGCCCGCGCCGGGCGGGCGTGTCCTCGTTCGGCATCAGCGGCACCAACGCGCACGTGATCCTCGAAGAGGCGCCCGCCGACGCGCAGTCGACCACCTCCGGCCCGGCCGCGGCCGACGATGGCACGCGCCTCGCGGTCGCCGACGCCTCGGTGCCATGGGTCGTGTCGGGCGCGTCGGAGGAAGGGCTGCGCGCGCAGGCCGGACGCCTCGCGGCCTTCACCGGCGCCCGTACGGAGCTGTCTCCGGTGGACGTGGGCTGGTCGCTGGTCGCGTCGCGTGCGGTGCTGGAGCACCGGGCCGTGGTACCGGCGCCCGACCGGGAGACCGGTCTCGCGGGCCTGTCGGCGCTCGCCGACGGCCTGCCCGCCGCGGGCGTGGTCTCCGGCGCGGCGGACGTCCGCGGCCGCGTGGTGTTCGTCTTCCCCGGCCAGGGTTCGCAGTGGCGGGGCATGGCGGCCGAACTGCTCGACTCCTCGCCCGTGTTCGCCGCCCGGCTCGCGGAGGCCGACGCGGCGATCGGACGGTTCGTGGACTGGTCGGTGACCGACGTCCTGCGGCAGGCGCCGCAGGCCCCCTCACCCGAGCGGATCGAGATCCTCCAGCCGGTGCTGTTCGCCGTGAACGTCGCGCTGGCCGCGGTCTGGCAGGCGGCAGGCGTGCGGCCCGCCGCGGTGGTGGGCCACAGCCAGGGCGAGGTCGCCGCCGCGCACGTGGCCGGGGCGCTGTCCCTGGACGACGCGGCGAAGCTCATCGTGCTGCGCAGCGCCCTGTTCGCCCGCGAACTGGTCGGCAACGGCGCGGTCGCCTCGGTGGCCCTGCCGGCGGACGCGGTCGAGGAGCGACTGGCCCGCTGGGACGGCCGGTTGGTGATCGCCGGGCGCAACGGTCCCCGCGCGGTGACGGTCGCCGGCGACATCCCGGCGCTGGAGGAGTTCGTGGCCGCCTGCCAGGCGGAGAACGTCCGGGCACGGGTGGTGGGGTCGACGGTGGCCTCGCACTGCGCCCAGGTCGACCCGCTGCGCGAGGAGATCCTGGAGCTGTTCGCCGGCATCACCCCGGCCGAGGGCGGCGTGCCCTTCTACTCCACGGTCACCGGAACCGCCCGCGACACCCGCGAACTTACGGCGGAGTGCTGGTTCGACAACGCCCGGCAGCCGGTGAACTTCGAGGCCACCGTGCGGGCACTGCTGGCGGACGGCTTCCGCTTCTTCATCGAGTCCAGCGCGCACCCGGTGCTGACCACCGGCATGCAGGCGACGTTCGAGGACGCGGAGACCGAGGCGGTCGCGATCGGTTCGCTGCGCCGCGACGAGGGCGGCCCGGCCCGCTTCCTGACCTCGCTGGCCGAGGGATACGTACGCGGCCTGCCCGGAGTGGACTGGAAGGCCCTGTACGCGGGGACGGACGCCGGGCCGACCGGGCTGCCGACGTATGCCTTCCAGCGCCGGCGCTACTGGCTGGAGCCCACGCCCGCCCGCACCGGCGACCCGGGCGGCCTCGGCCTCGGCGCCGCACACCACCCGCTGCTGGGCGCCGCCGTACAGGCCGCCGCCGACGGCAACGTGCTGCTGACGGGCCGTCTGTCCGTGCAGACGCACCCCTGGCTAGCCGACCACGCGGCCCTCGGCAGCGTGCTGCTGCCCGGCGCCGCCTTCGTGGAGCTGGCCCTGCGCGCGGGCGACGCGGTGGGCCTCGACCGGCTGGAAGAGCTCACCCTCGAAGCCCCGCTGACCTTGCCCGAGCGCGGCGGCGTCCAGCTGCAGGTGGCCGTGGAGTCGCCGGACGCCGACGGGCGGAGCCAGGTCGCGGTGTACTCGCGGCCCGAGGCCACCGACGCCGACGACACCGACGAGCCGTGGACCCGGCACGCCACCGGCCTGTTGGGCGGGGCGGCCGCGGCACCGGCCGCGGACCTCACGGCCTGGCCGCCCCAGGGCGCGGAGCGCATCGATCTCGCGTCCTTCTACGAGAAGGCCGCGGACATCGGCTACGGCTACGGACCGGCCTTCCAAGGGCTGCGCGCCGCCTGGCGCGTCGGCCAGGAGATCCACGCCGAGGTCGCCCTGTCCGAGGAACAGGGCACGGAGGCAGGCCGGTTCGGCATCCACCCGGCTCTGCTCGACGCCGCACTCCACCCCGCCCTGCTGAGCGCGCTCGACGCACAGGACGGCCAGGAAACGCTTCCCGTGCGGCTGCCGTTCGCCTGGAGCGGCATCACCCTGCACGCCGTGGGCGCCACGACCGTACGGGTACGGGTCGCCCCCGCCGGCACGGACGCGGTGTCCGTGACGATCGCCGACACTGCGGGCGCACCGGTCGCCTCGGTGGAGTCACTGACCCTGCGCCCGGTCTCCGGGCGGCAGCTCGGCGCCGCCGAGGACACCACCCGCAACGCGCTGTTCCGCACCGAGTGGACCGCGCTGCCCCTGGCCGACGGCGCCGTGGACACCAGCGGCTGGGCCGTGCTCGGCGCGCCGGGCACCGGCCCGATCGACGCGGCCCTGCACGCCCCCGACCTGGAGGCGCTGTTCGCTGCCGACGCCGCACCGGAGGTCGTGGTCGCCACGTGCGCCGGGACACCGGAGGACGGCCGCCTCACGGCGGCGGCCCACGAGGCGACGACCGGGGCACTGGCCCTGGCCCGCGCGTGGCTGGCCGAGGAGCGCGCCGCGGAGTCCCGGCTCGTGGTCGTCACCCGGCGGGCCGTGGCCACCCGGGCCGACGAGGACGTCACGGACCTGGCACACGCGCCGGTATGGGGCCTGCTGCGGTCCGCGCAGTCGGAGAACCCCGGCCGCCTCGTGCTGGTCGACATCGACGAACTGGACGCCTCCCGCGCCGCCCTGACCCGGGCGGTGGCGGCGGCCGTCGCGGCGGAGGAGCCGCAGATCGCGGTGCGCGAGGGCGCGGCCCTCGTGCCCCGGCTGGCCCGCGCCACCGCCTCGGCGCCCGCCGACGGCACCGGGCCGCTGGGCACGGCGGGCACGGTGCTCATCACCGGCGGCACCGGGGCGCTCGGCGGACTGCTGGCCCGGCACCTGGTCACCGAGCACGGCGTACGGCACCTGCTGCTCACCAGCCGCCGCGGCCGGGACGCCGCCGGCGCCGCGGAGCTCCGGGCCGAACTGACCGCGCTGGGCGCGGCCGACGTGACGATCGCCGCGTGCGACGCGGCCGACCGCGACGCGCTGGCCGCCGTCCTGGCCGGCATCCCGGCCGACCGGCCGCTGACCGGCGTGGTGCACGCGGCCGGAGTGCTCGACGACGGCCTGATCGCCTCCCTGACCCCCCAGCAGACGGAACGCGTGCTGCGCCCGAAGGTCGACGCGGCGGTCAACCTGCACGAACTGACCCGCGATCTGGACCTGTCGGCGTTCGTCCTGTTCTCCTCCGTCGCGGGCACCTTCGGCAACCCCGGACAGGGCAACTACGCGGCGGCCAACGCCTTCCTGGACGCCCTGGCCCAGCACCGCCGCGCCCAGGGCCTGCCCGCCCACTCCCTCGCCTGGGGCCTGTGGGCCCGGTCGAGCGACATGCTCGGCCACCTCGGACAGCACGACCTGGCCTGGATGGAGCGCGCGGGCATCCAGCCCCTGCCGTCCACCCTGGGCCTGGCCCTGCTGGACGCGGCGGTCACGCTGGACGACGCGCACCTGGTGCCCGTACGCCTGGAGACGGCCACCCTCCGGCGCGAGGCGGCCTCCGGCATGCTGCGGCCCCTCTTCCGTGGCCTGGTGCGGACGGTGGCCCGCAGGACCGCCGCCACCGCCGGCGCCTCCAGTGGCACCGCCCTGGCCCAGCGCCTCTCCGGCCTCGGCCAGGACGAGCAGAACCGGGCGCTGCTGGACCTCGTGCGCGCCCAGGTGGCGACCGTCCTGGGGCATGCCACCCCGGAGACGATCGCCGCCGGCCGCCCGTTCAAGGAGCTCGGCTTCGACTCGCTCACCGCGGTCGAGCTGCGCAACCGCCTCAACGCCGCCACCGGGCAGCGCCTCCCGGCCACGCTCGTCTTCGACTACCCCACCCCCGGCCTGCTCACCGACTACCTGCGTGCGGAGGTCCTGGGCGCCGTGTCGGCCCCCGCCGTCGCGCCGTCGGCCCCCGTGGTGCCGGGCGGCGCGGCGGACGAGCCGATCGCGATCGTCGGCATGGCCTGCCGCTACCCCGGCGGGGTGGGCTCGCCGGAGGACCTGTGGAAGCTGGTCGCGTCGGGCGGGGACGCGGTGTCGCACTTCCCGGCCGACCGCGGCTGGGACGAGGGGCTCTACGACCCCGACCCGGACGCGACCGGCAAGAGTTATGCGCGCGAGGGCGGCTTCCTGCACGACGCGGGGGAGTTCGACCCGGAGTTCTTCGGGATCTCGCCGCGCGAGGCACTGGCGATGGACCCGCAGCAGCGGCTGTTGCTGGAGACGTCGTGGGAGGTGTTCGAGCGGGCGGGGATCGACCCGAGGACGCTGAAGGGCAGCCCGACGGGCGTGTTCACCGGCGTGATGCACCACGACTACGGCACGACCTCCGACACCCCGGAAGGGCTGGAGGGCTACGCGGTCACCAGCACCCAGGGCAGCGTCGCCTCCGGCCGCATCTCCTACACCTTCGGCCTGGAAGGGCCCGCGGTCACCGTCGACACCGCCTGCTCCTCCTCCCTGGTCGCCCTGCATCTCGCGGTGCAGGCGCTGCGCTCGGGCGAGTGCTCGCTGGCGCTGGCGGGCGGCGTGACGGTGATGGCCACTCCGTGGGTGTTCGTGGAGTTCAGCCGGCAGCGGGGCATGGCGCCCGACGGCCGGTGCAAGGCGTTCTCCGCCTCGGCGGATGGTGCAGGCTGGTCCGAGGGTGCGGGCGTCCTGCTGGTCGAGCGCCTCTCGGACGCCCGCCGCAACGGACACCGGGTGCTCGCGGTCGTCCGCGGCAGCGCGGTCAACCAGGACGGCGCCAGCAACGGCCTCACCGCCCCCAACGGCCCGTCGCAGCAGCGGGTGATCCGCGCGGCCCTGGCCGGTGCCGGGCTGTCGGCGGCCGACGTGGACGCGGTGGAGGCACACGGCACGGGCACCACCCTCGGCGACCCGATCGAGGCGCAGGCACTGCTGGCCACCTACGGCCAGGACCGCCCCGCCGACCGGCCGCTGCGGCTGGGATCCGTCAAGTCCAACATCGGGCACGCACAGGCCGCCGCCGGCGTGGCCGGTGTGATCAAGATGGTGCAGGCCATGCGGCACGGCATGCTGCCGAAGACCCTGCACGTGGATCAGCCCTCCCCGCACGTGGACTGGTCCGCGGGCGCGGTGGAGTTGCTGACTGAGCCGGTGGAGTGGACGGCCGACGGCCACCCCCGCCGCGCGGGCATCTCCTCCTTCGGCATCAGCGGCACCAACGCCCACGTCATCATCGAAGAGGCACAGCCCGAGCCCGCCGCCCCCGCCGGGAGCGGCGACACCCCGCCGTCCGCGACGCTGGTGCCCTGGCCCGTGTCCGGGCGGTCCGAGGCCGCCCTGCGGGCCCAGGCCGAGCGGCTGTCCGCCTTCGTGACAGCCGGCACCGACCTGGCCGTGGCCGACGTGGGCCACTCCCTGGCCTCGACACGAGCCGCCCTCGAACACCGCGGCGTCGTACTGGCACCGGACCGCGCGACCGCCCTGACGGGCCTGACCGCCCTGGCCGGGGGACTGCCCTCCGCCGGCACGGTCACCGGCACGGCGCCCGAGGACCCGGGCCAGGTCGCGCTCGTCTTCCCCGGCCAGGGATCGCAGTGGCAGGGAATGGCGGCGGAACTGCTGGAATCCACACCGGCGTTCGCCGCGCGCCTGGCGGAGTGCGACGCGGCCCTGCGGCCGCACGTGGGCTGGTCCGTGACGGACGTGGTCCGGGGCGGGGACGACGCCCCGTCGCTGGACGACGTGGTGGTCGTGCAGTGCGCCCTCTGGGCCGTCATGGTCTCGCTGGCGGCGCTCTGGCAGTCGATGGGCGTGCGGCCCGCCGCCGTCATCGGCCACAGCCAGGGCGAGATCGCCGCGGCCGCGGTGTCCGGCGCGCTGTCCCTGGAGGACGCGGCGAAGGTCGTGTCGCTGCGGGCGAAGGCGATCGCCGAACGGCTCTCCGGCCGTGGCGGCATGGTCTCCGTACCCCGGCCCGCGGCCAGGGTCCGCGAGCTCCTGGCCCCATGGGGGACGCGGATCGCCGTCGCCTCCGTCAACGGCCCCTCCTCCACGGTCGTCTCCGGCGAGGCGGACGCGCTGGAGGAACTGCTGGCCGCCTGCGAGGCCGACGGGGTGCGCGCCAAGCGGATCCCGGTGGACTACGCCTCGCACTCCGCCCAGGTGGAGAGCATCCGCGAGGAGGTCATCGGCGCGCTGGAGGGCATCCGGCCGCGCCGTGGCGAGATCCCGTTCTACTCGACCGTGACCGGCGGCGTGTTCGACACCTCGGGCGCGGACGCCGAGTACTGGTACACCAACCTGCGCCAGGAGGTGCGCTTCGACGAGACCGTACGGGCCCTGCTGGCCGACGGGTTCGGCTTCTTCGTCGAGTCCAGCGCCCACCCGGTGCTGACCGTCGGACTCCAGGAGATCTTCGAGGACACCGGCACCCGGGCGGTGGCCCTGGGCACCCTGCGCCGCGAGGAGGGCGGCAGGGAACGGCTCCTGACCTCCCTCGCCGAGGGGTACGTGAACGGCCTGGCCGTCGACTGGGACGCCGTCTTCGCCGGTACGGGCGCCGAGCGCGTCGACCTGCCGACGTACGCCTTCCAGCGGGAGCGCTTCTGGCTGGACGCCCCGGCGCGGCGCGGTGACGCGGCGGGCCTGGGCCTGGTGGCCGCCGGCCATCCGCTGCTGGGCGCGACGGTGTCCCTGCCCGGCGGCGGCGCGCTGTGGACCGGGCGGCTGTCCCTGGCCGAGCAGCCCTGGCTGGCCGACCACACGGTGTTCGGTTCCGCGGTGCTGCCCGGTGCGGTGTTCGTGGAGCTGGCGGTTCGGGCGGGAGAGCGGTCGGGACACGGCCGCCTGGAGGAACTGACCCTCCAGGAGCCGCTGGTGCTGAGCGGCACCGGTGGCGTCCGCCTGCAACTGGCCGTGGCGGGAGCGGACGAGTCCGGCCGGTGCGCGGTGACGGTGCACTCCTGCCCGGACGGTGACGGCGGCGCGGACGCGGCGGGCGACGAGACGTGGACACTGCACGCCATGGGGTCGCTGACGCGCGCCGACAGGCCGGCCGATGGGGGCACGGACATCGCTCTCGACGTGTGGCCGCCGCGAGGCGCGGCGCCGGTGGGCGTCGGCGACCTGTACGACCGCCTGGCCGAACAGGGATACGGATACGGCCCGGTGTTCCAGGGGGTGCGTGCCGCGTGGCGGCGCGGCGGGGAGGTCTTCGCCGAGGTCGCGCTGCCGGACGCGGTGAGCGGGGACACCGCCGGATTCGGCATTCACCCGGCCCTCCTGGACGCCGTGTTCCACATGTCGATCGACCTGTCCGCCGACGAGGTGCGGCTGCCGTTCGTGTGGTCGGGCATCGAGCTGTCCGGTGCGCCCGGGCCGGTGGTGCGGGTCGGCGTGGTGCCCTCGGGCGAGGGCGGGGTCTCGGTGCGCGTCGTGGACGGCTCGGGCGCGCCGGTGCTCTCGGTGGACCGGCTGGTGACGCGTCCTGTGGCGCGGGAGCAACTGCGCTCCGCGGGCCATGGGTTGCGGGACGCGCTGTTCGGTGTGGAGTGGACTCCGGCCCCGGTCTCGGCGGAAGCGCTGGCCGAGTGGGGCGTGTGGGGTGCACCGGACGCCTCGGAGCTGGTGGTCTGGGCTCATGGCGGCGCCGTGGGGGAGGCCGTTCCGGCGGTCACGGCGCGTGCGTTGGCCGTCGTGCAGGAGTTCCTGCCGGACGAGCGGTTCACTGACTCCAGGTTGGTGGTGCTGACGCGCGGGGCCGTGGACACGGGCCAGGACGGAGGCGTCGTGGACCTGATGGCCGCGCCGGTCTGGGGCCTGGTGCGCTCGGCACAGCGCGAGCACCCGGACCGGTTGCTGCTGGTCGATGTCGAGCCGGGGCTGGCCGCGGAGGCGGAGGAAGCCGCGCTGCGGGCCGCGCTGGGCTCCGGGGAGCCGCAAGTGGCTGTGCGCGGCGGCCGGGCGTTCGTACCGCGCCTGGCACGGCTCACCGTCCCGCGGGGCGAGGGGCGGCAGTCGTCCTTCGGCCCGGACGGAACGGTGTTGGTGACCGGTGGCACGGGTGGTCTGGGCGCGTTGGTGGCCCGGCACCTGGCATCGGCGTACGGAGTGCGGGACCTGCTGCTGGTGTCGCGGCGCGGTGGTGCGGCCGACGGGGTCGACAAGCTGGTAGCGGAACTGGAGGAAACGGGCGCCCGGGTGCGGGTGGAGGCGTGCGACGTGAGTGAACGCGACTCCCTCGCGGCACTGTTGGCCTCGATCCCGGGCGACCGTCCGCTCACCGGAGTGGTCCACTCGGCGGCCGTGCTCGACGACGGTGTGGTCGAGTCGCTGGACGCGGAGCGGCTGGCCGGGGTGTTCCGCCCCAAGGCCGAAGCGGCCCTGCACCTGCACGAGTTGACGGCCGGGCTCGATCTGTCGGCGTTCGTCCTGTTCTCGTCCTTCGCCGGAGTGGCGGGGAGCGCGGGGCAGGCGGGGTACGCGGCGAGCAATGTGTTCCTGGACGGCCTCGCGTCCCACCGCCGTGCGCACGGCCTGCCCGGCGTGTCCCTGGCATGGGGATGGTGGGGAACCGGCGGCGCGCTGACCGGCGGCCTGTCGGACGTGGACCGGGACCGGCTTTCGGGCCTGGGGCTGGCGGAGATGAGCGCGGAGGAAGGCCTGGCGCTGTTCGACGCGGGCGTCGCGGCCGAGAGCGCGCTGGTGGTCCCGGCGCTGGTCGACGTGGCGGGACTGCGGCGGCGCGGTGCGGACGGCGTGCCGTCCGTGATGCGGTCGCTCGTACGCGGTGGAGCGGCGCGGGCCCGCGCCGAGGAGTCGCGCGACGCGGCGGGGCTCGCCGCCCGGCTCGCGGGCCTGGGCGAGGCCGAGCGGCAGCGGGTGCTGCTCGACGCGGTGCGGGGCTACGTGGGCGAGGTGCTGGGCTACGGACCCGGCCGACTGGTGGGCGTGGACACGCCGTTCAAGGGGCTGGGCTTCGACTCGCTGATGGCGGTCGAACTGCGCAACCGCCTGAACAAGGCCACCGGACTCCGCCTCCCGGCCTCCCTGGTCTTCGACCACCCCACGGTCCAGGAACTGGCCCTGTACCTGGACACCCGGCTGGACTCGGGAGAGGGCCCCGGCATCGAGCCGCTGCTCGCGGACCTCGGGAAGATCGAGCAGGCGCTCACCGGGCCGGAGCTCGGCGGCGATTCGCGCCGGCGCCTCATGGACCGCCTGACGAGCCTGCTGGCCCTCTCGGCACCCCGCGAGGGCACCGCCGAAGCCCTCGCACAGCCGGACCCGGCGGACGGCACAGCCTTCGTCGATCAACTGGAAGCCGCGACACCGGACGAGATCCTCGCCGTCATCGAAAAAGAGTTCGGGAATTCCTGAATCGGCTCCCGGCCCGTCCTGAACACACTTTTGCGGAGTGACCTCACATGACCGATGACCAGAACCTGCTGAGCAAGCTGAAGTGGGTCGCGCGGGAGCTGCACCAGACCCGTCAGCAGCTCCAGAGCGCGGAGCAGCGCCACCGCGTGCCGATCGCGATCGTCGGCATGGCCTGCCGGTATCCGGGCGGCGTGAGCTCGCCGGAGGACCTGTGGCGGCTGGTGGCCGGGAGCGGCGACGCCGTCTCGGACTTCCCCGAGGACCGGGGCTGGGACACCGACTCCCTCTTCGACCCGGACCCCGACCGGCCCGGCAGGAGCGCGACCCGCAAGGGCGGCTTCCTCCACGACGCCGCGGACTTCGACCCGGGCTTCTTCGGGATCTCGCCGCGTGAGGCGCTGGCCATGGACCCGCAGCAGCGGCTGTTGCTGGAGACCTCATGGGAAGCGGTCGAGCGCGCGGGCATCGACGTCACCACGCTGAAGGGCAGCCGTACGGGCGTCTACGCGGGGGTGATGTACCACGACTACGCCGCGGGCCTGCCGTCCGTACCGGACGAGATCGAGGGGTACTACGGCACCGGCACGGCGGCCAGCGTCGTCTCCGGCCGGGTGCCGTACACCTTCGGCTTCACCGGCCCGGCCATCACCGTCGACACCGCGTGCTCCTCGTCGCTCGTCGCGCTCCACCTGGCCGTACAGGCGCTGCGCAGGGACGAATGCTCCCTCGCCCTGGCCGGCGGCGTGACGGTGATGTCCAGCCCGGTCATGTTCGCGGAGTTCAGCCGTCAGGGCGGGCTGTCGGTCGACGGCAGGTGCAAGGCGTTCGGCACCGGGGCGGACGGGACGGGCTGGTCCGAGGGCGTCGGTGTGCTGGTGCTGGAGCGGCTGTCGGACGCCCGGCGCAACGGGCACCGGGTGCTGGCGGTGGTCCGGGGCAGTGCGGTCAACCAGGACGGTGCGAGCAACGGGCTGACGGCGCCGAGCGGCCCCGCGCAGGAACGCGTCATCCGCCAGGCACTCGCCGACGCGGGCGTACCGGCCGACGGGGTCGACGCGGTGGAGGCCCACGGTACGGGCACACGGCTGGGTGATCCGATCGAGGCACAGGCGCTGCTGGCCACCTATGGCCAGGACAGGTCCGGTGAACGGCCGTTGTGGTTGGGGTCGTTGAAGTCGAACCTCGGGCACGCTCAGGCGGCGGCGGGTGTGGGTGGTGTGATCAAGATGGTGATGGCGATGCGGCACGGTGTAATGCCGCGCACGTTGCATGCGGAGGAGCCGACGCCGTTGGTGGACTGGTCGGCCGGTGCGGTCGAGTTGCTGAGTGAGGCGCGGCCGTGGCCGGAGGCGGACCGTCCCCGTCGGGCGGGTGTGTCGTCCTTCGGCATCAGCGGCACCAACGCGCACGTCATCCTCGAGAACGCCCCCGACGAGCAGGGCCCGGCCGAGGACGCCTCACCGGACGCCCCCGCGGCGGTCGGTGGGCCGGTGCCGTGGGTGGTGTCGGGTCGTACGGAAGAGGCACTGGCCGCGCAGGCCCGGCGGCTGCGGGACCACGTGGCCCGTCAAGAGCCGCTGGACGTACGGGCGGTGGGCCGTGCCCTGGTGACGACCCGGTCGGTCTTCGAGCACCGGGCGGTTGTGGTGGGTGAGGGCGAGAAGGCTCTGCTCGCCGGTCTGGACGCCATTGCCGCTGGTGAGAGCGTTGCGGGGCTGGTTCGCGGGGTGGCAGACGGTCCGGTGCGTAGCGCCGTGATGTTGACCGGGCAGGGCAGTCAGCGGGTTGGTATGGGGCGTGAGCTGTATGACACGTACCCGGTGTTTGCCGGGGCGTTGGACGAGGTCTGCGGGGAGCTGGACCGGCATCTCGAACGTCCTTTGAAGGGCGTGTTGTTCGGTGTGGATGGGGAGGTGTTGGACCGGACGGAGTTTGCTCAACCTGCGTTGTTTGCGGTTGAGGTGGCGTTGTTCCGGCTTGTGGAGAGCTGGGGTGTGCGGCCTGATTTCCTGGTGGGGCATTCGATCGGTGAGATCGTGGCGGCGCATGTGGCCGGGGTGTTCTCGCTGGAGGATGCGTGCGAGCTGGTTGCTGCGCGTGGTCGTCTGATGCAGGCGTTGCCGACCGGTGGTGTGATGATCGCGGTGCAGGCTTCGGAGGGCGAGGTTCTTCCGTACTTGACCGAGCGGGTGAGTATTGCTGCGGTCAATGGTCCGCAGTCGGTGGTGATCGCGGGTGATGAGGATGCCGCGCTTGAGGTCGTGGCGCGCTTCGAGGGCCGTAAGTCCAAGCGTCTGACGGTCAGTCATGCCTTCCATTCGCCGCACATGGACGCCATGTTGGAGGAGTTCCGTGCGGTGGCGGAGGGGCTTGAGTATCACGCTCCGAGTATGGCGCTGGTCTCCAATGTGACCGGTGCTCTGGCGGGCGTGGATGAGGTCTGCTCGGCAGAGTACTGGGTGCGGCACGTCCGGCAGCCGGTCCGTTTCATGGATGGCATTCGGTCGTTGGAGGCCGAGGGTGTGTCGGTGTTCCTGGAGCTGGGCCCGGACGGTGTGCTCTCCGCGCTCGGCCCGGACTGCCTGACAGCGGACGACGACATCACGCCCCTGTTCGCCACCGGTCTGCGAGGCGCTGACGTGCCGGAGCCGCGTGCGCTGCTGGAGGCCGTCGCCCAGGTGCACACCCGTGGGGCCGAAGTCGATTGGTCGGCGGTGCTGGGCACCGGGCCGGTCGCCCATGACTTGCCGACGTACGCCTTCCAGCGGGAGCGTTTCTGGCTGGACGTCCCGGCATGGCGTGGCGATGTGGCGGGTCTGGGCCTGGTGGCCGCCGGGCACCCGCTGTTGGGCGCGGTGGTGTCCCTGCCGGACGACCGGGGTGCGGTGTGGACCGGCCGGCTGTCCCTGGCCGAGCAGCCGTGGCTGGCCGACCACACGGTGTTCGGTTCGGCAGTGCTGCCCGGTGCGGTGTTCGTGGAGCTGGCGCTCCAGGCCGGTGAGCGGGTGGGGTGCGGACGCCTGGAGGAGCTGACGCTTCAGCAGCCCTTGGTGTTGGATGCGTCCGGCGGGGTGCGGTTGCAGGTCGCTCTGGCGGCGATGGACGAGACCGGCCGGTGCGCGGTGACCGTGCATTCCTGCCCGGACGCCGACGCCGACGCCGACACGGGTGCGCTGGGCGGTGAGGTCTGGACGCTGCACGCCATCGGGACCCTGGCGGGCGTCGACGCGCCTGCCGACAGGGGCATGGGCACCGGCCTCGGAGTGTGGCCGCCGCATGGCGCGGCGTCGATCGGGGTGAGCGATCTCTACGACCGGCTCGCCGAGCAGGGGTACGGGTACGGCCCGGTGTTCCGGGGGGTGCGGGCCGCGTGGCGGCGCGGGGGCGAGGTCTTCGCCGAGGTCGCGCTGCCGGAGCCGGCGAGCGGCGACTCGACGGGATTCGGGATTCACCCGGCGCTCCTGGATGCCGTACTCCACATGTCGATCGATCCGTCCGCCGACGAGGTGCGGCTGCCGTTCGTCTGGTCGGGCGTCGAGCTGCCCGGCGCGGGCGGGTCGGTCGTGCGGGTGCGCGTGATGACCTCGGCCGACGGCGAGGTGTCGGTGCGGGCGGTGGACGAGTCGGGTGCGCCGGTGCTTTCGGTGGACCGGCTGGTGACGCGTCCGGTGGCACGGGAGCAGTTGCGCGCCGCGGGCGACGGGCTGCGGGACGCGCTGTTCGAGGTGGAGTGGACCGCGGTCCCGGTCTCGGCGGAGGTGTCGTCCGAGTGGGGCACGTGGGGTTCGCAGGATGCCTCGGAGCTGGTGGTCTGGGCTCATGGCGGTGTCGTGGGGGAGGTCGTTCCGGCGGTCACGGCACGTGCGTTGGCCGTCGTGCAGGAGTTCCTGTCGGACGAGCGGTTCGTGGACTCGCGGTTGGTGGTGCTGACGCGGGGTGCCGTGGGTGTGGGCCCTGACGGGGGTGTCGCGGATCTTTCGGCGGCTCCGGTGTGGGGTTTGGTGCGGTCGGCGCAGGTGGAGCATCCGGGGCGGTTGCTGCTGGTCGATGTGGAGCCGGGGTTGTCCGCGGAGGCGGAGGAGGCTGCGCTGCGGACCGCGCTGGGTTCCGGGGAGCCGCAGGTGGCGGTCAGAGGTGGCCGTGCGTTCGTGCCTCGTCTGGCGCGGCTCACGGTGCCGCGCGGCGAGGAGGGGCGGACGTCCTTCGGGCCGGGTGGAACGGTGTTGGTGACTGGTGGCACGGGCGGTCTGGGCGCGTTGGTGGCCCGGCATCTGGTGTCGGCGTACGGGGTGCGGGATCTGCTGCTGGTGTCGCGCCGTGGTGGTGCGGCCGAGGGCGTGCGCCAACTGGTAGCCGCATTGGAGGAGTCGGGCGCACGGGTGCGGGTGGCGGCATGTGACGTGGGCGACCGTGATGCCCTCGCAGCACTGTTGGCCTCGATCCCGGACGACCGTCCGCTTACCGGTGTGGTCCACTGTGCGGGTGTCGTCGACGACGGTGTGATCGAGTCGCTGACCCCCGACCGGCTGGCCGGCGTCCTGCGGCCCAAGGCCGAAGCCGCCCTGCATCTCCATGAACTGACGGCGGGGCTCGACCTGTCGGCGTTCGTCCTGTTCTCGTCCTTCGCCGGAGTGGCCGGGAGCGCGGGGCAGGCGAGTTACGCCGCCGCGAACGCCTTCCTGGATGCCCTGGCGTACGAGCGCCGTGCGCGAGGTCTGTCGGCGGTCTCCGCGGCCTGGGGCCTGTGGGGGGAGGACCGCGGCATGGGCGGCCAGGTGGCCGAGGGCGACCTGGCCCGGATCAAGCGCCTGGGCGCCGTCGCGATGTCGGCCGAGGAGGGCCTCGCCCTGTTCGACGCCGTCGTGGCTCAGGACCGGGCCCTGTGCGTACCGGCGTCGCTCGACGTGGCGGGGCTGCGGCGGCGCGGCGCGGAGGACGTGTCACCCGTGCTGCGGTCGCTGGCGCGAGGCGGGGCACGCCGCGCCCCGGCCGAGAGCTCGGGCCGCGGTGCGGGGCTCGCCGCCCGGATCGCGGGTCTGGCCGAGAGCGAGCGCCGACGGGTCGTGCTGGACGTCGTGCGGGGCCACGCGGGCGAGGTCCTGGGCTACGGGCCGGGCCGGTCGGTGGGCGTGGACACGCCGTTCAAGGGGCTGGGCTTCGACTCGCTGACGGCGGTCGAACTGCGCAACCGTCTCAACGCGGCGACCGGCCTGCGGCTCCCGGCCTCCCTCGTCTTCGACCACCCCACGCCCAAGCGCATCGCCGAGTACCTGACGCGGGAGCTCGCGGACCAGGTGGAGGAACGTCCCGTCGTCGTGGCGGCCACGTCGGTCGCGTCGGACGACCCGATCGCGATCGTGGGTATGGCCTGCCGCTATCCGGGAGGCGTACGCACACCGGACGACCTGTGGCGGCTGGTCCTCGACGGCAGGGACTCCATAGGCCCGTTCCCCGACGACCGCGGCTGGAACGTGCGGGATCTCTTCGACCCGGACAAGGCGGCCGCGGGGAAGTCGTACGTGGCCGAAGGCGGTTTCCTCTACGACGCCGCGGATTTCGACCCGGGCTTCTTCGGGATCTCGCCGCGTGAGGCGCTGGCCATGGACCCGCAGCAGCGCCTGCTGCTAGAAGCCTCCTGGGAGGCGATCGAACACGCGGGGATCGACCCGAAGTCGCTCCAGGGCACCGACACCGGCGTGTTCACCGGCGTCATGTACCACGACTACGCGTCTCGGTTGCCGGACATCCCCGAGGGGCTGGAGGGCTTCCTCGGATACGGCTCCGCCGGAAGCGTGGCCTCGGGTCGGCTGTCGTACTCCCTCGGCCTGTCGGGCCCCGCGCTGACACTGGACACGGCGTGTTCGTCGTCGCTGGTGGCCATGCACCTGGCGGCGGACTCGCTGCGGCGCGGCGAGAGCTCGCTCGCCTTGGCCGGGGGTGTGACCGTGATGGCGTCGCCCGGGGCGTTCGTGGAGTTCAGCCGCCAGGGTGGTCTGTCGTCCGACGGCCGGTGCAAGGCGTTCGGCGCCGGGGCGGACGGCACGGGCTGGTCCGAGGGCGCCGGCATTCTCGTTCTGGAGCGGCTGTCGGACGCCCGCCGGAACGGCCATCAGGTGCTCGCGGTGGTCCGTGGCAGCGCGGTGAACCAGGACGGCGCGAGCAACGGGTTGACGGCGCCGAGCGGTCCCGCGCAGGAGCGGGTCATTCGCCAGGCGTTGGCCAACGCCGGGGTGGCAGCGCGGGACATCGATGCGGTGGAGGCCCACGGCACCGGTACGCAACTGGGTGATCCGATCGAGGCGCAGGCGCTGCTCGCCACCTACGGCCAGGACCGGTCCGGTGAACGGCCGTTGTGGTTGGGGTCGTTGAAGTCCAACCTTGGGCACGCGCAGGCGGCGGCGGGTGTGGGTGGTGTGATCAAGATGGTGATGGCGATGCGGCATGGGACGCTGCCGCGTACGTTGCATGCGGAGGAGCCGACGCCGTTGGTGGACTGGTCGGCCGGTGCGGTCGAGTTGCTGAGCGAGGCGCGGCCGTGGCCGGAGGCGGACCGTCCCCGTCGGGCGGGTGTGTCGTCGTTCGGCATCAGCGGCACCAACGCACACATCATCCTCGAACAGGCCCCTCAGGAGCAGGACGCGCTCCAGGAGACGGCTGGTGGTCTGGTGCCGTGGCTCCTCTCTGGCCGTACGGAGGCGGCCCTGCGCGCTCAGGCGCGGCGGCTGCGTGAACACTCCGCCGGGCAGGAGTCGCTGGACATGCGGGCGGTGGGCCGTGCCTTGGCGGCGACTCGGTCGGTCTTCGAGCACCGGGCGGTTGTGGTGGGTGAGGGCGAGGAGGCTCTGCTCGCCGGTCTGGAGGCCCTTGCCGCTGGTGAGAGCGTTGCGGGGCTGGTGCGTGGGGTGGCTGACGGTCCGGTGCGTAGTGCCGTGATGTTTACGGGGCAGGGCAGTCAGCGGGTCGGTATGGGCCGTGAGTTGTACGAGGCCTTCCCGGTGTTTGCCGGGGCGTTGGATGAGGTCTGTGTCGAGCTGGATCGGCATCTCGAACGTCCTTTGAAGGGCGTGTTGTTCGGTGTGGATGGGGAGGTGTTGGACCGGACGGAGTTTGCTCAGCCCGCGTTGTTTGCGGTTGAGGTGGCGTTGTTCCGGCTTGTGGAGAGCTGGGGTGTGCGGCCTGATTTTGTGGTGGGGCATTCGATCGGTGAGATCGTGGCGGCGCATGTGGCCGGGGTGTTCTCGCTGGAGGATGCGTGCCGGCTGGTTGCTGCGCGTGGTCGTCTGATGCAGGCGTTGCCGACCGGTGGTGTGATGATCGCGGTGCAGGCGTCGGAGGGCGAGGTTCTTCCGCACTTGACCGAGCGGGTGAGCGTTGCTGCGGTCAATGGTCCTCAGTCGGTGGTGATCGCGGGTGACGAGGATGCCGCGCTTGAGATCGTGGCGCGCTTCGAGGGTCGTAAGTCCAAGCGTCTGACGGTCAGTCATGCCTTCCACTCGCCCCACATGGACGCCATGTTGGAGGAGTTCCGTTCCGTGGCGGAGGGGCTTGAGTATCACGCTCCGGGTGTCGCGCTGGTCTCCAATGTGACCGGTGCTCTGGCGGGCGTGGATGAGGTCTGCTCGGCGGAGTACTGGGTGCGGCACGTCCGGCAGTCGGTCCGCTTCATGGACGGGATGCGGTCGTTGGAGGCCGAGGGTGTGTCAGTGTTCCTGGAGCTGGGCCCCGACGGTGTGCTCTCGGCACTCGGCCCGGACTGCCTGACAGCGGACGACGACATCACGCCCCTGTTCGCCACCGGTCTGCGAGGCGCTGACGTGCCGGAGCCGCGTGCGCTGTTGGAGGCCGTTGCCCAGGTGCACACCCGTGGGGTCGAGGTCGACTGGCCGGCGGTGCTGGGCGCCGGGCCTGTCGCCCGCGACCTTCCCACTTACGCGTTCCAGCGCGAGCGCTTCTGGCTGGACGTCCCGACGAGTCCCGGCGATGCCGCGGGTCTGGGCCTGGTGGCCGCCGGTCACCCGCTGCTTGGCGCGACGGTGTCCCTGCCCGACGGCCGCGGCACGCTGTGGACCGGTCGGCTGTCCCTGGCCGAGCAGCCTTGGCTGGCCGACCACACGATGTTCGGCCGGGTCGTCCTGCCCGGCTCCGCACTCGTCGAACTCGCCCTCCAGGCGGGCGATCATGCGCGGTGCCCCTACCTCGAGGGGCTGACCTATCACCGACCGCTGGTGCTGCCCGTCGAGGTCGGCGCCGCCGTGTCGATCCAGGTGCTGGTGGCGGCAGCGGACGAGGACGGCCGCAGCGTGGTGGAGGTGTTCGCGCGGCCCGGCGACGCGGCGGACGACGCGGACTGGACGCTGCACGCGTCCGGTGCGCTGATGCGCAACGGGAGCGCGGCGAACGCCGAGGACCCCTTCGCGGGCGTACGGCAGGACGCGTGGCCGCCCGCGGGCGCGTCCGCGCTGCCGGTCGAGGAGCTGTACGAGCGGACGGCACGGTCCGACATCGGTCTCGGCCCGGCGTTCCAGGGGATACAGGCCGCCTGGCGGCGCGGTGAGGAGACGTTCGCCGAGGTGGCGCTGCCGGAGCCGGCGAGCGACGAGGCGGCCGCGTACGGCATCCACCCGGCCCTGTTGGACGCGGTCTCGCGCGTGGCTCTTCAGGGCGGCACCGAGGACGCCGACGGGGCGCGGTTGCCGTCGGACTGGTCGGGGGTCGGACTCTCCGGCGCGGGCGCGGGCGCGTCGGTCGTGCGGGTCCGTGTGGCCCCGTCGGCCGACGGCGAGGTGTCCGTACGGGCCGTGGACGCCTCGGGCGCGCTGGTGCTGTCGATCGACCGGCTGACGGCCCGTCCGGTGACACAGGAGGAACTGCGGTCCTCCGGCGACGCGATGCGCGACGCGCTCTTCGACGTCGACTGGACCGCTGTCCCGGTCTCCGCGGAGCCTCCGTCCCGGTGGAGCGTATGGGGTGCGGCGGACGACTCCGGTCTGATGGTGTGGGCCCACAGCGGCGACGCGGCCGAGGACATGGCAACGGTGACGGCCCGGGCACTGCGGACCGTGCAGGAGTTCCTGTCGGACGAGCGGTTCGTGGACTCGCGGTTGGTGGTGCTGACGCGGGGTGCCGTGGGTGTGGGCCCTGACGGGGGTGTCGCGGATCTTTCGGCGGCTCCGGTGTGGGGTTTGGTGCGGTCGGCGCAGGTGGAGCATCCGGGGCGGTTGCTGCTGGTCGATGTGGAGCCGGGGCTTTCTGCGGAGGTGGAGGAGGCTGCGCTGCGGACCGCGTTGGGCTCAGGGGAGCCGCAGGTGGCGGTCAGAGGTGGCCGTGCGCTGGTGCCGCGTCTGAAGCGAGTGGCAGCGTTCCCGGAGCACAAGGCCGAGGCGTCCTTCGGCGACCGGGGGACGGTCCTCGTGACCGGTGGCACGGGTGGTCTGGGTGCGTTGGTGGCCCGGCATCTGGTGTCGGCGTACGGGGTGCGGGATCTGCTGCTGGTGTCGCGCCGTGGTGGTGCGGCCGAGGGCGTGGATCAACTGGTGGCCGAGCTACAGGAGTCGGGTGCCCGGGTGCGGGTGGAAGCATGTGATGTGGGTGATCGTGATGCTCTCGCGTCCCTGCTCTCCTCGATCCCGGAGGACCGTCCGCTCGCCGGTGTGGTCCACTGCGCGGGTGTCGTCGCGGACGGTGTGATCGAGTCGCTGGACGCGGAGCGGCTGGCCGGTGTGTTCCGCCCCAAGGCGGACGCCGCGCTCCATCTGCACGAGCTGACGGCCGGACTCGACCTCTCGGCGTTCGTCCTGTTCTCCTCGGTGGCCGGGGTGTTCGGGGCGGCCGGCCGGGCGAACTACTCCGCCGCCAACGCCTTCCTGGACGCCCTCGCGCACGAACGCCGTGCCCAGGGCCTGCCCGCGGTCTCCGCGGCCTGGGGCCTGTGGGAGGAGGACCGCGGCATGGGCGGCCAGGTGACCGAGGCCGACCTGGCCCGGATCAGGCGCGAGGGCGCCGTCGCGATGTCGGCCGAGGAGGGCCTCGCCCTGTTCGACGCGGTCCTGGCCCACGACCGGGCCCTGTGCGTACCGGCTCGCCTGGACCTGGCGGCCCTGGGCGGCGCCGACGCTCCGCCGCCGCCCGTGCTGCGCCGGCTCGTACGGCCCGCGCGCAGGCGGTCGGACGCGGCCGTCCGGCAGGAGCACTCGCCGGAGAACGCGGCCGAGAAGCTCACGCGGCGCCTGGCCGGGCTGTCGGACGCCGAGCAGGTGCGTAGCCTGCTCGGCCTGATACGCGGTCATGTGGCCACCATGCTCGGCCACTCCGACCCGGAGGCGGTCTCCCCGGACCGTGGCTTCCTGGAGTCCGGTTTCAGCTCGGTGGCCGTGGTCGAACTGCGCAACCGCCTCAGCCAGGCCACCGGCCTGCGGTTCTCGGCGGCGACGCTGTTCGACCACCCCACCCCCCGGGCCGTGGCGCGATACGTCCAGGAAAGGCTCGCCGTCACGGCTCCCGCCGATGCCGACTCCGACGCCGCCGTGGAGTTCCGCGCCGCCCTCTCCGCCCTTCCGCTCCACCGCCTCAAGGAAGTCGGCGTCCTGGACGCCCTGTTGAGGCTCACCGGATTCGACAGCGCACTCGGCGGCTCCGGCTCCGATGCCGTCGAGGACGGACAGGCCGCCCTCGACGGCGCCGAACCGCCCGCCGTGACGCCAGAGTCCATCGACGCCATGGATCTGGAAAGTCTCCTGCACATGGCCACCAACACCGACGCCTGAACAACCCCTCGGGAGTTTGCTGATGGACACCACCGACAAGCGAGTCGTAGAGGCGCTGCGCGCGTCGATCAAGGAAACCGAGCGGCTGAAGCAGCAGCACCAGCAGCTCGTGGAGTCGCTGAACGAACCGATCGCCATCGTCGGCATGGCCTGCCGCCTCCCCGGCGGGATCCTCTCCCCGGAGGACCTGTGGCGGTTCCTCCTCGCCGAAGGCGACGCGATCGGCGGGTTCCCCGACGACCGCGGCTGGGATTTGGAGGCGCTCTACGACCCCGAGCAGCTGCGCCAGGGCACCCTGTACGTGAACGAGGGGGGTTTCGTCGAGGGCGCGGCCGAGTTCGACCCCGCCTTCTTCGGGATCTCGCCGCGTGAGGCGCTGGCGATGGACCCGCAGCAGCGGCTGCTGCTGGAGACCGGCTGGGAGACCTTCGAGCGGGCCGGTATCGACCCGGCCGTGCTGCGGGGCACTGATGTCGGTGTCTTCTCCGGTACCAACATCCAGGACTACTCCTCGCTGCTTCTCAACTCCTCCGGCGCCCACGAGGGGCACGTCGGGACGGGCAACGCGGCCGCCGTGCTGTCCGGCCGCCTCGCCTACACCTTCGGCTTCGAGGGCCCGGCCGTGACCGTCGACACGGCGTGCTCGTCCTCGCTGGTCACGCTGCACCTGGCCGCGCAGTCCCTGCGGCAGCGGGAGTGCTCGCTGGCGCTGGCGGGCGGGGTGACGGTGATGTCCACGCCGATGGGGTTCGTCGAGTACACCAGCCAGCGGGTGCTGGCCAAGGACGGGCGCTGCAAGTCGTTCGCGGCCTCCGCCGACGGCACCGGTTTCTCGGAGGGCGCCGGCATGCTCCTGCTGGAGCGGCTGTCGGACGCCCGCCGCCACGGCCACCCCGTCCTGGGCCTGGTCCGCGGGTCCGCCGTCAACCAGGACGGTGCCAGCAGCAGCCTGACCGCGCCCAACGGCCGGGCCCAGCAGCGGGTGATCCTGCAGGCGCTGGCCAACGCCCGGGTCCCGTCGGACCAGGTCGACGTGCTGGAGGCGCACGGCACCGGCACCGAACTCGGGGACCCGATCGAGGCGGAGGCGCTGCTCGCCACCTACGGCAGGGACCGTACGCCCGAACAGCCGCTGTGGCTGGGATCGGTGAAGTCCAACATCGGCCACACCCAGGCGGCGGCCGGCCTCGCCGGAGTCATCAAGATGGTCCTGGCGATGCGGCACGGCCTCGTACCCAGGACGCTGCACGTCGACAGCCCCACGCCGCACGTGGACTGGGAGGCCGGCACGGTGCGGCTGGCCGCCGAGCCCGTCGCGTGGCCCGAGCACGGCCGGCCGCGCCGCGCCGGGGTCTCGTCGTTCGGGATCAGTGGCACCAACGCCCACGTCATCCTCGAACAGGCCCCCCAGGAACCCGAACCGAGGCCGACGGCGCAGACGACGGAGCCGACCGGCCCCCTCCTGTGGACCGTCTCCGGGCGCAGCGACCAGGCACTGCGCGACCAGGCGGCCCGGCTCGCCGCCCATGTGCGCGACAACCCGGAGCTGCCGGCCGCCGACCTGGCCGTGTCCCTCGCGGGCCGTACCGCGTTCGAGCACCGCGCCGTCGTGGTGGGCACGGACCGCGCCGACCTCGAAGCAGGGCTCGACGCTCTGGTGGCCGGCGGCGAGGACACCCGCCTGGTACGGGCGGCGGGCACCGTGTCGGGCAAGACCGTGTTCGTCTTCCCCGGGCAGGGCTCGCACTGGCCGGACATGGCCGGGCGGCTGCTGGAGACGTCGGCGGAGTTCCGCGAGCAGATCGAGGAGTGCGACGAGGCGCTCGCCCCGTACGTGGACTGGTCGTTGACGGACGTCCTCCGTCAGGTGCCGGGGGCGCCGTCCCTGGACCGCCTGGACGTGGTGCAGCCCGTGCTGTTCGCCGTGATGGTGGCGCTCGCCGAGGTGTGGCGGGCGCACGGCGTCGAGCCCGACGCCGTCATCGGCCACTCGCAGGGCGAGATCGCCGCCGCGTACGTCGCGGGCGCCCTGACGCTGAAGGACGCGGCGCGGATCGTCACCCTGCGCAGCGACCTGCTGCACCGGCTGACGGGGAAGGGCGCCATGGCGTCGTTCCTGCTGTCCGCCGAGGAGGTGGCGCGGCGCATCGAGCCGTACGGCGACCGGCTGTCGATCGCCGCGGTGAACGGCCCCACGTCGGTCGTGGTGTCCGGGGAGCCGGAGGCCGTCGACGAACTGGTGGCGCTGGCCATGGCGGAGCGGATCCGGGCGCGGAAGGTGCCCGCCGCGACCGCGGCCGGGCACTCGGTCCAGGTCGAGCCGGCGCGCGAGGAGTTCATCGGTGAGCTGTCGTCGGTCGCGCCGCGCCAGGGCGACGTGCCCTTCTACTCGACGGTCGCCGGTGAAGTGGTCGACACCACCGCGCTGGACGCCGGGTACTGGTACCGGAACCTGCGCGAGCCGGTCCTCCTCGAAGGGGCCGTGCGCAGGCTGCTGGAGGACGAGCACCGCTTCTTCGTCGAGATCAGCCCGCACCCCGTGCTGACCGTGCCGCTCCAGGAGACCTTCGCGCAGGCGGGCGCGCCGGCCACGGCGGTGGGCACACTGCGCCGGGACGAGGGCGGGGAGGAGCGGTTCCTCACCTCGGTCGCAGAGGCGTACGTGCGGGGGCTCCCGCTCGACCTGGCCCGCATGCCGCACCTGTCCGGCGCCCGCCGCGCGGACCTGCCGACGTACGCCTTCCAGCGCAGGCGGTTCTGGCCGGACGTGCGGCTCGTCCCGGCGCCGTCACCGATGACGGCCACTGCCCCGGACGCCGTCGGCAACGGTCCGGACGAGGAGGCCACCGGTGCCACCGGACACATGCTGAGGCGCCTGGCCGGGCTGCCCCGGGAGGAGCACGACGCCGTCCTGGTGGACCTGGTGTGCGAGCAGGCCGCCGCCGTGCTCGGCCACGACTCGGCCGAGGAGATGGAGATGGCGCGGCCGTTCCAGGATCTCGGCTTCGACTCGCTCACGGCCGTCGAACTGCGCAACCGGCTCGGCGCCGCGCTCGACCTCGCCCTCCCCGTCAGCCTCGTCTTCGACCACCCCACACCCCAGGAACTGGTCGACCACCTGGCATCGGCCGTGGCGGACACCCTGTCCGATGTCGCCGCCGCCGAGCGTTCCGAGGCGCTGACCCACCTCGACAAGCTGGAGGCCGCGCTGGCCGGGCTGAGCGCGGGCCCCGAGGAGAACGAGGAGATCAGCAGGCGACTGCAGCGCGTCCTCACCGACTGGACGGAATCCCGGTCCGCCGCGGAAAGCGCCGAAGACGCCGCGAGCGACGAATTCCAAGTGGCCACGGACGAGGAGATGTTCGACATCATCGGCAAGAAATTCGGAATTTCGTAGACCGGTCACCGGAACACAGTCAGAAGAGTCAGGTGTGAGGGGGCCGAAATGGCTGACGAAGAAAAGCTCCGCTATTACTTGAAGCGGGTGTCCGCCGAACTCGAAGCGACCCAGGAGCGGCTGCGCGAGACGGAGGAGCGGCGCACGGAACCCATCGCCATCGTCGGGATGGCGTGCCGGTTCCCGGGCGGCGCCGACACCCCGGAGCGGCTGTGGGAACTGCTGGCGGCCGGCGAGGACGCGATCGGGGAGTTCCCGGAGGACCGCGGATGGGGCACCGGGCCCACGGACGGCGCGGATCAGGAACCGGCGGACGGCCCGTACGCCCGGACGGGCGGATTCCTGCACGGCGCCGCCGAGTTCGACCCGGGCTTCTTCGGGATCTCGCCGCTCGAGGCGCTGGCGATGGACCCGCAGCAGCGGCTGCTGCTGGAGACCTCGTGGGAGGCGATCGAACGGGCGGGCATCGATCCGGCCGCTCTCAAGGGCACCGACACCGGGGCCTTCCTGAGCACCAGCTACCAGGAGTACCTGGCCCGGCTGCAGCAGACCGGCGCGGTCGTCGAGGGATTCCTGCTGTCCGGGAGCAGCGTGAGCGTGGCCTCCGGCCGGGTCGCCTACGTGCTGGGCCTGTCGGGCCCCGCGCTGACACTGGACACGGCGTGCTCGTCCTCGCTGGTGGCGATGCACCTGGCGGCGGACTCGCTGCGGCGCGGCGAGAGCTCCCTCGCCCTGGCCGGCGCCGCGACGGTCATGGCCACCGAGGTCATGTTCGAGGAGTTCAGCCGCCAGGGCGGGCTCTCGTCCGACGGCCGGTGCAAGGCGTTCGGCGCCGGGGCGGACGGCACGGGCTGGTCCGAGGGAGCCGGTGTGCTCGTCCTGGAGCGGCTGTCGGACGCCCGCCGGAACGGCCACCAGGTGCTCGCCGTCATCCGCGGCAGCGCGGTCAACCAGGACGGCGCGAGCAACGGGCTGACGGCGCCGAGCGGCCCCGCGCAGGAGCGCGTCATTCGCCGGGCGCTGGCCGACGCGGGCATCTCGGCGCCCGACGTGGACGCGGTCGAGGCGCACGGTACGGGCACCCGGCTGGGCGACCCCATCGAGGCGCATGCCCTCCTGGCCACGTACGGCCAGGACCGGCCCGCCGACCGGCCGTTGTGGCTGGGCTCGCTGAAGTCGAATCTCGGGCACACCCAGACGGCCGCGGGCGTCGGCGGTGTGATCAAGATGGTGATGGCCATGCGCCACGGCGTACTGCCGCGCACCCTGCACGCGGACGAGCCGACGCCGCTGGTGGACTGGTCGGCCGGCGCCGTCGAGCTGCTGAACGAGGCACGGCCCTGGCCGGAGACCGACCGACCGCGCCGCGCGGGGGTGTCGTCGTTCGGCATCAGCGGCACCAACGCACACATCATCCTCGAACAGGCCCCCCAGGAGCCGGATCCGCACCAGGAGACGGTTGCCGGTGGTCTGGTGCCGTGGCTGGTGTCGGGTCGCACGGAGGCGGCCCTGCGCGCTCAGGCGCGGCGGCTGCGCGAACACGCCGCCGGGCAGGACCCGTTGGACGCGCGCGCGATCGGCCGCGCCCTTACGACGACCCGGTCGGCCTTCGAGCACCGGGCCGTGGTCCTCGCCGACCACCCCGACGCCTTCCTCGCCGGCCTCGACGCGCTGGCCGACGGGCAGCGGCCGGACCACGTGGTCACCGGCGTCGCGCCGGGGAGGCCGGCCAAGGGGAAGACGGCGTTCCTGTTCACCGGGCAGGGCAGCCAGCGGGCGGGCATGGGACGCGACCTGCACGCCGCGTTCCCGGTCTTCGCCGAGGCCCTGGAGGAGGCCGCGGCACACCTGGACGCGCACCTCGACGAGCCGCTGCTGCGGGTGATGTTCGCGCCCGGCGGCGACCCACTCGCCGGGCTGCTGGACCGCACGGACTACGCCCAGCCGGCCATCTTCGCCTACGAGGTGGCGATGTGCCGCCTGCTGGCGAGCTGGGGCGTGCGCCCCGACATCCTGGCCGGCCACTCGCTCGGCGAACTGTCCGCGGCCTGCGTGGCCGGCGTGCTGGAACTGCCGCAGGCGGCCGCCCTCGTCGCCGCGCGCGGACGGCTCATGCACGCCCTGCCCGCCCGCGGCGCGATGGTCGCCGTGCAGGCGACCGAGGAGGAGATCCGCGCGAGCCTCACGGACCGGGAAGCGGGCCGGGAGGGCGCGGTGGACATCGCCGCGCTGAACGGCCCCACATCGGTCGTCCTCTCGGGCGACGAGGACGCGGTCACCGAACTCGCCGCCCACTGGGCAGTGCGGGGCCGCAAGACCAACCGGTTGAAGGTGAGCCACGCCTTCCACTCCCCGCACATGGACGCCATGACCGAGGAGTTCGGCCGCGTCGCCGCGGCCCTGTCGTACGGGCCCCCGCGGATCCCGGTCGTCTCGGACGTCACCGGCGAACTCCTCGACGCGCGCCAGGCCCAGGACCCCGCGTACTGGGTGGACCACATCCGCCGCGCGGTGCGCTTCCACGACCAGACGGCCCGGCTGCAGCGATACGGGGCCGGCGCCTTCGTCGAGGTCGGCCCCGACACCGTGCTCGGCCCGGCGGCCCAGGGCTGCCTGACGACCGGACCCGGCAGGGCCGCGCCCGTGCTGGTGTCCGTCGCGCACGCCGACCGTGCCGAGGTGCCCGCGCTGCTCACCGCGCTGGCCACGCTGCACACCCGCGGCGTGGGCGTCGACTGGAGGGCGTGGTTCGGCGACGGGCCGCGCCCGGGCGACCTGCCCACCTACGCGTTCCAGAAGCAGCACTACTGGCCGTCGGGCCCCACGGGATGGCAGACCGCTCCGGCCCGCTCCGCTCCCGTACCGCCCCGGGCGGACGCGGACGAGGACAGCCGGACCGAGTACGCCGCTGCGCTGCGGGCGCTGCCCCCCGGCGAGCGGTACGACGCGCTGCTGCGGATGGTGCGCGGCGCTGCGGCCGCCGTCATGGGGCACGACACGCCGGAGGCGGTGGAGCCGGAACGGGGCTTCCTCGACCACGGCTTCGACTCGGTGATGGCCGTGAAGCTGCGCGACCGCCTGGTGGCGGAGACGGGGCGGGAGCTGCCGACGACCCTGCTGTTCGACCACCCCACGCCCGCCGCTGTCGCCGACCACCTGCTGACCGCGTCGGCCGGGGCCGACGCACCGCCGCCGCTGTCCCTGTCGGACCAGCTCGACCGGCTCGAGGCCGACCTCGCGCTGCTGCCCGCCGACGACCGGCAGCGCGCCCGGATCACCGAGCGGCTCAAGGGCCTGCTCGCGGTCCACGCGCCGGACCGGAGCACCGGGAGCGACCGCGCCGAGGACCACGACGGGCTGGACACGGCGACCGACGACGAGATGTTCGAGCTGATCGAGAAGGAACTCCGCCGTGGATGAGAACAACGAGGCCAAACTCCGCGAGTATCTGCGGCTGGTCACGGCCGACCTCCGGCGCACCCGCCGGCAGCTGGAGGAGGTCGAGGACGCCGCCCGCGAGCCGGTGGCGATCGTGGGCATGGCCTGCCGCTTCCCCGGGGACGTCACCTCGCCGGACGACCTGTGGGACCTGGTGGCCGAGGGCCGGGACGCCATCACCGAGTTCCCCGCGGACCGGGGCTGGGACGTGGAAGCCGTCTACGACCCCGAGCCGGGCACCCCGGGGAAGACGTACTCGCGCCACGGCGGATTCCTGAAGGACGCCGCCGGATTCGACGCGGCCTTCTTCGGTATCACGCCGCGCGAGGCGCTGGCCATGGACCCGCAGCAGCGCATGATCATGGAGGTGTCCTGGGAGGCGTTCGAGCACGCGGGCCTCGACGCGACCACCCTGCGGGGCGAGGAAGTCGGGGTCTTCGTCGGCTCCAACAGCAACGACTACCTGATCAACGTGCTCGACGCGCGGGACGTCGCCGAGGGCTTCATCGGGACCGGCAACTCCGCCAGCATCCTCTCCGGCCGGGTCGCCTACACCTTCGGCTTCGAGGGGCCTGCCGTGTCGGTCGACACCGCGTGCTCCTCCTCGCTGGTCGCGCTGCACTTGGCCGCGCAGTCCCTGCGCCAGGGCGAGTGCTCCCTGGCACTGGCCGGCGGCGCGACGGTGATGGCCACGCCGACCGGCTTCATCGAGTTCAGCCGCCAGCGGGGCCTGGCACCCGACGGCCGCTGCAAGTCCTTCTCGGCGACCGCCGACGGCACCACCTGGTCCGAGGGCGCGGCCGTGCTGCTGCTGGCCCGGCTCTCGGACGCCCGGCGCCTGGGGTACCCGGTGCACGCGGTCATCCGCGGCAGCGCCGTCAACCAGGACGGCGCGAGCGCGGGGCTGACCGCGCCCAACGGCCCGGCGCAGCAACGCGTGATCCGGCAGGCGCTGGCCAACGCGCGGCTGACGGCGGACAGCGTCGACGCGGTGGAGGCGCACGGCACCGGCACCCCGCTGGGCGACCCGATCGAGGCCCAGGCTCTGCTGGCCACCTACGGGCGGGCCCGCGGGGCGGACCGGCCGCTGTGGCTGGGGTCGCTGAAGTCGAACCTGGGCCACACCCAGTCCGCCGCCGGGGCGGGCGGTGTCATCAAGATGGTGATGGCCATGCGGCACGGGGTCCTGCCCCGCACGCTGCACCTGACGGAGCCCACCCCCCGCGTCGACTGGTCCGCCGCCGACGTGCGGCTGCTGACCGAGGCCCAGGCGTGGCCGGACACCGGCGAGCCGCGCCGCGCGGCCGTCTCGTCCTTCGGCGTCAGCGGCACCAACGCCCACGTGATCCTGGAAGGCCCGCCCGCCCAGGAGGCGCCGGACGCCGGCTCGCCGCCGCCGTCGGGCCCCCTGCCGTGGGTCGTCTCCGGCCGCAGCGAGGAGGCCGTGCGCGCGCAGGCCGCGCGCCTGGTGACCCACCTGACGGCGCGTCCGCACCTGGCACCGGCCGAGGTGGCCGCCTCCCTGGCCACCACGCGGGCGGCCTTCGAGCACCGGGCCGCCGTCGTCGGCCGGGGGCGCGAGGAGCTGCTGGCCGGTCTGTCGGCCCTGGCGTCCGGCGCCCGCGCGCCGGGCGTGGTCACCGGCCGCACCTCGCCGTCTGGCGGCAGGACGGCGTTCCTGTTCACCGGCCAGGGCAGCCAGCGGCCCGGGATGGGCCGCGAACTGGCCGCGTACAGCCCCGTGTTCGCCGACGCGCTGGAGGAGGTGTGCACCCACCTCGACCGGCACCTCGACCGCCCGCTGCGCGAGGTGCTGTTCGCCGCGGACGGCACCCCCGAGGCCGCCCTGCTCGACACGACGGCCTACACCCAGCCCGCGCTGTTCGCCGTCGAGGTCGCGCTGCTGCGGCTGCTGGAGGACTGGGGGCTGCGGCCCGACCTGATGGCCGGCCACTCCGTCGGCGAGCTCACCGCCGCGTACGCGGCCGGGGTCTGGTCGCTCGCCGACGCCTGCGCCCTGGTGGCGGCCCGCGGCCGGCTGATCCAGGAACTCCCCGCGGGCGGCGCCATGTTCGCCCTCCAGGCGACCGAGGACGAGGTGCGCGCCCAGCTCGCCGACGGCCCGGCCGGGCTGGACATCGCGGCCGTCAACGAGCCCGACGCCGTGGTGGTGTCCGGGGACGAGGCGGCCGCCTCGGAGCTGGCGCGCGGCTGGGCCGCGCGCGGCCGCGAGACCAAGCGGCTGAAGGTCAGCCACGCCTTCCACTCCGCCCACATGGACGGGATGACCGCCGCGTTCGCGGAGGTCGCGCGCGGGGTGTCCTACCGGGCGCCCTCCGTCCCCGTGGTCTCCACGCTCACCGGGGCGCCCGTCGCCGACGAGCTCTGTCGCCCGGAGTACTGGGTGCGCCACGTCCGGGGGACGGTGCGCTTCCACGACGCCGTCCGCGCGCTGCGCGACCGCGGGGCCACCGCGTTCCTCGAGGTGGGACCCGGAGGAGTGCTCACAGCCGCGGGCCGGGGGTGCCTGCCCGACGCCGCCCCCGAGACGTTCGTGCCCGTACTGCGGCGGCGCATGCCCGAGCCGGAAGCCGTGCTGACGGCCGTCGCCCAGGCCCACACCGTCGGCGTGTCACCGGAGTGGGACCGCCTGCTGCCCAAGGCCCGCACGCGCGTCGAGCTGCCCACGTACGCCTTCCAGCGCCGGCACTACTGGCTCGCGGGCATGGCAGGGGCGGGGACCGCACGGACGGCGCTGTCGCCCGCCCCCGGGGCTGTCCCCTCCGAGAGCGCCCCCGGGACGCCGCCGCTGGCGCGGCGGCTGGCCGAGGCGACCGAGGAGGAGCGCGGCAGCCTGCTGCTGACGGTGGTGCGCGAGCAGTCGGCCACCGTGATGGGCGGCGTCGACCCGGCGCAGGTCGAGCCCGACCGCCCGTTCCTGGAGCTCGGCTTCGACTCCCTCATGGGGGTCGAACTGCGCACCGCGCTCGCCGCCGACTGCGCGCTGACCCTGCCGCCCGGCCTGATCTTCGACCACCCGACGCCCGCCGCGCTCGCCGCGTTCCTCGGCGAACAGCTCGCCGCGGCGGGCTCCGGCACCCCCTCGGCCGCGGCACCCTCGCCGTACTCCCTGGAAGCGCTCTACCGCAACGCCAACACCCTCGACCGGCCCGAGGACGCGCTGGAGCTCACCAAGGTCGCCTCCCGGCTGCGCCCGGTCTTCCACAGTGCCGCCGAGGCGGGACAGCGCCCCGTCACGGTGGAGCTGGCACCGGCCACCGGCCGGGCGGGGCTCATCTGCTGCCCGGCGCCCGTGCCGCTGTACGGGGCGCAGCAGTACTCCCGGCTCGCCGCGGCCTTCCGCGGCACGCGGGGTGTCTCGGCCCTGCTCGCCCCCGGCTTCTCCCCGGGCGAACTGCTGCCGGCCGACTTCGAGGTGATGCTGGACTTCCTCGCCGAGGGGATCCGCGAGCAGACCGACGGCGCGCCGTACGCCCTCCTCGGCCACTCCTCCGGGGGCTGGTTCGCGTACAGCCTGGCGGCCCGCCTGGCACGCACCGGGCCGCGCCCGGACGCCGTGGTGCTGCTGGACACCTACCTGCTGGACGACCCGGCCCTGCACCGCATGCAACGCGAGCTCGCCCAGGGCGTCCTGGACCGCGAGGAGGACTTCGGGGCGATGACGGACGTACGGCTGACCGCCATGGGCAAGTACTTCGGGTTCTTCACCGACTGGGTGCCCGAGGAGGCGGGCGTGCCGACCCTGCTGCTGCGGGCGTCCGAGCCGCTGGGACAGCTCGTCGAGGGTCAGGAGTGGCGCGCCGACTGGAAGTTCGACAGCACTGTCCTCGACACGGAAGGCGACCACTTCGCCATGGTGCACGACTACGCGCCGCGGACCGCCCAGGCCGTGAACACCTGGCTGTCGGGCCTCGCCGGCGGCAGGGGCTGACCGGCGATGAGCACACACACCGCGAAAGCCCCACTGCCCGGCCGTTCATGGATACGCCGGTTCCACCCGGCTCCCGGGGCACCGGTGCGGTTGCTGTGCCTGCCGCACGCCGGGGGCTCCGCCAGCGCCTACTTCGCACTGTCCAAGGAACTGGCGCCGCAGGTCGAGGTGCTGGCCGTCCAGTACCCCGGCCGGCAGGACCGGCGCGAGGAGCCGCTGCTGGATACCGTCGAGGCGCTGCGCGACGGGGTCGCGGAGGCGCTGACGCCGTGGCTGGACCGGCCGGTCGCCGTATTCGGCCACAGCATGGGGGCGTTGCTCGGCTACGAGCTCGCGCGGCTGCTCAGCCGGGACGCGAGCGTGCCGCTCACCCATCTCTTCGTCTCCGGGCGCGGGGATCCGGCGCGGAAGGTGGACATGCCGCTGGACGAACTGGACGACCGGGCGATGCTCACGGCCCTGGACGACCTCGGCGGCACGGACACCCGATTCCTGGGCGACGAGGACGTGTTGCGGCTGGTCGCGCCGGCCATCCGCAGCGACTACCGCGCGGTCCGCACCTACCGCCACACGCCGGGCCCGCGCCTGACGTGCCCCGTGACCGCACTGGTGGGCGACACCGATGCCATGGCCCCGGTCGAGGAGGTCGACAAGTGGCGTGCGTACACGTCGGCGGATTTCCGCCTGAACGTATTCCACGGAGGGCACTTCTATTTGGCCGAGCAGTTCCGAAAAGTGGCCGAACTCGCGTACGATAGGCTCAGTTGCTCGCTCTCCGCGCAAGCGCTCGGCTGACGGATCCGACTGTTCTCTCCGTCCTGCCCGCCGTGTTCCTCGATTCACAGTGAAACGGCCGCGCGGCTTTTCTTCCGAAGTTCTCCAGATCCGGCACGAGTTTGTATCCGAACGGGGTTCTGCGTGCGAAATTCTCTTTTCGAACTGGGTGACATACCCCCGATCGGCACCGTACCCGAGCAGATGCACGCGTCGGTGATCCGACGGGAGCGCTACGGACCGCCCCACCAGGCGTTCCGGAGCGAGATCGTGGACGTGCCCGAGGTGGGGCCCGGCCAGGCGCTGGTCCTCGTCATGGCCGCGGGCATCAACTACAACAACGTCTGGGCCTCCCTCGGACAGCCGGTCGACGTGATCTCCGCGCGGCAACGGCAGGGCCGGCGCGAGGACTTCCACATCGGCGGGTCCGAGGGATCCGGTGTGGTGTGGGCGGTCGGCGAGGGCGTCAGCCAGGTCGCGGTGGGCGACGAGGTGATCCTCTCCGGCTGCCAGTGGACGGAGACGGCCGCCGACATCCGGCTCGGCGCCGACCCCATGACCTCCGCCTCGCAGTCGGTGTGGGGATACGAGAGCAATTACGGCTCCTTCGCGCAGTTCGCCCTCGTCGACGACTACCAGTGCCACCCCAAGCCACCCGGCATGACGTGGGAGGAGGCCGCCTGCTTCCTGCTCACCGGGGCCACCGCCTACCGCCAGCTGTGCGGCTGGCAGCCCCACGACGTGCGGCCGGGCGACCCGGTCCTCATCTGGGGCGGGGCCGGCGGGCTCGGCTCCATGGCCATCCAGATCACCCGGGCGCGGGGTGGCATCCCCGTCGCCGTGGTCTCCGACGAGGAGCGGGCCCGCTACTGCCGCGAGCTCGGCGCCCAAGGCACCATCAACCGCCTCGACTTCGACCACTGGGGTCGGCTGCCCGACATCGGCGACCATGAGGCGATGGGCCGCTGGACCGAGGGCGTACGGGCCTTCGGCCGACGCTTCTGGGAGGTGCTGGGCGAGCGCAGGGCCCCACGCGTCGTCCTGGAGCACAGCGGCCAGGACACCATCCCGACCTCCATGTACCTGTGCGACAACGCGGGCATGGTCGTCATCTGCGGCGGCACCACCGGCTACAACGCCGACATCGACCTGCGCTTCTTGTGGATGCGCCAAAAGCGCCTGCAGGGCTCGCACTTCGCCAACCTCCGCCAGTGCCGCGACGTCATCCACATGGTCGCCACCGGACAGCTCGACCCGTGCCTTTCCTGGACCGGCGGCTTCGACGACATCGGCAAGGCGCACCAGCTGATGCACGACAACCAGCACCCCCAGGGCAACCAGGCCGTCCTGGTCAACGCGCCGCGCACGGGCCTGACCACGCTGTCCTGAAAACCCTTGTGAATCCAGGTCGTTCACCGGCCCGGGCATTCCCGGAAAACCCCGAGAAACAGCGAATCAAGGAGACCACCATGGGCCAGCTCGACATCCTGTGGAGCGAGCGCGAGATCCGTGCCGCGCTGCAGCGCTACTGCCGCGGGCTCGACCGCCTCGACGAGGAACTGCTCAAGTCCGCCTACCACGAGGACGCGTACGACGACCGCGGCGTCATCCGCGGCAACGCCCACGACTTCGCCAAGCAGATCATCCCGCTCCTCCGCGAGGCGTACACCGGCACCTTCCACACCCTGCACGGCAGCACGATCGAGATCGACGGCGACACCGCGGGCGTGGAGACGTACTGCACCGCGTACCACTACCGCGACGGCGACGGCGTCCGGCGGGTGGAGCAGTACCCCGGGCGCTACGTCGACCGGTTCGAGCGCCGCGACGGCGCCTGGAAGATCGCCCGCCGGATCGTGCTGAACGAGCCGAGCCTGGTCCAGGAGGTGCCGCTCGACCCCGCCGAGGCCCAGGCCGGCTTCAACCCCTCCCTCCGCGAAACCGGTGACGCCAGTTATCAGGTGCTGCCGCTGCGCGGCCCGGACGCCCCCACGCTCTGAGCCGCACCAACCCGCCCCGCACCGCAAGGAGTTCCACCGTGTCCGACACCGAGCAGCAGCCCGCGCCCACGCTGCCGCGGCAGCGCACCTGCCCCTTCTCGCCGCCCCCCGAGCTCGAGCAGCTGCGCGGCACCGACCCCATCAGCCGGATGCGGTTCGCCGACGACTCCGGCGGATGGCTGCTGACCCGCCACGCCGACGTCCGCGCCGCCCTCGCCGACCCGCGCGTCAGCTCGCACCCCGGCAAGGCGCCCCAGCCGTGGCGGAACCTGGCACCGGAGATGCGCGCCGAGCACTACCTGCCGGGCTTCCTGATCTTCATGGACCCGCCGGACCACACCCGCTACCGCCGCTCGCTCACCAAGTGGTTCACCATGCGGGCCATCCGCAAACTGGAGCCCAGGATCGAGCAGATCGTCACCGAAGCGCTCGACGCCATGGAGGCCGCCGGCGGCCCCACCGACCTCGTCCAGTCCTTCGCGCTGCCGATCCCGCTGCTGGTCATCTGCGAGCTGATGGGCATCCGCTACGAGGAGCGGGAGGAGTTCATGGACATGGTCCTGCGACTCCAGGCCCTCGACGCCACCCCCGAGGAGCTCGGGGCCCTCGGCGCCAGGATGAACGAGTTCATGATGAGCCTGGCCGCCGCCAAGCGGAAGAACCCCGGCGACGACCTGCTCAGCCACCTCGCCCACGACCCCGACGCCGACCCGGCGCTGACGGACCTGGAGATCGCCGGCATCGGCGTGCTCATGCTGATCGCGGGGCACGAGACCTCCGCCAACATGCTGGGCATCGGCACCTACACCCTGCTCCAGAACCTCGACCAGTGGGCCCTGCTCCGCGAGGACATCGGCCTGATCGACCGGGCCGTGGAGGAACTGCTGCGGCACCAGACCATCGTCCAGCAGGGCCTGCCCCGCGGCGTCACCCAGGACATGGAGATCGCCGGCCACCAGGTGAAGGCCGGGGAGGCTCTGCTGGCCTCGCTGCCGGCGGCCAACCGCGACCCCGAGGTCTTCCCCGACCCCGACCGCCTCGACATCACGCGCGAGCACAACCCGCACGTCGCCTTCGGGCACGGCATCCACCTGTGCCTGGGCATGGAACTGGCCCGGGTGGAGATGCGCCAGGCCTGGCGCGGCCTCGTCACGCGCTTCCCCACCCTGCGCATGGCGGCGGAGCCCGAGGAGATCCGCTGGCGCGACGACCAGATCGTGTACGGGGTGTACAACCTCCCCGTGACGTGGGACGGCGCCCAGTGACCGGCCCGGAGGCCGGCGTGCGCGCGTGCCCCTTCGGCGCGGGCGAGGCCCCCGCGTACCCCTTCCACGCCCCCGACCGGCTGGAGCCTGACCCGTACTGGGAGCCGCTGCGCCGCGAGCAGCCGCTGCAACGCGTCACGCTGCCGTACGGCGGCGAGGCCTGGCTGGCCACCCGCTACCAGGACGTGCGCACGGTCTTCGCGGACCGCAGGTTCTCCCGGCAGCTCGCCGTCGCGCCCGGCGCCCCCCGGTTCCTCCCGCACCAGCCGCCGCCCGACGCCGTCCTGAGCGTCGAGGGCCCCGACCACGCGCGGCTGCGCCGCCTGGTGGGGAAGGTCTTCACGCCCCGCCGCGTGGAGGACATGCGGCCCCTCATCCAGCGCACCGCCGACGGGCTGCTCGACGCCATGGAGGAGATCGGGCCGCCCGCGGACCTGGTCGAGGACTTCTCCCTGCCCTTCGCCGTGTCCATGATCTGCGAGCTGCTCGGCGTGCCGCCCGAGGACCGCAAGCGGTTCTGCGCCTGGTCGGACGCGCTGCTGACGACCACCGCGCACACCCCCGCGCAGGTGCGCGACTACATGATGCAGATGCACGACTACCTCGGCGGGCTCGTCGCGCAGCGGCGGGTGCGGCCCACCGAGGACCTGATCGGCTCCCTGGTGACCGCGCGCGACGAGGAGGACAAGCTGACCGAGGGCGAGCTGGTCCGGCTGGCCGAGGCCATCCTCATCGCCGGATACGAGACCTCCGCCAGCCAGATCCCCAACTTCCTCTACATCCTCTTCCGCCATCCGCACCTGCTGGAGCGGCTCAGGAACGACCACGACCTGATCCCCGACGCCGTCGAGGAACTGCTGCGCTTCGTGCCCATCGGCACCGTCGACGGATTTCCCCGGACGGCCACCGAGGACGTCGAGCTCGGGGGAGTCCTGGTCAGGGCGGGGGAGACGGTCGTGCCGTCGATGGGCGCGGCCAACCGCGACCCGGCCCTGTTCACCGACCCGGACGAGCTGGACCTCGCGCGGCGGCCCAACCAGCACCTGGGCTTCGGCGCCGGCCCGCACCACTGCCTGGGCGCCCAACTGGCCCGGGTGGAACTCCAGATCACACTGACGACGCTGTTCCGCAGGTACCCCGGCCTGCGGCTGGCCGTGCCGGAGGAGAGCCTGTCGTGGAAGGAGGGACTGATGGTCCGCGGCATGCACACCATGCCGGTCACGTGGTGAGGACACCGACGTCCTCGTGAAGTCCCCGGCAGCCTTCCGATCCACCAGCGCACAGAGGGTGAAGCGACCGCAATGAACGCCATCGACGAATGGGAACACAGCACGAAGGAAGCGGGCATGGACCCCGCGGCCCTGAAACGGCTGACCGATGTGGTGCGGGCCAGGGGCGGAGCGGCGCAGCTGTGCGTCATGCGGCGGGGCACCGTGGTCCTGGACCGCTCGTTCGGCTGTTCCCCCGACTCCCTCTTCCTCGTCTACGCGGCCACCAAGCCCGTCGCCGCCCTGGCCGTGCACGCGCTCGCCGAGCGGGGCCTGATCGGCCTGGACGAGCCGGTGGCCGCGTACTGGCCGCGGTTCGCCCAGTACGGCAAGGGCGGGGTGACCGTCCGTCATGTCCTCCAGCACCGGGCCGGGGTGCCGGTCGGCCGGGGCATCGTGCGCACGATGCGCACCGCCGGTGACTGGGAGCGCTCGGTGCGCGACCTCGAGCAGTCCCGGCCCAAGTGGCCGGGCGGCAAGGTCGCCGCCTACCACTTCATGAGTTTCGGGTTCATTCTCGGCGAACTCGTGCAGCGCGTCACCGGGCGGTCGTTCCGAGATTTCGTGACTTCCGAGCTCTTCGCCCCACTTGGGCTGAATGATTTGCACATGGGATTGCCCGACAACGCCTGGGACCGACATGTGCCCGCGCGGGCCGCGCATCCGTCCGAATGGCCCAACCAATGGATGAGCAACCGCCGCGGGTACCGCCAGGCCGTCATTCCCTCCGCGGGGCTTTCCGGAACTGCCGCGCAAATGGCCCGTTTTTATCAGATGCTTATGGAAGGCGGGTCGCTCGACGGCGTCCGCGTGCTGCGGTCCGAAACTGTCGCGGAGGCCAGAAAACCGTCCAATGACGGCGGAATCGACGCTTCCCTCAAGCGTCCTGTCCGTTGGTCCCATGGATTCATGCTGGGCGGGCCGAGCTCGGAGCCGCGGGATCTGTCCAATGTGCTGGGCGGCACCAGCGACGCGAGCGCCTTCGGTCACGCGGGCACCACGTCCAGCGTCGTGTGGGCCGACCCCACGCGTGAGCTGGTGTTCTCGTATCTGTCCAACATCCAGCCCGAGTTCGGGGCAGGCATCGGGCGGCTCCGCGAGGTCAGCGACCTCGCGCTCGGTGCCTGCGGGGCGGGCTGAGCCGCGCCGCCGCCGGACCGTGCGGGGACGGACCCCTCCGGCGCCCCCGCACGGCCCTCGCGCGAAACCGGGCCGAACCGCGGCCGATCGCCCGGCGCGGCCGGTTATCGGCGAATGGTGTGAAACGTTCTTAACAGCCGGCGCTCGGCGGCGGGTGATCTACCGCACAGCGCGGGGGCACGTTTTCGGCAGTATCTTGATCTTGACGGGTGCCAATACAAGTGGGTTATCCGTCAAGGCTTTTCGTACTGTCGGATGCAGGTGACCCCGGAGGAGGGCCAGTGCTGAAGTCGCCCAAAGGGATGGAACGCGTAATTCCGCATTCTCCGCCCCAGGTGGGAATACTCGGCCCCTTGGAAGTCCGTTCCGCCGGGGATGCCGGAACGGGCGTATCGGTAAGCGGTATTCGCGTTCGCGCATTGTTGGCCGCATTGACCGCGCGGATCGGGCAGGCAATGCCGACCGAGCGCATCCTCAAGGAAGTCTGGGCCGACAACCCGCCCGCCACCGACCGCAAGGCGGTGGCCGTGGCCGTCCTTCGGCTGCGCCGGGTCCTCGGCGACCACGAAGGGCGGTGGCTGCTCACCCGTCCCTCCGGGTACGTCCTGGACATTCCGCCGGACCACCTCGACGCCGTACGGGCGGAACGCCTGGTGCGGGAGGGGAAGGCGGCCCTGGCCGCGGGCAACCCGCGCACCGCCTCCCGGTACCTCACGCGCGCGCTCGCCCAGTGGCGGGGAGAGCCCTACGCGGACGCCAACGCCACCTCGAGCGTGGCCCAGCGCATCACCGAACTGGAAAGCCTCAAGTCCGAGGCCGTCCAGGCCCGCATCGACGCCAAACTCGAACTGGGCTACCACCAGGAGCTGATCGGGGAACTGCGCTCACTGACCGCCGCGAACCCTCTGCACGAGCCGCACTGGCTGCAGTTGATGCTCGCCCTCTACCGGTCGGGCAAGCAGGCCGAGGCACTGGCCGCCTATATGCAGCTGAGGCAGGGCCTGGCCGAGAACCTGGGAGTCGACCCGGGCCGGCAACTCCAGGAGCTGCACCTGCGCATCCTGCGCGCCGACGCCGGGCTGCTGACCCGGTCCACCGCCCGGTTCGGCGCCCCCCTCCCCGCGGTCTGATCCCGGCCTGCCCCATGCGCCCCGCGATTCGCACGGATTGCACCGGCGACCCGTAGGGCTACGGATCAGTAACCTCAGGGCTCTCCGGGGCCGTCAGGCGTTCGCCACGGGAGGCACCCAGGTGTGCGAGAGCGGAACTGACGTGGTGCAAGATACGTTCGCGCCGGCCCACTTCCGGGTCCCGGCGCGATCGCGATCCGTCGGGACAGGCAGGTACAAGGTGATGAAGCGATACTCCGGGCTTCCGGCGGCGTGGGACGCCGTCGCCCCGCTCTCCGGAGGAGAGGGAGGACGCCGGTGACCCGGGCTCTGACGCTGCACGACGTCATCGTCGCCGGCATCGCGGTGGCCGCCGGCCTGGCGGCGGCCCTCGTGCTGCGGGTGATCCTGCGCTGGCTCGGCGAACGGGCCCTCAGGACCCGGTGGATCGGGGACGACATCATCGTCGACGTGCTGCGCACCCTCGCCCCCTGGGGCGCAGTGGCGGCCGGTGTGGCAGCGGCGGCCGCGACCCTCCCGCTGACCCGGTCGGCCGGGCACGTCGTCAACGAGGTTCTGACGGCGTTCGTCATTCTGACCGCGACGTTCACCGCCGCCCGTGTCGTCAGCGGCCTGGTGCAGTCGGTGGCGCAGGCCAGGTCCGGAGTGGCCGCGTCGGCCACGATATTCGTCAACATCACGCGCATCGCGGTCCTGGCGATGGGCTTCCTCGTCATCCTGCAGACCCTCGGCATATCCATCGCGCCCCTGCTCACCGCCCTCGGCGTGGGCGGTCTGGCGATCGCCCTGGCCCTGAAGGACACCCTGGCCAACCTCTTCGCGGGTGTGCACATCCTGGTCTCGAAGACGGTCCAGCCCGGTGACTACATCCGGCTCAGCGGCGGCGAGGAGGGCTATGTCGTCGACGTCAACTGGCGCAACACGGTGGTGGAGCAGCTCTCGAACAACCTGGTCATCATCCCGAACGCCAAGCTCGCCGGCACGAACATGACCAACTTCAGCCGGCCCGAGCAGAAGCTGTCCGTCACCGTGCAGGTGGGCGTCGGCTACGACAGTGACCTGGAACACGTCGAACGGATCACCATCGAGGTCGCCGAGACGGTGATGAGGGACGTCAGCGGAGCCGTTCCCGACCACGAGCCGGTCGTCCGGTTCCACACGTTCGGGGACTCCCGGATCGGCTTCACGGTGATCCTCGGAGTGGGCGAGTTCAGCGACAAATACCGCATCAAGCACGAGTTCATCAAGCGGCTGCACCAGCGCTACCGCGCCGAAGGCGTCCGGATCCCCGCTCCGGCGCGGACCGTCTCGCTGCAGCAGGGCGCGGAAGCGGTGATCCCGCACCCCCGCACGTCCCCCGACGCCGTACCGGACCGCCCCGGCGTCCCGGGCTGAGTCCCGATCCCGGGCGGCCGCGGGGCCGATCGTGCGCCTGTTGCTGCCCGGCGGGCGCGGCCGGGCTACGTTGTGACCATGAGCAATCTCGATCGTCAGGCCACGCTCTCCGCGTGCGGCGGCCGCGGCTTCGTCGCCGCGGAGCCGGTGCGCGAACTCCTCACCCCGCGTCACGTCCGGCTCGGCGAGTCGACCGAGGTGCGCAGACTGCTTCCCAACCTCGGCCGCCGCATGATCGGAGCGTGGGCCTTCGTCGACCACTACGGCCCCGACGACATCGCCGACGAGCCCGGCATGCAGGTGCCGCCGCATCCGCACATGGGACTGCAGACCGTCAGCTGGCTGCACGACGGCGAGGTGCTGCACCGCGACAGCCTCGGCAGCCTCCGGACGATCCGCCCCCGCGAGCTGGGCCTGATGACGTCGGGCCGGGCGATCTCCCACTCGGAGGAGAGCCCGAAACCTCACGCGCGCTATCTGCACGGCGCGCAACTGTGGGTCGCCCTGCCCGACGCGCACCGGAACGTGGAGCCGCACTTCGAGCACCACGCGAACCTGCCGACGGTCACCGCACCGGGCTTCACCGCGACCGTGATCCTGGGCGAGCTCGACGGCGCCCGCTCGCCCGGCACCACCTACAGCCCGATCGTCGGCGCCGACCTGGCACTCGCCCACGGCACCGGGGCGAGCCTGCCGCTCGACCCCGACTTCGAGTACGCCGTGCTCTCCATGTCGGGCGAGGCCCACGTCGACGGCGTTCCGGTCACCCCGGGAACGATGCTCTACCTCGGCTGCGGACGCACCGAGCTGCCGCTGCGCGGCGAGTCGGACGCGGGCCTGATGCTCCTGGGCGGCGAGCCCTTCGAGGAGGAGGTTCTCATGTGGTGGAACTTCATGGGCCGTTCGCAGGAGGAGATCGAGCAGGCCCGGAGGGACTGGACGGAGGGCTCCCGCTTCGGCGAGGTCAAGGGCTACGACGGCGCCCGACTGCCCGCACCCACGCTCCCGCCGGTGCCCATGAAGCCGCGAGGGCGGGTGCGCTGAACCTCGGCCGGCGTCGGGCAGGGTGACCCCGCGGGACCGGCCCCTGCCCGTATGCCGCCCCGGCCGCTGGCCGGAACGGCCCTTACCCGGCCCGGCCGGGTTTCCTAGCTTGGCAGGGACACGGACGTTCCCCGAAGCACTCGCCCCTCTGGAGGCGTCATGACGACCGTATCGGGTACCCGAGTCGACGTGATATCGCGCGATGTCCTGCCACCGCACAGTTCGATCGTGGTGTCCGCCCGCCTCGCCGTGACCGTGGAGGGTGCCGAAGGCGTCGTGGACCTGACCGGTGAACTGCGCCGGATCGTCGCCGACTCGGGCACCGCCGAGGGTTCCCTGCACATCTACTGCGGCCACACCACGTGCGGCCTGGTCGTCAACGAGCGCGACGGCGGCCTGGACCTGGACATGGGCGAAGTGCTGGAGCGCATCGCGCCGCACAGCAGCAAGCACCACTACGCCCACGACAAGCTGCGCACCCCCGCCGAACGGCTGGTCCACGGCGAACGCGACAACGGGCACTCCCACGCCCGCGCCATGGTCGCCACTCACCCGGAACTGAGCATCCCGATCACCTCGGGCGCGCTCTACCTGGGCCGGTGGCAGGCGGTCATGCTGGCGGAGTTCGACGGGCCCCGCACCCGTGAGCTCCTCGCCCGCGTCCACACCGCTCTGCCACCGACCACGACGGGCTCCACGGCCTCCGCCTAGCTCCCGGCGTACTCACCGTTCATCGCGGCGGCCAGCCGGAGATGGGGTGCCGCCTCGTCGTCCCGGTTCTGCCGTTGCAGCGTGCGCCCCAGCAGCAGATGCGCGTACGCCTCCGCGGGGGCGCGGTCCAGGACGCGCCGCGCCTCGGCCTCGGCCCGGTTCAGCTGGGCGGAGTGGTAGTACGACCGGGCCAGCAGCAGGCGGGCCGCCAGGTGGGCCGGTTCCGCCTCGACGACGGGCACCAGGATGCGGGCGGCCTCGGCGTAGTCCCTCGCCTCGAAGAAGAGATGCGCGCGCTCGTACTCGTCGGCCAGCGGGTGCGGGGACGCCGGTACGGCGGCGGTGGGGGAGAACGGCGTGAAAGCGGTCATGAATCGCTCCTTTCACCCCCACCAACATGAATGAAGCTTGAACTATTTCCGGGTGTCCTCCAGCTCGCCCCTCGCTGTGGCGCGCCTCGCCGTCACCGCGTCGTACGCCCACGCCGAGCCCGCTACGAGCGCCGCGCCGAGCAGCCAGCCGCCCACCACGTCGGACAGCCAGTGCACCCCGAGATACAGCCGGGTGAAGCCCACCCCGACCACCGACACCGCCCCCACCACCAGTGCGGTGCGGATGCCCGCGGGGCGCACGCGGCGCAGCCACAGCAGCCACACCACCAGCCCGCACGTCACGGTGGCGGTCAGCGCGTGGCCCGACGGGAACGCCTGGTAGCTCGCGACGGCCACCGGGTCCGGCCAGCGCGGGCGGTCCCGGTCGACGGCGGCCTTGAGGAGCTGCTGCAGGACCGTCCCGAGGGCGGACGTTCCCGCGACCCAGGCCACGAGCAGCCACTCGCGTCGCCGCAGCAGCCACAGGGCCGCCACCGCGAGGACGGCACGCATGGTCCACGGGTCCCACAGCCGGTCGGACAGCCAGTGGACGAACCGCGTCCAGCCGTGGTGCCCGACGGCCACCGGGTGGAGCCCGTCGGCGCCCCACCGGTCCAGGGAGACGAGCGGACCCCACTCGCAGGCGACCAGCGCCAGCAGCGCGAGGAACAGGACGCAGAGGACGGCACCGGCCCGCTTCCCCGTGGTACGGGCGAGGCGGGGCGGAACGGCGGGCGCGGCGGGACGCGTCGGAACGTGCATGGCCGGATCCTCGCCGAAGCCCCGGCCGCGGCGCCACCCTTTCCGTCCGGCGGGATCCCGTTCCGGGGCCTACCCCAGCGCGCTCAGCCCGGGGACGAAGGTCACCAGCAACGGCACCGCCGGCACCAGCGCCGCGACCGCCGTCAGCCGGAGCCGCCGCGCCGCGGTCAGGCGCGGCGCCGCCGCCAGCAACCGGTCCACCCGGCCCGGCACCTGGGACAGCTGGGCCGGGCAAGGGCCGAAAACGCCACGGTCCTCGTTCAGTTCGACCAGGGCCAGCGCCGTCGTCATCCGGCCGAACCGCCGCGAGGCGGCGTCATCGGCCGCCAGCTCCACCAGATGGTGCACCTGATCGCGGAAGGCCGCGAACACCGGTACCTGCGGGAATCCGGTCGCCAGCGCCGACGAGCAGTGCAGCAGCCAGTCGTGCCGCGCCCGCGCGTGCCCCTGCTCGTGGGCCAGCACCGCGTCCAGCTGGGAGTCCGAGAGCCGACGCAGCGCGCCGGTGGTGACGACCAGCTGCGGAACCGTACCGCCGCGCAGCCACCACGCGTCCGGCCGCTCGCCCTCCAGCACCACCAGCCGGTCCGCGCCCGGCACCTCGCCGGGCAACTGCGGCGCGCGGACGAGCAGATCGGTGCGGCGCCGCCGACGGCGGGCCCGCGCCAGGCGGACCTCACGGGTCAGCATCGCGGCGGTCCACACCGCGCCGAAGCCCAGCACCACGGCCAGCGGGGCCGCCCACGGGCGGTACGAGGCGAGGCCGTACGCCTCCACGACCCCGCGCGGCGCGGGCGCGAACACATGGCCGCGCACCGCCTCCCAGGCCGCCGCCGCGCTCAGGGCCATGGCGAGGGCACAGCACAGCAGCACGGCCGCCACCGCGCACTGCCACACCCACAGGGCCACGACGGGCTCACGGTCGGGCCAGTCGGAACGGGTCAGCAAGCGCGGCGCCATCGCCGCGACCAGTCCGCCGAGGACCAGCAGCACGAGCGGGACCATCATGGCGGCAGCCTATGAGCGCGGCGCCGCGCGCGGGTACGGTCCCGGGCGTGAAGTGACGCATGCCACGGCCCCGGAGAAGCCCCGCGGGCGGGCTCAGAGGGTGAGCAGCATCGCCAGCATGCCGATGCCCATGGACAGCCGGCACGCGTTGGTGAGATTGGGACGGCCAGGCCAGGCCGCCTCCCCGGAGGTGACGGCGACCACCGGAACGAGCGCCGCCACCGTCCGTACGACGTACACCGCGAAGTACACCAGCAGCAGGCCCGTCAACAGCGGTGTTCCCGCGGGCACGTGCCCTTCGAGGTGTCCGGTCCCGGTGTGCCCCGAGTGACCGCCCGCCGGAGCACCCGCCATCGCCAGCGCCATATAGACCATCGCGAACGCGCCGACCGCGTGGTGGAGATGGTGCAGATGCGGCCCTTCCATGCGGCCGCGCGCCACCAGGAGCGAGCGCAGCCCCGCCGCGCCGAAGACGATCGCAAACACGGGAGCCCCCCACGGGCGGGTGTTCAGGACGGCGGTCGGTATGGCCATCACCGCCATGCCCAGCCCCATCAGGGCATCACCACCCGTGGCCCGGGCCTCCGTCGCGATTCCCGCTCCCGTCCTCGCGAGGCAATACGCGCCGGTCGCGGCGCACAGCACCACCAACAGCCAGCCGACGAGCGGCGGTCCGTGCACTGCGCACCTCCCCGGACGGGCAGACCTACCCCCGGAGGATTCCCGCTCCAGTTGCATCACATGGGAGCGCACGGGCGCAGAAGGGGAGCACTTCGGGGCGCACGGCACGCCCGCGCACGCGCGGTGGCACGGGGGCGCACCAGAGCCGCGGACCGGCGCGCGGGAGGAGCGCGAAAAAAAGATCTTGCCTCGGACGCCCTGTTCGGGAGAGAGTAAGGGCACCGAAGGGGCGTAGCTCAGCTGGCCAGAGCAGCGGACTCCAAACCCGCTAGTCGCAGGTTCGAATCCTGTCGCCCCTGCTTGACGGTCACTCAGGTGTACTGCCGGTGACCTGTGCGGACGTGTGAGGCGGGGCTGTCGCGATGGATGCGACAGCCCCGCCGCCGTTTTTGGGTTCAGCGGTTGGGAAGTTGTGGTGACCTGGTGGTAACCGCGGGCATCGGCGACAACAGGGGCAGGCATCTCCAGCATCATGGCCGAACGAGGACAACCCGGACCGCCAGGTGCGGTTGAGGTTCCTGGGGTGGACCAGGGCTCAGAAGGCGGGCGCCCTCGGCACACAGGGAGCCGCCGGGGCTGAGGGGTCCAGGGCCCGCTTGACCAGTCCGATCGCACGCGGGCTGTACGTCATGCTCAGATGGGCGGAGAGGTCGACGAAGCAGCCCTCCTGCAAGGTGATGTTCTGCACCGTTGCTCCGGGGCCCGCCGTCATGAACGTGCTCCGCCAGGGGGTGGTGATCTCGTCGTACTTCGTGCCGATCACGGTGTAGTCGATCCCGGGAACGGTGTCCCCGTCGGCGTTGAGCTCCTTGATGAAGTCGGATTTCTCGTACTGCTGGATGCCCGCCTTCCCCAAGAGCTTCTCCCCGGGGCCCAGTATGTGGAGCTTGTCGGCGAGAGTCTCGATGCCGCTAATGGTGGTGCCGTGGTTGGTCGCGCCGAGCTGGACGACCTTCTTGACCTTGTTCTTCGAGGGGTCGGTCGGGTTCGCGCCTCCGTCGGCCTTGAGATACCAGCGGGACAGGGTCCCGCCCTGGGAGTGGCCGACAAGGTCCACCTGGCCGGAGCCGCTGGCAGCGAGCACCTTGTCCACGAAGGCGGCCAGCTCCTTGGAGGACTTCCTGATGTCTCCGTAACCCTTGACGTTGGGAGCGAGAGCCACTCCGGCGTCGTCGGTGTCGCCGTAGTCGAGGGCGTAGACGCAGTAGCCCTGGGCCTTCAACTCGGGGGACATCCGGGCCCAGTTGTTGTAGCGGTTCTCGTAGGTCCCGTGCACCAGGACGACCGGACGCGGGTGGGCGGCGCTGGGACGGCAGTTCCAGTCATTGGCGCCCGGCGGATCGATGTCGAGGTGGAGGATGGAATGGACCAAGGCGGGAAGGAAATTGCCCTGCTCAGGGCCGGTCTCCGCGGCCGCGGACGCGGAGGTGGCCAAGACCGTCGCCGCGGCGGCGGCACAGACGGCGGTGACATATCTCGGTATGTGCAAGACGGCTCCTGAGAAGTGTGGAACCCGGGCCACGCGCGATGTTTCCCATGGGTGCCGACCGAGGAGGGAACCTCGGGTGACCTCCTCCGACGTCCCCACCGGATGACGCACCGTCAGACTCCGGCCCTGGTAACGCCCGAGGAACATCCCGGACCGTCGGCCGCGTACCCCGGGTAACTTTCCGGGCCTCCAGTATGCACGCGAGGCGGGAGGTTCTGAAGGGAGGAAACACAAACCTCGAAGGGGGCAGGTGGGGCTGTCGGCAAAGCCCTCTCCGGGGTCGTGCGGCCGCGAGTGACCTCGACGCCCCCGGCGCGCCCCGGAGTTGAGTTCCGCGGAGAACGCCTTGGCCGTGGCCCCGCTCCTGTCATACCTCGTCGGCGGCGTCCTTCGACCTCTACTGGCGGGCTCTCCCAATCAAGAGGCCATGCTCTAGCGGAGGCGGGCCAGCAAGTGGGCGTCGAGGAAGCCCCGCTCGGAGGCCGGGTCGTGGAGCAGTCGGGCGAACGTGACGAGCCCGGCCCGGGTCAGCAGCTCGGTGAACCGGTCCGCCGGCCAGCTGTAGGCGGGCGTCACCTTGTGGTCGAACCTGACCGGCTCGGGCCCGTCGGTCGCGAAGAACGAGGCCAGGAGCAGGCCCCCTGGTGCCAGGACACGCGCCTGCTCGGCGAGCAGCGCGGGTAGTTCCCCGGGCGGGGTGTGGATCATCGAGTAGTGGGCCAGCACGCCGCCGAGCGCGCTGTCCTCGACCGGCAGGGCCTCCATCCGCGCCTCGTCGAACTGCAGTGCCGGATGGGCCTGCCGGGCGTGGTCGACCATGGCTGGGGAGAGGTCGAGCCCGAAGGCGTCCAGTCCCAGGTCGTGCAGCATGGCCGTCAGGTGACCGGGCCCGCAGCCGACATCGGCTGCCCGCAGGTTCCCCGTCCCGCGCACGAGCTCGGCAAAGATGCCGATCATGTTCCGCGAGAACGGCTGCGTCTCCAGCCGGTCAGCGAACATCGACGCATACAGCTCGACGACCCCGTCGTAGGCCGCCCTGGTCTCGTCCTGGTGCTCCGTCACGGGAGGGAAGCTAACACCCGCCGTTCGCAGCCGTTCTCCCGCCCCGTGCCGAATCCCGCGCCCGTCGCCGCGGACGCTCTCGGGTACCACGACAAGACCACCACCCGGCTCCGCAACGAGGCCGGTGGGACCTGGAGCCGATACGCCGCCGGCGACCACAGCCGGTCACCAGCCGGCTGGGTTCCTCGGGGAACCCGCGACAGTTGATCAGGCGAGCACAGCAGTACCAAGCCCGGTTTCACAGCGCCCTCCCCGATTAGTGATCCGGGCCGGCGACGATCCAGGCGCGTGCCCCGCGCCGGCGGACGGGGGCTTACGAGTCCCCTCCGGCAGGAACTCCGGCATCGCCGACCGGGGCTCCGGCGTAGTCGGGCCCCAAGCTCCCGACGGGACGACGGCAGACCGATCCAACAGCTCATCGGTATCCGGCCGTTCTCCGCGAAGTCCCAGATCGTCACGGCCGACCGGTGCACCCATGTCGCCCGTCATGCCCCATCCGGGCGGCGGGGCGATCCGTATCTGGGGTTCGTAAACCGCAGACACCAGGTCGTCCGGTTTGGACCGGTCCCCCTGCCCGGAGGCGACGGTCATGGAATGTGTGAAAGAGGAGGTGCTCTGCCGGGCCAGCGCGTCGAAGCTCTGAGCCCCAGGGACGTTGCCGGCCTGGCTGGACTTTGCCGTCGCCGGCCACTTCTTGGGGACCGTCATGTTAGGCGTGATCATCAGTGCATTGGTGCCGGTCGCCCCGGTCTTGACCCGGCTCTGGAGTCGCCCCGAGGCTGCCGTGCGGAACTGGAGCCGAACCGGCTGACCGGCTTCCATGCCCGCTGGTACTGCCATCACGAGGGCCGCGCCGTCGGGCCGTTCGAGTCCTTTGACGACGTCACCCGCTACATGACCGATCACAATCTGCCGGGTCCCGACGAACTCCTCGTCCCGGCCGACAGGTAGAAGGGGAGGGAGCTCTATGGGGTCCGGGCCTCCGACGCGGGCGCAGGATGTGCTGCCGTTGGTCGCGAAGCGCATCGGCTGAGTCCTGGCGCGCCGACGGGACTCTCCGGCCTGCGGGAAGCGCGTTGAGGCAGTGGGGCCAGGGCCCGGTCCTGTCCCCACTGGGTGAACAGGGGGCTCAGCTCCACCACTTGTGCCACATCGTCCCGTCATTCCCCCGGGCGAAGACGTCGATGCGTCCGGGGCCCCACGATGTCGCCGCCGGGGACGAGATCAGGCCGTTCCCCAACGTTTCCCACCCGAACCAGCCGTTCTCAAACCATTTGTGCCCCAGCGTGTCGCCGCTGACGACGAACGTGTCCAGGCGGCCACGCGCCCAGGACGAAACGGCCGGGTCGGAGGTGAAGTAGCCGCCGAGCGACTCCCAGCCCGACCAGCCGTTTTCATACCACTTGTGCCACATCGTGTTGTCCGTGCCGCGGGCAAATGTGTCGATACGGCCCGACGCCCAGGACACGGCGGCGGGCGCGGAGGCCAGGTTGCCACCGAGTGATTCCCAGCCCGACCAGCCGTTGTCGTACCACTTGTGCCAGAGCGCATTGTCGCCGCTGCGCGTGAAGACATCCAGTCGGCCACTGGCCCACGACGACACGGCCGGCGTGTCGGTCACATAGCCGCCGAGGGATTCCCACCCGGACCAGCCGTTGTCGTACCACTTGTGCACGAGGGTGTTGTCGGCGCCTCGGGCGAACACGTCGATGCGGCCGGGGCTCCAGGACACCGCGGCGGGCGCGGAGGCCAGGTTGCCGCCGAGTGACTCCCACCCGGACCAGCCGTTGTCGTACCACTTGTGCCAGAGCGCGTTGTCGGAGCCGCGGACGAAGGTGTCCAGGCGGCCGTTGCTCCAGGAGGACACGGCCGGGGCGGAGGTCAGGCCGCCGCCGAGGGACTCCCAGCCGGACCACGCCTTCACGGTCGGCGCGGCTGTCGCTGCGGCGGGGGCGAGGAAGGAACCGAGGAACAGGAAGAACGAAGCGAGGAGGACGGGTAACGAGCGTCTTCGCATGCTGGATTCCTTTCCAGGGGGAGTGCGGGCGGTCAGACAGTAGAGGAGCGGACGGTTGCCGGACAGGAGGGAACAGGCCCCTCCCCGCAGAACGCCGGGCAGAAGATGTCCGCCGTGGGCCGCCAGGCGGCTGACAACCGCCCGGACGCCCGGCTCCGAGGGCTGCGCGGCACTTTCATTGGTGCCCTGTCCCGGGCTGGAGGTGGCCATGTCCGATGCCACCCTCCAGCTCGGGGACCTGCGAGGCGTCTGGCGTCCGGTGTACGCCCGTCGCCTGGCCCTGCACGCCACCGCCGAGGCCGTCGCGCTGGCTGCCTGGCAGTCCGATCTCCGCGGTCTCGATCTCGCGTCGGCGGTGGCCGCGTGGCGAACGGCGGCGGGAGAAGCTGCCGATGCGCAGGGCCTGCACCGGCGGCAGAGCGCGGCCGACGTGGTCCTGGCCGTCCTCAGCGCCCGGCCGTGGCCCCGAACACGCGGCGCGCTCGCTCGGGCCGCCCGGCATGCTCACCGTGCCGGATGGGCAGCGGGCCACCGCCTGACCGGGGGGGGTGCCTCTATGTCTTTCGTCAAGCGAGGTGTGGGGTTCGGGGTTCGTAGAGGGTGCCGTCGCGGAGCATGGCGAACAGCACGCTGATGCGGTGCCGGGCGAGGCGGAGGAGGGCCTGTGTGTGGGTTTTTCCGCGGGTCCGGCATTTGTCGTAGTAGGTGCGGGAGGCGGGATCGTGCAGGGCGGCGAACGCGGAGAGGAACATCGCGCGTTTGAGCTGTCTGTTGCCGCCCCGTGGGGCGTGTTCGCCGTGGATCGAGGTGCCCGACGATTTCGTGGCCGGGGCGAGGCCGGCGTAGGAGGCGAGGTGGGCGGCGGTGGGGAAGCTGGTGCCGTCGCCGACGGTGACCAGCAGGGTGGCGGCGGTCCTGACCGCGATCCCCGGCATCGAGGTCAGGACCGGGGAAAGAGGGTGAGCCTCCAGCAGCTGGCCGATCTGGGTTTCCAGGGCTCGTCGTTGCTCATGGACGGCGGCGAGCGAGCGGGCCAGCGACGGGATCACGACGTCGAGAGTGCCGGTCCCCGGGACCACGACGGTCTGCTCGTCGAGCGCGTCGAAGACCTCGTCGATCAGGCGGGTGGCCATCCTGGGTGCCCTGGGCCGGATGACTTCAACGAGCCTGCGGCGTCCGGCTTTCCGCAGGGCGGCCGGGGAGCCGTAGCGTTCGAGGAGCCAGGTGACGGCCTGGTGGTCGAGCCGGGGTCCGAGGACACGTTCGAGGCTGGGGTGGAACTGGGTGAGCAGGCCGCGGATGCGGTTGCTGGTGCGGGTGGCCTCGGCCGCGAGGTCCTGGTCGAAGCCGGTCAGGACGGTCAGTTCGGCGGTGATCTCGTCGGTGAGTTCCAGCGAGCGCAGGGTCTGCGGCATGGTGCGGGCGGCGTTCGCGATCACCGCGGCGTCTTTCGCGTCGGTCTTGGCCTCGCCGGGGTAGAGGTCGGCGATCCTCCGCATGGCGAGTCCTGGCAGGTAGGCGACCTTGCAGCCCGCGTTCCTCGCGACCGTCAGCGGCAGGGCGCCGATCGAGGCGGGCTGGTCCACGATCACCAGGACGGTGCCGAACTTCGTGGCCAGCTTGTCGAAGACGGCCCGCAGTTTCGGTTCGCTGTTGGGCAGGGGTTTGTCGAAGACCTTCTTGCCGGCCGGGGTCAGCCCGTGGCCGTGGTGGGCGGTCTTGCCGACGTCCAGGCCGAGGAACACGCCCACGTCGCCGGTGTCGAACATCGTGCTCTCAGCTCCTCCGGTGCGGCTGGCCCTGGCGTCGGTGTCGTACTCGCGCATCCACGTTATGCAGACCTGCCGCCCGCGAACTGCCCGGCGTTGCACCGGACCGGACGGTGGCCGGACCTCTCATCAGCGTCTCCGACGGCACCCCTCGGGCCCGGTGACACCACCCCCCAGGTCATCCGTTCGACAGGGGGGAACAGTCATGCCGGGCCCGGAGGCCAGCGGCCCTCTTGCAGGACCGCGAAGAACATAACGGGGGATCCGCAGCGCGATGCGCAGGAAGTGCTCGACGTGGCCCTGGCCTCCGATGTCGAAGTCTCCGCCGCCTACGGTGCCGGGCTCTCGCCGCCTACGTGAAAGGGGACACCCGGTCGGTGATCTGGCTGTCGGCGGGCGACGGCAGGGTCTGCGAGCGCTGCTCCGGCGCTGAGGCCGGCGGCCCGTACAGCCTGCTGGCCGCGCCCCGGCTGCCTCAGCATCCCCGTTGCCGCTGTGTTCTTGCTCCTGCCTGATATGGAGGCGCTATGCCGACGAATCCGGTGTTCACGCCCGTGGACGCCCAGGGCAATGTGATCGGGGCGGCGGGTACCTCGGGCGCGGTCACGGTGTCCAACAGCCCGACCGTCTTCATCGTTGTCCAGCCGCCGGTCGCCCTGTACGCGGAGGCCGCGCAGTCCCGCACGGTCAACGGGGCGACCGCGGCGCAGACCTGGACCAACAACGTCTCGGCCGCGTTCGTCGGGGTGAACGTCACCGGCTTCGCGGGCGGCACCAACGTGGTGGTGAGCCTCCAGCAGCTGGACGCCAACGGCATCTGGAAGAGCCTCGCCTCGACGGCCGCGATCACCGATCACCAACCAGATGGTCTTCGCAGTCGGGCACGGCAAGGTGACGTTCGGCGAGTTCGCGGGCAGCCTCTCCACGGTCCTGCCGATCGCCGCCTCCGCCCACCTCGGGTTCGACCAGGTCGGCGGGACCATCGCGATCCTCGCCAATCACGGAACGAGCGTGCGGGAAGCAACCCAGGAACTTGCCTTCTCCATCCGCGCGTTGCAGGCCCCGAACAACGTGGCCGTGCTGGAGATGCAGCGCCTCGGGTTGTCGAGCGTCGATGTCTCCACTCACCTCGGGCAGCGGGGGCTGACGGGCACGATTCAGCTGCTGGAGCAGGCCGTGCTCCAGCACATAGGCCCAGCAGGCGTTGAGCGGGCAGGCTGTGTTGCAGGCGCAGCTAATGTGGCGGTCAGTCTTTGGAAGGGAAGAAGACCTTGACGATTCCGGTTTCGATCGGGTGGATCGCGCAGTGGTACGGGAAGTCCCCGGGGTCAGGGAACGGGTGAGTGAAGGCGTTCCCGGCGTTGAGCGGTCCCGAATCCCAGATGCCGTCGTCAGATGTCGTGGTGTGGGTGGATTGCGCAGCGGGGTCGTCTTTGTTGGTCCAGGTGACAACGCTGCCGGCCGAGGTGATGGCCTCTGCGGGACTGAACCCGCCGAGCGTGATCGAGATCGCCAGGTTGGCCATGAGAGAGCCCTTTTCTGAAGGTGCGGAGATCGAGTCCGCTGAAGTGTGATGAGAATTCCCTTCGATAGGTGTTCCATCCATGAACTCACCTATATGAGCTACACCTAGAGGTCCCAGTGTTCTCCTGATGTGCCGGTGAGTTACCTCGACAGCCCTCTGTCAACGTGAGGGGAATATCAGCCGGTTGCTGTCCCTGACACTTGCCTGAGCCCACCGCTACAGCAGCTCGGGGGCAACAATCATGCCTCTTCCCAGTTCGCTTTGGCTGCTTTCCTGGGGAGGCGAGAGTGCCGATCAACCCGTCCTGGCCGGTAGTCGCCGAGGACCGGGCCCCGTACTGGAACTGTGCTGGGGCGACAGTCCCCTTGACCGGTACGTCGAGGTCACCCCCGCACCCGCGGCCGAACCTCGGTGCAGCGGGGCCGTCAGTACGAGCTCGGCCAGATCCGCTCCGGCGAGTACCAGGTCACGCTGGCCAACACAGACGGCGCCCTCGACCCCTTGAACTCCAGCGGGCCGTGGGCCGGGCACATCATGGCCTACCAGCCCTACCGCAAGCGCGCCCAGTGGCCGCCGACGGCGAATCTGCTGACGCAGGTGCAGGCCACCGGCGGCGACCTCGGCGGCTACAGCACCGGCCCCCTCGACACCAGCGGTTCAGGGCAGGACATCTTCTCCCTGACCGACCCGTCCGGCGGCGGGCAGATCGTTGCGGACGCGACCGCCTGGCAGGGCAGCCGCGTCCTCGCCTTCCAGGTCCCCAGCGGATCCACGGTCCCGACGAGGATCCGCCACATCCCGCAGTACGGGGCCCTGCCCGGCCAGACCTACACCATGCAGATCCGCGTCCGGACCACCACCACGTCGACCTCCGTGCAGGCCGAACCGTTCCTCGCCTGGTACCAGGCCGGATTCCTCACCGGCCCTGCCAGCTTCAACTACAGGGCTTCGTGGTGACGCTGACCGGATCGCCCACGGCCGCCTGGACGCTGCTCACCATCACCGCGACCGCCCTGGCCACCGCGGCGGGTACGGACGTCGGCGTCGCCCTGGCCGCGACCGCCTCCGCCACCTGCACGGTGCAGGCCGACGGCCGGTAGCTGGAGAAAGGCACCACTGCCAGCACTTGGACCGCGCCCGGGATCTGGTACCCGATCTACGCGGCGTTCGTCGAGCGGTGGCCCTCCCGCTGGAATCAGCACGGCACCTACGGCACCGTCGAACCCGTCTGCATCGACACCGTGTCCCTGCTCCCCCAGGTGAAGCTCACCGAAGAGATCACCAGCCACAATCCCCGGTTCCTGTACAAGCTCGATGATCCGCAGAGCGTCACAGCGTTCGCGGACACCACTGGCACGTACCCGCCCGCACAGGTCGGCGTCTCCAAAGCCGGGGCCGGTTCCCTGACGTCCGGCAACCAGATCACCGTGGCATCGAACACCGGCAGCAGCGGGACCGTCGTCACCGTCAGCAACCCCAACCCCGGCACGAACTTGGTGTCCGCCGCCTCGTTCATCAGCTTGACGTCTGCGGGTATCAAAGGACCGGCCGCGCCCGGCGGCTCCTGGACGCGGATGTTCGCCTTCCGCTACACCGGCCCTACCCCCAGCGGCACCGCCATGTCCGTACTCTGGTCCTGCTTCGACCTGCACGCCGGAGGCGGGTCGACCTTGTACTGGAAGATCGACACCAGCGGACTCCTGCAAATGGTCATGGGCGGCCCCACCAACAACACCTCCGCCTACCAGCCCTCCACCACCTCGGTCACCGACTCCAACTGGCATCTCGCCATCGCCAGCTACAGCCACGCCGCCGCGCAGCTCCTCATCAGCCTCGACGGCGCCACCGCCTACTGGACCGGCATCGACCCCACCAGCGAACCCGCCGGCCTGGTCTCCGACTCCGTAGGCGGCTGGATCGGCTCCGCCACCGGCAACGGCAGCGCCTGGCAATACAAAGGCGACCTGTCCTTCGTCGCCGAATTCCCCACAGCCTTGACCGGTACCGACTGCATCAATTGCACGCGGCCTGGAGATCGGCGTGTGCGGGAGAATCCACGGACGCCCGCTACCAGAGAATCCTGCGCTACGCCGGATACGCCGGCACCGCGACTACTGCCGTCTCGCCAGCGTCGGCGAACTCCGCGCCTGGGCGCTCTCCTTCCAGCCTGCCCCACCCTCCCCGGAGGACGACATGGCCCAATGGCTCAGCGGCCAGGTCATACCCGGTGAGCAGCCCACCGTGGTCCTGGTGCCGAACGGAACGGCCTGGAGCGCGTACCCGAACCGGCGCCTCCACCTCGGCATGGACCAGATCGCCCCGACCTCGTCGGCCGGCAGCGTCCGCGTCGCCATCCACAACGGGACGAGCTGGCGCAGCATCCAGTCCGTGGAACTCGCCGCCGCCAGAGGCACCGTCGACGTCCCGCTCACGTCGGGCGATGTCAAGATCAGCCTTCAGACGACGACGTCCGGCATCACCTACGCGGTGGAGACCTGGTGACTCCCACGCCGCGGCCAGGTCTGGTGCCCCGGTAACCCTCTTGAACAGGCCGGTGATTCCCCGTCTCACATAACGGAGCCCCGTCATGCCCCGATTCCTCCTCGACCTCGCCGAGCGAACCGTCGCCACCTACCTCGAATCCTTCGTCGGCCTCCTCCTCGCTGGCACCGTCACGGCCTGTCCACTGCGAAGGCAGCCGCCGTCTCGGCGATCCCCGCCGCCTTCGCCATCGCCAAGGGCGCCCTTTCGGGGCTCCTCAGCAAATCCGGCACCGCCAGCGCGCTGCCCGCACCCAAGGCCACGGCCGCCAAACCGGCCGACCCGGCCGCCTCCTGAACACCGGAGGCACTCGATGGCCGATGACCTGTCCGTCGGCGAGCTTGGGCGCACCGTCGACGCGCTGCGCCGCGAATTCCAGGACGGCATGGCGGGCATCAACGCCCGCCTCGACCGCTTGGTGTCAGCCAACGTATACACACTCCAGTCCGCTCACACCGGCGAGCGGATCTCCGCACTCGCCCAGAGGCTCCAGCGCGAGGTGGAAGCCCGGGAGGCCCTGGAGTCCCAGGTCGAGCGCTACCAGCTCGGGGAAGCCGAACGGCGCGAACGGGACCGGCAGGCGCGGCTTTACCACGCAATCGTTCCCCTCACCGTCGGCCTTGTCGCCGCTGCGACCGCCTTGTGGGGAGTGTTGGCGAAGTAGCGTAGCTCCCCACACTGCCCGCGAGACAACTACGATGCCCTGCTCTTGCTTCGGCAAGGGCAGGGCATTTTCGCCTTGCTCAGGCTCCAGTGCCGCGCGCCGTCCGCTTCACCGTCACCTCCAGCTTGTACCGGCTCTCGCCCACATCGGCGTCACCGCCACCGTCTACGCCCACGTCCGGCCCCGCCTCCAGCGCGACGCCATCGACCTCCTCGGCCACGCCCTCCGCAACCCCGCCGAGATCACCGGCGAGCCCGACGACGGTGACGAACCACCTCTCACCGGAGTCGCCGTCCGCTGACGTTGCCGTCAGCTACTGCCGTCAAGCCCATGAGTGTGCCCCACCAGGAACAGTCGCTGGTGGGGCACACTGGCATTTTCTGGCCTCCCATAGGCGGCCACACGCGCTTTCTAGAACGACGCTGAAAACCGGTCTAGATCTCTACGAATCGGCCCAGAGCACGGAATGCGTGTCCACCACCATCCACGCACTCTAACCTCATCGCCATCAAGTCGAGGAAGGATGTTCAGTTTATCGACTTCCGTATATGAGAGAAATCTCGAATCCACCTCGTCAAGGGCGGCACTGAACTGCCTCGACCCCCTCTCGGGAATCATCTCCAATCCTCTGGCAATGAAATCCCGCAGAGAGTCAGCCGCAATCAGATCATGTGCACCCCAGGCAGACCTATCGGAGTCAGGCAGGTTAAGTTCCCTTTCCATTCGCGCCACATGTTCATACCAGCCGAGCAGCAGTGTGACCAGGCCCAACGATCGAGCAGGGGATACGCTTACCGCAGTTCTCTCTAGTTGGTCTGCCTCAGCGGCTCCCAGATGACGGCTAAGCCACTCACGCGCCTTAACTTCCGTCATGACATCATCTCCCCGGGTAATAGGTTGTCGATTTCCACGGCATATCCCAGTTCACGATGACGCGGACCCCATCGTAGTCAAATCGGGATGAATTCTGTCCTTCAAGCTGACGCGGTGCAGCTTGCCTCAACGTGGTTTCCACTTCAGCCGCCGAGGGCCTACCCATCGCCGGATTGCCGTCCCCTGTATGCCCATTCACGAATTCAGTGATCTCATCCAGGGAATATTCGCTTCCATGGAAATCCTCTCCGCCAAGGTGGTCACCATTCTTCCCCCCGAGCGGAGCCCCACAGTTGGGCCCTGAATTGTGAACGAGGACCGGCGTCTCGCCCGCGAGCACATAGTACGTGTGAAGCCCTTCGACCGTGAGGTTATAGGTGCGTACTTGCTGCTCGTAGGCCTGATTTCCCTCGACTCGGATGATGGCGCCATCGGTGCTCAGAAGATCAGAGCCTGCCCTGAGGTCGCCTGCTTCGACCCAGCGATGCTTGGAGGGGCTCCAGAAGGGGTGCTCATGGGTGGCCGTGATCTTCTTGGGGCCGTCGGGGGTAGTGATCATCAGGTCGTTGAAGCGCTTGTCGTCGTCGGTGACGATCAGGCGAGTCACCGCGCGGGCTTCTGTTCGGCCTGTGACTGGGTCGGTCGCGAGAACCCGGTCACCCTCGTTGATGTTTTCGATATTCCGCGTGGAGTGGTCGGCCATCAGAACCTGGGTGCCGGCGATGAAGCACTTGCACCGCTTCAGGATCCGTACGCGCTCCGCGATCTCCGCTATCCTCGCGAACTTGCCACTGCCCTTGGCGAGCTTCCCGAACCACCCCGCGATGGGGATCAGCGTGAGGGCAGTCCAGCCGCACTGCGCATTCCACCCCGGGTCGTTTTTGCAGTCAATTGCATCATTGAAGCCGGAAATTTCCCTCTCGAGGAGGACAGCATCATCGCATTTGAGGTTGTACAAAGGGGCGTCCATGCACTCTCGGATGCTGCGCTCGAGAGCGCTCTCGCGGCCGTCACTGGAAGCCTGTTCTTCGATCTCGGCGTCACGACGTTTGGCGGCTGCTTCGCGTTCTTCTTTCTCCTCTTTCTCCTCTTGCGCGTTGAGTTCATTTTGGCGCTCCTTCATCCAGAGCGCCATGGAGTCCGCTTTGACCTGCGCATACGCGATCGAGGCCGCCTCGGCGTCCTTGCCTGCTTTCTCGGCATTGGTTCGCGCTTCTGCCGCTGCGAGATAGGCATCGTCAGCGGATGCGCGTGCTGAAGCGGCCGATTCCCCGGCTTGAGCCGCGTAGGCCTCGGCAGCGTCGGCATCCGCTGCGGCGGATTTCGCCGCCTTGTCCGCAGCCTGTGCCGATTTGGCCGCGTCCGCTGCCGATGCCTGGGCCTGCTTGGCGTAGTCGGCTGCCTGGGCGGCGAATTGTTTGGCTTGGCCCGCCTGTTCCTTGGCCTGTTTTGCGTAGTCGGCTGCCTGGGCCGCGGCCTTGTCGGCTACAGCGGAAGCTGCGGCTGCCTGGGCCGCGTTCTGCTGTGCGGTCGCGGCCACAGCGGACGCGTTGGCGATGAGCTGTTTGATCCCTGCGACGTGGGTTGCGGTCAGGTGATCGAGACGGGCGGTGCTGTACTGGCCGACCCGGATGAAGTTGTGCAGGAGCTGCGGAGGGCTTTCCAGAGCAACCTGGGCGGCTGCCTTGGTTTCAGGGCCGCCGCTGTCGATGAGCTGGGCGGCGCGGACACGCTCGTCGGCTTCCCGGGCGGTGTACTGCACCGTGGTGAGGAAGTCGCGGAGTTTGGCCGGGTCCTTGTCGAGCAGCGCCTTGTTCGCCGCGCTCCGCACCTCGGTGCCGGCGCCGTCGGCGATCTGAGAGACGCGGATGCGGTAGTCGTTGAGCGCGACGTCATGCTGGCCAGTGCGCAGGAACTCGGAGATCTGCTTGGCGTCGCCCTTGAGCGCCTTGTTCGCCGCGCCGCGGACGGTATCTATGCGGCTTTCGACCGCGAGGCGCTGGACGCTGGCGCGTTCGTCCTCCCGGATGGCCTCCTGCCGACCTGTCCGCAGATAGGTGCGGATGTCGTCGTCAGTACCGGCGAGCGCGGTCTTCGCGGCGGCCTGGCTCCAGGGGGCGCCGGTCTTCATGACCTGGACCGCGAACGTGCGTCCCTTGACGGCCAGGGCCTTGGTGTCGGTACCCGGCTTGGCTGCCTCGTCCGCCAGGCTTGCGGCCTGAGTGTCGAGGTCCTTGCGAGCCTTGTCCTGGCGTGCGGCATCGGCCTTACGCCGGTCGTCCGCCTTCTTCAGGACCTTGGCCTGTTCCAGTCTGGCGGCCGTCCTGGACTTGAGCTCCTCCTCCTCGATCTTGGCCGCGATCTTGTGGACCTTGATGGCCGTGTCGACCGCGCCCTTCGCCGTGTCGGCCGCTTCCTTGGCGGCCGTGGCGTGCTTCTTCGACTCAGCGGCAGCAGTAGCTGCTTCCCCGGCATGCTTGGCGGCTTCCTCCGCCGCCTTGGCAGCGTTCTCGGCGTGCACGGCAGCGGAACCGGCCGCCTGTGCTGCGTCGCCCGCCGCGTCCGCGGCCTCGTAGGCCAGTGCCCGGGACCTGCCGGCGGCACGTCCGGCCTCGCGGGCCTGGCTGCGGGCCGTTGCCGCCCACTCCCTGGCCTCCGACGCGTCCGCCCCTGCCGCGTCGGCGAAGGCTCCGGATTCGTCGGCCGCGTCAGCTGCCGCATTGGCGTTGCCGACCGCGTTGGCAGCAGCCTCCGCCGCATCACCCGCAGCCTTCGCAGCGATCTTCACCTGACCGGCGATCTGCTTCGCTTCCGTGGCTGCATCGGCAGCGTCGCGGGCGTCCTCGGCGGCCTGGCGTGCGTCCGACGCGCGCCCGGCGTCCGACGCCGCATCCGCCGCGGCGTTGCGAGCACGTGATGCCGCTTCGGCTGCGCCTGCCGCCGCCGCCGCGGCGTTCGCTGCGGCGTTCGCTGCCATGCGGGCCGCGTAATTGGCCGCCTGTGCAGCGCCGATGGCTTCCTGTGCGGCTTCCGCGGCACCCTTCGCCGCCCTCGCGGCGCGCCCTGCGGCCTCGGCCGCGCGGCTGACATCCTTCGCGGCTGCCTTGGTCTCGTCGCGGGCCTTCTCGGCGGCCTTCTTCGCCAGCTCGGCGGCCTTCACAGCGCGGTCCGATGCCTTCTTCGCGGCGTCGGTCTCGCGCTTGGCCACCTTGCCCGCATCTTCCGCCAGTTTGGCCAACTGGGCGACGGTCAGGCGCTCCTGGTCGCGGTTGCGGGCGATGTACTGGCCTACGTTCAGGAACTCGCGTACGTCCTGGATGGAGCCCTTGAACGCGACGTTGCCCGCCTCCCTGGTGGCCGGCCCGCCTGCGCTGATGATCTGGGCGAGCCGGAGCCGGTCGTCGGCCTCCTGGGCGACGTACTGCGTGCCGTCCAGGAACTTGCGTACGTCGTCGATCGAGCCGTTGAGGGCTTTCTGCCCGGCTTCCTTGATGGTCGGCCCGGCGTCGTCGATGATCTGCGCGACCTGGATCCGCTGGTCCTGCTTCAGGGGGGCCTTCCAGCCGTCCCTCAGGAAGTTGCGCAGGTCATCGTCGGAACCCAGAAGGGCCTTGCTTGCGGCCTCGCGGATGCCCGGCCCGCCGATGGAGTAGATCTGGGACGCGTTGATGCGGTCGTCATTGAGCCCCGCAAGTTCCTCGTCATGGTCGAGGAACTTGCGTATGTCCGCGTCGGTGCCTACGAGCGCTGCCTCCGCGGCGGCCTTGACCTGGGGCCCACCGCGCACCCAAAGGTCCACGACGCGAGCCCGGTCGGACATCGATAGGCCATCAACCGGAGCGGGGCCGTCCGGTTTTTCCGCGGCGGATGCGGGGCTGTTCGCGGTCAGCAGCCCCGCGAGGAGGGCCAAGGGGAGCAGGGCCAGGCACAGCGCGCGTATGACAAATGCCCACCCTCCCCCGGCTCTTGTGAAGTAAATGCTGTCTCTCACTGATCGGATTCCCTTTGCAGGTAGTCGGTTGCCATCATTTGGCTGTGCGGCAGCATAGCCATGGATCTGAGAACGACCAGTGGCCACCTTGACTGAAATGCCGCTTGGCAAAGGAGGGGTTGACTCCTGGTCAGAGCAGGTGGGCGGCGTCGACCGGCATGGGCATGGCGCTATCGAACCGCAGGTAACTGCAGGTCAATGCGCCAGAGATGAGCATCACACATCGTCAAGTGACCGTTACGCCACAGGAGGTGATAGCTTCTGGTTCGGTCGCCTTTATTTGACCATTACCCACGCAATATTTCCGCTGCGGAAATCCTGGAAGGGATCCTCGGTGCTATCTCGCATGCGCAGATTCGCTATTGCCGGCGTCGTCGGGGCGGCCTCCGTCATTTTCGGAAGCTCCACGCTCTGTGTCGCCGTAGCCGCACCCAACCCCGGCGATGACACATCCCTCCCGTCCGCCGTCGAGACCTTCGAGTACCCGAATGCGGCGAAGATCCTCAAGGAGCGTGGCATCGCGCTGCGCAAGGGTGACGGGCACATACTTCTCTCCGACTGTGCTGCCACGACGGACATCGTCGTGTGGTCGTCCCGGATCGAGGAGCCCAATCCGGACCGGGGCCAGTACTGCTTCAAGGTCACCGGTTCGGGCAAGGCTGGCTACCTCTCCCTGGAGATCCCCAAGGTCTATCGCATCGCGACCGGTGACTATGCCGTCCGCGCCAGCCTCACCGCCGATGGCCGGACCCAGGACATCAACGTGGCGAAGAACGACGGGGAATCCGTGGGGCAGGCCACCAACCCGCCCGGCAGCCCGGCCGTTCTGGTCGAGCTCCGCATCACTGGCTGACGCTCAGTCACGCTCCTCAAGGGGTGCACGCATCCCGAACTCCTCACCCTCGTAAGGAAGAGAACATGCCTGCCATACGTCCCCGCGCAGCGTGGGTGACCGGGCTTCTCGCATCCGCTGTCACGACGAGCCTGCTGACCGGCGTGCCCGCCCACGCGGTTGTCGGCGAAGCGGCCAAGGACGGCACCTTCGCGTTCACAGCCAAGCTCGACATCGGTGGCGGGCAGCGCAGCTGCTCCGCAGCCCTGGTCGAGCAGGAGTGGCTGGTCACCGCCGCGAGCTGCTTCGCCGACAACCCGGCCCAGGGGTTCAAGGTTGCCGCCGGTGCGCCGAAGCTGAAGACGACGGCCACCATCGGGCGTACTGACCTCACCCGTGACGGCGGCGTTGTGGCGAATGTTGTGGAGCTCGTGCCGAGCGAGGGCCGTGACTTGGTGATGGCCCGGCTGGATCAGCGGGTCACCGGGGTCACCCCTGTCGGTGTCGGTTTCAACGCTGTGCTGCCGGGTGAGGATCTGTGGGTCTCCGGCTACGGCCGCACCAAGGACGAGTGGGTGCCCGATCGCCTGCACTACGCGAAGTTCTCTGTGGGCACGGTCAACGACACGTCCCTCGGCCTCACCGGCAAGTCCGGTGACGCGGTCGTGTGCCAGGGCGACACCGGTGGCCCGGCGTTCCGTGACATCGGTGGCCGGTACGAGCTGGTCGGCGTGAACGGCACCTCCGGGCAGGGCGGCTGCTTCGGCAGTGACGAGTCCGAGACCCGTAAGGGCGCCGTCGACACCCGCGTCGACGACATCGCCGGGTGGATTCAGACCGTCTCCTCGCGGAACCTCCTGTCCCGGGTCGACTGGAAGAACGCCGCCTACATGGCGTCCGGTTACTTCACGGGCAACTCCGCCGGTGCCAAGCGCCGCATGGACCTGTTCGTCGCGTGGAAGGACGGCTCGGCCAGCATCTTCCAGGGTGCCGACCACAACAACCCCAAGCCCGCCTTCTCCATGGAGCACAAGGTCGCACCCGCGGGCAGCTACTGGAAGGACGCCCGCGCCGTCACCGCCGGCAACTTCACCGGCAGCGGCTCGGACGGCATCACCGTGCGCTGGGCCAGCGGCAAGCTCTCGACGTACACCCACGTCGACCAGAACGGCTTCCACGACGAGAAGACTCTCGCCTACAGCGACACCTGGAAGCGCGCCCGTCTGATCACCGCGGGCCGTTACACCGCCAACGCCCTCCGCGACGACCTCGTCGTCGTCTGGGACGACGGCAAGACGGCGCTCTACGCCGACACCGACACCAACCAGGTCTCCAAGGAATACCAGATCAACAAGGGAGACTCCTGGGCCGCAGCCGAGCAGATCACCTCTGGCGAATTCACCGGCGGCAGCACCGCCGACCTCGTGATCCGCTGGAGCGACGGCAGCGCAAGCCTCCTCGGGAACGTCGACTCCACCGGATACCACGGGCGCACCAGCATCCGCTCCCAGCAATCCGCCTGGAAGAACGCCCAGATCCTCACCACCGGGTCCTTCACCGCCGCCGCCAACCGCCCCAACGACATCCTCGTCCGCTGGAACGACGGGCCTCTCAGCTACTACCCCGGCGTCGACGCCGCCGGCACCCACGGCGAGGTTCAGCTCGTCGGCTGACCTGCTGGAAGGAGGACGCTGCCTAATGCATGTGGCCGAAAGGCGGCGTCCTCCCCCCAAGCGGAACAGCAGTTCATTGGAGTGTGTCCGGGGCGCGGTATTCTCGGCTTGCACCCAGTCTCGAATTCGACGGCTCCGGCGCGGCTTCGTTAACGTCTGGTACCTCGTGATCCTTGTAGTGTCACTTGAGGTTGGTCGGCATCGTTGATGCTGGTATGGACCTTCGACTCCCTCTCAACAGCTCTCCGATCTGCGGCAGTTGGCGAGCTCCTGCGGTTCGGTTGATCTGGCATTGCGTGCACGGATTGTGCTGTGGACCGCTGCAAGGCCCGTTTTGTCGAGCGAGGCCTTGGCCGGGCTGGAGGACAGGCCTCGCCGCAGCGGGCTGATGCAGGTACCGCTGCAGGCTCGTGCCTGTGTGATCGCCCTGACGCGGATGTCGCCGTCGGCCGGATCCGGGCTGACGCACTATTCAGACGAAGAGGGCATGCGAAATTGGGCTACGGGGTGGCGTTGACATGAGGCAGCAATCCGTGGGGGGTGCTCCGTGCTTCCCGATTGTGTCGATCCCCACACAGGGCATGGCTGGCGTAAGCGCGGCGGTGCAGACCAACTCTATCGACGTCCGTTCAATGGATTTCGCGCAGCATTGCCGTCAAGACTGGGCCATCTGGTGACGGCTGCTGCTTGCTGAGCTTTTCGTAGCCCCAGGACTCGTACAAGGCCAAGACCTTGCCTTCACCGGCCTCTGGGTTCACCAGCAGGGATACGCGCTGCTCGGGGCGTCCGGCTAGCAACTCGTCGTGGATACGGCGGGCGGTCCCCGTCTTCCTCCAGGTCTCACGCACCATGATCTCTTTCAATGCAATCGTGGGCGTGGTGGTGCAGTCCTCGGGGAGCGGGGTTGTCATGCGCTGCCACCAGCGATCATCCGGGGTCAGGGTGTTGACGTAGGCGTAGCCGACGGGCTCGTCCCCGTCGTAGGCCACGACGGCCTCCCACCCGGGGTCGTGGGCGTGCCGGGCCAGGCGCTCGCCGTATCGCTCGACCGAGTAGTGCGGGCGGTGGAGCTGGTCGGCACGCACCTCGGCATACACCTCGATCAGGGTCTCCCACACGTGATCGATGTCGGTGGCGTGGCGCAGGATGATGCGGTGGCGGGCGATTGTCACGCGGCTCCTTCAGGCGTCATGGTGGGTGTGCTCGTCCCAGGTGCGGGCGGACGCGCTGCCAGGTGCGGTGGCGTGGAGCCTACGGCCGAAATCCGTGAGCATTCCGACGACCCGGGGATGCGCGGTCACGTCCGCTGGCACGGTCATAGCGGTTGCGACGCCTGCTTCGAGGGAGCCCTGGCCGAGCTGCGCGCGGGCCAGGCGGGCTGTGGTGATGGCACGGGACCGGTGCATGTACGGGCGGAGGCCGGCGAGACTGCGGTGGGCTCGGGCTTCGGCATCCTCGTATTGGCAGAGGGCGAGGTGGGCAGCGACGGCCAGGCCGTCGAGTTCAGCCTGGTCGTAGAAGGCGGCCATCCACACGGGGCGGGGTTCGTTGTTGTCGGCGCGGTCAAGGGCTTCTTGCGCGTAGCCCAGGGAGCGGCGGACGGCGGTGGCGTCGCCGGTCAGGCCGTGGATGGCCGCCTGCCGGGCGTGTCCGAGGGAGGCGAAGAGCGGGTCGCGGCGGATGATGGGCAACTCGCGGGCGACGTCGTTGGCGGCCAAAGCGTCGGTCGGGCGTCCGAGGTGGCGGTACAGGCTTCCGGCATGGGACCAGATGCGGAACTGGATGGCGGCGTCCCCCGACATGGTGGCGAGGCTGGACGCGCGGTCGTGGTGGCGTTGAGCGGCTTCGAACCGCCTGCCGTCGATGGCGGCCCACATGGCCGAGGAGATGAATGATGCGGCGGTGGCGTAGAGCGCTCCGCGTGTTCGCTGGCTCGCGGTGCCGCGCGACTGGAGGGCCAGGGCTTCCCCTGCCAGCCCCTGAGCTTGGGTCTCGATGCTGACACGCCCGCCGACACGGTGATCGGTGGCGATGATCGCGGCGAACTTCCCCTGAAGGCGCTCGACATCGGACAAGCCGACGCGTTTAGGAGCGGCGTGGGCAGGAACGGCGGCAGCCACGGCGGTTCCAGTGGCGGCAGCCACGAAGTCTCGGCGGCGCACGGGATCTTCCTCACCTTCTGCCGGTGGTGGGATGAAGCCAAGTTCCTCGGCCGTGCATCCGAAAAGCTTCTCTAATGCTTCCCGGTGACGGGGGTGAGGCCAACGCGTCGCTCCCTTGAGCCAGTTACGCACGGTGCGGTCGCTGACCGACCCGTGGCAGCCGACGGGCAAGAGGGCGTTGACCTTCTCCGCCAGCTCAACCTGTTTGTACCCCGATTCGGCCATGCGGCGTCTCAGGCACGCGTTGCCCTCCATGGGCCCAATGTAGCCACCTGGCGCACGGTCACGGGACCGTGCGCCCCCGAAATTTCCGGCCCCTCGCACTCAACACCCGGCGGAATTTTCCTCTCAGGGGCAGGCGGGACCCGGTTGTACTGGCATCGACACACCGCAGCCCCCTGACGGGTGTCCGGACCCTTGATCCGCCGCCACCTGCCGGTGCCTTCTCCGTGCGCCCGGCGGGTGGCGGCAATGGACGATGCTGAGGCGACTCAATGATCACGACCACTCAACCTGCCGCGACTGGCACCTCTGCGGCCAGAGCTAAGAGCAGGAATCCGACCAGGACTTGTCGCGTCGCCGCCGGACCGTGTTGGGGCACGCTCCCCGCCGGCCCGGGCCAGCTCGTCGACCTCACCGCACTCCACGCCGCCCTTGTAGAGGCGGGATCGGATTTGTGACCGTGGCCTCAAACCAGCTTCCCAGCGCCCTTGCAGTACGACAGAACGTCCGCGCCGCATGGGACGACGGGTGCCCCACCGAGCTGACATCCGGTGAGACATGGGACATCGTCGAGATCGACTACGAACTCGGGCGCAGGGCGAGGGCCTACATGGCCGAGCGCTATCTCGGCCTCGGCCTGTACATCGCCAGCGGATCCCGACGCGCGATCTGGGTCCTTGTACCGCTCGGCACCGCGTACAGGCTCATCGGCATTCCCGGCGTCACCGTTCCGTCGCCCGGCTGGAAGCTCACCGCCCCACCGCCCGGCCGCTACAGAGCCGACCGCACCTGGGTCCTGCCGCCCACCGTCCTCCTCAGGGCGCCCTGGGCCGCGCTCACGGACACGGGACACCTGCGTGAAGCCCTCGAAGCCACGCAAGCGGCAGAGGCGCCGCGGTGTCTGTGATGCGCCCCGCTCGCCCCCACATCGAGCATCACTGCCGGGTCGGCCAGCACAGGAAATGCCCCGGCGTTACGCCCATCCGCCGGGTCGGAGCGCTGCCTCACACCGCCCGGACCGAATCCCTCACCTGCACGTGCACATGCCACCGGAAGACGGGGACAGAATGACCACCACTCCTCCGTGCGACACGCTGAACGTCGGAGCGATCGCCAAGGACATCGATCGAGGCCTCGAATCGCAGGGCGAGCACGCCGCCTTGCAGGGTTTGGAGAAGCAACTCCGCGCTTACATCGAGGCCCTGATCCCTCTCGTGGAGGCCGAGGCCGAACACCTGCGAAAGACCGGGAGGTTCGGGGACGCCGTACGCGAGAGCGCGGCGAAGCGCGGTCGTCGGCTTCTGAGCGGCAGCATGATCGACACGGACCCCGACCCGACGCCGGAGCGGGTCGTATCCGCCCTTGCCCACGTGGCCAAGTCGCTCCTGCTGTACGCGGGCCTCCGATGAAGCCCCAATCGAACTGGCCCGCCGTCGACGCCGGCGCCGCGGCCACCGAATGGCTCTCCCAGGCGCTGCTCGTTCCCAGTCGGGGCGAATGGCTTCGGGGCGATCCAGTGCAGGTTCTCACCGGGATTCTCTTCGACGCGGTGCAGATCCCGGTGGAGGTGCTGCGCTCCCAAGCTGGTTCCGGTAACCGTGGCGCCGTCGAGGCAGTCTTCCGGGCAGCTGGGATCGACAGCGCCGTCATCGCCCAACCTCCGTACGGCTGGTACTACGCCCTGGTGCCCCCGGGAACCGCGCGCTGGTGGAACGCGCCTTGTGAATGCTTCGGGTCCTCGCACAGCATCGCCGTACCCGCACCTCACCGTGCGGACCCGCCCGGCGTCCACTGGCTTCTGACTCCACCGGACGGTGCCGCATCGCTCTGCGATCCGGAGCGCGTGCACAGGTTGACGACGACCGTCCGTGTCGGACGGGGCTGTTGAATCACCCCATTCGAAAGGAATATTCATAACTGCGGAGAACCAGTGAACGGCTCGCGCAGCGTCCAGCCCCCCAGGCGGCGCGATGCGGGCCATCCGAGCCCTCGGCCTTTCCTGGCCGGGGGCTCGGTTCTGTCTGCGTTGCGGTCGGGGGTTTTTCTGCTCATCCCGCGGGTCAGCTCGAACATCGCCGGTCGGGGCGTGTTCCCACGGGAACACGGTGTGGATCTGGGCGTCATGGGCCAACAGCGACGCGACAGCCCCGTTGCCGTAAGCGACACCATCAACGTGGTCATTGAAACGATCTGCGGCCGCCCCACAGAAGAACCGCTGGCACGGAGCATGGCCGAGGCGGATAGTGAAAAGAGAACATTCCCGAAAATTGGGAGCACCCCATGCTTGTCCTCGGGATCATCCTCCTCGTCATCGGGTTTCTGACCGGCATCTCCATCCTGTGGACCATTGGAATCGTCATCCTCGTCATCGGAGCCGTCCTGTGGGTCCTGGGCGCTGTCGGCCACGAGGTCGGTGGACGTCGCCACTACTGGTAGCCGAGCCGCCGGGCGCAAGGTGGCCTGCGCCTGAAGATGACGTAGTCGGGGGCTGGTGCGGCCGCCGACGCGGCCGGCCTGCGCGGGCATGGCGTCAGAGGCCCGGGCGATAGCGGATCGGGTGTCCCTCCGGCACCTCCACCACCGCGATCCGCACCCCGTCCGGGTCCGCGATCCACATCTCGACCAGCCCCCAGGGCTTGGTCTCCGGCGGCTCCAGCACCACGACGCCCTGGCGGAGGAACTCCTCGTGGGCCGCCGCCGCGTCCGCGACCTGGAACCACAGCTCCAGGCCGGGGCCCGGCGGCGCGTCGGCGCGGCCCGAGATCTCCAGGAACCCGCCGCCCAGGAAATAGACCGTGCCGCGCTCCGGTCCGGTTCCGAACTCCCGGTAGACCGCGAGCCCCAGCGCCCGGCCGTAGAAATCCCGGGACCGCTCCGGATCGGTGGGCCGCAGTAGCACCCTGCTGCTCAGTACATGCACCATGACCGCGACTGTACGCAGAGCTGATCGGGTTAGTGTTCGTATGCAGCCAAGACGTACGGAGAGGATCACACGGAGACCATGGAGACAGCCAGCAGCCGCACCGCAGAGCCGGTTTTCCGGGCAGCGACCATCGCCGACGTGCCCGACCTCGTGGCGCTCGTCGAGTCGGCCTACCGCGGTGATGACAGCCGTGCCGGATGGACGACCGAGGCGGATCTGCTGGACGGCCAGCGGACCGACCCCGAGGGCGTCAAGGCCGTGGTGACGGACGAGAACAGCCGGCTCCTGGTGGTGGAGTGCGAGGGCGAGACCGTCGCCTGCTGCCAGCTCGAACACCGGGGCACGCACGCCTACTTCGGGATGTTCGCGGTCCGTCCGACGATGCAGGGTGCCGGGCTCGGCAAGGTGGTCATCGCCGAGGCCGAGCGGGTCGTACGTGCCGAATGGGGCGCCCGCGAGATGCACATGACCGTCATACGGCAGCGTGACGACCTGATCGCCTGGTACGAGCGCCGCGGCTACCGCCGCACCGGCCGGATGACCCCCTTCCCGTACGGCGACGAGCGCTTCGGCATCCCGCAGCGCGACGACCTCGAATTCGAGCTGCTCGTCAAGGAACTGCCGTAACGCGGCAGGCGCGATGTCGCGATGTAAGGGGCGTCGACCAGGGTCGACGCCCCTTACCCATCGGCTCCTCGTGCGGCTACAGCCGGCCCGCCTCGACCAGCCGCCGCAGGAAGCGCCGCGTGCGCTCCTCCCGCGGATCGCCGAAGACCTCGGCGGGCGTGCCGCGCTCCAGCACCACACCGCCGTCCAGGAAACACACCTGGTCGGCGACGTCCCGTGCGAATCCCATCTCGTGCGTGGCGAGGACCATGGTCATGCCCTCCTCCTTGAGATCGCGCACGACGCCGAGCACCTCACCGACCAGTTCCGGGTCGAGGGCGGCGGTGATCTCGTCGAGCAGCAGCAGCCGGGGCCGCCCTGCAAGGGCCCGTACGATCGCCACACGCTGCTGCTGGCCGCCGCTGAGCCGGTCCGGGTACTCACCCGCCCTGCCGCCCAGGCCGAGCCGCTCCAGGAGCTCCCGCGCCCGCTCCTCGGCCTCGGCGCGCGGCACGCCGTGCACCCTGCGCGGGGCGAGCGTGATGTTGTCGAGCACGGTCATGTGGGGGAAGAGGTTGTAGGCCTGGAAGACCACGCCGATCCGGCGGCGCACCGTGTCCGGGTCGACGCGCGGGTCGGTGATCTCCTCGCCGTCGAGGAAGATCGCGCCGTCGTCGATCTCCTCCAGGAGGTTCGCGCAGCGCAGCAGGGACGACTTGCCCGATCCGGACGCCCCGATTAGCGCGGTCACGGTGTGCGGGGCGACCTCCAGGTCGACGTCGCGCAGCACGACCGAGCGGCCGAAGGTCTTGCGTACGGCCTCCAGCCGCAGCACGGCCGCCGACGGTTCCGCGGTGCTCATACGATCCCTCCCTGGGCCCGTCGGCGGTCCATCCGCGCGGTGATCCAGTCCGTGAACCGTGTCATCGGGATGGTGAGGGCCACGAAGACGAGCCCGGCGACCACGTAGGGCGTGTAGTTGAAGCTCTTGGCGGCGACGATCTGCGCCGCGTAGACCGCGTCGACGGCGCCCGCGATCGAGACGAGCCCGGTGTCCTTCTGGAGCGAGACCAGGTCGTTCAGGAGCGGCGGGACGACACGGCGCACGGCCTGCGGCAGGACGACATGGCGCAGGGTCTGCGGTCCGGAGAGCCCCAGTGAGCGGGCGGCGGCCCGCTGGCTTGGGTGCACGGACTCGATGCCCGCGCGGAACACCTCGGCGACGTAGGCCGAGTACGTGAGCACCAGCGCCGTACCGCCCAGCAGCACCGGGTCCGTCGTCACGCCCTGCAGCCGCAGCGCCGGCACGCCGAAGACGACCATCAGGAGGCAGATGACGAGCGGCAGGCCGCGGAAGAAGTCGGTGTAGGCGGTGGCGAGGGCCCGCAGCGGGAAGAAGACCGGGCCGCGCAGCGTACGGGCGATCGCTATCAGCAGGCCGAGCACGAGGACCGCTGCCCCGCAGACGGCCAGCAGCCGGAGGTTGAGCAGCAGCCCGTCGAGCACCTTGGGCAGCGCCTCGCGGGCGTAGTGCGCGTTGAAGAAGGTCTCCCGGGTGCGTGACCAGCCCGGGGAGTTGACGACTGCGAGAAACAGCACGGTGCCGGTGACCAGTGTGCTGACGGCGGCCAGTGCGGTGGCCCGACGCGCTCGCGCACGTTTGATCCGTTCGCGCTCCAGGCGTCGTGCGGAAGGAATATATGCGTCCTGAGTGGTGCCGTCCTGGCCCGCGGGCGTCTTGCGCAGGGCGTCCCGGGGTGCGCCGGTCGCCGCGCCCTCGGCCGTCACTTGAACACCGGCGCGTCGACGGCCTCGGAGAGCCAGGTCTTCTCCAGGCGGGCGAGCGTGCCGTCCTTGCGCAGTGAGTCGACGGCGGCACTGACGCAGCCGGTGAGCTTGCTCCCCTTGTCGAGGACCATCCCGAACTGCTCGGCCCGGCTGCCGGTGGCCTCGAACTGACCGACGATCTTCGCGTCCTGGACCTCGGCGGAGGTGATGTAGAAGGCCGTGGGCAGGTCGACGACGATCGCGTCCACCTGGCCGTTCTTCAGCGCGGTCTTGGCGTAGTCGTTCTTCTGGAAGACGGCGGGCTGCCGGTCGGGCCGGATGACGCTGTTGACGACGTCCAGACTCGTCGTGCCCACCTGCGCGCCCAGTTTCACGTGCTTGAGGCCGTCGGCCGTGGTGGCCTTGGCGGCGGGCGAGCTTTTGAGCGCGATGACGGCCTGACGCACGTCGTAGTAGCCCGAGGAGAAGTCGACCGCCTTGCGGCGCTCGTCGCTGATGGAGACCTGGTTCAGGTCGAAATCGAACCTCTTCTTCCCCGGTGCGACGGCCGAGTTGAAGGGCACGGTCTGCCAGACCACGTCGGATCCGGCGTAGCCGAGCCGGTCGGCGACGGCGTAGGCGACGGCCGACTCGAAGCCCTTGCCGTCGGCCGGATCGTCGTTCTGGAACCACGGGGCGTAGGCGGGCTTGTCGGTGCCCACGGTCAGCTTGCCCGCGGCCTCGGTCGCCAGCCGCCCCTTGGCGCAGGCGGCCGCCTGCGGCGTTGCGGAGGGCTTCGCGGAGTCGGCGTCGTCCTGCGGGGCACAGGCGACGGCCGCGGTCAGCAGCACGGCGAGGGCGGCACCGAGGCGCGGCAGGCGGTCGGCGCGGCAGGGAGCGGAGGGGCCCGAGGGCCGGTCGCGGAGGGCGGCGGCGAGGGCGGCGGGACGGGAAGTCGTGCGGCGTGTGCGCTGGTTGGCGACGGGCATGGCGGGAGCGTGGCAGTGCCCGACGGGATCTGTCCAGGTCAGGCCACGGACCGTCCGAATAGCGGAAGACTGTTGCCGATTCATGAATTCTCGGCGCCCCCGGCGGGTAGCCATGGAGAAGCGCCCGCCAATGGCTGGAACCGGTCTAGGGCAGCAGCGGGCCGCATGCGCCGGGCGCGAGGACTTGAGGCGCCTGAGACCGCCCGAGCGAACGCCGACAGGAAAAACGGCGGCGCGACCAGGGGGTCGGCAGGATAATTTATGGCTGTTCCCCTTGAGCTGAAGAACCGCACACAGATACGGTGTCTTAACGCCAAGTTCTCCCGAGGAGGGGCAGCCATGACGGAAATCCTTGCGTCGACGGCGATAGCGACCGACGAAACAGCGGTGGGCCGCGTGATCGATCACCCGGCTTGGGCCACGCTCAAGGACGCCGTGGAAACGATCCGGCCGTGGCAGTCCCCGGACGGATCCATCGACCTCGAAGCGGAGGGCGCACCCCCGGGCGAGGCCGTACGCGCGGAGATCGGCCGGGTCACCGCGGCCGTCGAGCGTCTCTCGGCGCTCCTGCCGCACGACGCCGCGTACCACCGGGCGCTCGTCACGGACCTGCGCCGCTGGGCGGACGGCGGGTTCGCCGTGCCCGACTTCCTCGACTCGCTGCTGGCCTTCCAGCCCGCCGCGCAGCGCGCCGACGGCCTCCAGCACCTCGTCGTCTTCCCGATGTACACGCAGAACGGCAACCCCGACCGCAATCTCGAAGCGGTCGTGCTGCGCGTCGTATGGCCGGAGTGGCTCGCCGAGCTGGAGCGCACCCGCTACGACAACCCCCTCTTCGTCGGCATCACCTTCGAGGACTTCACCGCCGGCTACGACACCAACTCCGCGGTCCTCTTCCCGGAGACCATCGCCGTCCGCGAGGCCCCCGAGCGCTTCACCTGGGGCGGCATCTTCTGCGACCGCGAGGCGGCCCGCTTCCGCCGGGTCACCGAGGCGGCCGTCGCCACGCTCGGCCTGGAGCTGCCCGCCGACATCCAGGAGATGGTCGGCGACCAGCACCGCTGCCAGCAGGCTTTCGTCCTGTGGGACATGGTCCACGACCGCACCCACAGCCACGGCGACCTGCCGTTCGACCCCTTCATGATCAAGCAGCGGCAGCCGTTCTGGATGTACGGCCTGGAGGAGCTGCGCTGCGACCTCACGGCCTTCAAGGAGGCCGTGAAACTGGAGGCCGACGGCTACTCCCAGGGCCGCGACGTGCAGTACGCCGTCCTCTTCGACCGGATGTTCCGCTTCCCGGTCACCGGCGAGCGCGTGCGCAACTACGACGGCCTCGGCGGGCAGCTGCTCTTCGCCTACCTCCACCAGCACGACGTCGTACGCTGGACGGACAACACCCTGCACATCGACTGGGACCGCGCCCCGCAGGTCACCAACCAGCTGTGCGGCGAGATCGAGAAGCTCTACCGCGACGGGATCGACCGCCCCAAGCTCGTGCACTGGTTCGCCGCCTACGAGCTGGTCTCGACCTACCTCGCACCGCACCCCGGCTCCGTATGGGCCAAGGGCCCCGACGCCCTCGACCTGACCCAGCCCCCGCGCAAGCTCGTGGACGACGTGCTTCCGGACGAGTTCCCGCTCAGCATGTTCTACGAGGCCCTTGCCAAGAAGCTGCGCAGCGTGATCGCCTCGACCAAGGGGATCACCGCGGCGAGCGAGGGGCAGGTGGCCGCGTGAACAAGCGTGAGAAGGAGGCGACGATCATGAGCACAGCGACGAACGGCGACGGCCGGCTGGACGGCGCAGTCGTGGCGGTGGCGGGTGCGGCCGGACCGGCCGGGCGCGCGACCCTGCTGCGACTGGCCGAGGCCGGGGCGACGGTCGTCGCCTCAGACGCCGACGCGGCCCGCCTCGCCGAGGCCGTCGACGCCGCCCGCTACGCCCACGGGGGCGCCACGGTCACCGGCGACATCGTGGACCTGCTCGACCTGGAGGCGACCCGCAACTGGGTGGACCGCACCGAGAAGGAATTCGGCAGGGTCGACGGCCTGGTGCACCTGGTGGGCGGCTGGCGTGGCTCGGCGTCGTTCGCCGAGACCGACCTGGCGGACTGGGAGCTGCTGGAGAAGCTGCTCATCCGTACCGTCCAGCACACCTCGCTCGCCTTCGAGGCCCCGCTCCAGCGCAGCGGCAACGGCCGCTATCTGCTCGTCAGCGCCGCCGGTGCCTCCAAGCCGACCGCGGGCAACGCCGCGTACGCCGCCTCCAAGGCCGCCGCCGAGGCATGGACGCTCGCGCTCGCCGACGCCTTCCGCAAGGCGGGGGGCGAGAGCGGCCCCCAGGCCGCCGCCGCCATCCTGGTGGTCAAGGCCCTGGTGCACGACGCCATGCGCGCCGAGCGCCCGAACGCGAAGTTCGCGGGATTCACGGACGTCAAGGACCTGGCCGAGGCCATCGTCGGCGTCTGGGAGATGCCCGCCCAAGAAGTGAACGGAACCCGTCAGTGGCTGACTCCGCAACCGTGACCGCGACGACCGACGCCGTACGGCGGCACGACCCCGAGTCGCGCGGTTTCGCCAGCGACAACTACGCCGGGGCGCACCCCGAGATCCTGGCGGCCCTCGCCCTCGCCAACGGCGGCCACCAGGTCGCCTATGGGGAGGACGACTACACCGCGCATCTGCAGGAGGTGATGCGCGGTCACTTCGGCCCGACCGCCGAGGCGTTCCCGGTCTTCAACGGCACTGGCGCCAACGTGGTCGCCCTCCAGGCGGCCACGGAGCGGTGGGGCGCGGTGATCTGCGCCGCCACGGCGCACATCCACGTCGACGAGGGCGGGGCGCCCGAGCGGGTCGGCGGGCTCAAGCTGCTGACCGTGCCGACCGAGCACGGCAAGCTGACCCCCGAGCTCATCGACCGGGAGGCGTGGGGCTGGGACGACGAGCACCGGGCGCAGCCGCAGATCGTCTCGATCGCCCAGACCACCGAACTCGGCACCTGCTACACGCCGGAGGAGATCCGGGAGATCTGCGACCACGCCCATGAGCGGGGCATGAAGGTCCACCTCGACGGCGCGCGCATCGCCAACGCCGCGGCGACGCTCGGCGTCCCGCTGCGGGCGTTCACGACCGATGCCGGTGTGGACCTGCTGTCCTTCGGCGGCACCAAGAACGGGATGCTGTTCGGCGAGTGCGTCGTCGTGCTCAACCCGGACGCGGTGCGGGCCATGAAGCACCTGCGCAAGCTGTCCATGCAGCTGGCGTCCAAGATGCGCTTCGTCTCCGCCCAGTTCGAGGCCCTGCTCGCCGGGGACCTGTGGCTGCGCAGCGCCTCGCACGCCAACGCCATGGCCGCCCGCCTGGCCGAGGGCGTACGGAGAGTCGACGGCGTGGAGGTCCTGCACCCGGTGCAGTCCAACGCCGTCTTCGCACGGCTGCCGCACGATGTGAGCGAGCGCCTCCAGAAGAGCTACCGCTTCTACTTCTGGGACGAGGCGGCCGGCGACGTCCGCTGGATGTGCTCGTTCGACACCACCGAGGCCGACGTGGACGCCTTCGTCGCGTCGCTCTCGGCGGAGATGGGCAAGCAGAAGTAGGCACGACCGTGCATGAGTGTGCGTCCGGCCGCAATGTCATCGACATTGCGGCCGGACGCGTCATCACGGTTCGCGATCATGGAGTGGACCGGGGAGAGCCCCGGCCCGGCCGGTCAGCGCCGGTCGAGGGCCGCGGCCTCTGCCGGGGTCGGCGCCGTGCCGCCGAGGTGGGCGGGGATCCACCAGGTGTCGTCCGGACCCTTGGGGCGGACCGGATAGGCCCGCTGAGCCGCCTCCAGCAGCTCCTGGACGCGCCCCCGCACCCGCTCGGTGACGGTGTCCGCGTGCTCGGCCGGATCGGCGGCCATCGGCTCGCCCACCCGCATGGTGATCGGGATGTGGTGGCGGCCCAGATCCCGCTTGTGGCCCTTGGTCCACAGCCGCTGGGTGCCCCACAGCGCCATCGGGAGCAGCGGCACGCCCGCCTCCTGGGCGAGCCGGGCCGCGCCCGACTTGAAGTTCTTCAGCGTGAACGACTGGGAGATCGTCGCCTCCGGGAAGACGCCGATGATCTCGCCCGAGCGCAGCGCGGACAGCGCGTGCTTGTAGGCGTCCATGCCGGCCGCGCGGTCCACGGGGATGTGCTTCATCGCGCGCATCAGCGGCCCCGACACCTTGTGCCGGAAGACGGACTCCTTCGCCATGAAGCGCACCAGCCGCTTGGCGGGCCGGGCGGCCAGCCCGCAGAAGATGAAGTCGAGGTAGCCGATGTGGTTGCTCACCAGGACCGCCCCGCCGCGCTGCGGCACGTGCTCGGTGCCCTGGATGTCGAAGCGCAGATCGAGTGCCTTGAACATGGAGCGGGCGGCACCGATCACCGGGGGGTAGACGAGTTCTGCCATATCGGGGAAATCCTTCTGGGCCTGGGGAGGGTTCTCCCGGCTGAAGTTACGCGGCCGTAGGTTCTCGGCTCCCGGCCGATCGTGCCTGATCGCCCGGCCCATGGACCAGCGAGGACGCCCCGCGGGCCAGGAGATTCTCGTCACGTCGGCCCGCGGTGCGGGACGCTGTCCGGTACTGCCGAAGGTACACCGCGCACCCCGGACAGATCCGGGCAGACCCCCGCGGGAGCCGGCCGGGGGCGCGTTCGAGGGCGCGGCGGGAAATTTCTGCGGCCCCGGCGGCGCTGCAATCGGCGGAACACCACGGGTCCGCAGTGGCCCCGTGGACGTGGACGACCGCGGAGGGGCGAGCGTGCCGGTGCGGGACGAAGTGATGCGGCTGGATGCCGCCGGGCTCGGTGCGGAACTGGGGGAGCGAGCCACTCTCGTCCAGTTCTCCAGTGCCTTCTGCCAGCCGTGCCGGGCGACCAGACGCACCCTGGCGGAGGTCGCCGCCATGGTCGAGGGCGTCGCGCACGTCGAGATCGACGCGGAGGCGAGACTCGGACTCGTCCGCGCCCTGGGCATCAGCGCCACCCCGACCGTGCTGGTCCTCGACGCGGCCGGCCGCGTCGTGCGCCGGGCGGCCGGGCAGCCCCGCAAGGCCGATGTCATCGCGGCGCTCGGTGCCGCGGTATGACGCACCGTGATCCATCTCCCATCTACCCGGCCGTACTTGACGGTGTACACGCCAGATCGTCAGTGTGACGTTATGTGGCCTGGACTGCTTCTCTACGGACGCGTGCACGTCGATCTGCTGCGGACGGCCGGTGCGCGCTGTCCGGGGGGATGAGCACCCGAGACCGTACCTCTCCCGGTTGGACCTCCACCAGAAGGACAGATCGATGACGGCCACGCCCGGACTCGGCTCGCCCCGACTCGCCACTCCCGAACTGCTCCGCTCCGTCTTCCGCCGGCACGCCTCCGGCGTCGCCGTGATCACCGCGCACGGCACCCGGCCGGTCGGCTTCACCGCCACCTCGCTCACCTCCGTCGCAGCCGAACCCCCGCTCGTCTCCTTCGGCGTCGGCACCGGCTCCTCCAGCTGGCCCGTCCTCGCCGAGGCCGAGCACATAGGCGTCCACATACTCGGCGAGCACCAGCAGGAACTGGCCGCTACTTTCGCGCGCAGCGGCGCCGACCGCTTCGCGTCGCCCACCAGCTGGCGGACGGGCCCCGAAGGGGTGCCGCTGCTCGACGGCGTCCTGGCCTGGCTGGTGTGCCGGGTGGTCGCCCGGGTCCCCGCCGGGGACCACCGGCTGGTGCTCGCGGAAGTCGTCGCGGGCGACCCCGAAGGAGCGGGTCGTCCGCTGGTCTATCACCAGGGGCGCTTCAACGGTCTGCGGGACTGAGACGTCCCTGGTCGACCGCGTTGGCCAGATCACAGTTGACGTGCCTTGCATTCGTGGAACGCGCTGGGTGTACTGACGAGTAACATTCCGTTCGGGGCGTTGCCCGGTCCGAACGGGATACGCCCCACAAGGCGCCTATGCTGCCTGCACAAGGCAGCTACGAAGAGACGATGCAGTAGGAGAGCCGGCGTGAGCTTGAGGATCGTTGTCTGTGTGAAGTACGTGCCCGACGCCACCGGCGACCGGCACTTCGCCGAAGACCTGACCGTCGACCGTGACGACGTGGACGGCCTGCTCTCGGAGCTCGACGAGTACGCGGTCGAGCAGGCGCTGCAGATCGCCGACGAGGCGGACGACGCCGAGATCACCGTGCTGACCGTGGGCCCCGAGGACGCCAAGGACGCGCTGCGCAAGGCGCTGTCCATGGGCGCCCACAAGGCCGTCCACGTCGAGGACGACGACCTGCACGGCACCGACGCGCTGGGCACGTCGCTGGTGCTGGCCAAGGCTCTCGAGCACGTGGGCTACGACCTGGTCATCTCCGGCATGGCCTCCACCGACGGTGGCATGGGCGTGGTCCCGGCCATGCTCGCCGAGCGCCTGGGCGTGCCGCAGGTGACGCTGCTGTCCGAGGTCGCCGTGGCCGACGGCAAGGTGACCGGCCGCCGCGACGGCGACGCCGCGAGCGAGCAGCTGGAGGCTTCCCTCCCGGCCGTCGTGTCCGTCACCGACCAGTCCGGCGAGGCCCGTTACCCGTCCTTCAAGGGCATCATGGCCGCCAAGAAGAAGCCGGTGGAGTCCCTGGACCTGTCCGACCTCGGCCTCGAGGCGGAAGAGGTCGGTCTCGAAGGCGCCTGGACCAAGGTCGACGAGGCCACCGAGCGCCCGGCCCGCACGGCCGGCACCGTGGTCAAGGACGAGGGCGAGGGCGGCAAGCAGCTCGCCGAGTTCCTCGCGGGCCAGAAGTTCATCTAGCGGCGGCTCCGGACCCCGCGGCGCGCCCGCGAAGGCTCCCGGTCCCCACCGCGGCTGAACTTCCGTCAGCCCGTACGAACCGTCATCCGCCCCTTTTTCTGCGCAGGAGTCCCATCCCATGGCTGAAGTTCTCGTCTACGTCGACCACGCGGACGGTGCCGTCCGCAAGCCCACCCTCGAACTGCTCACCCTCGCCCGCCGCATCGGCGAGCCCGTCGCCGTGCACCTGGGCGCCGGTGCCGACGCCGCCGCGCAGACGCTCGGCGAGTACGGCGCGGTGAAGGTCCTCGCGGCCGACGCGTCCGAGTTCTCCGACTACCTCGTCGCGCCCAAGGTGGACGCCCTGGAGGCCGCGTACAAGGCCGTCTCCCCGGTCGCCGTGCTCGTCCCGTCCTCCGCCGAGGGCAAGGAGATCGCGGCCCGCCTCGCGGTCCGCATCGGCTCGGGCATCATCACCGACGCCGTCGACCTGGAGGCCGGCGCCGAGGGCCCGGTGGCCACGCAGTCCGTCTTCGCGGCCTCGTACTCCACCAAGTCGCGCGTCACCAAGGGCACGCCGGTCATCACCGTCAAGCCCAACTCCGCCGCCCCGGAGGCCGCAGCGGCCGCCGGTACGGTCGAGCAGCTCGCCGTCTCCTTCGGCGAGAAGTCGACCGGCACCAAGGTCGTCTCCCGCACCCCGCGCGAGTCGACCGGCCGCCCCGAGCTGACCGAGGCCGCGATCGTGGTCTCCGGCGGCCGTGGTGTCAACGGAGCCGAGAACTTCTCGCTGATCGAGGGCCTGGCCGACTCGCTCGGCGCGGCCGTCGGCGCCTCGCGCGCCGCCGTCGACGCCGGCTGGTACCCGCACACCAACCAGGTCGGCCAGACCGGCAAGTCGGTCTCGCCGCAGCTGTACATCGCGGCGGGCATCTCCGGCGCGATCCAGCACCGGGCCGGCATGCAGACCTCGAAGACGATCGTCGCCATCAACAAGGACGCCGAGGCCCCGATCTTCGACCTGGTCGACTACGGCGTGGTCGGCGACCTCTTCGCGGTCGTCCCGCAGCTCACCGAGGAGGTCACGTCCCGCAAGGGCTGACCCCGTCCACCCGTGAGGCCCCGTACGCGTAGGCGTACGGGGCCTCACGGCGTCTGCGGCACCGGGAGCCGGCGGGGCTGTTGACCTTCCGCCGGGCCATCGCTAACTTCGCTGCACGGACAGGGAATTCCGGTCAGCGGAAACGTGGAGGGTGACGCATGGGGCAGCACCGGACGGTCGCGACAACCTTCGACGAGGCGCTGAAGGAACGCATCGGGGCCTCCCTGGCCGACGTCGACGCCGACCTCGCGCGCCGCTACCCCGGTGACCCGGGCACCCGCCAGCCCGTCCACACGGTCTATGTCCCCGCCGACGCCTTCGCCGCCGACACCGTGCGTTCCTGGGGAGACCAGGCGCTCGCGGCTCTCGACGCCCACGCCCCCGACGCCGCCGCGCTCGCCGCCGTCCTCGGGATACCCGACGGCCTCGCCGGACTCGTGTACGAGCGCGTACGGGCCAAGCTGGGGCGCGAGCCCGTGGAGGACCTGCGCATCGACTTCGAGGACGGCTACGGGCCGCGCCCGGACGCCGAGGAGGACGCGGCCGCCGCGCGGGCGGCGCGGCTGGTGGCGCGGGCGTACGAGAACGGCACGGCGGCCCCGTACATGGGCATCCGCATGAAGTGCATGGAAGCGGCCGTGCGCGACCGCGGCATCCGCACCCTCGACATCTTCCTCACCGGGCTGATGGAGGCGGGCGGGCTGCCCGCGGGGCTGGTGCTCACCCTCCCCAAGGTCACCTACGCCGAGCAGGTCACGGCGATGGTCAGGCTGGCCGAGGAGTTCGAGAAGGCGCGGGGCCTCGCGGCCGGGCGGATCCGCTTCGAGATCCAGATCGAGACCACACAGGCGGTCCTGGGCGCCGACGGCCGGGCCACCGTCGCCCGGATGATCGACGCCGCCGGGGGCCGCGCGACCTCGCTGCACTACGGCACGTTCGACTACAGCGCCTCCTGCGGGGTGGGCGCGGCGCAGCAGTCGCCCGACCACCCGGTGGCCGACCACGCCAAGGCCGTCATGCAGGTCGCGGCCGCGGGCACCGGGGTCCGGCTCTCCGACGGCTCGACGAACGTGCTGCCCGTCGGCCCGACGCGACAGGTGCACGACGCCTGGCGGCTCCATCACGGGCTCGTGCGCCGGGCGCTGGAGCGTGCGTACTACCAGGGCTGGGACATGCATCCGGGTCATCTGCCGACCCGCTACGCGGCGGTGTATGCCTTCTACCGTGAGGGACTTGCGCAGGCCGCCGAGCGACTGACGGCATATATGCAACGTGTGGGTGGCTCCGTACTGGATGAACCCGCCACGGCCAGGGCACTCAGCGGCTATCTGCTGCGGGGGCTGGACTGCGGAGCGATCGACAGCGCCGAGGTCACCGGGCCGACCGGGCTGGCGCGTGCGGACCTCGATCTGCTGGCGGGCCGGGCGGGATAGCGATCAGCTCTCGGCGGGCGGCAGTTCGCCGGAGCCGCGCACGATCAGGCGGGTGGGGAGCTCCACCCGCCGCGGGGCCTCCACCACTCCGTCCAGCCTGCGGAACAGCCGCTCCGCCGCGGTGCGTCCGAGCCGCGCCGCGTCCTGGGCGACGACGGTGACGCCGGGGGAGAGGAGGTCGGCGAGCTCGAAGTCGTCGAAGCCGACGAGGGCGACCGGGCGGGCCGCCGCGGCGATGACGCGCACGGCGGTGACCGTCACGCGGTTGTTGCCCGCGAACAGGGCGGTCACCGGCCGCGGTCCGGAGAACATGGCCTCCGCCGCCGCCCGGACGCGCTCGGGGGCGGTCGGGCCGAGCGAGACCCAGTTCTCCTCCACGGGCAGCCCGGCGGCCCGCATGGCGGCGCGGTAGCCGCGCAACCGCTCGGTGGCGGTGTGGATGTGCGGCTGGTCGCCGATGAAGCCGATGCGGCGGTGGCCGTGGGCGACGAGGTGGGCGACGCCGTCGCGGGCGCCGCCGAAGCTGTCGGAGAGCACGACGTCCGCGGCCGTCCGCCCGGCCGGGCGGTCCACGAAGACGGTGGCGATGCCCGCCGCTATCTCGGGTTCCAGATAGCGGTGGTCGTCGCCCGCAGGAATGACGATCAGGCCGTCGACGCGGCGGGCGCAGAAGGCGAGTGCCAACTCCCGCTCGCGGTCGGGATCCTCGGCGCTCGAGCCGTTGATGAGGAGGGCGCCGTGGGCGCGGGCGACCTCCTCGACGGCGCGGTTGAGCGGTGCGTAGAAGGGGTCGGCGAGATCTTCGAGAACCAGTCCGATGGACGCCGTGCGGCCCTTGCGGAGGATGCGGGCGCTGTCGTTGCGGCGGAAGCCGAGCGCGGTGATCGCGTCCTGCACGCGCCGCTCGGTGTCCGGGGTGACGCCCGGCTCGCCGTTCACCACCCGGGAGACGGTCTTGAGGCCCACCCCCGCGCGCGCCGCCACGTCCTTCATGGTCGGGCGGTTGCCGTAGCGGTACTGCGGGCTGGTCTGGGCCACGATGGCTCGTTCCTTTGTGTGTCACGGCTGGCGTCGAAGCGTGGGGGTGACGTCGAGCATAGAGCCTGGACAACGTTGTCAACTCTGGGGAGACTGGCGTCCGCACACCCTTTCGCCGCCCGTGGATCAGGAGATATCGCACCAAATGCACACCGACCGCTCCGGCCTCGTCGCGGCTCTCGACATCGGCGGCACCAAGATCGCGGGAGCGCTGGTGGACGACCACGGGCGCCTGGTCGTCCGCGCCCAGCGGCCGACGCCCGCGCGGGAGGACGCCGCGACGGTGATGGGCGCCGTGGCGCAGGTGCTGGAGGAACTCGCGCGCGCCGCCGAGTGGCCGCGGGTGCTGGCGGTGGGCATCGGCAGCGCGGGGCCCGTCGACGCCTCCCGCGGCACGGTCAGCCCGGTCAACGTGCCGGGCTGGCGCGCCTTCCCGCTGGTCGCCGCGGTGCGCGAACGGGCGGGCGGGCTGCCGGTGGTGCTGGTGGGCGACGGTGTCGCCATGACCGCGGCCGAGCACTGGCAGGGCGCCGCCCGTGGCCGCGCCAACGCCCTGTGCATGGTCGTGTCCACCGGAGTCGGCGGCGGCCTGGTCCTCAACGGCCGCCTCCACACCGGACCCACGGGCAACGCCGGTCACATCGGGCACATCAGCGTCGACCTCGACGGCGACCCCTGCCCCTGCGGGGCGCGCGGCTGTGTGGAACGCATCGCCAGCGGCCCCAACATCGCCCGCCGCGCGCTCGACACGGGCTGGCGCCCGGACCCGGGCGGCGACCGGAGCGCGGCCGCCGTCGCGGCCGCCGCCCGCGCGGGGGACGCGGCGGCACGCGCCTCCTTCGAACGGGCCGCGCAGGCTCTCGCGGCCGGCATCGCGGCGACGGCCACCCTGGTCGAGATCGAGGTGGCGGTCATAGGCGGCGGTGTCGCGGGGGCCGGGGACGTCCTCTTCGCCCCGCTCCGCGAGCGCCTGCGGGACTACGCGACGCTGTCCTTCGCGTCGGGGGTCGAGGTGCTCCCGGCCCGGCTCGGCTCCGACGCGGGGCTGGTGGGCGCGGCGGCCGCCGCGGCACAGGAACTGGGGCTCTGGACGCCGCCCACGGCAGGCTGACACCCGCAGGGGTGGAAGTCCGGCGCGGGGGTATGCGCGGGAAGCGGTGCCGGGGACGCGGGCCGGCCGTGCGAAGCGTGAACCCGGCCTGGCCGGCGCGGTGGTGACACAGGGGAGGCGGTGGGCGGCGGCCGCACCGACCGGCGCGGCCGAGGGCGCGTGACAGGCGGAATCCGGCCCTCAGCGGCCGATCGGGGGCCGGGCGCCGCACCATGCCGCTCGCACGCGTTTCCGTGGCAAGGTGTTCCGGGCACTTCACAGGGGTCTACGGAGAAGGGGGAACCGTGATCGTCTGGCTGAACGGCGCGTTCAGTACGGGGAAGACCAGCACGGCGAGAGAGCTGACCGAGCTGATTCCCGGCAGCACCCTCTACGACCCTGAGGTGATCGGCGGAGCCCTGCGCCATCTGGTGCCGCCGAAGAGGATGGGCGAGGTCGGCGACTACCAGGACCTGCCGATCTGGCGGCGGCTGGTCGTGGACGCGGCGGCGGCCCTGCTCGCCGAGGTCGGCGGGGTGCTCGTGGTCCCCATGACCCTGCTGCGACAGGAGTACCGGGACGAGATCTTCGGGGCCCTCGCCTCTCGTCGCATCCCTGTTCGGCATGTGCTGCTGACGGTTGACGAAACGATACTGCGGGCGCGTATCGCGAACCGTGAGGAGTACGGGGACGACTCGGAGCGCAGCGAGAGCGTCCGGCGCTGGGCGCTGGACCACATCGCCCCCTACCACGCGGCGCTGTCCTGGCTCCGCGCCGACGCCTTCGCCGTGGACACCGGCGGGCTGACACCACGTCAGGTCGCCGAACAGGTCGCGGAGGCCGTACGCAGCGGCAGTGCCGCCGCCTGCGAGATCGTCCAGACCCCCGAACCCACGGCCGAGACCCTCGCCGCCGGGGTCCTGCTCTTCGACGAGGAGGACCGGGTGCTCCTCGTCGACCCCACCTACAAGCCCGGCTGGGAATTCCCCGGCGGGGTGGTCGAACCGGGCGAGGCGCCCGCCCGCGCCGGGATGCGCGAGGTGGCAGAGGAGATCGGCATCGAACTCCCCGAGGTACCAAGGCTGTTGGTCGTCGACTGGGAGCCGCCGAAGCCGCCCGGCTACGGCGGCCTGCGGTTCCTCTTCGACGGCGGACGGCTGGCGGCGGCCGAGGCGCACCGGCTCCTGCTGCCCGGCTCCGAACTGCGCGGCTGGCGCTTCGTCACCGAGAGCGAGGCGGCGGCCCTGCTGCCGCCCGTGCGGCTGAGCAGACTCCGGTGGGCGCTGCGCGCCCGCGAACAGGGACGCCCGCTCAACCTCGAAGCGGGCGTCCCCGTCGGCTGACGGCCCATTGGCCGCCGGGGCGTCAGCGCTTGCCGGCCGCGTAGTTGACGAGGAAGAGGGCCTCGGCCAGGGAGAGCCGCTCCAGCTCCTCCGGGGAGACGCTCTCGTTCACCGCGTGGATCTGGGCGTCCGGCTCGCTCAGCCCGATCAGCAGCATCTCCGCCTCCGGGTAGAGGGCGGTGAGGGTGTTGCACAGCGGGATCGAGCCGCCCATGCCGGAGATCTGCATCTCCTCGCCCGGGTAGGCGACGCGCATCGCCTCAGCCATCGACGCGTACGCCGGGCTCTCGGTGTCGGCGCGGAACGGCTGGCCCTGGCCGACCTGCTCGACCGAGACCCGCACTCCCCACGGCGCGGCCGCGACCAGATGCGCGGTCAGCAGCTTCGTGGCCGCGGTCTCGTCCGTGCCCGGCGGGACCCGCAGGTTCACCAGCGCCCTGGCGCTCGCCTGCACGGACGACGTGGCGCCGACCACAGGCGGGCAGTCGATGCCCAGGACCGTGACGGCCGGGCGCGCCCAGATGCGGTCGGCCACCGTGCCGGACCCGATCAGCCGCACACCGTCGAGGACCTTGGCGTCCTTGCGGAAGTCCTCCTCCGGATACTGCAGCCCTTCCCAGCGGGCCTCCGCGTCCAGGCCGTTGATGACCGTCGAGCCGTCCTCCGCGCGCAGCGAGTCCAGGATGCGGATCAGCGCCGCCAGCGCGTCCGGCGCGGCCCCGCCGAACTGGCCGGAGTGCAGATTGCCCTCGAGCGCGTCGACCTGGACCGCCAGGGTCGACATGCCGCGCAGCGTGGCGGTGACGGTCGGCAGGCCCACCCGGAAGTTGCCCGCGTCGCCGATGACGACGGCGTCGGCGGCCAGCAGCTCCGGGTGCGCCTCCGCGTACCGCTCCAGGCCGCCGGTGCCCTGCTCCTCCGAGCCCTCGACGATCACCTTCACGGTGACCGGGACACCGCCGTGCGCCTTCAGCGCCCGCAGCGCGGTGAGGTGCATGAGCACACCGCCCTTGCAGTCGGCGGCACCGCGCCCGTACCAGCGCCCGTCGCGCTCGGTCAGCTCGAACGGCGGCGAGAGCCAGGCGGCCTCGTCCAGCGGCGGCTGCACGTCGTAGTGCGCGTAGAGCAGCACGGTGGGGGCACCCGCCGGCCCCGGCAGGCAGCCGTAGACGGACTGGGTGCCGTCCGGGGTGTCGAGGAGGGCCACATCCTCCAGGCCCTCGGCGCGCAGGGCGTCGGCCACCCAGTTCGCCGCGGCCTCGCACTCGCTGCGGGGGAACTGGGCCTCGTCCGCGACCGACTTGAAGGCCACCAGCTCGGCCAGCTCGGCCCTGGCGCGGGACTGCAATGAGGCGACGGTCGCGGCCAGCGCGGCCGGGGCCGGCCGGTGCGGGCGGGTCGAGGGCTGCTCCATGGAACGCTCCTTGAGGGCGCGACGTTATCCGTACATACAGGCGATTGTGCTGCTGATCCTCCCACGGCCGCCGCCGGACGTCCCCGCGGCCTTCCCGCGGCAGGGCGGACGAGCGGCGGGCCGTAGGATGCGGACGGTAGCCGTAGCCGGTGATCGAGCGGGAGTAACAGCACAGGTGAGCAGCGACAACGCAGCCCAGGACGCGGGGCGGGACGCAGCCGAGGGCCAGGAGCCGGTGTGGGACGTCGTGGTGGTGGGCGCGGGGCCCGCGGGGGCCTCGGCGGCCCACGCGGCAGCTTCCGCGGGCCGCCGCGTGCTGCTCCTGGAGAAGGCCGAACTGCCGCGCTACAAGACCTGCGGCGGAGGCATCATCGGCCCTTCGCGTGACGCACTGCCGCCGGGCTTCGAACTGCCGCTGCGCGAGCGTGTGCACGCCGTCACCTTCTCCCTGAACGGGAAACTCTCGCGCACCCGCCGTTCCAAGCGGATGCTCTTCGGGCTCATCAACCGCCCCGAGTTCGACGCCGGCCTGGTCGAGGCCGCGAAGAACGCGGGCGCCGAGGTGCGCACGGGCGTGACCGTCTCCCGGGTGGAGCAGCACGGCCCCGCGGTGCCCGACCGGCGCACCGTCGCCGTCGTGCTCGGTGACGGGCGGACCGTCCTGGCCCGCGCGGTCGTCGGCGCCGACGGAAGCGCCGGGCGGATAGGCGCTCATGTCGGGGTCGAGCTGGAGCAGGTCGACCTCGGCCTGGAGGCCGAGATCCCGGTGCCCCCGACCGTCGCCGAGGACTGGGCGGGCCGGGTGCTCATCGACTGGGGCCCGATTCCCGGGAGTTACGGCTGGGTCTTCCCCAAGGGCGACACCCTGACGGTCGGTGTGATCTCGGAGCGGGGCGACGGCTCGGGCACCAAGCGCTATCTGGAGGACTTCATCGCCCGCCTCGGCCTGGCGGGTTTCGAACCGAGCATCACCTCCGGGCACCTGACCCGCTGCCGCTCGGACGACTCGCCGCTCTCCCGCGGCCGGGTGATCGTGTGCGGTGACGCGGCGGGACTGCTGGAGCCGTGGACCCGTGAGGGCATCTCCTTCGCCCTGCGCTCGGGCCGCCTTGCGGGGGAGTGGGCCGTCCGCATCGGTGAGGCGCAGGACGCGGTCGACGCCCGTCGCCAGGCGCTCAACTACGCCTTCGCCATCAAGGCGGGCCTGGGCGTGGAGATGGGTGTCGGGCGCCGGATGCTCGCCCTCTACAAGCGGCGCCCCGGGCTCGTCCACGCCGCCATTACGGGCTTCCGCCCGGCGTGGCAGGCGTTCGCGAGGATCACCCGTGGCACGACCACGCTCGCCGAGATCGTGCGCACGCACCCGATGGCGCGACGCGTCCTGTCCTCGGCCGACCGCGCCGGGGCCCCGACCGCCCGCTGACGGCGGTCACGGGGCGTGAGCCGGGCAGACCGACGCGGTCCGCCCGGCGGGCCGGGACCGGGACCGGTCCGCCTCCGCGCGGCGGGGTGCCGGGCACGCCCCCCGCCCCCGCTCACCCCCGCGTGCCCGCCCCCGGCGTCGTCGTTATGCGGAAGACGGGGTGCCGTGGGGCGACCCGCCGGAGCTCCTCGTCGGAGGACTTCGCGGTCACCCCGTCGAAGAACCGGCCGACCTGCCAGCCCCAGCGGCTCAAGTAGGCCCGCAGCAGCGGGGCTTTCTCCTCGTCGGGCACCTCAACCGCGGTGAAGGGCAGGGTGCTGCGCCCGACGCGGAGCCGCCCGTCGCCCGCGGCCCGCAGATTGCGCACCCACTGCCCGTCGCCACGGGCGGACACGAGGAAGCGCCCTCCCTCCGCGTCGAGCGGATTGACCGGGACCGTCCGCCACTCGCCGCTGCCGCGGCCTCGCACCGACAGCTCGGCCGACCCCGCCAGGCTCAGGCCCCGCCGCGCCAGCCAGCCGACGGTGCCGTGGACGAGCCGTGCTTCCAGCCGTCCGGGCTTGATGTAGTGCGCCATGGGACACCCCCGGGTCTCTCGGATCATTATGAGAGCGGTGCTCTCGCTTGAGATCAGTGTGCGCGCTTCTTCGCGTCGGCGCAAGAGCACTGCTCTCGTTTCTGGCCGTTGCTCCCGACGAATGGCAGACTGACCCCATGAGTGCGATCAGAGGCGCCAGAGAACGGGCCCGCAGCGAAATCACCGCCGCGATCAAGGACGAGGCGCGCCTCCAGCTCGCACGGGACGGCGCGGCCAAGCTGTCCCTGCGCGCCGTCGCCCGCGAGCTCGGCATGGTCTCCTCCGCGCTCTACCGCTACTTCCCGAGCCGCGACGACCTGCTGACCGCCCTCATCGTCGACGCGTACAACGCGGTGGGCGCCGCCGCCGAGACCGCGCTCGCCGCAGCCGGCAGCGACGACCCGACCGTCCGCTGGACGGCCGTCTGCCGCGCCGTCCGCACCTGGGCCCTCGCCCACCCGCACGAATACGCGCTGATCTACGGATCGCCCGTCCCCGGCTACACCGCCCCCCTGACCACCGTCGAGCCCGCCGGCCGGGTCGCGCTCGCCCTGCTGTCCATCGCCCGCGAGGCCCACGCCGACGGCAGGCTCGCCGTCCCGCCCGTCGACCCCCTGCCCCGCACCGTGCACACCGACGTCGAGCGGCTGGCCGCGGAGTTCGCCCCGGGGCTCCCCGCGCCGACGACGGCCGCGCTCGTCGCCGCCTGGGCCCAGCTCTTCGGGCTGATCGGCTTCGAGCTCTTCGGGCAGTTCAACCAGGTCGTCGAGGCCCGCGACGCCTTCTTCGCGCACGCCGTCCGCGGCCTGGCCCACCAGGTGGGGCTCACTACTCCCCAGGGAGCAGACGCGGTCACCACGCGCGGCTGACGCCTCGCGCCCCGCCGCCGACTAGCTTGGCCGTATGGGCAGTGAGGGACGGGCGCCGTGGGCGCGGGAGAGCGGCGCGGGATCGCCCTGGGAGCGCTGGTTCGCCCGCTCTACGCGGCGCCTGCCCTGGCGCTCCACCCTCGCCGTCGCGGCCCTCCAGCAGATCGGCGGGCACTACGCCGCGCTGGACCAGTCCGGCAGGGTGCCGCTCGACTCCCTCGCCCGGGTCCTGCTCGCCGCCGGGCCCGCCTTCCTGCTGATCCGTCACCGCCACCCACGCGTCGCCGTCTTCGGCACCTCCCTCGTCACCCTGCTCTATCTCGGCGGCGGCTACCCCTACGGCCCCGTCTTCGCCAGTGTCGTCATCGCCTGCTTCACCGCGATCGTCGACGGTCACCGCCGCGCCGCCTGGTGCGCGGTCGGCCTGCTGTGGGCCGGTCATCTCCTCATCGCCCACTGGCTCTACCGCTGGCTGCCGCCCGGCGGCGACGGACCGTCCGCCTGGAACGGGGAGTGGGCACCCACGGCCTGGGCCGTGGCCGTCCTCGTCGGGTCCGAACTGGTCCGGCTGCGGCGCGAGCAGTGGGTGCGCGACCGGGTCGAGCGGGCCACGGCCGAGCGTCGCCGCGCCGACGAGGAGCGGCTGCGGATCGCCCGTGAACTGCACGACGTGCTCGCCCACAGCATCTCCGTCATCAACGTCCAGGCAGGCGTCGGCCTCGCCCTGCTCGACGAGCACCCCGAACAGGCCCGCGCGGCGCTCACCACCATCAAGGCCGCCAGCAAGGAGGCGCTCGGAGAGGTCCGCCAGGTCCTCGACACCCTGCGCACCCCCGGCGACGCGCCCCGCTCACCCGCCCCTGGCCTCGACCGCCTGCCCGAGCTGGCCGAACAGGCCGCCGACGCCGGGCTCACCGTGGACATCACGACCGAAGGCCGACGCGTCGCCCTGCCGCCCGGGACCGACCTTGCCGCCTTCCGTATCGTCCAGGAAGCCCTCACCAACATCGTCCGTCACTCCGGCTCCCGCACGGCCCGGGTCCGGCTGAGCTACCGCCCCGACGCGCTCGGCCTGCGCGTCGACGACGACGGTCCCGCCACCAAGGCCGCGCTCCCCAGCGGCGGCAGGGGGCTCGTCGGCATGCGGGAGCGGGCCGCCGCCCTCGGCGGTACGGTCGAGGCGGGCCCCCGGCCCGACGGCGGCTTCCGCGTCAGCGTCCTACTGCCCCTCGCCACCCCGCACCAGGAGAACCCGTGAGCGACCGAGGAGCACCCGCCATCCGCGTCCTGCTCGCCGACGACCAGCTGCTCGTACGCGCCGGATTCCGCGCCCTGCTGGACGCACAGCCCGACATCACCGTCGTCGGCGAGGCATCGGACGGGCAGCAGGCCCTGACCCTGGTCCGTGAACTGCGCCCCGACACCGTCCTCATGGACATCCGGATGCCCGTGCTCGACGGGCTCGCCGCCACGCGCCGGATCACCGAGGACCCGCGTCTGGCGGAGGTGAAGGTCATCATGCTCACCACCTTCGAGCTGGACGAATACGTCTTCGAGGCGATCCGCTCCGGCGCCTCGGGCTTTCTCGTCAAGGACACCGAACCGGACGAACTGCTGCGCGCCGTACGGGCCGTGGTCGGCGGCGACGCGCTGCTCTCCCCGGGCGTGACGCGCCGCCTCATCGCCGAATTCGCCGCCCGCTCCAAGGAACCCGCGGCCGCCGTCGGCCTGTCGGAGCTGACCGACCGCGAGCGCGAGGTGATGACGCTCGTCGGCATCGGCCTGTCCAACGACGAGATCGCCCGCCGCCTCGTCGTCAGCCCCCTCACCGCCAAGACCCACGTCAGCCGCGCCATGGTCAAGCTCGGGGCGCGGGACCGGGCCCAACTGGTCGTCCTCGCCTATGAGTCCGGACTGGTCCGCCCCGGCTGGCTGGGCTGACCCGCGGGGCACACCGGGCGGACCTCAGAACAGCGACTCCGGGCTGGCCGGCTCCGGTATGCGCACCGACACCGTCGTCCGCGCCCCCGGTGCCGCCGCCAGCAGGGGCCAGCCCGCGAGCTGCCGGGCGTCCACCAGCAGGAGCCGTCCGTCCGCCGCCTCCAGATACACATCCGGTCCGGCCACCGCGGCGACCGCGCCCGCCAGCGTGCGCCCCGCGGACAGCTCCACCAGGCAGTGACCCGGGCCGATCCGGTCCAGATGGAACGCCTCGTCGTGGTGCACCGGCGCGAAGGCCCGTACGGCCAGGGACTCCGGCAGGGTGCCGAGAGCGCACGCCCGCTCGTGCAGTGCGGCCAGCTCCGCGGCCCGCTGCTCGCGCGGTGGCACCGGGTGGCGGGCGGCGCGCTTGGCCGCGTACGGAAAGCGGTCCGGGACCGCGAGCGCCGCGCCCAGCACGGCCTCCGCCCGGCGGGCGGCCATCAACGGGCCACGCCCGAGCAGCGCGTAGGACAGCGCGGCCTGTTCGAGCAGCCGGACGCCTTCGCGCTCGGCCGCGGTGATACCGACCTTGATCAGACGCGGCCCGAACCACGCCAGATAGACGTCGTACGGCCGGGGGTCGTCGACGGCCGTGTCGGCGGCCACGGAGTGCGAACGGTCCAGCCGCGCGCACTCCGCGCACTGCGCCGAGACCGCCGTGCCGGGCACCTCCGCGTCCGTCGGGCACGGGGTGTGCCGACCGCCCCTGCGCACACCGACGCACCGTCGCGCACCGCCCGTCGTGAACGCCAGCGGCCGTCCGGGCGGCAGGGGAGAGGAGCGCATCCCGTGGACCGGGTGCAGCCAGGCCAGCGACGGCCCGGACGGCGCCCAGCGCAGCCCGGCGCACCGCCACTCCTCACGCACCTCGCCCATGCCCGCCCCGCCCTTTCCGTTTCCCGGGCGGACGCCGTTCCCCGACGGCAGCCGCACCCTCCCGGACCCGTCCGGCGCGCCCGGACGTCTCTTCTTCGGATTGTGTCAGCGACCACTGACAACGTCCCGCGCGGCTATCGCGCGGCGGCCCGCACCACGTTCCGCGTCCCGTACGCGATCGCCGCCGCCGTGCCCGCGAGGGCCGCCACCGTGGTCAGGGCGAGCGGCAGGGACCAGGTCTCCGCGAGGAATCCGATCGCCGGAGGGCCGAGCAGCATGCCGCCGTAGCCGAACGTCGAGGCGGTGGCGACCCCGCTCGGACCGGCCAGTTCCCCGGCCCGGCCGATCGCGACCGGGAAGATGTTGGCGAGGCCGAACCCGGTGACGGCGAATCCCACGAGGGCGGCCCAGACCGTCGGGGCCAGCGAACCGAGCAGCATGCCCACGGCGGCGGCCGCGCCACCCGCGACCAACGTCCTGGTCTGGCCGAGGCGTTCGAGGAGCACGGTGCCCGTGAGGCGTCCGAGGGTCATGGTGAGCGCGAAGACGGAGTAGCCGACGGCCGCGAGGCCCGCCCGGGCGCCGAGGTCCTGCTGGAGGTGGAGCGCGCCCCAGTCGGCGAGTGCGCCCTCGCCGTAGGCGTCGCACAGCGCGATCAGCCCGAAGACAGCGACCAGGCGGCGTCCGCGCCCCGCGCCGGAGCCGGACGCGGACGCCGGGGCGCGCCGCCCGGCGCGCGGCGCCGGGTGGGCGAGGAGCGTGCGGCCCGCCGCCGCGCTGACGGCCAGTCCGATCACGGTCAGGAGCAACAGGTGGCGAGTGGCGGACAACTGCCCCGCGACCAGCCCGCCCAGGCCCGCGCCCAGCATCCCGCCGAGGCTGAACGCGGCGTGGAAGCTGGGCATCACGGGCCTGCGGAGCGTCGCGACGAGGTCGACGGCCGCGCTGTTCATGGCGACGTTGATGCCGCCGTAGGCGGCGCCGAAGACCAGGAGCACCAGCCCGAGGGCGAGCGCCGAGTGGGTGAGCGGCGGCAGGGCGATGCCCAGGGACATGAGCACCCCGGCGGCGACCGTCACCGGATGGCTGCCGAACCGGTGGCACAGCCGGCCGGTCACGGTCATGGTGGCGACCGCACCGGCGGACACCCCGAGCAGGGCCAGTCCGAGGTCGCCCGCGGAGGCGCCGGTCTGCTCCTTGATCGCGGGGATGCGGACCACCCAGCCGGCGAAGAGCAGGCCGTCGAGGGCGAAGAAAAGGGTCAGGGCGGTACGGAGGCTGCGGAGGGCAGGGTCGACGGGTATCGGGTCCTGTCGGCCCCGAATGGCCGTCCGTATTTTGTTCAGCGTCGGCACAAAGTCAGAATAGGGGTGTGACCCAGACTCGGACAACACGTTTGGAACGGGGCCGCGGCGCCCTCGGCCCGGCCTTGGAGCTCGTGCACACCGGCCGCGCCCCCACGCGCGCCGTGCTCACCGCCGAACTCGGCGTGACCCGTGCGACCGCCGGAGCCGTAGCCGCCGAGCTGGAGGCCCTCGGCCTGATCCAGGTCGACGCGCGGCCCGGCGCGGCCGCCGGTTCCCAGGGGCGGCCCTCGCACCGGCTCGCCGTCGCCCCCGGCGGGCCCGTCGTCCTCGCCGCGCAGATCCACGCCGACGGCTTCCGGGCCGCCCTCGTCGGGCTCGGCGGCCGGATGATCGCCACCGCACCCGGCTGCATGACCGTACCCGCCGATCCGTCGCACATCATCGACGCCGTCGTCGAGGCCGGTGCCGGACTGCTGCGCGAAACGGGCCGCCGCTGCCTCGGCGCCGGACTCGCCGTCCCCTCGGCCGTCGCCGAACCGGAGGGCACGGCACTCAACCCGCTGCACCTGTCCTGGCCGGCCGGCGCCCCGGTCCGCACCCTCTTCACCGAGGCCCTCGCCAAGGCGGGCATCCCGGGCGCCGGATCCGCCCCCGCCACCGGTGTCACCGGCAACGACGTCAACCTCGCCGCCCTCGCCGAACACCGCCACGGAGCCGGCCGCGGCGCCGAGCACCTGCTGTGCGTCGCCACCGGCCATCGCGGTGTCGGAGGCGCCCTCGTCCTCGACGGACGGCTGCACACCGGCAGTTCGGGCCTCGCCCTGGAGGTCGGCCACCTCACCGTCAACCCCGCGGGCCTGCCCTGCCACTGCGGCAGCCGCGGCTGCCTCGACGTCGAGGCCGACCCGCTCGCCTTCCTCACCGCGGCCGGCCGCACGCCCGGCCCTGAGGTCTCCCTGCTCCAGCAGTCCCGCGAGCTGCTCCGCACGGAGTACGCCGACCCGTCCGTACGCGCCGCCGCCGAGCTCCTCATCGACCGGCTCGGCCTCGGGCTCGCCGGGCTGGTCAACATCCTCAACCCCGACCGCGTCATCCTCGGCGGACTCCACCGCGAACTCCTCGACGCCGACCCCGAGCGCCTCCGCGCCGTCGTCGCCGACCGCAGTCTGTGGGGCCGCAGCGGCAGCGTGCCCATCCTGCCCTGCACCCTCGACCACAACAGCCTCATCGGCGCGGCGGAAGCGGCCTGGCAGCCCGTACTGGACGACCCCCTGGCGGCGCTCGGCTGACCCTGCGCACGGCCACGCGTGCGCGCGCACGCGTGGAGGGCCGAAAACGCGAACCGGGGGAGTACGCGGCCCGCCACCCGTACTCCCCCGGGGCAGGCCGGCGGCCGCCGCCCGTACGACGACGCGCGCGCCCGCCGCGAGCAGGCTCGGAGGTGACAAGGAACCGTCACCACCGAGGAGCTGAACCCTCATGAACACCCTCGCGCAACCCTGGGCCGCCGGCGGGCCCGGCCCCTGGATCCTCTTCTTCCCGCTGTTCTGGGCCGTTGTCGTGGCCGTCGTCGTCACCCTGCGCCGCACCGTGTGGCGCGCCCGCCGCGCCCCGTGGCACGTCCGGCCGGCGGCGGCCGAGAACTCGCCGACGGCCGTCCTGGGCCGCCGGTTCGCCGCCGGAGACATCGACGAGGACGAATACTGGCGCCGGATGTCCGTCCTGGAGGAACACTTCGGCAGCGGCGGGAAGTGACGCGTCGTCAGCCGGGAACGGCGGAGCGGACGGGGGAGCGGTCGCGCAGCGGCACCGCCCTGACGGCCACCAGGGACTCGTCGAAGGCGGGTTCCTGGAGCACCGGGGTCTGGAGCGCGGGCAGTTCGAGGACGGGCTGTTCGAAGGCGATCGTCGTCCGGTCCGACTGCACCGGCCGGGTCGCGGGGGTGCCGGGCACGGGGAGCGTGAACCACACGACCTTGCCGCCGTCGTGACGTTCCTGCACGCCCCAGCTGGCGCTGACCGCGGCGATCAGGGCGAGGCCCCGGCCATGGGTGCTGGCGGGGTCCGCGCTGCCGATGCGGGGCAGCCGGGGGTCGTGGTCGCGCACCGAGAGCGTCAGCTGGTCCAGCACGAGGTCGATCTCGACCGTGCAGCGCTTGTCCGGCTCCGCGTGCTGGTGGACGTTGGTGAGCAGCTCGGTGACGCCGAGCGCGGCGGGGTCGATGAGCGGATCGAGATGCCAGTAGCGCAATTGCGCAGATACGATTCTGCGGACCTGGCCGATCCGCGGCGGGAGAGCCTGTAGCTCTACGGTGCAGTGCTTGTTCGGTCGGCTGATCACGGCTGCGACTCCCTGAAGAAGTAGGGCTAGCCTGATGCAGATAGGCGTTCTCCAACGCACTGGGTGCCGGACCGGCGAGGGCGGCTGCCGGACCGATCGACAGTGAGGATCCACAGCGTAACGGGCCATGAACCCTCAGTGATGCTGGTACGAGTCAAGGGTCGACTCCGGCGGTCACTTGCGCAACTTCTGGACCGTCAGTCCCCCGCGTCACTGCCCCGGGCGGAGCGGACCGCCTCCAGGAAGCGGCGCACCGCGGACGGCCCCGACTCCTCGGCGGCCTGGTCCCGGCCGCCCAGCGTCAGGACGTAACGCGTCCCGTTCACCCGCGCCCGCGCCCGGTCCCGGGCGAACCACGGGCGGCCCGCCTGGACCGAGTCCACGGGGGCGCTGTCGATCTCCCTGCCGTGGCTCGTCAGCAATTCGAGCCTGCCGTCCTTGATCTTCACCTGGCCGGCCCGGGTGAGAGAGCGCAGGGAGCGCTCGATCCGCACCCCGGTCGCGTTGAACTCCGGCTCCGCCACGGCAACCGCCTCCCCGGCTGAATCGTGTGCCCAGTGGGCAGTCTGCCTGTGAGGCGGCTCACGCACCAGTGCCCAATTATGATCGAAACGTCCGAGTGCTCCGCATGGGCCCGGATGAACTGCGTGAGGAGCGCCGTGAACAGCACCGTGCAACCCGGGGCGACGGGCGCGGATCCCGGTTCCGCCACCCCCACCCTGGATGTGGACCGCAGCGACCCCGTCCACCGCGCCTGGCTCAACGAGGCCGTCCGCAAGGTCCAGGCCGACGCGAACCGCTCCGCCGACACCCACCTGCTGGGCTTCCCGCTGCCGCCCGAATGGGGGATCGACCTCTACCTCAAGGACGAATCCACCCACCCCACCGGCAGCCTCAAGCACCGCCTCGCCCGATCCCTCTTCCTCTACGGGCTGTGCAACGGCTGGATCCGCCCCGAGGCCCCCGTCATCGAGGCGTCCAGTGGTTCCACGGCCGTGTCCGAGGCGTACTTCGCCGGGCTCATCGGCGTCCCGTTCATCGCCGTCATGCCCCGCACCACCAGCCGCGAGAAGTGCCGGCTGATCGAGTTCCACGGCGCGCGGTGCCACTTCGTCGACGACCCGCGGAAGATGTACGAGGAAGCGGCCGCCCTCGCCGAACAGACCGGCGGCCACTACATGGACCAGTTCACCTACGCCGAACGGGCCACCGACTGGCGTGGCAACAACAACATCGCAGAGTCCGTCTACAGCCAGCTCCGGCTCGAACGCCACCCCGTGCCCACCTGGATCGTGGCCACCGCGGGCACCGGCGGCACCTCCGCGACCATCGCCCGCTATGTGCGCTACATGCAGCACGACACCCGCATCTGCGTCGCCGACCCCGAGAACTCCTGCTTCTTCGACGGCTGGAAGAACCGCGACCCCCACGCCACCAGCGACCGCGGCTCCCGCATCGAGGGCATCGGCCGGCCGCGCATGGAGCCCAGCTTCGTGGCCGGCGCCATCGACCGGATGATGAAGGTCCCCGACGCCGCGAGCGTCGCCGCCGTACGCGCCCTCGACCGGGCCATCGGCCGCAAGGCGGGCGGCTCCACCGGCACCGGGCTGTGGAGCGCACTCAAGATCGTCGCCGAGATGGCGGACCAGGGCCGGCGGGGCAGCGTCGTCACCCTCATCTGCGACCCCGGCGAGCGCTACCTCGACAAGTACTACTCCGACGCCTGGCTCGCCGAACAGGACCTGGACATCACCCCGTACGCCCGGGCCATCGACACCTTTCTGAACTCGGGCCACTGGCCGGACTGAGCCGGGCACCGGCCCCGGCGGCCGCGACCGGGCTCAGGCGCCACCGCCGTGCATGGCCGCGAGACGCCGGTCGAGGCTGCGCATCGCGTCGCGGAACGCGTGCCCGAGACCCGGCCTCCCCAGCGCGACCGCCAGCCGCACCGGAGCGGGACCGTCCACCGCCACCGTCCACCGGACGACCGTGCCCGTACCGGCGGGGAGCAGCTGCCAGTCCTCCAGCACGGCCCGGACACCCGGCGCGTTCGTGACGTCGACGCGGTACGCATAACGCCGGGACGGCTCGTCGGCCAGGACCGTCTCCAGGAACCGCGCACCACCCAGCAGCCGGATCTCCCGGCCGTCACCCCCGGCCCGCTCCACCCGCCGCGCCACCGTCACCGCGCGGAACCACCGCGCCCAGCCCGGCACATCCCCGGCCAGCGCGGCATGGACCCGCTCGGGCGCCGCCGCCATGCGCGCGACGAACACCAGCCGCAGCGGCGCCTCCGCCACGAAGTCGAGCCCCACCGGGCGGAGTCTGCGCGCCATCGTGCACCCCATCGGATCGACCGGCCCACCGCGCCGCACACCCTAGCCCCCGCGGCCCCGGCTGTCTGCGCCGCCCCCGCCCGGTCTCAGGCCTCCGCGCTGCCCCGCGAACTCTCCGCCACCACCAGCTCCGGCAGCCGCTCGGCGATCTCCCGACGCGCCCCCGCGGGCAGCCCCGCGTCCGTGACCAACGCGTCCACCTCCTCCAGGGAGGCGAAGGAACTCAGGCCCACCGTGCCCCACTTGGTGTGGTCCGCGACCACCACGACACGCCGGGCGGAGCGCACGAAGTGCCGGTTCGTCTCCGCCTCCGCGAGATTCGGCGTCGACAGCCCCGCCTCCACGGATATGCCGTGCACCCCGATGAACAGCACATCGAAGTGCAGCGAGCGGATCGCCGCGTCCGCCACCGGCCCCACCAGTGTGTCCGACGGCGTACGGACCCCGCCCGTCAGCACCACCGTCGCCGCACCCGGACGCGGCGAGGGCCCCGCGGCCGTCATCGTGCGCTGGGCACTGTGGAACACATCGGCCGCCCGCACCGAATTCGTCACCACCGTCAGATCCGGGACCTCCACCAACTGCTGGGCCAGGGCGAACACCGTCGTCCCGCCCGCCAGGGCTATCGCACTGCCGTGCGCGGCCATCCTCGCCGCGGCCCGCGCGATGTCCTCCTTGGCGATCAGCTCCAGCGCCGACTTCGCCTCGAAGCCCGGCTCGTGCGCCGTCGCCTCGGCGACCGGCACCGCACCACCGTGCACCTTCTCCACGGCACCCTGCCGGGCCAGCGCGTCCAGATCGCGGCGGACCGTCATGTCCGAGACATTGAGCTTGCGGGTCAGCTCATTGACCCGCACACCGCCGCGCCGCCTCACCTCGTCGAGAATCAGGGCACGCCGCTGCTCCGCCAGGAGATTCTGATGGTCACTCACCGGCCGGTCCCTCCGCTCAGCACTGCCGAATCCGCGTGCTCATCCTCCCACGCACCTGTGACAACGCCCGTGCCGTACTCCGGCCATCGGCACCGCCGCCCTCACGGCAGCGCCGGCAGATCCTGCGGATACAACAGCGTCAGCTCGTCGGTGCTCGGAGCGGCGAGCTGCGCCACCCGGCCCGCGTGCCGCTCGACCATCGCCTCGAACGTCTGCCGCGCCGTCCGGCCGTTGCCGAACGCCGGACCCTTAGGGATCGCCGTGAAATACGCCAGCAGCGCCTCCGCCGCCCCCGCCCCGATCCGGTACTCGTGCTCCTCCGCCTGCTGTTCCACGATGCGCAACAGCTCCTCCGGCGCGTAGTCCCCGAAGGTGATGGTGCGCGAGAAGCGCGACGCCACCCCCGGATTGACCGTCAGGAACCGCTGCATCTCCGCGGTGTACCCCGCGACGATCACCACCACCGCGTCCCGGTGATCCTCCATCAGCTTCACCAGGGTGTCGATCGCCTCACGGCCGAAGTCCCGCCCCGAGTCCTCCGGGCAGAGCGCGTACGCCTCGTCGATGAACAGCACCCCGCCCCGCGCCCGGTCGAACGCCTCCTGCGTCCGGATCGCCGTGGAACCGATGTGCTCGCCCACCAGGTCCACGCGCGACACCTCCACCAGATGACCGCGCTCCAGCACCCCGAGCGACGCGAGGATCTCGCCGTAGAGCCGGGCCACCGTGGTCTTTCCCGTACCAGGGGAACCGGTGAACACCAGATGACGGCGCACGGAGGCCGCCTTCAGCCCCGCCTCCTGACGGCGACGGCCCACCTCGATCATGTCCGTGAGCGCCCGCACCTCGCGCTTGACGCTCTCCAGGCCCACCAGCGCGTCCAGTTCACCCAGCACCGTGGCCGGCGGACGGCCGTCCGGCAGGGGGGCGGGCGCCGCGCCCTCGGGCACCCGCTGCACCGGCACCGCGACCGGCGGCACCGACACCAGCGGAGCCGTCCGCTCCACGACCGGGACACCGGCCGTCCGCAGCGAGCCCGCGGACGACGCCCCCAGCGTGAACGCCGCGCTCTCGTCGCTCGTGCAGCCCTCGCTGACCGTGCCCTCCTCGGCGAACTCGTAACCACCGCGCGCACACCGCTCCGTACGGCAGCGCGTCAGCGTCGTACGGCAGCCGTCGATGACGTGGAAGCCGTAGCCGCTGCTCCCCGTCACCCGGCAGTCGTGGAAGGAACCCCGGCCGCCCGCCGACACATAGAAGCCCGCCTCCACCGGCGAACTCACCGTGCACCGCTCGATGACCGGATCCGCGCCCTTGGTCACGATGACCCCAGTGGCCGTCGCGTCGATGGTGCATCCGGCCAGCGAACCCCCGCTCCCGTGGTCCCGGAACCAGGCACCCGTCGCCGCCGCCCGGATGCGGCAGTCGTCCAGCTGCGCGGTCGCCCCGTCGCTCACCGACACCGCGGTGTTGCGGACCTGCGCGAGATCGCTGTCGACCACGTCCACCCGCGAACCGCGGTCCAGCACGAACAGCGCGTCCGGCACATCGCGCACCCGGCAGGAACCGAGCACCGCCTGCGCCCCGTCACTGACCCACACCGCCGGATAGTCGCCCGTGCTGTCGTGGATGTCGCACCGGTCCGCGTCCACCCGCGTACCCGGATCCCATACCGACAGGCCGTTGCGCCCGAACTTGCGCACCGCGGTGCGCGTCATCGACAGCACCGAACGGGACCGCAGGTCCACACCGTTCTCCGGCACGTCGTGGATGTCGCAGTCCACCAGGGTGAGCACCGCTTCGGTGTCCAGCGTCACGCCGTCGCCTGACGTCCGGTGCACCTGGCAGTCGGTCAGATAACCGGCCGCCCGCGACGCGACCTGCACCCCCGCGCCCCGGATCTCGTACACCTCGCACCCGACCGCCTCCAGCGCGCTGCCCTCACCCGACAGCGAGAGCCCCGCTCCCGACGCGTGATGCACCCGGCAGCGATCCAGGCGCGGATGCGCGCCCCCGCCGACCGTCACGCCCGACCGGCCCGCCGCCACGACCTCGCACTCCTCGAAGACACCCGTCGCGCCGTCCAGCACGCTGATGCCGACCCCGCCCGGATTGTCGACCGTGCAGCGGCGCACCGTCGGCCGCGAACCGCCGCGCACCTCGATGCCCGCCGCCGACCGCGTCACGATCCGCAGATCCGCCAGCTCCGGCGCGCCGTCCTCGACCAACAGCGCGGGCGCCGCCGCGTCCTGCCCCTCGATGTGCAGATCCAGCAGCGCCGCCGAGGCCCGCACGGTCAGGGCCACGCCCTCGGCCGGCGCGATCCGCACCGCCCCCGGCGAACCCTCGCTGCCGCGCAGGGTGATCGCACGGGTGACGACCAGATTCTCCCGGTACGTGCCCGGCGCGACGGACAGCACATCCCCGTCCGCCGCCGCCTCCAGAGCCGATGCGAGGGAGTCGTATTCGCCGGTGCGCCGCCGCCATCGCGCCGTACCGGTGTGCGTCACCTGGACCGAGCCCTCTGCCATGGTGCTGCTGCGCCCCCACCTCGTGTGCTCTGTTCACCCGGGACGGATGCGTACCGGCCGGACCACCGTAGCGCGCGTGGGCCACGGAAGTTGACCGGTCAGCTGCCCGCACCCGCACGGCCCCAGGTGTGCCCAGCCTGTTCCCACGCGCGGTCCCACCGGGCGTACCGCCGCTGCACGAGCCGCCATACGACCAGCCGGCGGGCGAGCTCCACCACTCCCGCCGCTCCGGCGGCCGCGGCCGCTCCGGCGAGGACCGCGTGCACGGCGGCGGTGTCGTCGTCCATGGGGCGGGCCGAGATCCGCCCGCGGTCGTCGGTCCACAGCGTGAACCGGTGCCCCGCACGGGTCGGTTGCCGGACGGCGACCACGCCGGAGAACTGCCGGCGGCCGTCCGGGGCCGGCCAGCGGGCGACCACCCGGTGGTGACCCTCGCGGCCCGCGGCCGTCTCCCGGTCGGTCTCGGTGGCCCTGACCGGCAGATTGCGCAGGGCCGTGGCGGTCACCAGGTGCCGGTGCAGCTGCTGTTCACGGACGGTCTGCCGCAGCGCCTCGTGGGCGAGCGAGCCCGCCACCCAGCCGACGGCCGATCCGGCCAGCAGCATCAGCACCACCGCGACCGCCCCCACCCACGCCTCGACGACGTCGGTACGGCGGCGCAGCGGATTGCGCCGCCATCGCCGGGCGAAGATCGTCGCGCGCACAGCGCTCACCCCCTTCCGCGTCCGTAAATACCTCACACAGGGCATCGCATGCGGAGGAAGACGGCGGAGAGAGCAAAATCACCCCCTCCGGAGGCGCTTCCTGGCGGCGCGTTGACGGGTGGCGGGCGGTGCGGGCGGTCCCGACGGGCGGCGGGACCCGCTCAGTCGAGGATCTCCACGTCGTCGCCCACGCGCACCACTCCGGTGTGCTCGGGGATGAGGTTCGTGCCGAACACCAGATCCTTGCCTATCCGGTGGTGGCGTACGAGCGTCCGCAGCGGCTCCTTGCCGCGCTCCGCCGTGTGCTGGTCGGTGGTGGTCACGACACAGCGGCCGCACAGCTTGACGGCGCGGAAGGTGACCTCGCCGATGCGGACGCGCCGCCAGTCGTCCTCGGCCCAGGGCGCGGTGTCGCCCACGACCACGTTCGGCCGGAAGCGGTTCATGGGCAGCGGGCCCTCGTCGGGGTGGTCGCCCCGGGAGATCAGGGTGTTGAGGGCGTCGAGCGAGGCGAGGGTGGTGAGCAGCAGCGGATATCCGTCGGCGAAGCTCACGGTCTCGCCGTCGTGCGCGTAGTCGGGGTCGATGAGGCGGCGCGTCGCGGGGTCGTCCATGTGCAGCAGCCGGGCCGGGGTGCCCAGATACGCGCTGAGCCACGCGTCGGCCGCGGCACCGGCCGGAATCCCCTCGACCTTGTCCCGGAACAGCTGCACCGTGACCGTGCCCCGCTCCACGGGGTCGGGCACGGCGACATCCACCGGTGCGCACCCCGGAGCGGTGAGCCGGACCCCGCCGCCCGGCAGCGGCTCGGCGGCGGCCAACGCCAGCCTGGGCTGCTGCCGTTGGGTGATCATGTGACCGCTCTCGTCGGCCAGCATCCACCGGCGGTCCCCGGCGAGCCCCCACGGCTCGACCGCCGCCTCGCCCACGGCGCGGCCGGTCATCGACTTCACGGGATAGAAGTGGACCGCGGTCAGCAATGGCGTGGACATGCGGCCATCTTGCCATCCGGGCCGGGCGGTTGACCGAAGCCCCCCGACCGGCCCCCCGCCCGAACCGGAAGTATCGTCAGTAACCGCCCTGATTCGGGTACTGGCGGTTGTTGTACGGGTCCTCGTACGGCGCGGGCGCCGGGCGGGGCGCCACGGGGCGCATCGCCTCGTACCCCGCGGGGCTCGCCGAGGCGGCCGCGGGCCGCTGCTGGTACTGCTGCGGGCCCGGATAGCCGCGCGGCGCGGCCGCCTGCTGCGGGATGTAGGGCGCGGGCGCCTGCTGGAGGGCCGGGGCCTGCGGAGCGGGCGACTGGTACCCGTACTGCGGGGCCTGTCCGGCGTAACCGCTCTGCTGCTGCGGCGCGGGCGCCGCGGACGGCCCGGACGGCAGCGCGGGGAGAGCGGGCAGCTGGCTCCCGCCGTCGTACGGCGACGACACCCTGATGGGCGCGATCTGCGGGGTGCCCCGCTCGGCGACGAGGCTGTCGTAGATGGGGGTGTCCGGGAACGACGGCGAGGCGTAGTAGCCGCCACCGTAGGTGCTGCGGGGGGAGGTCATAGCCCATAAGTTAAGCCCACGCCCCTGGCCGGGTCTATGCCAAGGTCCCCGCAACCCCTTTCTGACCTGCAAAGACGCAGGTCAGGACAGAAGTGGCAGGTCGGGACACTCTTATCGGACCGGACGTCACCGGCGCCATCCTCGCGGTGGCGCCGGGCCGTTGGCGGTCCGCCGTCCGTGCGGTCCTGCTCAGGCCGTGCGCTCCTCGTCGCGGTCCCCGGACCACACCGTGTGGAACGACCCCTCGCGGTCGGTGCGCCGGTAGGTGTGGGCGCCGAAGAAGTCGCGCTGCCCCTGGGTCAGGGCGGCGGGCAGGCGCTCCGCGCGCAGGGCGTCGTAGTACGCGAGCGCGGCGGAGAAGCCGGGGGTGGGCACCCCGCGGCCGACCGCGGTCGCCACGACCGAGCGCCAGGCGTCCTGGGCCCGGCCCACCTCGTCGGCGAAGCCCTTGTCGGCCAGCAGGGTCGGCAGTCCCGGGTCGGCCGCGAACGCGCTGCGGATCCGGTCGAGGAACGCCGCCCGGATGATGCAGCCGCCCCGCCAGATGGCGGCCACTGCGCCGAGGTCGATGTCCCAGCCGTACTCGGCGCTCGCCGCACCGATCATGTTCCAGCCCTGGGCGTACGAGACGACCTTGGACGCGTACAGCGCCTCCTCGACCCGCGCCGCGAACTCCTCGGCCTCGGCGGGGGAGAGGGTCTCACGCCCGGGCCCGGGCAGGCCGCGCGCGGCCCGGCGCAGATCGCCGTGGCCCGACAGGGAACGGGCGAAGACGGCCTCCGCGATGCCCGACACCGGGATCCCGAGGTCCAGCGCCGTCTGCACCGTCCACCGGCCGGTGCCCTTCTGCTCGGCCTCGTCGGCCACCACGTCCACGAAGGGCCGCCCGGTGGCGGCGTCGGTGTGGGCTAGCACCTCGGCGGTGATCTCGATGAGGTACGAGTCCAGGCGGCCGGTGTTCCACGTGCGGAATGTCTCCGCGATACGGGCCGGCTCGTACCCGGCGACGTTGCGCAGCAGGTCGTACGCCTCCGCGATGAGCTGCATGTCGGCGTATTCGATGCCGTTGTGCACCATCTTGACGAAGTGTCCGGCGGCGTCGGGGCCGATGTGCGTGCAACAGGGGCTGCCGTCGGGGGCCTTGGCGGCGATGGACTCCAGGAGCGGCCCGAGGGCTTTGTAGGATCCGGTGGACCCGCCGGGCATGATGGCGGGCCCGTTGAGCGCGCCTTCCTCGCCGCCGCTGATCCCGGTGCCGACGAAGTGGATGCCCTTGGCGCGGAGCGCCTTCTCGCGGCGGAGGGTGTCGTGGAAGTGCGCGTTGCCGCCGTCGATGATCATGTCGCCCTTGTCGAGGAGGGGCGCGAACTCGTCGATGACGGCGTCGGTGGGGTCGCCGGCCTTGACCATGATGATCAGGCGTCGGGGCTTCTCCAGGGCGGCGACGAACTCCTCGGCGGTCTCGGCGGGGACGAAGTTGCCCTCGTGGCCGTGCTCGTCGATGAGGGCCGTGGTCCTGGCGGTTGTGCGGTTGTGGACGGCGACGGTGTGGCCGTGGCGGGCGAAGTTGCGGGCGAGATTGCTGCCCATGACGGCGAGTCCGGTGACGCCGATCTGTGCGGTGGCCGTGGGGGTGGAAGTGCTGGGCATTGCGGTGGTCCACTCCTGTCGCGTGCGTCGAAGGCTGGTGCGAGGCGTCAACGCCGGAGGGCTCGAAGATCTTCCCCTCGGGCATCCGGGCGTCGCCCTGGCATCGTCGCACGGGGTGCTTGAGGGTGGCTGGGTGCGCGCTGGAGACGGGCTTGGGTCTGTCACTCTGTTCGCTCACGGAAGCCGCTGCGCCCGTGGCTCGATTGTGTGAATCGAACAAAGTGTGATGTGGGGCGTGTGCCCATCGTTCTCACGTTCCGGGCTCCCTCGTGGAGTGACGAAACACGCGGTCGGCACGTACGCCGTGAGCCGATCGCATCACTCTGAAATGTCGACGCTGAGGCGTCCGACGATGTCCCGCATTCGGATTCCCGTTACGACGGTCGCCAGGTGGACGTCGTCATCGCCCGACGCGCACGCCATGCCGGAACATCGGGAATGGGGCCTCGGGGTTTCCTGGTCGTGCCGTCAAAGTGTCACATCCACTTCAGGAACGATGCCAGGGCGGCGACTGCCTTGCATCTCGCGGTCGAAGGCTTGTCAGCGGCTGTCCTGGCTGCTGTGCGCCGGTTATCGGTCTGGTCGGCCCGTTCAGGGAACTCCCCGCGACGAACCAGGTCATAGGCCTTCGCTTGCGAGAACCCGAGGGCCTTGGATGAGTCCTCCACGCTCCCGGTCCCGTTCCAGGTGACGCGGATGCGCGTAGGGCTGTACTGGGCACTCTGCAGCTCGTCTGTCTGTCAACTCCCGAGCCTGCTCCGTTCCTGCTGCGGTAAGAATCTCGGAGCCCTTGCCTCCACGGCCACTAAACTCTGTTGCTCCTGCCTCGGCCTCGCCGATGACATCGGCGTATTCCTCAGCCGCACTAGATATCAGCATCGGCCCGCTACCACTACTACAGAACCGGCAGTGCACCTGCTCTTCCCGATTTCGGTTGAGCCGACAGGCGCCACCGTCCCGGACGGATTACCCCGGCCTGATGCCAGCCGATAAGTGGTGGATCACCCCCGCGTGTGCGGGACGGACTCGGCGAGCCCCGGCGGACCGTTGCGAGCGGTCGGAACACCCCCGCGTGTGCGGGACGGACCCACGCCGTTGTGCCGCCTCGCGCTCACCACGCGGAACACCCCCGCGTGTGCGGGACGGACCCGAGCCTGCCGGAGGCATGAGCGGCGGCGGCCGGAACACCCCCGCGTGTGCGGGACGGACCCTTCGCGAACTGCGGCGTTGTAGCGGCTTTGCTGTTTTGTTATCAAGGGGGAGAGGCATCAGGACTGGATTCATTGAGCTGGTGAGAACGGAGCTAGAGCCTTAGGAGGCGGCCTGTCGGCGTTGGATTCCCAGGGTCGGATCGAGGCTGAGAATGCCATTCTGTCCGCGGTACGAGGCTGGAGTCCCGGTGTGTGGGAGGAGGCGGAGGTCGGCGAGGGGGCCGATGTCCTGCCAGGTGTCCGGAGGTTGGGTGGTGGGATCGGTGGGGTCGAGGGTTCTGGTGGGGAGGGGGACGGTGTGGGCGAGAATGCGGCGGACCATGTCGCGGTCGTCTCGGTTTATCGTGGCGGGAATCCGGGTGTCCCTGTCCGGGCATCCGCACACGTTCGCGCCGAGGGTCGGGTGGAGTCGTAGGCGGCCGTCGCTGTCGGGCCAGACGGGCAGGGCCAGACTGCCGTCGGCCCCGAGTCGTGTTGCCGCGGTGCGGGTGTTGAGCCCGGCGGCGTTGGAGAGATCGTGGAGGGTCTGCAGGTCGACGGGGTGCGGGACGGTCGCGAGTCCCGCCAGTTGGGTGCGCAGTTGTTCATCTGCGATGCGGTCCTGCCCCGCGCCTCAGGCGCTGTCGTTTGCGTAGACGGTCTCGATCAGGTGTTGTACATCGCCGGGTTCGTGCAGCCGTCCTTCGCTGAGGCAGCTGAGGGCGGCTGCGGTCTGCTGGAGCAGGTGCCCGTAGTAGACGCCGGGTTTGGTACCCCAGTGCGGTGGTGGGAGAGGGCCGGCGGGTACGAGGATGTGCAGGCGTGGGCTGTGGGTCCACGGGGGGCGGGGGCGGTGGTGTCGCCAGCAGCGTCCGGCGCGCTGGATCAGGTAGTCGATGGGGGCGAGGTCGCTGATGACGAGGTCGAAGTCGACGTCCAGTGATTGCTCGGCGATTTGTGTGGCTATCAGGGCAAACGGGCCTGGTTGTCGGTGGCCGTGGCGGCCGAGTTGTTGCTGGAGGCGTTGCGTGGTGTGGTCGCGTTGCCAGCGTGGCATGCGGGCGTGGAGCAGCCCGATGCCGGTGGTCAGGCTTGGGGCCAGTAGCTGGTGGGTGCGCTGAGCGTCGTCCACGGTGTTGCAGACGATCATGACTGCTCCGTCGCCGTGTTCGGTGAGAGGGCGGAGCTGGGCGAGGAGTTGTGCGGCCCGGCCTGTGGGCACGGTGGGGTTGTGCGTGTAGCGGACGCGTTGGTGAGTGACCAGGAGAGAGCGTTCCCGCTCGTGGTTGACGAGGGCTTTGGAGACGTGGGACCTGCCGGTGGTGGCGTCGACGTAGGCCCAGCCAGGGTAGGGCAGTTCGAGCTGGTTCGTCTCGGGCCGACCGGCTCCGGTGAGGTAGGCGTTCGCGAGGGTGGTGGCCGTTGCGGTGGTGAGGGTGGCGGACATCAGGATGACGGGTACGCGCAAGGCGCCCAGAAGGGCGAGGAGGGCGCGGGTGATGGTCTGTCCGTACGCGTCGTACGAGTGGGCCTCGTCGATGATGACGGTCTTGTTGGACAGGCCCAGTAGCCGTACGGCGTTGTGGGCGGTGGGCAAGGCGGCGAGGGCTGCTTGGTCCCAGGTGGCGGCCATGCCGCCGGTGGCCAGGAGGCCCAGGAGCCGTTGTCGCATCCATTCGGTGGGGTAGGTGCTGTGTCCTTCGGTGCCGTGGTCGGGGTTGTAGTCGGTGTTGAGCCATGCGGTGCCGTGGACGAGTGTGACCGGTGCGGCGGGTGTTGTCTGGTCCCGGACGAAGTCGCGGAGGCGCAGATACATCGCTTCGGCTGTTGCGCGGGTGGGCAGCAGGACGGCGAGGCCGGATGAGCCGGCGGCTTCGGCCATGAGGCGGCCTGCGTAGAAAGCGGTTTCGGTCTTGCCGTTGCCCGTCATGTCGGCGATGAGCAGGAGGCCGGGGCCTTGCGCGAGCGCGGAAAGCTGTTGGGCGACGTCGTGCTGGAGCGGGCGCGGTGTGACGTGGAAGGTGTCGGTGAAGGTGCGCAGGGGTGCCCAGTGGGCTGGGGTGAGGCCTTCGGCCGCGACGGTGTTGGGTGCCTGGGAGACGGCGCGCTGGTAGTGCCGTTGCCAGTGGGGGTCTTGTCGCCACTCGGCGAGACGGGCCCGTACCCATTGGCTGGCCCGGGTCGGGGAGGCGAGCCGGTCGGCGAGGACCACGACGGCGGCGACGAGGGCGGCCGGCAGCACCTCTGCTGCACGGCGGGGCGGCGAGGGGCGGCCGATGAGGCTGTGGACCAGGCGGGTCAGGGCGGTGCGTTCGGTGTCCCAGCGGCCGGTGCCGAGCCGGGTGTCGAGATCGTGCGGGTGCTCCAGTTCGAAGGCGGGAGGCATAGCGGGGAAGTTGCCGTGATGTCCTGCGACGATCTGGCCGAGCTGGACGGCTGCGTCGTCGAGTTCCCAGCCGAGCCGGGTGAGGAGCTGGGGGACAGTGATTCCGGAGGCGTAGGCGTGTGGGAGGGGTTCACGGTCCGCTGCGTGTGCGAAGCCTTCGCCCAGGCTGGGGAGCTGGAGTTGGTCGTACTGGCAGCACGGTGTGCTCTTTCCAAGGTCGTGCAGGCCGGCGGCCAGCATGAGCAGCGTGCGGGCGTGTTCTGCGTTCACGGCCCAGGAGTCGGCGATCAACCGGCGTTGTGCCGGGGTGAGGAAGGCGTCCCATAAGGATCCGGCTATCGCGGCTGTGTCGGCAAGATGGCATCCGAGGGGGTAGGTGGTTCCCGGGGGGAGGAGTCCTCGTTGCTTTCCCGCGATCCGGGGGTCGGGAAGGTCCATGGTCTGTCTTTCGTCGTCCGCGGTCGTGGTGGTTGGTGCGCGTGGTGTTCGCCGTGCCCTGGTGTCCGTACTGGCCCGGAGGTCGAGGCCTGTACGGACACCAGGACTTGGGCTGTCAGTTGCGCGGGGGCAGAGGGGCCAGGGAGAGCAGGCCGCATCCGTAGGCTCGGCCCTTGCCTATGCCTTGGAGGAGTGCGGCCCGCAGTGCGGTCGGGTCGGTGATGGTGGCGGTGCCGTCGAAGTGGACGGGCCGGTGGTGGATATTGCGGCCGGTGATCACGGGGACGGGGTGGCCGGTGCCTCCGCCGTGCAGGTCGAGGCCGGCCGATTCCGCTTTGCGGATCCACCAGTCGGCGGCTTCCTCGCCTTCGAGGCTGACGGTGGTGGAGCGGCGGCGGCCGGGGACGCAGCGGGCTACAAGTGGGTGCGCGACTATGCGGTAGCGCACGTCGATGCCGGTGTCGATCCATTCGAGAACGGGAGAGAGGGAGCGCTGGTCGGCGGCGGTAGTGTAGCCGACGGGCAAGTTGTCCAGGTGTGCTGGGATCGCGGACTGTACGAGCATGACGGGCCCACTGCGCCCGGGTTCGAGGCGGAAGAGAATTCCGGCGCTGGCGCGGGGGGTTTCGCCCAGGGCCTCGGGGAACAGGGACATGACGGTTTTGTGGAGTTCATGGGCGTAGCGCAGGTCTCGCTGCACTTGCCGGTCGGCGGTGTTCAGCTGGAGTCGGGCGAGGTAGAGAGGAACGGTGCTCGCCAGGGCGCCGGTCATGGTGCGGGTGTTCCTTCCGGGTTGAGGTAGGCGTCGAGGCGGTCCAGCCAGTCCTGCCGAGGGGTGAGGCATTGTCCGGCGGGGTGGGGGCGGGTGCGGTGCCACACGTCGCGGGTGCCGAAAAGGCGTCCGGGGAGAGGTACGTCGTTGACGCGTACGGGCGGTGGGCCGTCGTCCTGGGGGTCGGTGTCGAGGACGTAGTCGACGAGTACGTGACCGCTGCTTTCGCCGCCGGGGTGGTCCTGGTAGCGGTTGAGCGGCAGATTTCCAAGCTCACCCACCGGGTCGTCGAGCCCGTCTCTGAGGAGAGGCGGATAGGACGGAGGGAAGCCCCGGCGTCCCAGGTAGAGGGAGAAGACCGGGGCACGCAGAGCCTGGGCGCAACGGGCCGTGAGATCCGTGTCGGCACAGGTGACCGCGACGGTGAAGGCGGCGTCGGCGAGGAACCAGCGGTAGGAGACGAGGGTGCCCTTGCCGTTGGCCCGGCGGCCGCCGTCGCCGATATGGACGGTGGAGGAGTCCCCACCGCCGACGGTATGGAAATCACGGCGCTGGGTGCCGGGCCGGTCGATGCGCACCGTGTAGTGCAGTGGGGAGAGCTCGGAGAGGTCGGCGTAGCCGGTGACGGGGTCGTGCCGGATGCCCAGTGCTGCACCGATCATGCCGGTGAGAGCGGATCGGGTGGGGTGACGCAGGGTGGGCCGGGTGTTGAAGAGGGCGGGTGCGGGCCATGCCTGCCAGGGGGCGGCGAGATGGAGGAGAAAGCCGGGCATCACAGGGTGTCCTGGCGGCGGGTGGCCTGCTCTGCCCGGGCAGTTTCGACGATCTGGGCGATGAGGTCGTCGACCCCGTCGTGCCGTGCGCCGAGGTTCCCGAGCGGCGCGTCGGCGGTGGTGACGTGCCCATGGGCGGCGAGGCCGGTGAGACCGAAGATCTTGTTCATCTTCGGTACGTAGCTGTTGTAGCGGTCGATGGAGGGACCCATCCATCCCTGTCCGGAGTCGGTGACCGGCTGGGACCAGGCGCCGGCGTAATCGATGGGCTGGTCGGTGCGTACAGAGATGTGGACGAGGTCAGGTCCCACCTCGGCCGGGTGCGTACGCCGCTTGGCGCGGGGCAGGGTCAGTGCGAAGGAGCGCAGGAACGCGGCCGTCACTTCGAGCGCGGTCTCGTGCGGGTCATCGATGTCCATGCCGGAGCCGGTGAGATTCCTGACGAGGTCGTTGAGATCGATGGATGCCCAGCGGCGCAGGACGCCCGCGGTGTGGAGGGAGACATCGAGGAATCCGGCGCCGGGCTGGTCCTGGCGCTGGGCAGTGATGTCGTCCACGGCCGTGTAGTAGTCCTCCTGCTCGTCCGCCGCATGGGTGCCCAGACCGAACGCGACCTGTGCGGCGCCGTCCACGCGTGAGCCGGGGTCATCGGCCAGCATGCGGCCGAAGAGAGAGATGACTTTGTTGGAACGGTTCACGATCCGCCGGATCTCGTCGCGGTCGGCGGACGAGATCGTACCGATCAGCCCCTTCACCTCGGCGGGATCGCCCCCATCGTCGGCCTTCTTCGCCGCGGCGGTGAGGTCCTTGTCATCGGCGGCCTGCAGAAGATCCCGGTGCCGTTCCGCCACGGCCGCGAGGAGAGCAGGGGCGTTGCCGACGAGGAACAGCGCCGTGTTCGTCTCCCCGGTGAACCTGGTCGTCTTCCCCCGGCCTGTGGTCGAGGCCTTCAGCCCTTTGAACCCGGCTGCGAGGATCACCAGGAGCCCTGCTCGTGTCGCGGTCCACGCGTCGTCCCAGCCGTGTTCCTTGACGAGCTGTTCTCCGATGAGCTCAGGCAACCGCCGGGTGCGGACGGCCGGGTCGTCGAAGAGGTCCTGGAGCTGGAGCCGGACAGGACGCTTCTGCGACTGCGAGGACGGGGCGATGCGCGGCGTGGCACCGAAAACCGTCATCTTCGGAGCCCCGGTGTCATCCCTGTTGATATTGGACGGCGGAAGCTCGTGCAGGGTCGTGATCGTGATGTGCAGCGGGCTGAGAGAGGACACGGTCAGTTCTCCTGGGCAACAGTGGGAAAGGCGATGGCGTAGGACTCCCACCAGCGGCGGGAGATGGCACCGGCGCGGAACGGCCAGCCGTTCAGGTCCGACAGCACTACCGCGAGGTCGAGGCCCGACAACTGCGGGTCGAGCTGACGCACAACCCGGGGGAGAGCCAGGCGCAACCCGGCGAGGGACTTGCGGGTCAGCAGACGCATGGTCTTGTCGGCCCGTCCTGGGGTCACACAGCCGTCGTGGGCCGCACGGCCCAGGGCAGCCCCCAGGTTTCCTTGCACATAGCGGGCGGGCGCGGGCTCCGCACTGCCGGTGGATGTGGGGTGACAGGCGAAAATCCCGGCAGTCAGCAGGTAGTTGGCCTTGCGCTCCGGGTGCATGCTCTCGGCGGCGAGCCCGCGCAGCAGGTGCAGAGCATCTCCGGTGCCCCGGCGCCCGGACACGCTCTCGGGCCGAGTCGCAGCCGCGACGGCACGTCGGAGCCGGGCACACGCGGACGGGGTGGCACAGTGGCCGCGCACCACGTCGAGAAACGCGTCGTATCCGGCGAACGGATCAGGCGCGGGCGGTAGTTCACTCATCAGGCTGCGGCCTTTCGGGACGACGGCTTGGGGCGACGGGTTAGGATGATGCGCGCACGCGCGACAGCCTGAATGCCGCGAGGCGACTGCGTGGCTGTGGCTGTCGACTCGTCGTACGCGGCCACGGCGACGGGCAGGAAATGGCCCGGTTCATAGGGCTGACCATCGCGTGCGGCGCTCACGGCCTGCCAGAACACCACCTCCGCACGGTCCCAGAACAGCCGCCGGGCGTCGGCCGGCCAGTGCATGCCGACTGCTCGGTCACGGTTCCCCGCGCACATCGCCGTCGTCATCTGTTTCGTGGCCCGGTCCAGCAGGACGAAGGCGTTCTCCGCGTCGGTGTGCGCGGCTCTGACGGTTGGGGGCACGAGCGTGCGATCGCCCACGGGCCGGAAAAGGGGATAGGGCGAGTCAGCCGACCACCACAGCACGTCGTCCGCCTTGTCCGCCGCACAGGAAAGAGCGCGCACCCGAGCCGCCCGCAGCACCGCGGCCGCCGGTCCCGAGCCCAGACCGGCGGACAGATCCGTGAACACCTGGGGCGCCACGACAGGCGCGGATTTCTTGCTGCTCTTGCCGGGCTTGTCGGGGTCGGCTGTCCTGGGCGCTGACGGCCGCGCGTGTGCAATCAGCGAATCGACGTTCCGCCACAGGGCGCGGTCCGGGTCGGCCGGCACCGGCCTGATCTGCTCACGTCCGTCCTTGCCCATGCTGTGCGCGTGCATGAGGAAGGGGTCCAGAGCCGGCGGCATCTTGTCCCCTGCCGCATTGAACGCCCAAGTCAGTTTGAGCCGTAGTACGGCACGCCCGTCGGGAGCGGGGTCGAGAAGCACGGCATGGCGGGAGCGTCCGGTCAGCAAAGAAACGCGGCCCGACGGAGCGGCCAAGGCCGGGGCGAGCGGGTCAGGTATCGCGTCGGTTTCCCACGGCGCGAGATCCTCACCGGGGCCGGTGGGCAGGGCGGAAGGACAGTTCAGCACCAGCGTCTCGAACAGAGTCCGGCCCTTGACGAAGTACGAGACGGTGTTCCGGTACGGGCCCGCCGCGGTCTTCGACCGTGCCGGGTGCCCTGCCGGCTTGCGCGTCCCGCAGCCGCCCCCGGCGCCGACGCCGAGCAGTGCTTCCAGCGACCACACTGCCACATGGGCCGGGAGCGGGGTGTCCTGGTCGCGCTTGTCGAACCAGACGTGGTTGTTGCCCGACGGCAGCCCGTACACCAGCTTCCCCGGCGCCGCCCAGTCCTTGCATTCATCACGCAGAGCGGGGACCTGCCGGTAGGGACACGCATCGTCGAACAGCCACATGCGGTGACGATGGGCGGCGAAATAGGCCTCCACCCTGGCCGCGTCGAAACGCCCCTCCGCCAGCACCCGGGCCCGTAACCGCTGCCACTCCTGCCCCCGAGCCCGATCCAGTCCCGTAACTCTCATCGCCATGGCCACGAGGTTCCTCACGACCACCGACTCCGTTGCCTCGTACGGGACGTCGATGTGGTCGATCAGATGCGCGGTCGATAACGCCTGCGCGTAACCGCCGACCAACCCACCGGGTAACCAGGGAGGCGGAGGTCCGTACACGCCATCGGCATGCCTCGCTCCGCGTGCGGGGCGGACGGGTAACCATGCCCCGTCCGCGACATTCAAGGAAATCACCAAGATCCTTCCGTATGCGCATTGGTCTTACCCGTACGCTAACGGAGGCCACTGACAACGCATTTGGGAGCGAGCTGACCAGCATGTTTCGTTAGGCCGGAGGGTTGGTGGTCCAGCCCCCGCGCCTTCGGGACGGACACAATCCCCGCTGCCTCCAGGTCGCTCAGCACCGGGTCACCCTGCGCCTGTGGGACGGACGCCGAGTCCGACGGCGCGGTGATCTTCACAGCCGGGTCACCCCCGCGTCCGCGGGACGGACTTCAAGGCCTCGCCGAAGCCGCCGAACGCCACCGGGTCACCCCCGCGCCTGCGGGACGGACCCTTCGCGAACTGCGACGTTGTAGCGGCTTTGCTATTTCGTTATCAAGAGGCTGGCTGGGTGGAGCTGAAGGGATTCGGTCATGCGTGCTTATCTCGCAGACCAGTCTATGTGCTGGCTTCGCATCGAGTGGGTGGTTCAAGCGGGTTGCCGAGCGGGCCGAACCTGCTCGGGTAGGCCCAGAAAGCTGGCCCTGTGCCCCAGCTGAAGGACTATGGGAGCCCGCCGCCAGGTCAGATCTCAGACCCGACCGGCCGTCACGCACGGCGAGTTCCGCTAATGGCAGGAGCGGGGGTACGGAGAGGTACAGCGTCGGCGGGGCCCAGACCGCTACAGGCGGGCTGGAACTGCACTGCGTCTGCCTCTTGCGCGATCTCGTCACCGCGGATCATGACGACGTGGTCGAGTCCCCGCTCGCGCAGAGCATGATGGAAGGCGACCGATTGCCCGTAGCCGTCGTCGGCGACCACCGGTCTCCTGGTCGGGCCCCACTGGCCGAGCTCGTGCAGGATCTCCAGCGCCGGCTTCTCCTTGGCCACGCGCCCGGCCTCTTCGGGCTTCCGGCAGTGGGCCCGGCGCGGATCGCCGCGGTCGTCCCATGCTGGAGGCACGAACAACGGCCAGACGTGCCAGTCAATCCCAAGGCTGTTGTCCTGCAAGAAGTCTCGTTCTCCGAGGAGCGCCGGCTAGGGGCATCCCGCCGCAGACCGGATGTCGTGGACTCGTAAAATCACGCCATGAACGCTACGGGGGCATTGATCGGGCTGGCCATCGGGGACGCACTGGGATTCCCTACCGAATTCAACGACGTACCATCGATCCTGGCCAAATGTGGGCCCTGGCGGCAGATGGACCTTCCCCGGCCCGCGTTCGTCACCGACGACACCCAGATGACTCTCGCGGTCGGCCGCGCCCTGCAGTTCGCGCGGGCGCGCGGCCAACTGAGCCCGTTCCTCCTTGCCCCGCCGCTGCGTGAGGAGTACATCGACTGGTGGCGCTCCCCTGACAACAACCGCGCCCCCGGCAACACCTGCCTCACTGCCTGCGAACTGCTCAGCAGGGATGATCGGCCCTGGCAGCAGGCAAGCATCACCGGTTCAAAGGGATGCGGTGCCAACATGCGCGTTGCGCCCGTAGGCCTCGTCCCTCATGTCACCGCCGAACAGCGCGCCGGAGCCGCCCAGCTTCAGTCGGGCCTCACCCACGGGCACCCGACCGCGCTCGCCGCAAGTGATCTGACCGCCCACGCCGTGTATCTGCTGGCGCAGGGCGCCGAGCCGGGCGAACTCACCGGGCTGCTGCGCGCGTACGCAATCGAGAGCCGAACCCGCTACCACGAGTACTGGCTCGGCGACCTGTGGCAGCACGCTCACGATGCCGGGCCGGAGAGTTTCATCGCCCGCGGGTGGGACGAATGCCTGGGCGCCCTCGACCGGCTGGAGGCGGCACTCCGCTCGCCCGACCCGGAAGGAGATCCGTGCCTGGCGACGGGTGCGGGCTGGATCGCAGAGGAAGCACTGGTCACCGCACTGCTGTGTTTTCTGTTCTTCCCCAATGAGCCGGTCACCGCCGTCCGGCGTGCTGCTTGCACTTCGGGCGACTCCGACTCCATCGCCTGCCTGACCGGCGCCCTATCGGGTGCATACCTCGGTACGGAGGCCTGGCCGGTGGAATGGGCGGAACGGATCGAGTACCGGGACGAACTGCTGGCGCTCGGCGCAGCATGGGACAACTGACGGTCGACCGCAGCCAGCAGCCGGAGCCCCTGGAACGGTTGGAGGGCAGCGCTGGTCCGAAGCGTACTGCTGGCCCATATGGGCTTCGTTGCTCCATGCTGCCAAAGGTCGTACAGCGCCCTCTGTAGCCAGTAGGGCGTCATAGGCTGGCTCACTTGGTTTGAAAGCTTCCTCGGCCCACTTGTTTTGTCTGTATGTCCAAGTTGGTTTCGCCCGCGTCGATGGCGTCTTCGGCCTCTTGGTCCAGCGATCCGATCAGACCGACCAGCGCCTCGCCGACCTCGAAGCCCGGCTCGACGCCGTCACCCCCCCCGGTACCGGCATCCAGCCGGTACCGGGGGCCTTGTCGTTGACGCTCACACCGTGGAACTCGCAAGCGTGGGCCTACCATCGGAACGGATGCCGCAGAGTTCTAGCCGACTCCCCGAGGTGAACGTGAGCAACTGGTCCGATCTGACGAACGGTAAGCGGATCAAGCACCTTCGGAGCTCTGATCTGACCCAGCAGGGCCTAGCCGAGGCAGCAGGCGTATCCCTCGCTCTTGTGCAGAAGGCGGAGCAGGATCGCGGCGAACTGTCCGTGGGTTCCCTGCTCAAACTGGCCAGCGCTCTGAACACCGACGTTGGCGTGATCCTCGGCCAGCAAGCACCCCGCCGCGGTATGAACCGTAACGACCGCGCTGCACTCCGTCAGCTGTCCGATTCCGTGCACGACAGTGCCCTCGGAGAGTGGGAGGGCATCGACGACCCGAGCTCAGTTGAGGAGCTGAGCAAGGCTCGCGACCTCGCGTGGTCTGCTTTCTGGAAGAGCGACACAGCAGTACTCAGCAACCTTGCCTCAAAAGTGCTCATGGAGGGACATGTCAGGTACGGCAGCGCCACGGGAACAGAACGTGAGCAGGTCGGGCTCATCCTGGCCAGCACGTACCGCGTAGCCGCATCGTGCGCCACCGGATTCGGGCAGAGGGACCTCGCGTTGAGCGCTCTCACATCGGCAAAGCTGCGTGCCCGAGAAGTCGACGACCCCATCATGATGGCGCTCCTTGAATCCACGCTGTCTTGGATCTACCTGCGCGGGGCCAAGACACCACGGGCGGTTGCCGTAGCGGAGCGGGCCGCACTGGCGATCGAGCCTTCATTCAGGAAGGCATCTCGGCCACAATTGCTCGCCTATGGGCGCCTGATGATCTCGGCAGCCGTGGCAGCATCCCGTCGGGAGGACGAGGCAGCAGCCGACGACTACATCTCGCAGGCGCACGCCGCAGCCGCGCGACTTGGCCGCGACGAGAAGCTGTACGGGACCGCGTTCGGGCCGACCGCTGCGAAGACAGAAGCCGTTGGGATTCACGTAGCCCTCAAGAACTACGGCCGCGCGCTCAAGTTGGCCAACCAGAAGGACATGGCCGACATCCCCCGGCAGATGTCCAAGGTGGCGAGGAACCGATACAAGCTCGACGTTGCCCTCGCACAGTGCGCCGCCGGTCTTCACGACCAGGCAGCAAACACCCTGATCGAGGTGGGGCTCGACGCCCCTGAGTGGGTTCGGCATCAGGCCCTGCCCGGCGTCATTGGCCAGCGAATCGCGAGGGTTTCCACGGCGAAGGTACGCCACATCAGTGAGATCATCGGCGTTCCCTTGATCACCTGAGTCATACGGAGCGTACGAGTCGTCACCAACGATCTAACAGGGTCGTACGCTCCGTCACTTCAGCTTGGCCCCGGGAGCGAGCACGATTCCCGCATGGTCAGCAACCAGAGGGCCGCACCCCAGGAGCCGCCGGCCGCGCGCCGGTCGGAAGGCGACCGCCAACGACGGCGCAGGCTGGCAGACGCTGCGAGCGGTCTCGTGCAGAAGATCGAGCGCTTTCGGTGCGTCATCTACCTCTCTGGCATACATGGCGCCGACACGGATCAACACCGCCAGGAATGCCAGGAAACCGCTGAGATCCTCGGATGGGATGTTGTGGCGGTAGTCGTGGAGAAGGGCAGCCAGCACTCCGCTCCGCCGCGCGAACGCGAAGGAATGGAGTCGGCCCTCAGCCGCCTCCGTTGCGGGGAGGCCGGAGCGATCTTGACCGCCTGGCGCTCGATGATCTCGCCGTCGGTCGACGAGTACAGAGAAACCGTCCGCGAGATCGAGGAGACCGGCGGATTCGTGTACGCCAAGCGGCTCGTCAGTCCGGAGGAAACGGACGAGGCGGCACCGTGATCTCTAGACCGAGCAGCGCACGGGACACGTCGGTCCGCCCGGCCAACCGCGAGGCCGGGGCCCTCATCGCGCTTCGCCATGATCTAGGGGAGTCGGCGGACGGTCCGGACCTGTCCACAGGTTCCATGGCTTACCCGGCCTGCCGATGCAAGGTCCACCGTGCGGGCAAGGGGCAGCCGGATTCGGCCGTGCGCCTCGGTGCCAAGGGGGCCCCGTGACCACTGAAGCGGACACGGGAGTGATCTCGCTGCCCCACTCGTCCGGTCCAAGTGGCGTCATCGTCGGCAAGAAGGTGGATGAGTGCCCCACCTGCTCGCGCCTGAACGACGATCGGCACCGGGCGTCGACGCCCCCAACGGTGAACTGGCCTCTTGAGAATCGGGCCCGTCGGGAATTCCACACACATTGGGAGGAGGCGCACCGTGCCTAGGCCCCGTGTCCCGAACGCCAAGGCGGCAGTCACCGTCGGCTGCGAGGACTGCGCGAAGATCCGGACCAGTCTGGCCAACGCCGCGCGCCAGGGCGACATCGACAGGGTAGGCACGCTCGACGTGGTCTTAGGCCGTCACGAGAGGTCGGCCCATGTCCAAGGTTGAGTGCCACCCTGCCGACAATGACCCACCCACACGGGTCCCCTACGTAGTTGGGCGAACGGGCGAGATCGCAGGCGCCGAGCCGCCGCCCTTGGCGAACCTGTCAGCCTACGAGACGTCTGAGTTCCGCAGCGCGCTGCGCGGCGCAGTGGCTGAACGAGTGCGAATGTGCGAACGCGAGATCGAGACTTAACGGCTTTCGCTGACGCCCTTGACCGACTCGAACAGGACTTGTTCGGCGCAGCCGCCGCCCCCAAAGGCTCCTGCCTTTCCGTCGGTGTCACCTCCCCACACCCCTTCCCGGCGGAGAGGTAGGGCAAGAACACCCGTCCGGTCGATCCTGGGGAGTTTCGGCCGGACGGGTGCACCACCGCACGTCGGTGCAGGGAAGGCCCCTGCACCGGAGCAACCAGTTCGAGGAGAACCTGTGTCTGTACTCACTGACCGACTCCCGACTCGGAACCGTGCGATCAACCCCGAACCGGCCGGCCCGCTCGTGACCCGGCCGTTCGGTCTCGACGCACTGGCCAACGTGGCCCCCGTGGGCAGCCCGTCGCAGACGTTCACTGTCGACCCCGCCTCGCAGCTCTCCGTCATCGACGGCGAGGTGTGCATCGACACTCCGGCGCACATGAACAACACCATCTGCAACACGGAGTCCGACGGCCAGGACGCCATCGGCGGCGTGGACGAGGACCAGAACGACGACTGACGCCCAATGACCACACCATCCGGTGAGAGCACGCGCGGCCAAGCGCCGCGCGTGCTCGTCGTCACCTTTGCCCTGGACCCGACCGCCGACTACGTACTGCGTGAGCTCAACACCCGCCGCGTACCCTTCTGGCGCACCGACCTCGCCGACTTCCCCACCCGTTCGACACTGTCCGCCGAGCTCGGTGCCGACGGCCAGTGGAGGGGCGCCATGCGCGACACCGCGCGAGGGGTGGACCTCTCGGAAGTCCGCGCCGTCTGGTGGCGCAAGCCCACCCCGTTCACCTTTCCCGAGACCATGAGCGGGCCCGAGCAAGTGTTCGCCACCTCGCAGGCCAAACGCGCCGTCTCCGGCGTGCTTGGCTCCCTCCCCGGCGTCCTGTGGGTCAACCGCCCCGAGCGCAACGCCGACTGCACCAAGCCAAGGCAACTCGCCGCCGCGACCGAGGCTGGCCTGCGCGTTCCCGAGACCCTGATCACGAACAATCCCGCTGATGTCCCACTCTTCGCACAGCGATGCGGCGGTCGGATCATCACGAAGGTTCTCGGCGGCATTGTCCACACGGAGGACAACACCCGTGGGCAGCTCTACACCCACCGTGTCCCGCCCGAGCGGTGGAACGACCCCCGTATCGGACTGACCGCCCACCTCTTTCAACGCGAGATCACTGACAAGGCGTACGAGGTCCGGGTGACCGTCGTCAACGGCCAGACTTTCCCCGTCGCCATCCACGCTCCGGCCGGCCCCACCCGTCTCGACTGGCGCCGCGACTCCAACAGCCTCCACTACAGCACCGCCCTTCTGCCCCTGGACGTCCAACGGGGAATCGAGGCGATGATGTGGCGTCTCGACCTCATATTCGCCGCCCTCGACTTCATCGTCGACAGCCGCGGCACGCACTACCTCGTCGACGTCAATCCTGGCGGCCAATGGGCATGGATCGACCGGACCCGCAACGCCATCACGCACGCCCTTGCCAACCTCTTGGAGAAAGGCAGCACGACGTGACCATCGAGACCGATCTCGACCAGGAAGCGGCACAGCGACGCGCCATGCTCGTACAGACCCTCGTCGACGCCGGCGACCTGACCGACCCCACATGGCGAGGCGCCTTCGAGAAAGTCGCCCGTCACAAGTGCGTGCCCTACTTCTACGACCACACCGGCCGGAAGATCACCGGAGACGATCCCGAGACGCGCGAACAGTGGCTCAGCGCCGTGCACGAAGATCGTCCGCTCGTCACGCACCGCACCGACGGGGCCGCCACGTCGAGCAGCTCGCAGCCCTCGATCATGGCAACCATGCTCGAAGCGTTGCAGATCAACGACGGAATGCGCGTCCTCGAACTGGGCGCCGGCACCGGCTACAACGCTGCCCTGCTCACGCACAGGCTCGGCGACGACAACGTCGTGACCATCGACGTCTCGCCCGACATCACCGGCCCCGCTCGTGAGCGCCTCGCCGCCACCGGGCATCACCCGCTCGTCGTCACCGGCGACGGAAGCTTCGGATGGCCGGACAAGGCCCCGTACGACCGCATCATGGCCACCTGCCAGCTCAGGAGCATTCCCCCCGCGCTTGTGCGACAACTCGCCGAGGGCGGCTTCATCCTCGCCCCGCTCGGCAACGCCCTCGCCCGCATCCACCGCACCGGTGAGCGGACAGCAGAAGGCACCTTCCTCCCCGGTGGCGCGTTCTTCATGCCGCTGCGCCGCGGAGTCGGCGACGGACAGCCGACCCGCCGGCCCGTCCTGCCCGACGCTGTCGGCCGACCTACCCGCCTGCCTGCCGCCGCCATCGCGAACAACGACTTCCGCTTTCTTCTGAGCATCGCTGTCCCGGACCTCACATGGCAGTACGACCTCGACGACGACAGGAAACCCACAGGCGCCCGCGTCTGGACGCCCGATGGCGCAATCGCCAGCCTCAAGGCCGACGGCACCGTGACCGAGGCTGGCCCCCGACACCTCTGGGCCGCCCTCGAAGAGGAGTACGACACATTCCTCCACACAGGCGAGCCCGGCCCTGATCGCTACGGCGTCACGATCAACGCGGAGACACAGCGCGTCTGGCTCGACGCCCCCGACGGACAGGGCTGGGATCTCACCCCCTGAACCGGTCAAAGCGGCAACGGCCCCGGTACTCGGCTGAGTACCGGGGCCGCGTTCTGCCTGGCCTGTGAGGCTCTGGCCTGGGCCGACGGCCCCAGTACGGCTACAGACGGCCCCGATTCCTCAAGCTGAGGGATCAGCTGGCTGCGCTGACAGCCTGCCAAACGGGCGTACAACGCCCTTGTCTCACCGCGCGCATGGATCACGGGTCACCCCCGCGCTTGCGGGACGCACCCCGAAGACGTCGAGGGCGGCCTCCAGGTCGTCGGGTCACCCCCGCGCTTGCGGGACGCACCGAGCATGCCAAGGCCGCGATGTCGCTGGTGCCGGGTCACCCCCGCGCTTGCGGGACGCACTGGTCTGCGCCGTGCTGGACGATGATCTGCGGCGGGTCACCCCCGCGCTTGCGGGACGCACGCCTCCATGTCCACGAGGATCGGATCGAAGATCGGGTCACCCCCGCGCTTGCGGGACGCACACCACGTCGGCGGTCACCCGGTGCCCGATCTCCGGGTCACCCCCGCGCTTGCGGGACGCACGCCGCGGGCGCTCAGCCGTGGCGTTCCGTCGACGGGTCACCCCCGCGCTTGCGGGACGCACGCCCCGGTGATGCGCCTCAAGGCCGGCCGCCACGGGTCACCCCCGCGCTTGCGGGACGCACTTCGCGAACTGCGGCGTTGTAGCGGCTTTGCTATCTCGTTATCAAGGGGCTGGTTGAACGGAGTTGAGTGGATTCGATCATGCGTGCTTATCTCGCAGGCCAGTTTAGGTGCTGGCTTCGTAACGCGTGGGTGGTTCAAGAGGGTGGCCGAGCGGCCGAAGCTGCCCGGGTAGGGCTGCGGGCAGTGCCCAGCGCCTGTTCGGGGCGGGAATGGCTTCAACAGCCCGCCATCTGGTCCCGGTTGAGGACGGATGGTGGGTCGAGGTGGTCCCGGCCGTCGCCGTCGTAGTCACCGATCACGGCGCGCATACACCCTTGCGCAGCACGGTCAGTCCCAGCCGACGGCTGGCCTTGGCTTCTACGGTCCAGGGGGAGGGGCGGCGGGATGCATCCCGTGGAGGTCGGACAGGCTTCGGGCGGCCGGCCAGTGCATTGAGGCGCCGGGTGGGCTGCCGATCTCCGCGTGGGTGGTCGGTCCCAGCCTCATGAGCGCCCGGCAGGCCCATTTGGTCATCGCCATGTCAACCCGGTACCCGAAGGCCGCCTGCCGCGGTTACCTTGGCGCCGTCACGGTAGATCGGGCTCGGGACGAGTTCGGCTTCGCTCCCGAACCTTGCGTCTGGTCAGGTACGCGGCGAGCGGGGTCCGGCGGGCCAGGGCTTCCTGCCATGAGAGCTTGGGTCGCACGGCGATCCACGGCCCTACGTCACGGCCCACCATCATGGCGGCATCCATGATGTCCCGCCAGGTCGCCGTCACCAGGTACGAGCCGGACGGAGGTACAACACCGGGCGTCGGTCAAAGTGCCTGCACCGTAGCGATGTGGGAGGCGCGGGGACGTGGCTGCGGCGCCAGCGGGGATCTGTAGCAGCCGAGTGCGGGTATGTCGACGGTGTCGGCTGCGGAAAGCGTAACGCGATGCTGACGGATTGCTGACCAGGCCACCATCACGGTGCCTCTGACCTGTATAAACGCTGGGCAGCGCTGAGTTGTGCACCATCAAGACGTACGTCTCCCGTGCCCTCGCCCGGCTCGGCGTCGAGAACCGCACGCAGGCGGTGCTGCCGGCGTACGAACTCCACCTGCGCGGGACCGGTCGGCCGTAATCCCGTACGGGCGTTGTTCGTTCCGCCCGGCGGAGACCGTGCCCCGTCCGCCCCGGCCGAATTCATGGTCCGTCCCCACCGTCCGCGAAGCCCCCGCGCCGAAGACTCGGAAATTCCATAGCCCGCTCCGTGATTCCGTGAGCCTGCCGAGCGTTGGGTGAGGACCTGTGGCCCTCGACCGGCTTTGTCCGTGGCAGTGAAAGGGGACCGAATGTCCAGGCGCGCGCTGATCACCGGAATCACCGGGCAGGACGGCTCGTATCTCGCCGAGCATCTGCTCGCCGAGGGCTACCAAGTATGGGGGCTGACCCGAGGTCAGGCCAACCCGCGCAAGGACCGGGTGGCCAAGCTGATACCCGACCTGTCCTTCGTGGACGGTGACCTGATGGACCAGGGCAGCCTGGTCTCGGCTGTGGACCTGGTGCAGCCGGATGAGGTCTACAACCTCGGGGCCGTCTCCTTCGTGCCCATGTCCTGGCAGCAGCCGGAGCTCGTCACCGAGGTCAACGGCACCGGCGTGCTGCGTGTGCTGGAGGCCATCCGCATGGTGAGCGGGCTGGGCAAGTCCACAGGTGGAGGCGATGGCCACGGCCAGATCCGCTTCTACCAGGCATCCTCCTCGGAGATGTTCGGGAAGGTGGTGGAGGCGCCGCAGAGCGAGCGGACCCCCTTCCATCCGCGCAGCCCCTACGGGGTGGCCAAGGCGTACGGCCACTACATCACCCAGAACTACCGGGAGTCGTACGGGGTGTTCGGGGTGTCGGGGATCCTGTTCAACCACGAGTCCCCGCGCCGTGGCGCGGAGTTCGTGACCCGGAAGATCTCCCTGGCGGTCGCGCAGATCAAGCTGGGCCTGCAGGACAAGCTGCTGCTCGGCAACCTCGACGCGGTGCGCGACTGGGGCTTCGCGGGGGACTACGTCCGCGCGATGCACCTGATGCTGCAACAGGACAGGGCCAAGGACTACGTGGTGGGCACCGGCCGGATGCACTCGGTGCGCGATGCCGCCCGCATCGCGTTCGAGGCCGCGGACCTGGACTGGGAGGAGCACGTCGTGGTGGACCCGGCGCTGGTGCGGCCCGCCGAGGTCGAGACGCTGTGCGCCGACTACGGCAACGCCCGTCGCGAGCTGGGCTGGGAGCCCGAGGTCGACTTCGTGGAGCTGATGCGGATGATGGTCGAGTCCGACCTCCGCCAGGCCGGTCTCGAGCGTGGCCACAGCGAGCTGCTGGCCGCGGCGGGCTGGTAGGGCTCGCCGGAGAACACCTGCTCACACCCATCGCGGACCCGGGGTCGGCCGACTCTACGGGTTTTCGTGGCCACGCCCGCCGACACTTGGCACGTGGTGTGCGGGACGTGGAGCAGTGCCCCGTGCGGGGCCTCCAGATGAATCGTTCGCTGTGGAACAGCCATCCAGAGTGCCGGATGCCCACATCGAATCCTCTGCTGTCCGTCGGTCTTGAGATGGGTTGAGTTGAACGTGGCGAAGGTGGACAAGGAACAGAAGCTCCGGGACTACCTGAAGCGGGCGAGCGCCGATCTGCGGCGTTCCCGGCAGCGGGTGGGCGAACTGGAGGCCGCGGCCCGTGAGCCCATCGCGATCGTGGGCATGAGCTGCCGCTTCCCCGGGGGTGTGACGACCCCCGAGGAGCTCTGGTCCATGCTCGTCGCCGGCGAGGAAGGCATCACGGAGGCCCCCGCCGACCGCGGCTGGGATCTGCTGACGGGGAACGCCGAGGGGGCGGCGAAGTTCTCCGGCGGATTCCTGCACGACGCGGCCGAGTTCGACGCCGGATTCTTCGGGATCTCCCCGCGCGAGGCGCTCTCGATGGATCCCCAGCAGCGGGTGCTGCTGGAGTCCTCCTGGGAGGCCTTCGAACGGGCCGGCATCGACCCGGCCGCGGTCCGCGGCACCAGGACGGGCGTGTTCGTCGGAGCCATGCCCGAGGACTACCGGGTGGGCCCGGACGACGACGTCCAGGGCTTCACCCTGACGGGCCAGGCCACCAGCGTCCTGTCGGGCCGGCTCTCCTACTTCTTCGGGGCCGTCGGCCCGGCGGTGACGGTCGACACCGCCTGCTCGTCCTCCCTGGTGGCCCTGCACCTGGCCGCCCACTCCCTGCGCCAGGGCGAGTGCTCCCTGGCACTGGCCGCGGGCGTCACGGTGATGTCCGCACCCACCACGTTCGTGGAGTTCGCCCGCCAGGGCGGGCTGGCCGCCGACGGGCGCTGCCGCTCCTTCGCCGACGCGGCCAACGGCACCGGCTGGGCCGAGGGCGTGGGCGTACTGGTCCTGGAACGGCTCTCGGAGGCCCGGCGCAACGGGCACGAGGTGCTGGCCGTCATCCGGGGCTCCGCCGTCAACCAGGACGGTGCCTCCAACGGGCTGACCGCGCCCAACGGCCCGTCCCAGCAGCGGGTGATCGAGCAGGCGCTGGCCAACGCGCGGCTCTCGGCCGACGCGGTCGACGTCGTCGAGGCGCACGGCACGGGGACCACCCTGGGCGACCCGGTCGAGGCCCAGGCGCTGATCGCGACCTACGGCCGCAACCGCGCCGAGGACCGCCCGCTGCTGCTGGGCTCCGTCAAGTCGAACATCGGCCACACCCAGGCGGCGGCCGGCATGGCCGGCATCATCAAGATGGTGCTGGCCATGCGGCACGGCACACTGCCCCGCACGCTGCACGTCGACGCGCCGTCCACGCACGTGGACTGGACGGCGGGGACCGTACGCCTGCTGACCGAGCAGGCCCCCTGGCCGCGGGGCGAGGAACCGCGCCGGGCCGGCATCTCCTCGTTCGGGCTCAGCGGCACCAACGCGCACACGATCCTGGAGGAGGCGCCGTCCGAACGGGCCCCCGAGGCCGGGGAGCAGGACGCGGGGGAGGCGGAGGAGACCGCCGCGGCCGCCGAAACCGCCGCGCCCGTCGAGCTCATCGCCGCGGGTGCCGCCCCGTGGCTGCTCTCCGGACGCACCCGGGAGGCCCTGCGCGCCCAGGCGGCCCGGCTGCTGGCCTTCCTCACCTCCAGCCCCGAGCTCGCACCCGTGGACGTGGCCCACTCGCTGGCCACGGCCCGTTCGGCCTTCGAGCACCGCGCCGCGTTCACCGCCGCCGACCGCGAGGGGGCCCTCGAAGCCCTCGCCGCACTGGCCGACGGCCAACCGGCGCCGGGCCTGGCCCACGGTACGGTGCAGGGCCGCGCCAAGCTCGCCTTCCTCTTCGCCGGCCAGGGCTCCCAGCGGCCCGGCATGGGGCGTGAACTCCACGCCCGTTTCCCCGTCTTCGCCGCCGCGCTCGACGACATCCTCGCCCACTTCGACGAGGGGCTCGAACGGCCTCTGAAGGACGTCCTGTTCGCCGCCGAGGGCACGCCCGAGGCCGGTCTGCTGAACGAGACCGGCTACGCGCAGCCCGCCCTGTTCGCGATCGAGGTCGCGCTCTACCGGCTGGCCGAATCCCTCGGCATCAAGCCGGACTTCCTCGCCGGTCACTCCATCGGCGAGATCGCGGCCGCGCACGTCGCCGGGGTCTTCTCGGCCGCCGACGCCGCGGCCCTGGTGCTCGCGCGCGGCCGGCTCATGCAGGCGCTGCCCGCCGGTGGTGCCATGGTCTCGCTGGAAGCGACGGAGGACGAGGTCCTCCCCCTGATCGAGGACCGGCGGGACCGCGTCTCGATCGCGGCGGTCAACGGGCCCACCGCCCTCGTCGTGGCCGGCGTGGAGGACGAAGTCACCGCCGTCGCCGGGCACTTCACCGCACTGGGCCGCAAGACCAAGCGGCTTCGGGTCTCGCACGCCTTCCACTCCCCGCTCATGGAACCCATGCTGGAGGAGTTCCGCGCCGTCGTCTCCGGCCTCGCGCCGCAGGCACCCGTCATCCCGGTCGTCTCCGGCCTGACCGGCACCCTCGCCACGGTCGAGCAGCTGACCTCCCCCGACTACTGGGCGGACCACGCCCGCCACGCCGTCCGGTTCGCCGACACCGTGGCCTGGCTGAGCGGCCACGGCACCGGCACCTTCCTCGAACTGGGCCCCGACGGTGTCCTGTCCGCCATGGCCCGGGCCTGCCTGGACGGCACCGACGACGACAGCGGCACCCCCGAGGCCATGCCCGCCACGCTCGCCGTGCTGCGGCCGGGCCGCCCCGAGGCCGAGACCCTCACCACCGCGCTGACGGGCCTGCACGTCCGGGGCGTGGCCGTCCGGTGGGAGCCCTGGTTCGCCGGCACCGGCGCCCGGCGCACGGACCTTCCCACGTACGCCTTCCAGCGCCGCCGGTACTGGCCCAAGGGCGTGCCCGCACAGGGCGCCGACGTCCGCGCCGCGGGCCTGGGCGCAGCCCGCCACCCGCTGCTGGCGGCGGCCGTGTCGGTCGCCAACTCCGACGGGCTGCTGCTGACCGGCCGGCTGTCGCTGCGCACCCACCCCTGGCTGGCCGACCACGCCGTACGCGGCACGGTCCTGCTCCCCGGCACCGCCTTCCTGGAGTTGGCCGTCCGGGCGGGTGACGAGACCGGCTGCGGCCGCGTCGAGGAACTCACCCTGGCCGCACCCCTGGTCCTGCCCGCGGAGGGCGGCGTCCAGGTGCAGGTGTGGGCCGGCAGCCCGGACGAGTCCGGCCGCCGGATCCTGAGCATCCACTCCCGCCCCGACGGCCCCGAGGAGCTGCCCTGGACGCAGCACGCCGCCGGCACTCTCATCGCCGGTGAGTACCGCGCCGGCTTCGACGCCACCGCCTGGCCCCCCGCCGGCGCCGAGCCGCTCGGCCTCGACGGCTTCTACGACCGCATGGCCGACGGCGGTTTCGCGTACGGCCCCCTGTTCCAGGGCCTGCGCGCCGCCTGGCGCGCCGGTGACGACGTCTACGCCGAGGTGACGCTGCCGGAGACGGGCTCCTCCGACACCGGCTCCTTCGGCATCCATCCGGCCCTGCTGGACGCCGCGTTGCACGCCTCGGCCTTCGCCGGTCTCGGCGAGCAGGGCCGCGGCGGCCTTCCCTTCTCATGGCAGGACGTGACCCTGCACGCGAGCGGGGCGACGACGGTCCGGGTGAAGCTGACCCGCGCCGACGACGACGCGGTGGCCATATCCGTCGCCGACACCTCGGGCGCCCTCGTGGCCTCCGTGGGCTCGCTCGTCCTGCGCGCGATGCCGGACGAGCAGCTGACCGCCGCCGCCTCCCTCGCACGCGACGCCTTGTTCGAGCTGCGCTGGGCCCCGCTGCCGGACCCCGCAGGAACGGCGCCCTCCGCGGTCGCCGTCCTCGGCCCGGACCTCTTCGGCCTCGCCGAAGCACTGACCTCGCCGGACCGCACGGTCACGGCACTGCCCGGCCCGGCCACCGCCGGGATACCGGAGGTCGTCCTCGCCCCCGTCGCCGGCACCGCCGGTGACGAACCGGTCGCCTCCGCGCACGCCCGCACCGCCCACGTCCTGGAGCAGCTGCGGTCCTGGCTGGAGGACGAGCGGTACGCCGCCTCGCGGCTGGTCTTCGTCACCCGCGGCGCGGTCACCACCGACGGCCGTCAGGCGCCGGACCCGGCGGCCGCCGCCGTCTGGGGCCTGGTGCGTGCCGCGCAGACCGAACACCCGGACCGCTTCGGCCTGGTGGACCTCGACCCCGCCGGGCCCACCGCGCCGGAGCTCGTCCGGGCCCTGGCGACGGACGAGCCGCAGACCGCGATCCGCGGCGGCGCCCTGCTCGGCGCCCGGCTCGCCCGCGCCCAGGCGCCGGAGAGCGGCACGCCGTGGAACCCCGAGGGCACCGTGGTGCTCACCGGTGCCACCGGCGGCCTGGGCCGCGTACTGGCCCGGCACCTGGTCGCCGAGCGCGGCGTACGGCACCTGCTGCTCGTCAGCCGCCGGGGCCTCGCCGCCGAGGGCGCCGACGAGCTCGTCGCCGAACTGGCCGGGCACGGCGCGCAGGTGGCCGTCGAGGCCTGCGACCTCGCCGACCGCGCCGCCGTGGACCGGCTGCTGGCCGCGGTGCCCGCCGAGCACCCCGTCACCGCCGTCGTGCACAGCGCCGGCACGCTCGACGACGGCCTGATCGAGTCGCTGACCCCCGAGCGGATCAGTGCGGTGCTGCGGCCCAAGGCCGATGCCGTATGGCACCTCCACGAGGCCACCCGGGGCCTGGACCTGGCCGCCTTCGTTGTCTTCTCCTCCCTCTCCGGCACCGTGGGCGCCGCGGGCCAGGGCAACTACGCCGCCGCGAACGCCTTCATCGACGCCGTCGCCCAACTGCGCCGCACCGAAGGGCTGCCGGGGCTCTCCCTGGTCTGGGGCCCGTGGGCGCCCACAAGCGGCATGACCGGCGGGCTGACCGACAACGACCTCCAGCGCCTGGCCCGTGCGGGCACGCCCGCGCTCACCGAGGAACAGGGCGTCGCGCTCTTCGACATCGCGACCGCCGCGACGGCCGCCGTCCTGCTGCCGGTCAGGCTCGACCTGTCCGTCCTGCGCGTCAGCGGCGAGGTGCCGGCGCTCATGCGCGGCCTCGTCCGTACCCCCGTCCGCCGCTCGGTGGTCTCCGGCTCGGAGACGGCCGTGAGCCTCGTCCAGCAGCTGTCCCGGCTGCCGGAGGCCGACCGCGACGAGGTGGTGCGCGACCTCGTGGCCGGTCAGGTGGCCGCCGTGCTCGGCCACTCCGGTGCCGCCGAGGTCGACGCGGAGCGCCCGTTCCGGGAGCTGGGCTTCGACTCGCTCACCGCCGTGGAACTGCGCAACCGGCTCCGTACCGCCACCGGCCTGCGCACCGCCGCGACGGTGGTCTTCGACTACCCGACCGTCGCCGCGCTCGCCGCGCACATCCTCGGCGAGCTCATGGGCTCCGAAGCCGCCGTCACGGCGGACGCCCCCCGGGCCGCCGGCGAGCAGGACCCCATCGTCATCGTCGGCATGAGCTGCCGCTACCCGGGCGGCGTCGCCTCGCCCGAGGACCTGTGGCGGCTGGTCAGCGAGGGCACCGACGCCATCTCGGGCCTGCCCACGGACCGCGGCTGGGACCTGGAGGCGCTCTACGACCCGGACCCGGACCACCTCGGCACCTCCTACAGCCGCTTCGGCGGATTCCTGCACGAGGCACCCGAGTTCGACCCCGCGTTCTTCGGCATGAGCCCCCGCGAGGCGCTGGCCACCGACTCGCAGCAGCGGCTGCTCCTGGAGGCGTCCTGGGAGGCCTTCGAACGCGCCGGCATCGACCCGGTGTCCCTGCGCGGCAGCCGCACCGGCGTGTTCGCCGGCGTCATGTACAACGACTACGCCATGGTCCTCGCCGGCGGGCAGTTCGAGGGCCACCAGGGCAGCGGCACCTCGCCGAGCATCGCCTCCGGGCGCGTGTCCTACGCCCTCGGGCTCGAGGGTCCCGCCGTCACCGTCGACACGGCGTGCTCGTCCTCGCTCGTCGCCATGCACTGGGCGATGCAGGCCCTGCGCGCGGGGGAGTGCTCGCTCGCCCTGGCCGGCGGCGTCACGGTGATGTCGACGCCGGGCTCCCTCATCGAGTTCTCCCGGCAGCGCGGCCTGTCGCCGGACGGCCGCTGCAAGGCCTTCTCCGACAGCGCCGACGGCGTCGGCTGGGCCGAGGGCGTCGGCATGCTCGTCCTCGAACGGCTTTCCGACGCCCAGCGCAACGGGCACCGGATCCTGGCCGTCGTACGGGGCTCCGCCGTCAACCAGGACGGCGCGTCCAACGGGCTGACCGCCCCCAACGGCCCCTCCCAGCAACGGGTGATCCGGCAGGCACTGGCCGGCGCCGGCCTGTCCGTCGCGGACGTCGACGCGGTGGAGGCGCACGGCACCGGCACCACGCTCGGCGACCCCATCGAGGCCCAGGCCCTGCTCGCCACCTACGGGCAGGACCGCGACCCCGAGCGGCCGCTGCTGCTCGGCTCCCTGAAGTCCAACATCGGGCACACCCAGGCGGCGGCCGGCGTGGCCGGCGTCATCAAGATGGTCATGGCCATGGACCAGGGCGTGCTGCCCCGCACCCTGCACGCCGACGAGCCGTCCTCGCACGTGGAGTGGGACGCCGGAGCCGTGCGCCTGCTCACCGAGGAGACCCCCTGGCCGCAGGCGGGCCGGCCGCGGCGCGCCGGAGTCTCCTCCTTCGGCTTCAGCGGTACGAACGCACACGTCGTCCTCGAAGAGCCCCCGGCCGCCCCCGCCCCGCGCGAGGAGCGCGAACAGCCGCCGCTCGTACCGGCCGCCGTGCCGTGGACGCTGTCCGCCAAGAGCCGGGCGGCGCTCCGGGACCAGGCAGCCCGGCTGCGAGCCTTCCTCGACGACCGCCCCGCACTCGACCCGGCCGACATCGGCCTCTCCCTCGCCACCACCCGCTCGGCCTTCGACCAGCGGGCCGTCGTCACCGGCGACCGCGACGAACTGCTGCGCGCGCTCGCCGCGCTCGCCGCCGACCGGCCGGACCCCGCGCTGACCGAGGGCGAGGTCGGCGGCGTCGGCAAGCTGGCCGTGGTGTTCTCCGGGCAGGGCAGCCAGCGCCCGGGAGCGGGCCGTGAACTCCACGCGCGCTTCCCCGCGTTCGCCGCCGCCCTCGACGAGGTGGCCGCCGCCCTCGACCCGTACCTGGACCGCCCCCTGAAGGACGTCCTGTTCGCTCAGGAGGGCACCCCCGAGGCGGAGCTGCTGGGCCGCACCGAGTGGACCCAGCCCGCGCTGTTCGCCATCGGCGTCGCGCTCCACCGCCTGCTGCGCACATGGGGCATCCGCCCCGACGTGCTGCTGGGCCACTCCATCGGCGAGATCACCGCCGCGCACGTCGCGGGCGTCCTCTCGCTGCCCGACGCGGCCCGCCTGGTGACCGCGCGGGGACGGCTGATGCAGGAGCTGCCCGCCGGCGGCGCGATGATCTCCCTTCAGGTCACCGAGGACGAACTCGCGCCGCTGCTCGCCGGGCGCGAGCACGAGGTCTCCGTCGCCGCTGTCAACGGCCCCCGCAGCGTCGTGGTCGCCGGGACCCTGGCCGCCGTCGAGGAGATCGCCGCCCACTTCGCCGCCCAGGGCCGCAAGACCAAGCGCCTGGAGGTCAGCCACGCCTTCCACTCGCCGCTCATGGAGCCCGCGCTCGACGGGCTGCGCGAGGTCGCCGCCGGGCTCACCTACCACGCGCCCGACGTGACCGTCATCTCCGGCCTGACCGGACGCCCCGCCACCGACGACGAGCTGCGCTCCGCCGGCTACTGGGTCGCGCACGCCCGCGGCGCCGTCCGCTTCGCCGACACCATGCGCGCCGCGCACGACCACGGTGCCGGCACCTTCCTCGAACTCGGCCCCGACAGCGTGCTGTCGGCCGCCGCCCAGGACGCCCTCGGCGACGACGCGGACGCACACATCGTCCCGATGCTGCGCACCGGGCGCGGCGAGGAGCACTGCGCGGCCACCGCGCTCGCCCGCCTGCACGTCCGCGGCACGGCCGTCGACTGGCCCGCGTACTTCAACGGCACGGGCGCGCGCACCGTGGACCTGCCCACGTACGCCTTCCAGCACGAGCGCTACTGGCCCGAGGCCGCCCCGGCCCGCGGCCCGCAGGCCGCCGCCGACCCCGCGGACGCCGAGCTGTGGAGCGCCGTCGAACGCGGCGACGCCGCGGGGCTCGCCGGTCTCCTGGGCCTGCGCGACGAACAACACGCCTCCCTCTACGCGCTGTTGCCCGCCCTGTCGTCCTGGCGCCAGCTCCGGCAGGAGAAGGCGCTGCTGGACTCCACCCGCTACCGCGTCGCCTGGCGCCCGGTACGGCCGGCCGCCGCCCCCGTTCTGGACGGCACCTGGCTGGTCGTGGCCGCCGAAGGCGCCGACAGCGACGAGATCGTGGAGGCGCTGCGAGGCCACGGCGCCCAGTTCGAGACGCTCGTGCTGGACGCGGACTGCCGCGAACGTGCCGTACTCGCCGCCCGCCTGGAGGCCGTACGCGACGCGGGACGGCCCCTGTCCGGAGTGCTGTCCCTGCTCGCACTCGCCGACAGGCCGGGCACCGAGCCGCCGGCCGGCCTCGCGCTCACCGTCGTCCTGACCCAGGCGCTCGCCGACACCGGACTCGCCGCCCCCGTATGGGCCCTGACCCGCGGCGCGGTCACCACGGGCGCCGCCGACCCGCTCACCGCCCCCTTCCAGGCGGCGGTCTGGGGCCTGGGCCGCGCCGCCGCCCTCGAACACCCGCAGCTGTGGGGCGGCCTGATCGATCTGCCGGCCGTCCTCGACGGCCCCGCCACCCAGCACCTCGTCAGCGTCCTCGCCGCGCAGGGCGGCGAGGACCAGATCGCGATCCGCGCGACCGGTGCGCTCGGCCGGCGCCTCGTGCGCCACCCGCTCGACGGACTGCCCCCGGCCGACGCCTTCACCGCGCGGGGCACCGTGCTCGTCACCGGCGGCACCGGGGCGCTCGGCGCCGAGGTCGCCCGCTGGCTCGCCCGCAGCGGTGCCGACCACCTCCTCCTCACCAGCCGCCGCGGCCCCGACGCCCCAGGAGCTGCCGAACTGGCCGCGGAGCTCTCGGAGTTGGGTGCCCGGGTCACCGTCGCGGCCTGCGACACCGCCGACCGCGACGCGCTGGCCGCGCTGCTGGCCTCCGTACCGGACGAGCACCCGCTGACCGGCGTCGTGCACGCGGCCGGCGTCGGCCAGGCGGCCCCCCTCACGGAGACCTCCCTGGACGCCGCCGCGGAGGCGATGGCCGCGAAGATGCTCGGCGCGGCCCATCTCGACGCCCTCCTCGAAGGACACGACCTCGACTTCTTCGTCCTGGTCTCCTCGATCGCCGGGGTCTGGGGCAGCGCCGGGCAGAGCGCCTACGGCGCCGCCAACGCCTACCTCGACGCCCTCGCCGAACACCGGCGGGCCCGCGGCCTGCCCGCGACCTCGGTGGCCTGGGGCCCCTGGGGCGAGCTCGGCATGGCCACCCACGAGGCCGTCGCCGACCAGCTGCGGCGGACGGGGCTGCGCTTCCTCGCCCCCGCCACCGCCATGGCGGAACTGCGCCGCGCGGTCGTCCAGCAGGACGTCACCGTCACGGTCGCCGACGTCGACTGGGACCGCTACCACCCCGTCTTCACCTCCTCCCGCCCCAGCCCCCTCTTCGACGAGCTCGCCGACGTCCAGGCCCTCGCGCACACCGAAGGCGAGAGCGCCGTACCGGAGTTCGCCGCCCGCCTGCGGGGCCTCGGCGAGGACGAGCAGGAGCGGCTCCTGACCGACCTGGTGCGGGCCGAGGCGGCCGTCGTCCTCGGCCACACCTCCGCCGAAGGCATCGCGGAGCGACGCGCCTTCCGCGAGGCGGGCTTCGACTCGCTGACCGCCGTGGAGCTGCGCAAGCGGCTGGCCGCGCTCACCGGCCTGTCCCTGCCCGCCACCCTGGTCTTCGACTACCCGACCCCCGGCGCCCTCGCGCGCCATCTGCGCGCCGAACTCCTCGGCACGGCGGGCGAGGCGGCGGCCGTGGCCGTACCGTCACCCGGCGGCCTCGACGAGCCCATCGCCATCGTCGGCATGAGCTGCCGCTTCCCCGGCGGCGTCCGCTCCCCGGAACAGTTCTGGGAGCTGATCTCCGACGGCGTCGACGCCATCTCCGACTTCCCCGTCAACCGCGGCTGGAACACCGACCTCTACCACCCGGATCCGGACAACAACGGCACGACGTACTCCACCCAGGGCGGATTCCTGCACGACGCGGGCGAGTTCGACGCCGGCTTCTTCGGCATCTCGCCGCGCGAGGCCCTGTCGATGGACCCCCAGCAGCGCCTGCTGCTGGAGACCACCTGGGAGGCGTTCGAGCAGGCCGGCATCGACCCCGCGACGGTCCACTCCACGGCGACCGGAACCTTCATCGGCTCCACCTACCAGGAGTACGGCCTCGGCGTCGACGACCCCTCCGCGGGCCACCTGGTGACCGGCACCAGCCCGAGCGTCCTCTCCGGGCGGCTGGCCTACCTCTTCGGCCTCGAAGGGCCGGCGGTCACCGTCGACACGGCCTGCTCCTCGTCCCTGGTCGCCCTGCACCTGGCCTGCCAGTCGCTGCGCAACGGCGAGAGCTCGCTGGCCCTGGCCGGCGGCGCGACCGTGATGACCAACCCCAGCCCCTTCGTCGCCTTCAGCCGGCAGCGGGCCCTCGCGGGTGACGGCCGGTGCAAGGCGTTCTCCGACGGCGCCGACGGCATGACGCTCGCCGAGGGCGTCGGCATCCTCGTCCTGGAACGGCTCTCCGACGCGCGGCGCAACGGCCGCGAGATCCTCGCCGTCGTCCGCGGCTCCGCCATCAACCAGGACGGCGCCTCCAACGGCCTGTCCGCCCCGAACGGCCCGTCCCAGCAGCGCGTCATCCGCCAGGCCCTCGCCAACTCCGGTCTCGCCCCGGCGGACATCGACGCCGTCGAGGCGCACGGCACCGGCACCGCACTCGGCGACCCCATCGAGGCCCAGGCCCTGCTCGCCACCTACGGCCGGGCCCGCGACGCCGAACACCCCCTGCTCCTGGGCTCCGTGAAGTCCAACATCGGTCACACCCAGTCGGCGGCCGGCGTGGCCGGCGTCATCAAGATGGTCATGGCACTGCGCCACGGCGAACTGCCGCGCACCCTGCACGCCGACACCCCCTCCAGCCACGTCGACTGGACCTCCGGCGCGGTTTCCCTGCTGACCGACCGCACCGACTGGCCCGAGGGCGGGCGCCCGCGCCGCTGCGCGGTCTCGTCCTTCGGCATCAGCGGCACCAACGCCCACACCGTCCTCGAAGAGGCGCCCCGACCGCAGGAGACGGACCCCGCACAGGAAGCGGAGCCGCTGCCCCCGGCCGGCGGTGCCGTCCCCTGGGTGCTGTCCGCGCGGACCCCGGGCGCCCTGCGCGCCCAGGCCGCGAACCTCGCCGCCCTCCTCGACGGCGAGCAGCCGCCCGGCGCCCTCGACACCGGCCACAGCCTGGTGGCCTCGCGCACACTCCTCGACCACCGCGCCGTCGTCGTCGGCACCGGCGACGAGGAGCAGGCGGCGGCCCTCCGGGCCCTCGGCGAGGGACAGTCCGTCCCGGGCGTCGTCCAGGGCATCGCCGACACCGACGGCAGGACCGTGTTCGTCTTCCCCGGCCAGGGCTCCCAGTGGGCCGGCATGGGGGCGCGGCTGCTGGAGGAGTCGCCGGTCTTCGCCGAGCGCCTGCGCGAGTGCGCGGCCGCCCTCTCGGCGTTCACCGACTGGTCGCTGATCGACGTGCTGCGCCAGGCCGAGGGCGCGCCCACCCTCGACCGCGTCGACGTCGTCCAGCCCGCCTCGTTCGCCGTCATGGTCTCGCTGGCCGAACTGTGGCGCTCCCACGGCATCACCCCCGACGCCGTCGTCGGTCACTCGCAGGGCGAGATCGCCGCCGCCGCCGTCTCCGGCGCCCTGTCACTGGAGGACGCCGCCCGGGTCGTCGCGCTGCGCAGCCAGGCCATCGCCCGGGTGCTGGCCGGATCCGGCGGCATGATGTCGGTCCCGCTGCCCGTGGCCGAGGTCGAAGAGCGTCTCGCCGCATACGAGGGCCTGTCCGTCGCCGCCGTCAACGGACCCCGCTCCGTCGTCGTCTCCGGCGCCCCCGAACCGCTGGACGCCCTGCTGGCCGAGCTGGCCGCCGCCGACATCCGCGCCAAGCGCATCGCCGTGGACTACGCCTCGCACTCCGCGCAGGTCGAGCTGTTGCGCGACGAACTGCGCGACGCCCTCGCGCCGGTCCGGCCGCGCGCCCCGCAGGTACCCTTCTTCTCCACCGTCACCGGCGACTGGCTGGACACTGCGGCCGGCTCTGGCGTCCCCGACGCCGACTACTGGTACACCAACCTCCGGCAGACCGTCCGCTTCGAGCCCGCCGTGCGCGAACTCCTCGCACGGGACCACCGCTTCTTCATCGAGGTCAGCTCCCACCCCGTCCTCTCCATGGGCATCCAGGAGACGGCCGAGGCGGCGGACACCCGGGCCGTGGTGCTCGGCACGCTCCGCCGCGGGGCCGACGGCACCGACCGCTTCCTGACCTCGCTCGCCGAGGCCTTCGTCCGCGGCGCGACCGCCGACTGGTCCCGCTTCTTCGCCGGCACCGGGGCCCGCCGGGTGCCGCTGCCCACCTACCCCTTCCAGCGCGAATACCTGTGGGCCGTACCCGCCGCACCGCGGGACCGCCACGAAACCGACCCCGCGGACGCGGAGTTCTGGACGGCGGTCGAGGAGGAGGACGTCGACTCCCTCGCCTCCAGCCTGCACCTCGACCGCACCTCGCTGGCCCCCGTGCTCCCGGCGCTCTCGCACTGGCGCAAGCACCGCCGCGACCTGTCGACCGTGGACTCCTGGCGGTACCGCGCCGCATGGCAGCCGCTGACCGCCCTGCCCGCCGCTGACCTGACCGGCACCTGGCTCGTCGTCACCGCCGGGGGAACCGACGCCGACGACGTCACGGACGCACTCGCCGCCCACGGCGCCGACCCGCGCACGCTCGTCCTGGACGAGGCATGCGAGGACCGTACGGTCCTCGCCGCCCGCCTGACGGAGCTCGCAGACCTCACCGAGCTCACGGGTGTGGTGTCCCTGCTGGCCGCGGCCGAGGAACCGAGCGCGCACCACCCGGCGCTCACCACCGGCCTCGCCCTGACCGTCTCGCTCGTCCAGGCACTCGGCGACACCGGCACCGGCGCACCCCTGTGGTGCCTGACCCGGGGCGCCGTCTCCACCGGCCGCGCGGACCGGCTGACCCGGCCCGCCCAGGCCCAGATACACGGCCTCGGCTGGACGGCTGCCCTCGAACACCCGGAGCGCTGGGGCGGCGTCGTCGACCTGCCCGAACAGCTCGACCGGCGCGCCGCGGAACGCCTGGCCGCCGTCCTCACCAACCGCACAGGCGAGGACCAACTCGCCGTCCGCGCCTCGGGCGTCCTCGCCCGCCGCATCGTGCGCGCCGCCTCCGCGGACCCGGACCCGGCCCGCCCCTGGTCGCCCCGCGGCACCACCCTCGTCACCGGCGGCACGGGCACGCTCGCCCCGCACCTGGCCCGCTGGCTCGCCCGGCAGGGCGCCGAGCACATCGTGCTGACCAGCCGGCGCGGCCCGGCGGCACCCGGCGCGGCGGAGCTCGTACGGGAACTCGCCGAGCTGGGCTGCGAAGCCACCACCGTCGCCTGCGACCTGACCGACCGCGACGCGGTCGCGGACATGCTCGGGGCGCTCAAGGCCGAGGGCCGCACCGTCCGCACGGTCGTCCACACCGCCGTCACCATCGAGCTCGCGCCGCTCGCGGAGACGACCCTCGACGCCTTCGCGAAGGTCGTCGACGCCAAGGTCTCCGGCGCCCGGCACCTCGACGAACTCCTCGACGACGACGAGCTCGACGCCTTCGTCCTGTACTCCTCCTCCGCCGGCATGTGGGGCAGCGGGGCGCACGCCGCCTACGTCGCCGGCAACGCCTACCTCAACGCCCTCGCCGAGCACCGCCGCGCCCGGGGCGCCCGGGCCACGGCCGTCTCCTGGGGCATCTGGGCCGACGACCTGAAGCTCGGCCGCGTCGACCCCGGCCAGATCCGCCGCAGCGGACTCGTCTTCATGGACCCGCAGCTCGCCCTCACCGGACTGCGGCAGGCCCTCGACGACGACGAGACGGTCCTCGCGATTGCCGACGTGGACTGGGAGCGCTACCACCCGGTCTTCACCTCGGCGCGGCCCGCACCTCTCTTCGCGGACCTGCCCGAGGTCCGGCGGCTGGAGGAGCGGAGCGCCGAAACCCCGGCCTCCGGCAACGAGTTCACCGCCAGGCTCCTCGCCCTGACCACCCCCGAGCAGGACCGCCTCCTGCTCGACCTGGTACGCGCCGAGGCGGCCACCGCGCTCGGCCACGCCTCGCCGGACGTACTCTCCGAGCAGCGGGCCTTCCGCGACGTCGGCTTCGACTCCCTCACCGCCGTCGACCTGCGCAACCGGATCGCCGCCGTCACCGGGCTCACCCTGCCGAGCACCGTGGTCTTCGACCACCCCAGCCCGCTCGCGCTCGTGGCCTTCCTGCGCGACGCGATCGCGGGCGCCGGCACCGGGACAGCCGCCGCCGTGCACGCCGCCGCGGCCCCCGCCGACGACGAGCCGATCGCCATCATCGGCATGAGCTGCCGCTACCCGGGCGGCATCGCCTCCCCGGAGGACCTGTGGCGGCTCGTCGCCGAGGGCGGCGACGCCACCGGCGAGTGGCCCACCGACCGCGGCTGGGACACCGAGGGCCTCTACGACCCCGACCCCGACCGGCCGGGCCGCACCTACTCGACCCGGGGCGGCTTCCTCCACGACGCCGCCGACTTCGACGCCTCCTTCTTCGGCATCTCGCCCCGCGAGGCGCTGGCCATGGACCCCCAGCAGCGCCTGCTGCTCGAGACCTCCTGGGAGGCGCTGGAGCGCGCCGGCATCGACCCCGCCACCCTGCGCGGCAGCGGCACGGGCACCTTCATCGGCGCCAGCTACCAGGACTACGCCGCCAACGCCGCGAGCCCGGAGGGCGCCGAGGGACACGCGATCACCGGCAGCATCTCCAGCGTCCTGTCCGGCCGCCTGGCCTACACCTACGGCTTCGAGGGCCCGGCCGTCTCGCTCGACACCGCCTGCTCCTCCTCCCTCGTCGCCCTGCACCTGGCCTGCCAGTCGCTGCGCAACGGCGAGAGCTCCCTCGCCCTCGCAGGCGGCGTCAGCATCATGTCCACGCCGTTCCCCTTCGTCGGCTTCAGCCGGCAGCGGGCGATGGCGGCCGACGGCCGCTGCAAGGCCTACTCCGACGCCGCCGACGGCATGAGCCTGGCCGAAGGCGTCGGCCTCGTCCTCGTCGAGCGGCTCTCCGACGCCCTCCGCAACGGGCACGAGGTCCTGGCCGTGATCCGCGGCTCCGCCGTCAACCAGGACGGCGCCTCCAACGGCCTGACCGCCCCCAACGGCCCGTCCCAGCAGCGCGTCATCCGCCAGGCCCTCGCCAACGCCGGCGTGGCCGCCGCCGAGGTCGACGTCGTCGACGGACACGGCACCGGCACCGCCCTCGGCGACCCCATCGAGGCCCAGGCGCTCCTGGCCACCTACGGACAGGACCGCGACCCGGAGCAGCCGCTGCTGCTCGGCTCCGTCAAGTCCAACATCGGCCACACCCAGATGGCGTCCGGCATCGCCAGCGTCATCAAGATGGTCATGGCCATGCGCCAGGAGGCCGTACCGCGGAGCCTGCACATCGACCGGCCCTCCTCGCACGTCGACTGGAGCTCCGGCGCCATCCGGCTGCTCACCGAGCCGGAGGCCTGGCCGGCCACCGGACACCCGCGCCGCGCGGGCGTCTCCTCCTTCGGACTCAGCGGCACCAACGTCCACACCATCCTCGAACAGGCGCCGGACGAGCGGCCCGAGGAGGAGGCGACGGACACGGCCCGCACGGCCGGAGCCGTCCCCCTGACACTGTCCGGACGCACCGAAGAGGGCCTGCGCGCCCAGGCCGGCCGCCTCCTGTCCCACCTCACCGACCACCCCGGAGCGCCCCTCACCGACCTCGCCTACTCCCTCGCCACCACCCGGGCCGCCCTGGAGCACCGCGCGGCCGTCGTCACCGACGACCACGACGCGCTCGCCCACGCCCTGGCCGCCCTGCGCGACGGCACCCCCACCGCCGGCCTGATCACCGGCGGCCGGAGCCGCGGCCGCCTGGCCTTCCTCTTCACCGGCCAGGGCAGCCAGCGCCCGGGCATGGGACGCGAGCTCTACGAACGCCACCCGGTCTTCGCCGAGGCACTGGACGCCGTACTGGCCCGCCTCGATCTCGAACTCGACCGCCCGCTGCGGGAGATCCTGTTCGCCGCACCGGACACCCCCGAGGCCGCGCTGCTCGACGACACCGGCTGGACCCAGCCGGCCCTCTTCGCCCTCGAAGTGGCGCTGTTCCGGCTCGCCGAGTCCTGGGGCCTGCGCCCCGACTACGTCGCCGGGCACTCCATCGGCGAGTTCGCCGCCGCGCACGCCGCCGGAGTCCTCTCCCTGGCGGACGCCTGCACCCTCGTCGCGGCCCGCGCCCGGCTGATGGCCGCCCTGCCCACGGGCGGTGCCATGGCCTCCGTCGAGACGTCCGAGGACGAGGTGCTGCCCCTGCTCGCCACGTACGAGGGGCGTGTCTCCGTCGCCGCCGTCAACACCCCGTCGTCCCTGGTCATCGCGGGCGACGAGGACGCGGTGCTCGCCCTCGCGGCCCGCTTCGAGGAGCTCGGCCGCCGCACCAAGCGGCTGCGCGTCAGCCACGCCTTCCACTCGCCGCACATGGACGCGATGCTGGAGGACTTCGCCCGCGTCGCCGCCGGCGTCACCTACGGCGTGCCCTCGCTGCCGTTCGTGTCCACCGTCACCGGCACTCTCGTCACCGCCGACGAGCTCCGCTCGCCGGAGTACTGGACCGGACAGGTCCGCGGCACCGTCCGCTTCGCCGACGCCGTCCGCCGGCTCACCGAGCACGGTGTGACCACCTTCTTCGAACTCGGCCCGGACGGAGTGCTCTCCGGCGCGGTCCGCGCGACCGCCGACGAGGAGAGCGGCGCCGTCGCCGTCCCGGCCCTGCGCCGCGACCGCCCCGAGGGCCAGGCCCTCACCACGGCACTCGCCCGGCTCCACACGCACGGCGTACGGGTCGACTGGCCCGCGGTGTTCGCCGGTACCGGCGCCCGGCGGACCGACCTGCCGACCTACCCCTTCCAGCGCGAGCGCTACTGGCCCGAGACGCCCGCCGCGACCTCCGCCGCACAGGGCCCCGCCGACGGGGCGGACGCCGCGTTCTGGTCGGCGGTCGAGCGCGCGGACATCGCGTCCCTGGGCACCTCCCTGGACTTGGACGACGACACCCTCACCGCCGTCGTGCCCGCCCTGGCGTCCTGGCGCCGCAAGCGCGTCGAGCGCTCCACCGTCGACGGCTGGCGCTACCGGGTCACCTGGAAGCCCCTGACCGGCGCCTCCCGCACCGCGACCCCGTCCGGCACCTGGCTGGTGCTCGCCCCGGCCGGCGCCGCCGACCCGGCGTGGCTCGACGCGGTCACCGGCGCCCTCGCCACCGACACCGTCCGCCTCGACGTCACCACCCCGCAGCGCGAGGCCCTGGCCGACCGCCTGCGCGAACTGGCCGCCGAAGGCGACGGGTTCACAGGCGTACTGTCCCTGCTGGCCGTGGCCGACGAGGACGGGCGGGACGCCCCCGACGCACCCGCCGGCCTGCTGCTGACGACGGCCGCCGTACAGGCACTGGGCGACGCCGGCATCGACGCACCCCTGTGGTGCGTGACGCGCACCGCCGTGGCGGTCGGCCGCTCCGAACAGCTCGCCCGCCCCGCCCAGGCAGCCGCCTGGGGCCTCGGCCGGGTGGTCGCCCTGGAGCACCCCGAGCGCTGGGGCGGCCTCGTCGACCTCCCCGACGAGCTCGCCGACACCACCCTGCGCCGACTGGCCACCGTGCTCGCCGGAAGCGACGGCGAGGACCAGCTCGCCGTGCGCGCCACCGCGACGTACGCCCGCCGGCTGGCCCACCACCCCGTCGGGGACGCCCCCGCGCCCGGCGAGTTCCGGCCCGGCGGCACCGTGCTCGTCACCGGCGGCACCGGCGCCCTGGGCGGCCACGTCGCCCGCTGGCTCGCCGCACGGGGCGCCCGGCACCTGCTGCTCGTCAGCCGCCGCGGCGCCGACGCGCCGGGAGCCGGGGAACTGCGGGCCGAACTGGAGGACTCGGGCGCCCGCGTCACCCTGGCCGCCTGCGACACCGCCGACCGCGACGCGCTCACCGCCGTACTCGCCGCGATCCCCGGGGAACACCCGCTCACCGCGGTGTTCCACACCGCAGGCACCGTCGACGACGGCACCGTGGACACCCTCACCCCCGAGAAGTTCACCGCCGTCCTGCGTGCCAAGGTCACCGCCACCGTCAACCTGCACGAGGCGACCCGGGACCACGGCCTGACCGCCTTCGTCCTCTTCTCCTCCGTCGCCGGCACCCTCGGCGCCCCCGGCCAGGGCAACTACGCCGCCGCCAACGCCTTCCTCGACGCCTTCGCCGAGCACCGCCGCGCGGCGGGCCTGCCCGCGACCTCCCTCGGCTGGGGCCCCTGGGCCGAGGCAGGCATGGCCGCCGACGGACCCGGTGTCGACAGCCGCGTCCGCCGCGGCGGCTTCACGCCCATGGCACCCGAACTCGCCCTCACGGCGCTGCGCCACGCCATCGAACACGGCGACACGGCCACGACCCTCGTCGACGTCGACTGGGAGCGCTACGCGGACGTCTTCACCGCGCTCCGCCCCAACCCCTCCGTCGGCGACCTCCCCGAGCTGCGCCGGGCCGCCACCACGGCACCCGCCGGAGCCCGGGAGACAGCCCTGCGGGAACCCGCACTGCGCCGGCAGCTCGCCGGGCTCTCCCCGGCCGCGCGCCCGCGGTTCGTCCTCGACCTCCTGCGCGGACAGGTGGCCGCGGTCCTCGGGCACTCCGGCACCGGCGCCATCGGCGCCGACCAGGCCTTCAGCGACCTCGGCTTCGACTCGCTGACCATCGTCGAACTGCGCAACGCCCTGACGGTCACGACCGGGCTGAAGCTGCCCGCGACCCTCGTCTACGACTACCCGACCCCGCACGCCCTCGCCGAGTTCCTGCTCACCGAGCTCCTCGGCGCCCTGCCCGAGGAGGCCCCCGGCACCCCCGCGCAGGCCGGCCGTGCGGTGTCCGAGGACCCCATCGCCATCGTCGGCATGAGCTGCCGCTTCCCCGGCGGCGTCGCATCCCCCGAAGACCTCTGGCGGCTCCTGAGCCGCGGCGAGGACGCGATCGCCGGATTCCCCGCCGACCGCGGCTGGGACCTGGACGAGCTCGCCCGGGGCGCCTCCGCGACCCTCGACGGCGGATTCCTCGACGGCGTCGGCCTCTTCGACGCCTCCTTCTTCGGCATCTCGCCCCGCGAGGCCCTGGCCATGGACCCCCAGCAGCGCCTGCTGCTTGAGACCACCTGGGAGGTCTTCGAGCGTGCCGGGATCGACGCGACCACCCTGCGCGGCAGCCGCACCGGCGTCTTCGTCGGCACCAACGGCCAGGACTACGCCACGCTCCTGCGCAAGGGCACCGCAGACGTCCGCGGCCACGTCGCCACCGGCAACACCGCCAGCGTCATGTCCGGCCGGCTCTCCTACGCCCTCGGCCTGGAGGGCCCGGCCGTCACCGTCGACACCGCCTGCTCCTCCTCCCTCGTCGCCCTGCACATGGCCGCGCAGTCCCTGCGCAGCGGCGAGTGCACGCTCGCCCTGGCCGGCGGCGTCTCGGTGATGTCCGGTCCCGACTCCTTCACCGAGTTCACCGTCCAGGGCGGGCTTGCCCCCGACGGCCGAATCAAGGCCTTCGCCGACGCGGCCGACGGCACGGGCTGGTCCGAGGGTGTCGGCGTCCTCGTCCTTGAGCGTCTCTCCGACGCCCGCCGCAACGGCCACGAGGTCTTGGGCATCGTCCGCGGCACCGCCGTCAACCAGGACGGCGCCTCCAACGGCCTGACCGCCCCCAACGGGCGTGCCCAGCAGCGCGTCATCCGCGAGGCACTGGCCGACGCAGGCCTCGCCCCCGCCGACGTCGACGCAGTCGAGGCCCACGGCACCGGCACCACGCTCGGCGACCCCATCGAGGCACACGCCCTCATGGCCGCCTACGGACAGGACCGCGAACTCCCGCTGCTGCTCGGCGCGGTCAAGTCGAACCTGGGCCACACCCAGGCCGCGGCCGGCGCCGCGGGCATCATCAAGATGGTCATGGCGATGCGCCACGGCACCCTGCCCAGGACCCTGCACGTCGACGCCCCGACCTCGCACGTCGACTGGACGGCCGGTGCGGTCTCGCTCCTCACCGAGGAGCGGGCCTGGCCCGAGACCGGGCACGCCCGGCGGGCCGGCGTCTCCGCCTTCGGCGTCAGCGGCACCAACGCCCACGTCATCATCGAGCAGGCCCCGGAGACGGAGCCCGAGCCCGGGGCGGAAGCGCCCGCCACGGAGCAGGGCGCGGTGCCCTGGCCGGTGTCGGCCAAGTCCGAGGCCGCGCTGGCGGCCCAGATCGAGCGGATCTCCGCGCTGAGCGGCCCGTCCCCGGTCGACGTGGGCTACTCCCTCGCCACCGGCAGGGCCGCGTTCGCCCACCGCGCGGTGCTCCTGGCCGACGGCGGGCGGGTCTCGGAACTCGCGCGCGGCGTCACCCGGGGAGACACCGGGAAGCTCGCGGTGCTGTTCTCGGGGCAGGGTGCGCAGCGCGTCGGCATGGGGCGGGAGCTCTACGTCCGCTTCCCGGTGTTCGCCGAGGCCCTCGACGCGGTGGCGGCCCACTTCGACACGGAGCTGGAACGCTCGCTGCAGGACGTCATGTTCGGCGACGCGGAGGGGCTGGACGAGACCGGGTTCACTCAGCCCGCTCTGTTCGCCGTCGAGGTGGCGTTGTTCCGGCTGGCCGAATCCTGGGGAATCCGCCCGGACTTCGTCGCGGGTCACTCGATCGGTGAGATCGCGGCGGCTCACGTGGCCGGGGTGTTCTCCCTGGAGGACGCCTGCCGGCTCGTCGCGGCGCGGGCACGCCTGATGCAGGCACTGCCCGCGGGCGGTGCGATGGTCGCCGTCCAGGCCGCGGAGGAAGAGGTCGCCGGGCGGCTGGTGGACGGCGTGTCGATCGCGGCGGTCAACGGTCCGGAGTCGGTCGTCCTCGCGGGCGAGGAGGCCGAAGTGCTCGGCATCGCCGAGGAATTCGCCGCCGAGGGCCGCAAGACGCAGCGGCTGTCGGTGAGCCACGCCTTCCACTCCGCGCTCATGGAGCCGATGCTGGCGGACTTCCGCCGGGTCGCCGAGGGCCTGTCCTACCAGGCGCCGCGGATCCCGGTCGTCTCCAACGTGACGGGCGGGCTCGCCACGGAAGAGCTGGTGTGCTCGGCCGAGTACTGGGTCCGCCACGTCCGTGAGATGGTCCGCTTCGCCGACGGTGTACGCACCCTCGCCACCGAAGGCGCCTCCGTCTTCCTGGAGCTGGGCCCCGACGGTGTGCTGACGGCCATGGCCCAGCACACCCTGGACGACACCTCCGTGGCCGTATCGGCCCTCCGCAAGGACCGCCCCGAGGAGATCGCCCTCCTCACCGCCCTCGCGCGGCTGCACGTCGCGGGTGCGGACGTGGACTGGGCCGGGCTCTTCGACGGCACCGGCGCCCGCCGCACCGACCTGCCGACGTACCCGTTCCAACGCGAGTGGTTCTGGCCGGAGAGCGCCCCCGCGGGGGCCGCGCAGGACGGCCCGCAGAACCCGGCGGACGCCGAGTTCTGGGCCGCGGTGGAGCGCGAGGACCTGGCGGCGCTGTCGGCCGACCTGGAGCTGGACGACGCCTCGCTGTCCGCCCTCGTGCCCGCCCTGTCGACCTGGCGCCGCAAGCGCGTCGAGGGATCGGCCGCCGACGGCTGGCGCTACCACGTGACCTGGAAGCCGCTCACCGGAGCCGCTCCGGGCACATTCACCGGACCGTGGCTGGCGCTCGTCCCGGCGGGAACCGCCGCCGACGAGTGGACCGCCGCCGTGCTCGCGGCCCTCGGCGACGACGCCGTCGTGATCGAGGCCGCCCCGGCCGACCCCGCCGCACTGAGCGCGCGCCTCACCGAACCCGCCCTGGAAGGACACCGGTTCACCGGCGTCGTCTCCCTGCTCGCGGCCCCGGCCGCCGACACCCTCCCCGCGGGCCCGGCCCGGCCGGGCGAGGCGGTGGAGGCCCTGGCGAACGCCGGGATCGACGCCCCGCTGTGGTACGTCACCCGCGGCGCGGTGTCGGTCGGCCGCTCGGACACGGAGACGAGCGCCGCCCAGGCGGCGGTGTGGGGACTCGGCCGCGTGACGGCCCTGGAGCACCCGGACCGCTGGGGCGGGCTCGTCGACGTACCGCACGTGCTCGACCGCCGCTCGGCGGACCGCCTCCGCACCGTCCTGTCCGGCACGGACGGCGAGGACCAGGTGGCCCTGCGGCCCTCGGGCGCCTTCGGGCGCCGGCTGACGCGCGCCACGGCCGACGCCCCGTCGGCGCCGTGGCAGCCGGCCGGCACGGTCCTGGTCGCAGGCGACGTGGCCGGCTCCGGCGGACACCTCGTCCGCTGGCTCGCGGAGCAGGGCGCCCAGCGCGTCCTGCTGGCCACGGCCACCGCACCGGACGTCACGGACCTGAGCGCCGAACTCGCCGGACTGGGCACGGAGCTGACGCTCGTCACCTGCTCCCCGGCCGATGGCGAAGCGCTGCTGACCGCGCTCGCCGACCTTCCCGGGACCCAGCCGCTGACCGCGGTGGTGTACGCCGGTGAGGAGGGAGCGCCCTCCGCCGACGAGCCGGGCGCGGCCCTGACCGCGCTGCACGCCGGCGCCGAGAACCTGGTGGCCGTGGCCGACGCGGCGACCGGCGGACGGCCCCTGGACGCGTTCGTCCTCTTCTCCACGATCGCCGGGACGTGGGGCGTGAACGGCAGGGGAGCGGACGCGGCCGCCGGGGCCCTCCTCGACGCCCTGGCCCAGCGCTACCGCGCCCGCGGACTGCGCGCCCTGTCGGTCTCCTGGGGCGCCTGGGCGGACACCGCCCCCGATGGCATGGCCGCGCACCTGCGGGCCAACGGGCTGCCCGCGATGGACCCCCGGCGGGCCCTGACCGCGCTCGCCCGGTCCGTCGGCACCGACGCCTCCTCGGTGACGGTCGCCGACGTGCGGTGGGACCGGTTCGCGCCGGCCTTCGCCCGCACCCGGCCCGGCGCCCTCTTCACGGACCTGCCCGAGGCCCGCGAGGCACTGGCGGGCCCCGCCGAGCCCGGCACGGCGGGACCCGCGTCCGGCCTCCGGGCCGAACTCGCGGCCCGCCCGGCCGCGGAGCGGACCGAGGCGCTGCTGGCCGTGGTCCGCGGCGAGGCGGCCTCGGTGCTCGGGTTCGCCGACGCCGATGCCGTCCCCTCCGGACAGGCCTTCAAGGACCTCGGCTTCGACTCGCTGACCGCCGTCGACCTGCGCAACCAGCTCGCCACCGCGACGGGTCTGGCCCTGCCCGCCACCCTCGTCTTCGACTACCCCACCGCCGAGGCGCTGGCCGGCCACTTGCTGGCCGAACTCCTCGGCGAGGACGGCGAGGAGCAGCCCGGGACGGACGCCCCGGCGGTGCGCGCCGCCGCGGCGGACGACCCCATCGTGATCGTCGGCATGAGCTGCCGCTACCCGGGCGGGGTCCGCTCGCCCGAGGACCTGTGGAACCTGGTCATGGGGGACGTGGACGCCATCGGCGGCTTCCCCGCCGACCGGGGCTGGGACCTGGACCGGCTGCTGCACGGCGACCGGGACGGCCGGGGCCGGACCGTCGCCCGCGAAGGCGGATTCCTCTACGACGTGGCGGACTTCGACCCCGGCTTCTTCGGGATCTCACCGCGCGAGGCGATGGTGATGGACCCGCAACAGCGCATCCTGCTGGAAGCCGCCTGGGAGGCGCTGGAGCGCACCGGCATCGACCCGGCGGAGCTGCGCGGCGGCGACACGGGCGTGTTCATCGGCGGCGGCTCGGGCGACTACCGGCCCGAGGCCGGCCAGCTGGGCCACGCGCAGACCGCGCAGTCGGCCAGCCTGCTCTCCGGCCGGGTGTCCTACAGCTTCGGCCTGGAGGGCCCGTCCGTCAGCGTCGACACGGCGTGCTCGTCGTCGCTGGTGGCGGTCCACCTCGCCGCTCAGGCCCTGCGCAACGGCGAGTGCTCGATCGCGCTCACCGGCGGTGTGACCGTGATGTCCAGCCCGGTGAACTTCGTCGAGTTCGGGGAGCTGGGAGCCCTCTCGGCGGACGGCCGCTGCCGGGCCTTCTCCTCCTCGGCCGGCGGCACCGGCTGGTCCGAGGGCGTCGGCGTCCTCGTCCTTGAGCGGCTCTCGGACGCCCGGCGCAACGGGCACGAGGTCCTCGCGGTCCTGCGCGGTTCGGCCGTCAACCAGGACGGTGCCTCCAACGGCCTCACCGCCCCCAACGGCCCTTCGCAGCGCCGCGTCATCCGCCGGGCCCTGGCCAACGCCGGGCTGGCACCGGCCGACGTGGACGCCGTGGAGGCCCACGGCACGGGCACCACGCTGGGCGACCCCATCGAGGCGCAGGCCCTGCTCGCCACCTACGGCAAGGACCGCGAACAGCCGCTGCTGCTGGGGTCGCTGAAGTCCAACATCGGGCACACCCAGGCCGCCGCCGGCGTCGCGGGAGTGATCAAGATGGTCATGGCGATGCGCCACGGCGTCCTGCCCAGGACGCTGCACATCGACGAGCCCTCGACACACGTCGACTGGACCGCCGGCGCGGTCGAGCTGCTGACCGAAGCAGCCGACTGGCCGGAGACGGGCCGCCCGCGCCGGGCGGGCATCTCCGCCTTCGGCGCCAGCGGCACCAACTCCCACGTCATCATCGAGCAGCCCGCACCGGCCGCCGGACCCGGGCCCGAGGCCGCGGAGGAGCCCGGCCTGCTGCCCGTGCCCGTGTCGGCCGCCGTACCCGAAGCACTGCGGGACCAGGCCAGGCAGCTGCACGCCTATGTGAGCGCGCGGCCCGGACTCACCCCCGCCGCCCTCGCACAGGCCCTGGCCACGACCCGGTCGGCCTTCGCGCACCGGGCCGCGGTCCTCGCCGGCGGCCGCGACGACCTGCTCCAGGGCCTCGCCTCGCTCGCCGACGGCCTCGCCTCGCCCCATGTAGTCCTGGGCGGCGAGGTGGCCCGCCGCGGCAAGCTCGCGGTGCTCTTCTCCGGCCAGGGCTCGCAGCGCGTCGGCATGGGCCGCGAGCTCCACGCCCGCTTCCCGGTGTTCGCCGAGGCCCTCGACGAGGTGACCGCGCACCTGGACGCCGAGCTCGAACGGCCCCTGCGGGACGTCATGTTCGACGACGCCGAGCGGCTGGACCGCACCGGCTACACCCAGCCCGCGCTGTTCGCCATCGAGGTGGCGCTGTTCCGGCTGGTGGAGTCCTGGGGCATCCGCCCCGACTTCGTCGCCGGGCACTCCGTCGGCGAGATCGCGGCGGCACACGTGGCCGGGGTGTTCTCCCTGGAGGACGCCTGCCGCCTGGTGGCCGCGCGGGCGAGGCTGATGAACGCCCTGCCCCAGGGCGGCGCCATGGTCGCCGTCCAAGCCGCCGAGAGCGAGGTACTGGCACACCTGACCGACGGCGTGTCGGTCGCCGCGATCAACGGACCGGAGTCGGTGGTCCTCTCCGGGGACGAGGACGCGGTGCTCGCCATCGCGGAGAAATTCACGGCCGACGGGCGCAAGACTAGGCGTTTGCGGGTGAGCCATGCGTTTCACTCCCTGCACATGGACGCCATTCTCGAGGACTTCCGACGGGTCACCCGGAGCATCAGCTACGACGCCCCGGCGATCCCGCTCGTGTCCAACCTGACCGGCGAGGCGGCGACCGAGGAGCAGGTGTGCTCCCCGGACTACTGGGTGCGCCACGTACGCGAGGCCGTCCGCTTCGGCGACGGCGTCCGCACCCTCGCCGAGCGCGGCGCCTCCGTCTTCCTGGAGCTCGGCCCCGACGGCTCGCTGTGCGCCATGGCCCAGGACACCCTCGACGCCCTGGCCTCGACGGCGGTGGCCGTACCGGCCCTGCGCAAGGGCCGCGACGAGGAGGAGTCCCTGCTCACCGCGCTCGCCCGGCTGCACGTCGACGGCCTCGACCCGCACTGGCCCGCCCTCCTCGGCCAGGACCGGCCCCGCCGCACCGACCTGCCCACCTACCCCTTCCAGCACCAGCGGTTCTGGCCGCAACCGCAGCCGGCCACCGGCCCCGGCGCGCCCGGCGGCGAGGACGACGGCTTCTGGTCCGCCGTGCGGGACGAGGACTTCGCCTCGCTCGAATCGACGCTGAACGTCGACGGCGACGCCCTGTCCAAGGTGCTCCCCGCGCTCGCGGACTGGCGCCGCCGGCGCGGCGAGGTGAACACCGTCGACGGCTGGCGGCAGCGGATCACCTGGAAGCCGCTCACCTCCGCTCCCGACCGCACCCCGACGGGCACCTGGCTCGCCGTGGTCCCGGCGGGACACGCCGACGACCCCTGGGCCGCCGACGTCGTCGCCGCCCTGGGCCCGGACACCGTGCGCCTGGAGACCCCCGGCACCGACCGCGCCTCCTTGGCCGGCCTGCTGCGCCAACAGGCGGCGGGCGGGCCCGGGTTCACCGGCGTGATTTCCCTGCTGGCCCTCGCGACGGCGCCCGCCTCCGCGGCGGACGCCCCCGAGGGCCTGGGGCTCACCACCACCCTGATCCAGGCGCTCGGCGACGCGGACATCGACGCACCCCTGTGGTGCGTCACCCGCGGCGCCGTCGCGGCCGCGCCGTCCGAGCCGGTGCCCGCCCCCGCCCAGGCCGCCGTCTGGGGGCTGGGGCGCGTCGCCGCCCTGGAGTACCCGCAGCGCTGGGGCGGCCTGATCGACCTGCCCGACACCCTCGACGAGCGGTCCGCGGCCCGCTTCGCCGAAGCCCTCGCGGCCCCCGGCGGCGAGGACCAGATCGCGGTACGGCCCTCGGCGGTCCTCGGCCGCAGGCTGGTGCCCGTACCGGCCGGACGGACCGCGCGGGAGTGGAACCCCACCGGCACCGTCCTGATCACCGGCGGCACCGGAGCGCTGGGCGCCCACGTGGCACGCGAACTCGCCCGGGCCGGCGCGCGACACCTGCTGCTGCTCGGCCGCCGCGGCCCCGACGCACCCGGCGCGGCCGGACTGCGGGACGAACTCACCGCACTCGGCGCGGACGTCACCCTCGCCGCCTGCGACGCCGCCGACCGCGAGGCGCTCGCCGCGGTCCTCGCGGACATCCCGGCGGACGCGCCCCTCACGGGCGTCGTCCACACCGCGGGCGTCCTCGACGACGGCGTCCTGGACAGCCTCACCCCCGACCGCTTCGAGGCCGTCTTCCACGCCAAGGCCGCCTCGGCCCTGGCCCTGCACGACCTCACCAGGCACCTGGACCTGGAGGTGTTCGCCCTGTTCTCCTCCTCGTCCTCCGCGGTCGGCAACCCCGGCCAGGCCAACTACGCCGCGGCCAACGCCTTCCTGGACGCCCTCGCCGAACGGCGCAGCGCGCAGGGCCTGGCCGCGACCTCGATCGCCTGGGGCCCCTGGAGCGGCGGCGGCATGGCCGCCGACGGCCGGGCGGCCGCAGCGGCCCAGCGCACCGGGATCCGGCCGCTGGACCCCGCCCTCGCCGTCACGGCACTGCGCCGGGCCGTCATGGAAGGCCGGCCCACCGAGGTCGTCGTCGAGGTCGAACGCGACCGGTTCGTACGGAACTTCACCGCCGTGCGGCCCAGCCCGCTCCTCGCGGAGCTGACCGCGCCCGCCGAGCACCGCCCGGCCGGGAACACCGGCGAGGAGGCCACGGGCACCGCCCTGCGCGACAAGCTGACGGGCCTGTCGCCCGCACAGCGCTCCGAAGCCGTACTCGACCTGGTGCGCGACCGGGCCGCCGCCGTCCTGGGCCACCCCACCGCCGACGCCGTCGGCGCCGACCGGGCCTTCCGGGACCTCGGCTTCGACTCCCTCGCCGCGGTCGAGCTGCGCAACCAGCTCGGCGCCGCGACCGGACTGGGCCTCGCCGCCACCCTCGTCTTCGACCACCCGAGCCCCGTCGACCTGGCCGGCCACATCCTGGGCCTGCTCGTCCCCGACGACGGGCCCGGCGAAGCGGGCGGCGGGACCGACCTCGACCAGTCCGGCATCAGGGCCCTGCTCGCCTCCGTCTCCGTGGCCCAGCTGCGCGAGATCGGCGTGCTCGAACCCCTGCTGAAGCTCGCCGCGCAGACCGCCGGGGCGGGCGATGACGCCACCGCACGGACGGCGGCGGACGCCTTTGACGAGTCGATCGACGCCATGGACGTCGACGACCTGGTGCAGGCGGCACTGGACGGCAATTCCCACCACGAGCGCGACTGACGGAGCGGAAAGAGCGGAACATGACCACGCCCAGCGAAAAAGTAGTCGAAGCTCTCCGCACCTCCCTGAAGGAAGCCGAGCACCTGCGCCGGCAGAACCACAAGCTCGTCGCCGCGGCCACGGAGCCGATCGCGATCGTGGCGATGGGCTGCCGGTACCCCGGAGGCGTGAACTCGCCCGAGGACCTGTGGGAGCTCCTGGCCGCCGGCAAGGACGCGATCTCCGGCTTCCCCACCGACCGCGGCTGGGACCTCGCCGCCCTGCGGGAGGCCGGGGTCGACAAGCGCGGCAACACCGTCAGCCAGGAAGGCGGCTTCCTCGACAGCGCCGCCGGCTTCGACGCGGGATTCTTCGGGATCTCGCCGCGCGAGGCCGTCACCATGGACCCCCAGCAGCGGCTGCTGCTGGAGACCTCCTGGGAGGCGATCGAGCGCGCCGGCATCGACCCGGCGTCCCTGCGCGGCAGCGGCACCGGCGTCTTCGTCGGAACGAACGGACAGGACTACGCCTACCTGCTCGTGCGCTCACTCGCCGACGCCACCGGCGACATCGGCACCGGCATCGCCGCCAGCGCCACCTCCGGACGGCTCTCCTACACCCTGGGCCTGGAGGGCCCGGCGGTGACCGTCGACACGGCGTGCTCCTCCTCGCTCGTGGCCCTGCACACGGCGGCCCACGCCCTCCGCGCCGGCGAGTGCTCGCTGGCGCTGGTCGGCGGAGTGAACGTCATGTCGTCCCCCGGGTCCCTGATCGAGTTCAGCCGGCAGGGCGGGCTCGCGTCGGACGGCCGCTGCAAGGCCTACTCCGACGCGGCCGACGGCACCGGCTGGTCCGAGGGCGTGGGCGTCCTCCTCGTCGAACGGCTCTCCGACGCCCGCCGCAACGGGCACCCCGTCCTCGCCCTGGTGAAGGGCTCGGCGGTCAACCAGGACGGCGCCTCCAACGGCTTCACCGCCCCCAACGGGCGGGCCCAACAGCGGGTGATCCGGCAGGCCCTGGCCGCCGCGGGGCTCTCCGCGCAGGACGTGGACGCCGTCGAGGGCCACGGCACCGGCACCCCGCTCGGCGACCCGATCGAGGCCCGGGCCCTGCTCGACACCTACGGGCAGGGGCGCGACCCCGAACGGCCGCTGCTGCTCGGGTCGGTGAAGTCCAACCTCGGCCACGCCCAAGCGGCCGCCGGCGTCGCGGGCGTCATCAAGACCGTCATGGCGATGCGGCACGGAGTGCTGCCCGGCACCCTGCACGTGGACGCGCCGTCCTCGCACGTCGACTGGTCGGCAGGCGCGGTGGAACTGCTCACGGAGCCGCGGGCGTGGCCGGACGTCGACCGGCCGTGGCGCGCCGGGGTGTCGTCCTTCGGGATCAGCGGCACCAACGCCCACGTGATCCTGGAGCAGGCGGAGCCCGCCGAGGAGCCGGCAGAGGCCCCGGCGGCCCCGCCCGGCGTCGTGCCGTGGCTCGTCTCGGCGAAGTCCGAGGAGGCCCTGACGGCCCAGGTCGAGAGGCTCCCGTCACCGGCAGGGTCGCTTTCGCCGACCGACATGGGCTTCTCGCTGGCCACCGGACGGTCGGTGTTCGAGCACCGCGCCGTGCTGCTCGTCGGCGGGCCCGACGGAGGTCCGGTCGAGGCGGCCCGGGGACGCGCGAGCACGGGACGTTCGCTCGCGGTGCTGTTCTCGGGGCAGGGTGCGCAGCGGGTGGGGATGGGCCGGGAGTTGTACGGCCGTTTCCCGGTGTTCGCTGAGGCTTTGGATGCGGTGCTGGCGCATTTCGATGGTGATGTGCGTGAGGTGATGTTCTTTGATGTGGAGCGGTTGAACGGGACGGGGTTCACTCAGCCTGCTCTGTTTGCTGTCGAGGTGGCGTTGTTCCGGTTGGTGGAGTCGTGGGGTGTTCGCCCGGACTTTGTCGCGGGGCATTCGATCGGTGAGATCGCGGCGGCGCATGTGGCGGGGGTGTTCTCGTTGGAGGATGCCTGCCGTCTGGTGGGGGCGCGGGCGCGATTGATGAACGCGCTTCCTGCAGGTGGTGCGATGGTCGCCGTTCAGGCCGGAGAAGGGGAGGTTGTCGCGCGGCTGGTGGACGGTGTGTCGATCGCCGCCGTCAATGGCCCCGAGTCGGTTGTCATCGCCGGTGATGAGATCGAAGTGCTGCGTATTGCGGAGGAGTTTGCCGCCGAGGGTCGTAAGACGCAGCGTCTGTCGGTGAGCCATGCTTTCCATTCGCCGTTGATGGATCCGATGCTGGATGAATTCCGCCGGGTCGCCGAAGGCATTTCGTTCCAGGCTCCGCAGCTTCCGATGGTTTCGAATGTGACGGGCGAGCTCGCTGGCGAAGAGCTGGTGTGCTCGGCGGAGTACTGGGTCCGGCATGTGCGGGAGACCGTCCGTTTCGCCGACGGTATACGTGCTCTGGCCTTCGAAGGCGCTTCGGTCTTCCTGGAGTTGGGTCCGGATGGTGTGCTGACGGCGATGGCTCAGCACAGCCTGGATGACACCTCCGTGGCCGTACCGGCCCTCCGCAAGGACCGCCCCGAGGAAACCGCCCTCCTCACCGCCCTCGCGCGGCTCCACGTCGTCGGTGTCGGAGTCGACTGGGCCGCGTGGTTTGCGGGCACGGGCGCCCGCCGCGTGGACGTCCCCACGTACGCGTTCCAGCACGAGCGGTACTGGCCGAAGCCGGCGGCCCCGGCGGGCGATGTGTCCGCCGCCGGTCTGATACCCGCGGAACACCCGCTGCTGGGCGCGGCGGTGTCGCCCGCGGGCTCCGGCGGCATGCTGTTCACGAGCAGGCTGTCGGCGTGGACGCACCCCTGGCTGCTCGACCACGTGGTGGACGGCGTGCCCGTCTTCCCCGCCGCCGGATTCCTCGAACTGGCCATCCGGGTGGGCGACCAGGTCGGCTGCGACCGGGTCGACGAACTCACCTTCGGCGAGCCCCTCGTGCTGCCCGAGGAAGGCGCCGTGCTCCTCCAGGTGTGGGCCGGTGCCCCCGACGCGGCGGGTGCGCGCAAGGTGAGCGTCCACTCGCAGATCGCCGACTCCGTGGACCAGGCGTGGACGGAGCACGCCAAGGGTGTCCTGAACTCCGGTGAGAGAACAGCCGAGTTCGACGCGTCCGTGTGGCCGCCGAGCGGAGCCGTGGCCGTGGACCCGGAGGACCTCGCCGAGGGCACCGGGCACGGCCCGGTGTTCCGGACCCTGCGCGCGGTCTGGACCCGCGGCGACGAGACGTTCGCCGAGGCGGCGCTCCCGGGCCAGGCGGACGACGCCGGGGCCTTCGGGCTGCACCCCGCGCTGCTGGAGGCGGTCACCCAGGCGGCCGGGCCCGCCGCGGACCTCGCACCGGCGTCGTGGGCAGGCGTCTCGCTGCATGCCAGTGGCGCTCCAGCGGTGCGGATACGCGTCGCGAAGACCGGCGACGACGCGTTCTCCGTCGCCGTGGCGGACCTCGCGGGCGCGCCCGTCCTGTCGGCGGACTCGCTGGTCCTCGGCGCCCGGACGGCCGTCTCCGCGCGCCGCGACGGAGCGGAGCGGGGCGCGCTGCTGCGCCTGGAGTGGGTGGCGGCCCCCGAGGTACGGGCTCCTTCCGGCGAGGTCCGGAGCGTCACGCTCGGCGCGGACGGTCCTGCGTCGCTGACGGACGTCCCGGATCTGGTCGTGGTCCCGGTGTCGGGTGCGGGCGGCGACGTCCCGGGCGCGGTGCACGGGCTGACGGCACGCGTCCTGGAGTTGGTGCAGGAGTGGCTCGCGGGGGAGCGGTTCGCCGACTCGCGGCTGGTGTTCGTGACGAACGGAGCGGTGTCCGGCGGCGATCCGGCCGGCGCCGCGGTGTGGGGTCTGGTGGGGTCGGCGCAGTCGGAGCACCCGGACCGGTTCGTCCTGGTGGACGCCGAGGACGCGGACGTACCGGCCCTTCTGCCGGCCCTGCCGGGCCTGCTGGCCTCGGGCGACGCCCAGTTCGCCGTGCGCGACGGCGCCGTGTGCGTGGCCCGGCTGGCCCGGCTGCCCGAACGGGCCGACGCCCAGGCCGCCGCCCCCGGGTGGAACGCGGACGGCACGGTGCTGATCACGGGCGGTACGGGGGGCCTGGGCGGTGTGCTGGCCCGGCATCTGGTGGCCGAGCGCGGCGTGCGGCACCTGACGCTGGTGAGCCGCCGGGGCGCGGCGGCCCCGGGCGCGGCGGAGCTGCGCGACGAGCTGACCGCGCTCGGCGCCGAGGTGGTGGTCGAGGCGTGCGACGTCGCCGACCGTGCCGCGGCCGCGCGGCTGCTGGCCGCCCTGGAGCGCCCGCTGGCCGCGGTCGTCCACACGGCCGGTGTGCTGGACGACGGCGTGGTCACGTCGCTGTCCGCCGAGCGGCTGTCGGGCGTGCTGCGGCCGAAGGTCGACGCCGCCTGGCACCTGCACGAGCTCACCCGGGAGACGGACCTCGGCGCGTTCGTCGTCTTCTCGTCGGCCTCGGGCGTCATGGGCGGCGCGGGCCAGGGCAATTACGCCGCAGGCAACGTCTTCCTCGACGCGCTCGCCCGGCACCGTGCGGCACTCGGCCTGCCCGCGCAGTCGCTGGCCTGGGGAGCGTGGGCGCAGGCCGACGGCATGACGGGCACCCTGTCCGAGGCGGACATGCAGCGCATCGCGGCGTCCGGCGTGCCGCCGCTGTCGGTCGAGCAGGGCCTGGCGCTGTTCGACGCCGCCATCGCGTCGGACGAGGCGTACGTCGTCCCGATCGGCCCCGTCGCCCCGGGCACCCGGGTCCGCGGCGAGGTACCGCCGCTGCTGCGGGGCCTCGTCAAGGGCGCCCGCCGCACGGCCGCGAGCTCCGCGGGTGGCGCCGAAGCGGCCGCGACGCTCGGCCGCCGGCTGCGCGAGGCGCGGCCCGACGAGCGCGTGCGCTCTGTGGTGGATCTGGTGCGGACGGAGGCGGCCGCCGTGCTGGGGCACGCGTCGGCGAAGGCCGTCGACGCGCGGAAGGAGTTCCGGGACCTGGGGTTCGACTCGCTGACCGCCGTCGAGCTGCGCAACCGGCTGACCGCGGTCACGGGGCTGCGGCTGTCCGCGACCCTCGTCTTCGACTACCCCAACCCCACCGCACTCGCCGAACACCTCGTCTCGCAGCTCGTGGACGAGGCCGCGGCCGACGCGGGCCCCGCACTCCTCGCGGAACTCGAACGGATCGACTCCGTGCTCGCCGCGGGCGAGCCGGATGCCCGCACCCGGGCCGCCGTCGCCGGCCGTCTGTTCCAGATGCTGGAGAAGTGGCGGGGGACCGAAGCGGAGGACGCCGGCGCCGAAGTCGCCGAGCGGATCGAAACCGCCAGCACCGATGAGATCTTCGCCTTCATCGACAACGAGCTCGGCCGTCACAGCGATCGCTGAATCCGGCCTCCATATTCACAGGGAAGGTTTCTCTCGTCATGTCGAACGACAAAAAGCTCGTTGACTACCTGAAGTGGGTCACGGCCGATCTGCACCAGACCCGCCAACGGCTGCTGGAGGCCGAGTCCGGCAAGCAGGAGCCCATCGCCGTCGTGGGGATGTCCTGCCGGCTGCCGGGCGGGGTGCGTTCGCCGGAAGAGCTCTGGCAATTGCTGGACGACGGACGGGACGGCATCTCGGCGTTCCCCACGGACCGGGGCTGGAACCTAGGCCTCCTCAACGGGGACGGAAGCGGCGGCAGCGCGCCGGCCGAGGGCGGCTTCGTCGACGCCACCGCCTTCGACGCCGACTTCTTCGGCATCTCCCCGCGCGAGGCCGTGGCGACGGACCCGCAGCAGCGGCTGCTGCTGGAGAGCTCCTGGGAGGCGCTGGAGGGCGCCGGCATCGACCCCGTGTCCCTGCGGGGCAGCGAGACCGGCGTCTTCATCGGCACGAACGGCGTCGACTACGTCGGCGTCGTGATGAACTCCCGCGAGGACGTCGAGGCGCACGGCAGCACCGGACTCGCGGGCAGCGTCCTCTCCGGCCGGCTCTCGTACAGCTTCGGCCTGGAGGGCCCGGCGGTCACCGTCGACACCGCGTGCTCGTCCTCGCTCGTCTCGCTGCACTTGGCGGCCCACGCGCTGCGCAACGGCGAGTGCTCGCTCGCGCTGGCCGGCGGCGTGACGGTCCTTTCGACCCCGATGAGCTTCGCCGGATTCAGCCGACAGGGCGGCCTGGCGGCGGACGGCCGCTGCAAGGCGTTCGCGGACTCCGCCGACGGCACCAGCTGGTCCGAGGGCGTGGGCGTCCTCGTCCTGGAGCGGCTCTCCGACGCCCGCCGCAACGGGCACGAGATCCTGGCGGTCGTCCGCGGCTCCGCGGTCAACCAGGACGGCGCCTCCAACGGCCTGACCGCCCCCAACGGCCCTTCCCAGCAGCGGGTGATCCAGCAGGCGCTGGCGAGCGCCGGGCTGTCGGCGTCCGAGGTGGACGCGGTCGAGGCGCACGGCACGGGCACCACACTCGGCGACCCGATCGAGGCGCAGGCGCTGCTCGCCACGTACGGCCGGGACCGGGACCCCGAGCGGCCGCTGTGGCTCGGGTCGATCAAGTCGAACATCGGCCACACACAGGCGGCGGCCGGCGTCGCGGGCATCATCAAGGTGATCCTGGCGATGCGGCACGGCGTCCTGCCGAAGACGCTGCACGTGGACGCGCCGTCCTCGCACGTCGACTGGTCGGCCGGCGCGGTGGAGCTGCTGACGGAACCTCAGAAGTGGCCGGAGACCGACCGGCCGCGGCGCGCGGGTGTCTCGGCGTTCGGGATCAGCGGCACCAACGCCCACGCCATCATCGAGCAGGCCCCGGCCCCCGAGGAGCCCGGCGCCGGGGACGAGGGCGGGCCGAGGACCTCGCTGTCGGCCGTGCCGTGGCCCGTCTCGGCGAAGTCCGAGGAGGCGCTGGCCGCGCAGCTGGAGCGGATCCGCGCGCTGACGGGCTCTTCCCCGCTCGACGTCGGCTTCTCGCTGGCGACCTCCCGCGCACACCTCGAACACCGCGTGGTCCTGCTGGCCGAGGGCGACGGGACCGTCGAGGTCGCGCGCGGATCGGCCGGGGACAGGTCCGGGAATCTCGCGGTGCTGTTCTCGGGGCAGGGTGCGCAGCGGGTGGGGATGGGCCGGGAGTTGTATGGTCGTTTCCCGGTGTTCGCTGAGGCTTTGGACGCGGTGCTGGCGCATTTCGACGGTGATGTGCGTGAGGTGATGTTCTCCGATGCGGAGCGGTTGAACGATACCGGGTTCACTCAGCCTGCTCTGTTTGCTGTCGAGGTGGCGTTGTTCCGGTTGGTGGAGTCGTGGGGTGTTCGCCCGGACTTCGTGGCGGGGCATTCGATCGGTGAGATCGCGGCGGCTCATGTGGCGGGGGTGTTCTCCCTGGAGGATGCCTGCCGTCTTGTGGGGGCGCGGGCGCGGTTGATGAACGCGCTTCCTGCGGGTGGTGCGATGGTCGCTGTTCAGGCTGGGGAAGGGGAGGTTGCCGCCCGGCTGGTGGAAGGCGTGTCGATCGCCGCTGTCAATGGCCCCGAGTCGGTTGTCATCGCCGGTGATGAGGCCGGAGTGCTGCGTATTGCGGAGGAGTTCGCGGCCGAGGGTCGTAAGACGCAGCGTCTGTCGGTGAGCCACGCTTTCCACTCGCCGTTGATGGATCCGATGCTGGATGAATTCCGCCGGGTCGCGGAGGGCCTGTCCTACGGGGCTCCGCAGCTTCCGATTGTTTCGAATGTGACCGGCGAGCTCGCTGACGATGAGCTGGTGTGCTCGGCGGAGTACTGGGTCCGCCACGTCCGTGAGACCGTCCGTTTCGCCGACGGTATACGCGCTCTGACGTCCGAAGGTGCCTCGGTATTCCTGGAGTTGGGTCCGGATGGTGTCCTGACGGCGATGGCCCAGCACAGCCTGGACGACACCTCCGAGGCCGTACCGGCCCTCCGCAAGGACCGGCCCGAGGAGACCGCCCTCCTCACCGCCCTCGCGCGGCTCCACGTCGCGGGTGTCGAGGTGGACTGGGCCGGGCTCTTCGCTGGCACCGGCGCCCGCCGCACCGACCTGCCCACCTACCCCTTCCAGCACGAGCGCTTCTGGCCCAGGCCCGCCGCGCTCACCGGGGACGTGACCGGCGCGGGTCTGCTGCCCGCCGAACACCCGCTGCTGGGCGCGATGCTCGCTCTTGCGGACTCCGGCGAAGTGGTGTTCACGGGCAGGCTGTCGCTCCAGACCCACCCGTGGCTCACCGACCACGCCATCGGCGGGAACGTCCTGTTCCCGGCGACCGGCTTCCTGGAACTGGCCATGCGCGCCGGTGACCAGGTCGGGTGCGACAGGGTCGAGGAGTTCGTCCTCCTCACCCCCCTCGTGCTGCCGGAGGAGGGTGCCGCACTGGTCCAGGTGCTGGTCGGTGCCCCCGACGAGGCGGGCGTCCGCACGATCTCCGTGCACTCGTGCGCCGACGGCACGCCCGACGGACCGTGGATCCAGCACGCCAACGGCACGCTGGCCGGCGGGGAGCGGATCGAGGACTTCGGTTCGCAGGCGTGGCCGCCGCCGGACGCGGTGGCCGTGGACCTGGAGGGCTTCTACGAGGGGACCGGCTACGGCCCCGCGTTCCAGGGCCTGCGCTCGGTCTGGCAGCGCGGGGACGAGGTCTTCCTCGAAGCCGTGCTGCCGGGCGACGTCGCCGGTGAGGCCGCGTCGTTCGGGCTCCACCCGGCGCTGCTGGACGCGGTGATCCAGTCCCACCGCATGGCCGGTGTCGGCGACGAGGGCCAGCTCCTCATGCCGTTCGCGTGGCAGGGCGTGTCGCTGCACGCGGGCGGTGCCTCGACCGTTCGGGCCCGGGTCACGAAGACCGGCGACGACCGCGTGTCCCTCGCGGCCGTCGACGTCGAAGGCGCGCCCGTGCTGTCGGCGGAGGCCCTGATTCTGCGCGGCACATCGGGAGCGGTGGCCCCGGCGTCCGCGCCACGCAGCGCGGAGTACGACATGCTGCTGTCGCTGGACTGGGTGCCCGCTCCCGAGGTGCCGCCCACCGGGGTCCGGTGCGTGGTCCTGGGCGCCGACGGGCTCGGCGCGGGCGCGTCGGTCGCCTCCCTGACGGACCTCACGGGCCACGAGGACCTGGTGCTGGTTCCCGTGTCCGGTACGGGCGACGACGTGCCCGCCGCCACCCACGGGCTGACGGCCCGGGTCCTGGACCTGGTCCAGTCCTGGTCGGCCGACGGGCGGTTCGCGGACTCGCGGCTGGTGTTCGTCACCTGCGGTGCCGTCGCGGCCGACGAGGGCGAGACCGTACGGGACTTGGCCGCGGGCGCGGTGTGGGGTCTGGTGCGGTCGGCGCAGTCGGAGAATCCGGGCCGGTTCGTGCTGCTGGACACCGAGAAGGGTGACCTCCCGGCCGCGCTCCCGCTCCTGCCGGGCCTGCTGGCCGCCGATGACGCGGAGTTCGTGGTGCGCGACGGTGCCGTGCGGGTGGCGCGGCTGGGTTCGCTGGGCGGCGGTGCGGGGCTTCTGCCGCCTGCCGGGGTGCCGTGGCGGCTGGACTCCAGCGCCAAGGGGAGCCTGGACAAGCTGGTGCTCGCACCGTCCCCGGAAGTCCTGGAGCCGCTCGGGCCGGGGCAGGTGCGGATCGAGGTCCAGGCCGCGGGTATGAACTTCCGCGATGTGCTCAACGCCCTGGGCATGTATCCGGGTGAAGCCGGGCTGCTGGGTGCCGAGGGCGCCGGTGTGGTGACCGAGATCGGTCCGGAAGTGCGTGGACTGCGCGTGGGTGACCGGGTGCTGGGCATGATGTTCGGTGGCTTCGGCCCGGTGGCCGTGTGCGACGAGCGGCTCCTCGCCAGGATCCCTGACGGCTGGTCGTCCGCCCAGGCCGCGTCGGTGCCGCTGGTCTTCCTGACCTCCCTGTACGCCCTGAAGGACCTCGCGGCCCTGAAACCCGGCGAGCGGATCCTCGTTCATGCCGGTGCGGGTGGCGTCGGCATGGCGGCGATCCAGCTGGCCCGTCACCTCGGTGCCGAGGTGTTCGCCACGGCGAGCGAGGGCAAGTGGGACACCCTGCGCGGACTCGGCGTCCCGGACGATCACATCGCGTCGTCCCGCACCACCGATTTCGAGCAGCGGTTCATGGAGGTCACGGACGGCCGTGGCGTCGACGTGGTGCTCAACGCCCTCGCCGGTGAATTCGTCGACGCCTCACTGCGGTTGACCGCTCCCGGGGGGCGCTTCCTGGAGATGGGCAAGACCGACATCCGTGACCCGGAGTCGGTCGCCGCCGTCCGCTACCGCGCCTTCGACCTCGGCGAGGCCGGACCCGATCGGACCCAGGAGCTGCTGTCCGAGCTGCTGGAGCTGTTCGCCGCCGGCGCGCTGCGCCTGCTGCCGGTCGCGACGTGGGACGTGCGGCGGGCTCCTGAGGCGTTCCGCCACATGAGCCGGGCCCAGCACATCGGCAAGATCGTGCTGACCATGCCGCGCACCTGGGCCGCGGACGGCACCGTCATGATCACCGGAGGCACGGGTGGTCTGGGCCGTGAGCTGGCGCGTCACCTCGTGACCGAACGCGGTGTGAAGCACCTGCTGCTGGTGAGCCGGAGCGGCCCGGAGGCACCGGGCGTGTCCGAGCTGCGCGACGAGTTGACCGGCTGCGGCGCCGAAGTCAGTGTGGTCGCCTGCGATGTGGCGGACCGTGAGGCGGTGGCAGAGCTCGTGGCCTCGGTCCCGGCCGAGCACCCGCTGACCGCGGTGATCCACACCGCCGGCGTCCTCGACGACGGCGTGGTGACCTCGCTGAACGCCGAGCGGGTGTCGGGTGTGCTGCGCCCGAAGGTGGACGGCGCATGGCATCTGCACGAGGCCACCAAGAACCTCGACCTGGCCGCGTTCGTGCTGTTCTCGTCCGTCTCCGGCGTCATGGGCACTCCGGGCCAGGGCAACTACGCGGCGGGCAACGTCTTCCTCGACGCCCTGGCCCACCACCGCCGCGCACAGGGCCTGCCCGCCCAGTCCCTGGCGTGGGGCGCGTGGGCACAGGGCAGCGGAATGACGGCCGCGCTGTCCGAGGCGGACATGCAGCGCATCGCCTCGTACGGGGCGTCGCCCCTCTCCGTCGAGCAGGGGCTGGCCCTGCTCGACGCGGCGGGGGCGTGCGACGCGGCTCACCTCGTCGCGCTCGGCCGCGCCTCCGGGCCGGTACGGGTCGCAGGACCCGTACCGCCCGTACTGCGGGGCCTGGTCAAAACCGGCCGCCGCGCCGCCGCCGCGGCCACCGGTGCCGGCACGGCGCAGCAGTTCGCCCGGCAGTTGGCGGAACTGGGCGAGGGCGAGCGCGCCCGCCTCGTGACCGACTTGGTGCGGGGCGAGGCCGCGGCCGTGCTGGGGCACGCGTCGGACCAGGGCATCGAGGTCCACCGGGACTTCTTCGAGCTGGGCTTCGACTCCCTGACCGCGGTCGAGCTCCGCAACAGGATCGCCGCGGCCACCGGGCTGCAGCTGCCCGCCACCGTGGTCTTCGACAACCGGACCCCCGAGAACCTCGCCACGTGGCTGCGCAGCGAACTCGCCGCACGGCCGGGCCCGGACGGCTCCCCGTCCGGCGCGGCGCCCGGGGGCCCGGCCGCCGGGCAGGAAGTGGACTCGCTGGAGCGGATGTTCCTCGACGCGGTGGAAAGAGGCAGGATCCTGGAGGCCAGGCTCATGGTGAAGGCCCTGGGCGGCATCCGCCCGACCTTCGAGAGCACGGCCGAGCTGGAGGACCTGCCGCTGGCCACCACGCTCGCCGAGGGCCCCGGCAGGCCCCGGCTGATCTGCGTCAGCACGCCCACCGCCAATGGCGGCGTCCACGAGTACGCCAGGTTCGCCGCGTCGTTCCGGGGCAGGCGGCACGTCAGCGCCCTGCCGCTGATCGGCTTCGCCGCGGGGGAGCGGCTGCCCGCCACGGCCGAGAGCGCGGCCAGGGTCATCGCGGAAAGCGCGCTGCGCGCGAGCGACGGCGAGCCCTTCGTCCTGGTCGGACACTCCTCCGCCGGAGCGTTCGCCTACGCGGCCGCGTGCCTGCTGGAGAGCACGTGGGGCATCAGGCCCGCGGCCGTGGTGCTGCTGGACACCCTCAGCATCCGGCACGACAACGAAGGAGACAGCGAGGAGCACGACTACCACGGCTTGATACGGCATTTCTTCACGGTCGACGAGGTCTCCCCGGTGCGGATGACCAACTCCAGGCTGTCCGCGATGGGCTGGTGGATGAGCCTGCTCAAGGGACTCGACGTGCAGCACACGACCGCTCCCGTGCTGACCCTCCAGGCGGGGAGGCAGGTTGCCGGTCTCGAGCCCGCCGCGGCCGGGTCCGACGGCCCGGGCGGCGAGGAGACGCCCGCGCTGATCCCGTCGGCCTGCGTCCGCACGGTCGACGCCGACCACTTCTCCATCGTCAAGGAGCACGCCGCACCGACCGCGGAGACCGTGGAGGACTGGCTCGGCTCCCTCGGCGGAGCGTGACAGCACCGCGGCGACGCACGTCGTTCCCCCGACCGACGAGTGATCAGTTCCGACCCATGCGTGAAAGGCAAAACCTTCCATGACCGCTTCCCCCCAGGAACTTCCCTCCCTCAGCCTTGAGACGCCTGCCTTGTTGACGGTGAGCCCGCTGCTGCGCGACCTGCAGGAACAGGGGCCGGTCTGCCGGGTGCGCACCCCCGCCGGGGACGAGGGGTGGCTGGTGACCCGCCACGCCGAGCTCAAGCAACTGCTGCACGACGAGCGGATCGGCCGCTCCCACCCCGACCCGGCGAACGCGCCTCGGTACGTCAGGAGCGCGTACCTGGACCTGATGATCACCGACACCGACGCCGAGGCCGGACGCCAGACGCACACCGAGTACCGCCGGCTGCTCACGCCGATGTTCTCCGCCAGGCGGGTGCGCGACATGCAGCCGCAGGTGGAAGGGGTCGTGGACGCCGTACTCGACCGTTTCATCGCCCAGGGGTCGCCCGGCGACCTGCACGGCGGCGTCTCCACACCGGTCGCCCTGACGGTCCTCTGCGACATCATCGGCATCCCCGTGGAGAGCCGCGAACAGCTGACGACGCTGCTGTCCCAGATGGCCCTGCTCAACGACCGCGAGAGCGTGGAGCGCGGACAGCGCGACCTCTTCGCGTTCATCGAAGGGCTCGTCGAGCAGAAGCGGGCCACGCCCGGCGACGACATCATGACCCGGCTGAGCGAGGGAGGGCTGCCCGAGGCGCGCGTGGCACCGCTGGCGGTGGGCCTGCTGTTCGCCGGTCTGGACAGCGTCGTCACGATCATGGACGACGGCGTGGTGCTCCTGAGCGCCCACCCCGAGCAGCGCGCGGCGGCACTGGCCGACCCGGACCTGATGACGCTCGCCGTGGAGGAAGTGCTGCGGGCGGCCAAGGCCGGCGGGTCGGTCCTGCCGCGCTACGCCTCCGAGGACGTCGAGATCGGCGGGGTGACCATCCGGTCCGGGGACCTGGTCCTGTTCGACTTCAGCCTCTCCAACTTCGACGAGCGGGCCTACGCCGAACCGGAGCGGTTCGACATCACCAGGTCCCCCAACCCGCACATGACCCTGGCCCATGGCATCTGGCACTGCATCGGCGCCCCCCTGGCGCGCATCGAGCTGAAGACGGTCTTCACCAAGCTGTTCACCCGCCTGCCCGACCTGCACCTGGTACGTCCGGTGGACGAGCTGCGGCTGCTGGACGGCCGGCTCTCCGGCGGCCTCACCGAGCTGCCCGTGGCCTGGTAGACCGCACCTCCCCGTGCCCGGCGGCGGCCTCCACCGCGCCGTCCGGGACGTTGCCCGTACGCACACCTCGCGCCCGCCACGCGATCGAGGCCGTGCGTACGGGCAACGTGCTTTAGGGAAACCCACAGTCAGTCTTGAGCAGGATGGCCTTTGATAACGGGTCAGACGTGAGTGTCGACGCTCTGTGCCCCAGAACTGGCATTCCACGAGGAGTTGGCGTCCTGATGTCGAACGAGGCGAAGCTGCGCGAGTACCTCAAACGAGCGATCGCGGACCTCCACGAGACCCGCCAACAGCTGGGTGAGACGGAGCAGAAGCAGCGCGAGCCCATCGCGATCGTCTCCATGGCCTGCCGCTTCCCCGGCGGCGTCCGCTCGCCGGAAGAGCTCTGGGAACTGCTGCGGGACGGCGTCGACGCGGTCTCCGCCTTCCCCGGAAACCGCGGCTGGGACCTCGACGCGCTCTACGACCCCGACCCGGCACACCAGGGCACCTCCTACGCCCGCGAGGGCGGATTCCTCCACGACGCGGGCGAGTTCGACTCCGGCTTCTTCGGGATCTCCCCGCGTGAGGCCCTCGGCATGGACCCGCAGCAGCGGCTGCTGCTGGAGACCGCGTGGGAGGCCGTCGAACGGGCCGGCATCGACCCGGAATCCCTCGCGGGCAGCCGCACCGGCGTGTTCGTCGGCACCGGCCACGGCGGCTACGACACGGAGAGCGCCCGACGGGTGGACGAGGTCGGCGGGCACCTGCTGACCGGCAACCTCATCAGCATCGCCTCCGGCCGGATCTCCTACGTCCTCGGCTTCGAAGGCCCCGCCCTGACCGTGGACACGGCCTGCTCCTCGTCGTTGGTCGCCCTGCACCTGGCGGCGCAGTCACTTCGGCGGGGCGAGTGCAACCTCGCCCTCGTGGGCGGCGCGACCGTGATGTCCACCCCGCACATGTTCGTGGAGTTCTCCCGGCAGCGCGGGCTGGCGCCCGACGGCCGCTGCAAGCCGTTCGCGGCGGCCGCCGACGGCACCGGATGGAGCGAGGGCGTCGGACTGGTGCTGGTCGAGCGGCTCTCCGACGCCGTGCGCAACGGCCACGAGGTGCTCGCCGTGCTCAAGGGCTCGGCCGTCAACCAGGACGGCGCCTCCAACGGCCTGGCCGCCCCCAACGGCCCGTCCCAGCAGCGCGTCATCCGCCAGGCCCTGGCCGGCGCCGGCCTCGTCCCCGCCGACGTCGACGCCGTCGAGGCCCACGGCACCGGCACCGCACTCGGCGACCCCATCGAGGCCCAGGCCCTCCTCGCCACGTACGGCCGGCAGCGGCCCGCGGACCGGCCCGTGCTGATCGGCTCCATGAAGTCCAACATCGGGCACACCCAGTCGGCGGCCGGCATCGCCGGCGTCATCAAGATGGTCCTGGCGATGCGGCACGGAGAGCTGCCCGGGACCCTGCACCTGGACGAGCCCACCGCCCACGTCGACTGGAGCGAGGGCAACGCCAGGCTCCTCGCGCGGCCCGAGCCCTGGCCCGAGGCCGACCGGGTGCGCCGCGCGGCCGTCTCCTCCTTCGGCATCAGCGGCACCAACGCCCACGTCATCCTGGAACAGGCACCCCACGGCGAGGCCGGGCAGGCGCCCGCCCCGGCCGCCATGCCCGGCGCGCTGCCCTGGATCCTGACCGCGCGCACCGACGAGGCCCTGCGGGCCCAGGCCGCCCGGCTCGCCCGGCACGTCCGCGCCCGCGCCGGCCTCGAACCGGCCGATGTCGCCCACTCCCTCGTGGCCACCAGGCCCCTCATGGAACACCGCGCCGCCGTCGTCGCCGAGGACCGCGAGGAGTTCCTCGGCGGCCTGGACGCCCTGGCCGAAGGCCGCACCGCTGCCGGCCTGGTGACCGGCACCGCCGCCGAGGCCCCCCTGGCCTTCCTCTTCACCGGACAGGGCTCCCAGCGCCTCGGCATGGGACGCGAACTGCACCGCACCCACCCCGAGTTCGCCAAGGCCTTCGACGCGGTGTGCGCCGAGCTCGACCCGCACCTGCAACAGCCCGTCCGCGACGTCGTCTTCGCCGAGGAGGGCACGGCCGAGGCCGCCCTGCTCGACCGGACCGCCTGCACCCAGGCCGCGCTCTTCGCCCTGGAGACCGCGCTGTTCCGGCTCGTCGAATCCTGGGGCATGACACCGCAGTTCGTCGCCGGCCACTCCATCGGCGAACTCACCGCCGCCCACGTGTCCGGCGTCCTCTCCCTCCAGGACGCCGCACGGCTGGTCGCGGCCCGCGGCACCCTCATGCAGGCGCTGCCCGAAGGCGGCGCCATGGTGGCCGTCCAGGCCACCGAGGAGGAGATCCGCGCCTCCCTCGCCGGCCACGAGGAGCACGCCTCCCTCGCCGCCGTCAACGGCCCCGACTCCACGGTCGTCTCGGGCGACGAGGCGGCCGTCTCCCAGATCGCCGCCCACTGGGAGGCACAAGGGCGCCGCACCAAGCGGCTGCGGGTGAGCCACGCCTTCCACTCCCCGCGCATGGACGGCATGCTGGAGGACTTCCGGCGCGTCGCCGAGGACCTGGAGTTCCACGCCCCCCGCATCCCCGTGGTGTCCACGGTGACCGGCGAGCTCGCCACCGCAGGGGAACTGTGCTCGCCCGAGTACTGGGTCCGGCAGGTCCGCGAGAGCGTCCGCTTCTGCGCCGCCGTGCGCACCCTCGAAGCCGAGGGCGTCACCACGTTCGTGGAGATCGGCCCCGGCGGCGTGCTCACCCCCATGGTCCAGGACTCCCTGACCACCCTCGAACAGCCCGTTCTCGTCAGCCTCCTGCGCACCGGCCGCCCCGAGGCGCACGCCCTCGCCGAGGGCATCGCCACCGCCTCCGTGCACGGCGCCCGCGTCGACTGGCCCGCCTGGCTCGGCACGTTCGGCGCCGCCCGCGTCGAGCTGCCGACCTACGCCTTCCAGCGCCAGTGGTACTGGCTGGACGGGTCCGGGTCGGCCGACGGAGGACCGGCCGCCGCCGAGGCCGGCGAAGCCGGATTCTGGGAAGCCGTCGAACGCGAGGACCTGGAAGGGCTGTCGGCCGTCCTGGCCATCGACGGCACCGAGGCCGACTCGCTCGGCAGCCTCCTGCCCACGCTCTCGTCATGGCGCAGGCAGCGCAGGACGCAGGCGGTGGCGGACAGCTGGAGCTACCGGGCGCACTGGACCCCCCTCACCGCCCCCACCGGCTTCGCCCCCACCGGGAACTGGCTCGTCGCGCTGCCCGAGCACGCCGCCGCCGACCCGTGGACCACCCGGCTCCTCGACACCCTGCGCGAGCAGGGCCTGCGCACCGAACTGCTCGTGCTGCCCGAAACGGACGAGCAGAGCGCGCCCATCACCTGGCCCGACGGCCCCGTCGACGGCGTGCTCTCCCTGCTGGCCCTCGACGAACGGCCGCACCCCCGCCTGACCTCCGTGCCGCGCGGCCTGGCCGCCACCACCGCCCTGCTGCGCGCACTGGAGACCTCCGGCATCCGGGCCCCGCTGTGGTGCGTGACCCGCGGCGCCGTGGCCGTCGACCACCGCGACGTGCTCACCAACCCCGTGCAGGCGCACGCGTGGGGCCTCGGACGCGTGATCGCGCTGGAGTACCCCCAGCTCTGGGGCGGGCTCGTCGACCTCCCCGAGGCCCTGGACGCACGGGCCGTCTCCGGGCTCCTGGGCGTGCTCGCCGCGCGCGAGGACCAGGTCGCGATCCGGCCCGCCGGGACCTTCGCCCGCCGCCTGGCACGGATCGCGCCCGGCGGCGACACCGGCGCCGACTGGACCACGCACGGCACGGTCCTGGTCACCGGAGGCACCGGCGGGCTCGGCGGACAGGTCGCGCACTGGCTCGCCGACGCCGGGGCGGAGCACCTGGTGCTCACCAGCCGCCGCGGCCCGCAGGCCCCCGGTGCCCAGGAGCTCGCGGCCGAACTCACCGCACGGGGCGTCCGGGTCACCGTGGCCGCCTGCGACACCGCCGACCGCGACGCCCTGGCGGCCGTCCTCGCGGACATCCCGGCGGACCTGCCCCTGACCGGCGTCGTGCACGCCGCCGGCGTCCTGGACGCGGGCATGCTGGAAGCGCTCACCCCCGAACGCTTCGAGACCGTACTGCGCCCCAAGACGACCACGGCCCTGCACCTGCACGAGCTCACCCGGGACCTCGACCTGGAGATGTTCGTGATGTTCTCCTCGGTCTCGGGCTCCGTGGGCCAGGCCGGCCAGGCCAACTACGCCGCGGCCAACGCCTTCCTCGACGCACTCGCCGAACACCGGCGCGGGCAAGGGCTGCCCGCCACCTCGGTGGCCTGGGGCCCCTGGGCGGACCTCGGCATGGCGACGGACCGCGACCTGGCCGACCGGGCGAGCCGCGACGGGCTGGTCCTCATGGCCGCGCCCCCCGCACTCGCCGCCCTCCGCCAGGCCCTGGCCCAGGGCGCGGCGAACCTGACGGTGGCCGACGTGGACTGGACGGCGTACGCCCCCGCCCTCACCGCCGTCCGACCCAGCCCCCTCCTCGCCGACCTGCCCGAGGCGCGCCGCGCCCTCGCCGCCGCCGACGGCCCGCGCGAGGACCGCTCCCTGCTGCGCGACCGCATCGCCACGCTGCCCGCCGCCGAGCAGGAGCAGGCCCTGCTGAGCATGGTCCGCGACGAGGTCGCCAAGGCCCTCGGACACACCTCACCGGACACCGTCGACGTCCAACGGGCCTTCCGCGTACTGGGCTTCGACTCGTTGATGGCCGTCGAGCTGCGCAACCGCCTGTCCACCGCGACGGGTCTGCGGCTGCCCGCGACCCTGCTGTTCGACCACCCCACCCCCACCGCGGTCGCCGAGTACCTGCGATCCGAGGCCCTGGGCACGACCGGGCCCGGAGCCGTAGTGGAACGGACGGCCGCCGTCCTCGACGAGCCGGTCGCGATCGTGGGCATGGCCTGCCGCTTCCCCGGCGGAGTGAACTCGCCGGAGGCCCTCTGGCGGCTGCTGGCCGAGGGCGGGGACGTCATCTCCGGCCTCCCCGACGACCGCGGCTGGGACCTCGGCCGGCTCTACCACCCCGACCCCGACCACCAGGGCACCACCTACGCCCGCGGGGGCGGCTTCCTCGACGACGTGGCGGGCTTCGACGCGGACTTCTTCGGCATCTCGCCGCGCGAGGCTCTGGCCATGGACCCGCAGCAGCGGCTGCTGCTGGAGACCGGCTGGGAGGTCCTCGAACGGGCCGGCATCGCCCCGGAGTCCCTGCGGGGCAGCAGCACCGGTGTCTTCGCCGGCACCAACACACAGGACTACCGCGTGGTGCTGGACGCGGCGCAGGACGAGGTCGCCGGCCACGCGCTCATCGGCAACTCGATGAGCGTGGTCTCCGGCCGGGTGTCGTACACGTTCGGCTTCGAAGGTCCCGCGGTCACGGTGGACACGGCGTGCTCGTCGTCGCTGGTGGCACTGCACATGGCGGTGCAGTCGCTGCGGTCGGGCGAGTGCTCGCTGGCGCTGGCCGGCGGTGTGACGGTGATGGCGACGCCCACGCCGTTCGTGGAGTTCTCCCGGCAGCGCGGGCTGGCCCCCGACGGTCGCTGCAAGCCGTTCGCGGCGGCCGCCGACGGCACCGGATGGAGCGAAGGCGTCGGACTGCTGCTCGTGGAGCGGCTGTCGGACGCCCGGCGCAACGGCCACCAGGTGCTCGCGGTCGTGCGCGGCTCGGCCGTCAACCAGGACGGCGCCTCGAACGGCCTGAGCGCGCCCAACGGCCCGTCCCAGCAGCGTGTCATCCGCCAGGCCCTCGCCAACGCCGGTGTGGCGGCGTCCGACGTCGACGCCGTCGAGGCGCACGGTACGGGCACGACCCTGGGCGACCCGATCGAGGCCCAGGCCCTGCTCGCCACCTATGGCCAGGACCGCCCCGGGGACCGCCCGCTGCGGCTGGGCACGGTGAAGTCCAACCTCGGGCACACCCAGGCCGCCGCCGGTGCGGCCGGTGTGATGAAGATGGTCCTGGCGATGCAGCACGGTGTGCTGCCTCGGACCCTGCACGTCGACGAGCCCACCCCGCACGTCGACTGGACCACCGGCGCGGTCGAACTGCTCACCGAACCGGTGGACTGGACCGGGACGGACCGGCCCAGGCGGGCCGCCGTCTCCGCGTTCGGGATCAGCGGTACCAACGCGCACGTGATCCTTGAAGAAGCGGAGCAGGCGGAGGAGACAGAGCCCGAGGCGCCGGCCTCCACCCCCGGGACCCCGGTGCCGCTGCTGGTGTCCGGGCGGAGCGAGTCGGCCCTGCGGGCCCAGGCGGCCCGGCTGCTGTCCCACCTCGACAGTGACTCCGACTCACGGCTCGTGGACGTCGCGTACACGCTCGCGACGCGCATGACCTTCACACACCGCGCGGTCGTCCACGCCGAGAGCCGCGACGCCGCGGTACGCGCCCTGACCGCGCTGGCCGAGGACACGGCCGACACCGCCCTGACCACCGGCGCCGCGGACACGGGCAAGGACGCCGTGCTCTTCTCTGGCCAGGGTTCGCAGCGGCTGGGGATGGGGCGTGAACTGTACGGTCGGTTCCCGGTGTTCGCGGAGGCCTTCGACGCGGTGTGCGCGGGGCTGGACGAGCACCTGGACCGTCCGTTGCGGGAGGTCGTGTGGGGCGACGACGCGGAGCTGCTGAACCGGACCGTTTACGCTCAGGCGGCGTTGTTCGCGGTCGAGGTGGCACTGTTCCGGCTGGTGGAGTCGCGGGGCGTGCGGCCGGACTTCGTGGCCGGGCACTCGGTCGGTGAGATCACTGCCGCGCATGTGGCAGGCGTGTTCTCGCTGGCGGACGCGTGTGCCCTGGTGGCGGCTCGCGGTCGGCTGATGCAGGCCCTGCCCGCCGGCGGTGCGATGGCCGCGATCCGGGCCACCGAGGAGGAGGTCCTGCCGCATCTGACAGAGGACGTGTCGATCGCGGCGGTCAACGGCCCGTCGTCGGTGGTGGTTTCCGGTGCCGAGGCCGCCGTCGAGGCGATCCGGGAGCACTTCGGGGGCGAGGGCAGGAAGACGAGCAGGCTGCGCGTCTCGCATGCCTTCCACTCGCCGTTGATGGAGCCGATGCTCGCCGAATTCCGGGCGGTCGCCGAGAACCTCTCCTACGGCGTGCCGGAACTCACCGTCGTCTCGAACGTGACCGGCGGCCCGGCCGCGCAGGACCAGCTGTGCACCCCGGCGTACTGGGTGACTCATGTCCGTGAGGCCGTGCGGTTCGCCGACGGGATACGGGCTCTGCAGGCGGAGGGTGTGACGCGGTTCCTGGAGCTGGGGCCGGACGGCACGCTGTCGGCCATGGCCGGGGAGTCGCTGCCGGACGAGACCGTGCTCGTCCCCGCGCTGCGCAAGGACCGCCCGGAGGAGACGACGCTCCTCGCGGCCCTGGCACGGCTGCACGTCCAGGGTGCCGAAATCGACTGGGCCGCGCTCTTCGCCGGCACGGACGCGCGCGCCGCCGACCTGCCGACGTACGCCTTCCAGCACCAGCGGTTCTGGCCCACCCCCGGCCTCACCGGCATCGGCGACATCAGCGCCGCCGGCCTCGAAGCGGCCGGGCACCCGCTGCTGAGCGCCGCCGTGGAACTGTCCGACAGCGACGGCCTGCTGTTCACCACACGACTGTCCCTCCAGTCCCACCCGTGGCTGGCCGACCACGTGGTGATGGGCGCGGTCCTGCTGCCGGGAACGGCATTCGTCGAACTCGCCGTCCGCGCGGCCGACGGAATGGGCTGCGACCGGATCGACGAACTGACCCTGGGCGCCCCGCTCGTGCTGCCCGAACACGGCGGAGTACAGCTGCAAATGCACGTCGGCTCCGCCGACGAGTCCGGCAGCCGCGCCCTGAGCGTCCACTCCCGCCCGGAGGGCGACGGCGACCGGCCCTGGGTCCAGCACGCCACGGGCGTGCTCGCGACGGGGGAGCGGCCGGCCGCTCCCGGCCACGACTTCCACGCCGAGTCCTGGCCGCCCGCCGGCGCCGAGGCCGTCGACCTGACCGGCCTCTACCCGGACCTGGCACAGAGCGGACTCGACTACGGACCGCACTTCCAGGGCCTGCGGACCGCGTGGCGCCGAGGCGACGAGGTGTTCGCCGAGGTCGCCCTGCCCGAAGCCGCCGCAGGCGACGCGTCCGCGTACGGCCTGCACCCGGCCCTGCTCGACGCGGCCCTGCACGTCTGCGCCTTCAACGGCGTCGACCGGGGCGTCATCCCCTTCTCCTGGGAGGGCGTCTCGCTCCACGCCTCCGGTGCCTCGGCCGTACGGGTCCGAGTCGTCCGGCACGGCGGCAACACGCTGTCCCTCGACGTCGCCGACGCCGAGGGCGAGCCGGTCGCCTCCATCGGGACCCTGGATCTGCGGGCGGTCGCCGCCGACCAGTTGAGCACCGGCACGGGCCCGGCCGGAAGCGATGCACTCTTCCGCCTCCAGTGGACTCCCGTGCGCATGCCTCCGGCCGAGGCCGTGGAATCCGTGGCGACGATCGGCTCCCTCGCCGGCCCGTCGTCCGACAACTACCCGGACCTGGCGGCCCTGTTCCGTTCCGGCCAGGTGCCGGACACGGTGCTGGTGCCGGTGGGTGCCGACTCCGGCGGCACGGTCGAGTCCGTACACGCCGTGACCGCGCGGGTGCTGGAGTCGGTGCAGTCGTGGCTGGCCGACGAGCGGTTCACGGACTCGCGCCTGGTGTTCGTCACCTGTGGTGCCGTTTCGGCAGGCGGGGGCGAGACCGTACGGGATCTGGCCGGCGCGGCGGTGTGGGGCCTGGTGCGGTCGGCGCAGTCGGAGAACCCGGGCCGGTTCGTCCTGGTGGACACCGAGGACGGGGACATCGAGACCCTGCTCCCGGTCCTGCCGGGTCTGACGGCCACCGGGGACGACGGATTCGTGGTGCGCGAGGGCACCGTCCGCGTGGGGCGGCTGGCCTCCCTGGCCAGTGGTGCGGGGCTGCTGCCGCCCGCCGCGGTGCCGTGGCGGCTGGACACCGGAGCCAAGGGCAGCCTCGACGGTCTGCTGCTCGCGCCGTGCCCGGAGGTGCTGGAACCGCTCGGGCCGGGGCAGGTCCGGATCGACGTCCGGGCGGCGGGTGTGAACTTCCGTGATGTGCTGAACACCCTGGGCATGTACCCGGGCGAGGCCGGCCTGCTCGGCGCCGAGGGCGCCGGTGTGGTGACGGAGACCGGGCCCGGGGTGAGCGGACTGCGCCCCGGCGACCGCGTGATGGGCAAGGTGCTCGGCGGCTTCGGCCCGGTGGCCGTGTGCGACGAGCGGCTCCTGGTCAGGATTCCGGAGGACTGGTCGTTCGCGAAGGCCGCTTCGGTGCCGGTGGTCTTCCTCACCGCCCTCTACGCGTTGAAGGACCTCGCGGATCTGAAGCCCGGTGAGAAGATCCTCGTGCATGCCGGTGCCGGTGGTGTCGGTATGGCGGCGATCCAGATTGCCCGGCACCTCGGTGCCGAGGTGTTCGCCACGGCCAGTGAGGGCAAGTGGGACACCCTGCGCGGGCTGGGGGTCGCGGACGATCACATCGCGTCGTCGCGTACCACCGAATTCGAGCAGCGGTTCCTGGAGGTCACGGGCGGCCGCGGCGTGGACGTGGTGCTCAACGCCCTGGCCGGTGAATTCGTCGACGCCTCCATGCGGTTGACGGTTCCCGGCGGCCGGTTCCTGGAGATGGGCAAGACCGACATCCGCGATCCGGAGCTGGCCGCCGGGGTGCGCTACCGCGCCTTCGACCTCGCGGAAGCGAGCCTGGAGCGGAACCAGGAGATGCTGTGCGAGCTGCTGGAACTGTTCGCCACGGGAGCACTGCGGACGCTGCCGGTCGCGACATGGGACGTGCGGCGGGCGGACGAGGCGTTCCGGTACATGAGCCGGGCCCGGCACATCGGCAAGATCGTCCTGACCATGCCGCGTGCCTGGGATCCGGACGGCACGGTGCTGATCACAGGCGGCACGGGCGGCCTGGGCCGTGAGCTGGCCCGTCACCTGGTGGCGGACCGCGACGTGAAGCACCTGCTGCTGGCGAGCCGCAGCGGGCTGGACGCGCCGGGTGCGGCCGAACTGCGGGCCGAACTGGCGGAGCACGGCGCCGACATCACCGTCGTGGCGTGTGACGTGGCCGACCGGGACGCGGTCGCAGGACTGGTGGCGGGGGTGCCGTCCGGGCACCCGCTGACGGCTGTGATCCACACGGCCGGTGTGCTCGACGACGGCATCGTCACGTCGCTGACCGCTGAGCGGCTGTCGGGCGTACTGCGCCCGAAGGTGGACGCGGCCTGGTATCTGCACGAGGCGACCGAGGGGCTCGACCTGGCCTCGTTCGTACTGTTCTCGTCCATTTCCGGCGTGATGGGCACTCCGGGACAGGGCAACTACGCGGCGGGCAACGTCTTCCTGGACGCCCTGGCCCACCACCGCCACGCACAGGGCCTCGCGGCCACGTCGCTCGCGTGGGGCCCCTGGGCCCAGAGCGGTGGCATGACCGGCACGCTGTCGGACGTCGACCTCCAGCGGATCGCCCGCTCGGGCATGCCCGAACTCGCCCCCGCGGAGGGCGTCGCACTCTTCGACGCCGCGCTGAGCACCGACGAGGCACTCGTCCTCCCCGTGCGCCTCGACTTGGCCGTACTGCGGGAACGGGGAGACGTACCGCCGCTGATGCGCGGACTGGTGCGCACGCGCGCCCGGCGCTCGGCGGTCGCCGGCTCGGCCGCGGTGGCCGGCCTGGTGGGACGCCTGTCCGGGCTCGGCGCGGTGGAACGGCGCGAGGTGCTGCTGGACCTGGTGCGCGCCCAGATCGCGGGCGTCCTGGGCCACGCGAGCCCGGAGACGGTCGACTCGACCCGGGCCTTCCAGGACCTCGGCTTCGACTCCCTGACAGCGGTCGAACTGCGCAACCGGCTCAACAAGGCGACAGGCCTGCGACTTTCGGCCACCGCCGTCTTCGACTACCCGACCGCGGACGCGATCGTGGGGTTCCTGCTGGACGAGATGTTCGGCGCGGAGGCGGAGACGGGACTGGCTGTGCCGACGGGGGTGCCGGCGCTGGTCGCCGACGATCCGGTGGTGATCGTCGGAATGAGCTGCCGCTATCCCGGTGGCGTCGAATCGCCCGAGGATCTGTGGCGGCTGGTGTCGGAGGGCGTGGACGCGGTCTCGGACTTCCCTGCCGAACGCGGTTGGGACGTGGAGTCCCTCTACAACCCCGACCCCGAAGCGCTCGGCACCTCGTACGCCCGCTCCGGCGGATTCCTGCACGAGGCGGGGGACTTCGATCCGGCGTTCTTCGGGATGAGTCCTCGGGAGGCGCTGGCGACGGACTCGCAGCAGCGGTTGCTGCTGGAGACGACCTGGGAGGCGATCGAGCGGGCGGGCATCGACCCGACGACGCTGCGCGGCAGCCGGACGGGCGTCTTCGCCGGCGTGATCTACGCCGACTACAGCGACCTCCTGGTCGGCGACCAGTTCGAGGGCTACCGGGGCAACGGCAGCGCGGCCAGCATCGCGTCCGGCCGGGTGTCGTACACATTCGGCTTCGAAGGTCCTGCGGTCACGGTGGACACGGCGTGCTCGTCGTCGCTGGTGGCCCTGCACTGGGCGGCGCAGTCGCTGAGGTCGGGTGAGTGCTCGCTGGCGCTGGCCGGTGGTGTGACGGTGATGTCGACACCGACGCCGTTCGTGGAGTTCTCCCGGCAGCGGGGGCTGTCGGCGGACGGCCGGTGCAAGGCCTTCGCCGACGCGGCCGACGGTGTCGGCTGGGGCGAGGGCGTGGGCATGCTGGTGCTGGAACGCCTTTCCGACGCGCGGCGGAACGGACACCGGATCCTGGCCGTCGTGCGTGGTTCCGCCGTGAACCAGGACGGTGCGTCCAACGGCCTCACGGCGCCGAACGGCCCCTCCCAGCAGCGGGTGATCCGGCAGGCGCTGGCCAGTGGCGGGCTGTCCACGGCGGACGTCGACGCGGTCGAGGCGCATGGTACGGGCACGACGCTGGGTGACCCGATCGAGGCACAGGCGCTGCTGGCCACGTACGGCCAGGACCGCCCGGAGGACCGGCCGTTGCTGCTGGGCTCGGTGAAGTCCAACATCGGCCACGCGCAGGCCGCGGCGGGTGTCGCCGGTGTGATCAAGATGGTCATGGCGATGCGGCACGGCGTCCTGCCGAAGACGCTGCACATCGACACCCGGTCGACCCACGTCGACTGGAGCGCCGGAGCCGTCGAGCTGCTCACCGAGCCGGTCGAATGGCCGACGTCCGAGCGCCGCCGTGCGGGTGTCTCCTCGTTCGGTATCAGCGGTACGAACGCGCACGTGATCCTCGAGCAGCCGGAGTTGGAGCCCGTCGAGGCCGACCCTCAGGTGGTCGACCTGGGTGGGCTGGTTCCCACGCTGGTGTCCGGGCGGAGCGAGTCGGCTCTGCGGGCCCAGGCGGCCCGGCTGCTGTCCCATCTCCACCGTGAGCCCGACTCGCGGCTCGCGGACGTCGCGTACTCGCTGGCGACGGGCCGTGCGGAGTTCCAGCACCGTGCGGTGGTGTTGGCGGCGGATCGGGATGGTCTGCTGCGTTCTCTGTCTGCTCTGGCGGAGGGCCGGGATGACGCGGACGTCGTGGCGGAGGGCGTGGCACGTTCGGGCAGGTCGGCGTTCTTGTTCTCGGGCCAGGGTTCGCAGCGGCTGGGGATGGGGCGTGAACTGTACGGCCGGTTCCCGGTGTTCGCGGAGGCTTTCGACGCGGTGTGTGCGGGGCTGGACGAGCACCTGGACCGCCCGTTGAGGGAGGTCGTATGGGGCGATGACGCGGAGCTGCTGAACCGGACCGTGTATGCCCAGGCGGCGTTGTTCGCGGTCCAGGTGGCACTGTTCCGGCTCGCGGAGTCGCAGGGTGTACGCCCGGACTTCGTCGCGGGGCATTCCATTGGTGAGGTCGCTGCCGCGCATGTGGCGGGTGTGTTCTCGCTGGCGGATGCGTGTGCTCTGGTGGCGGCTCGTGGGCGGCTGATGCAGGCGCTGCCCGCCGGTGGTGCGATGGTGGCTGTCCAGGCGACGGAGGAGGAGGTTCTGCCGCACCTGACCGAAGATGTGTCGATCGCGGCGGTCAACGGCCCGTCGTCGGTGGTGGTTTCCGGTGCCGAGGCGTCCGTCGAGGCGATCCGGGAGCACTTCGAGGGCGAAGGCAGGAAGACCAGCAGGCTGCGCGTCTCGCATGCCTTCCACTCGCCGTTGATGGAGCCGATGCTCGCCGAATTCCGGGAGGTTGTTGCGGGGCTGTCGTTCGCTGTGCCGTCGGTGCCGGTCGTGTCCAATCTGACCGGCCGGCTTGCCGAGCCCGGGCAGCTGTGCTCGGCCGACTACTGGGTGGCCCATGTCCGTGAGGCGGTGCGGTTCGCCGACGGGATACGGGCTCTGCAGGCGGAGGGTGTGACGCGGTTCCTGGAGCTGGGTCCGGACGGCACGCTGTCGGCCATGGCCGGGGAGTCGCTGCCGGACGAGACGGTGCTCGTCCCCGCGCTGCGCAAGGACCGCCCGGAGGAGAGGACGGTACTCGCAGCTCTGGCGCAGTTGCACGTCCAGGGTGTGCGGGTGGACTGGTCGGCGTTGTTCGCCGGGGCCGAGCCCCGTCGGGTGGATCTGCCGACGTACGCGTTCCAGCGTGAGCGGTTCTGGCCGTCGGGCGGGGTGGCGCGTTCCGGTGATGTGCGGTTTGCGGGTCTGGGTTCGGCGGGGCATCCGTTGCTGGGTGCTGCGGTGGAGCTTGCCGGCTCCGGTGGGTTGTTGTTCACGGGCCGGCTTTCGACGCCGTCGCATGCGTGGCTTGCAGATCACGTGGTGCGGGGAGCTGTGCTGGTGCCGGGTACGGCATTGGTGGAGCTGGTGTTGCGGGCGGCCGATGAGGTCGGCTGCGATGTCCTCGAAGAACTGACGCTTGCCGCGCCGTTGGTGTTGCCGGATTCGGGTGCTGGTGTGCAGGTGCAGGTGTGGGTCGGTGAGCCGGACGATTCCGGCCGCCGGTCGGTTGCGGTGCACTCGCGTGAGGGCGAGGGGCTGTGGGTCCTGCATGCGAGCGGTGCTGTGACCCATGGTGCTGAAGCGGCCGTGTTCGATACGTCGGTGTGGCCGCCCAAGGGCGCTGAATCCCTTGATGTGGCGGGCTGCTATGAGCAGTTCGTGGATGCGGGCCTCGCCTATGGTCCGGTGTTCCAGGGTCTGCAGGCGGCCTGGAGGCTCGGCGAGGATGTCTATGCCGAGGTCGGCCTTCCCGGGGGTGTCGACGGTGCCGGCTACGGTCTGCATCCCGCGCTTTTCGATGCCGCGCTGCATGCGGCGATGCTGGGCGGGAGTGGAGAGGGTGTTCCGTTCTCGTGGAGCGGGGTGTCCCTGCACGCGTCCGGTGCCTCACAGGTGCGGGTGCGCATCCGCGCTCTCGACAGCGGAATGTCGATCGCGGTGGCAGATGCGGCCGGTGCGCCGGTGGCTTCGGTGGAGTCGCTGGTGGTCCGTCCGATCTCTGCCGGGGACGTGCAGACCGGCGACCGCGACTCCCTCTTCACACTCGACTGGATCCCCGTCTCGCCGACAGGCGAGAGCGTTGAACTCGCCGGACCGTTCCGGACCTACGCGGATCTGGAGTCCATAACCGGGGCCGACGTCCCGGGGGCCGTGTTGATCGAGCCGGCCATCGAGGCAGTCGGCACCGTCGAGTCCGTACATGCCGTCACTGCATGGGCGTTGGAGTCGGTGCAGTCGTGGATGAACGATGAGCGGTTCGTGGACTCGCGTCTGGTGTTCGTGACGCGTGGCGCGGTGGACGGTACGGATCTCGCGGGTGCTGCCGTCTGGGGCCTGGTCCGCTCTGCGCAATCCGAGAGTCCGGGGCGTTTCGTCCTGGTGGACCTGGAGGGCGACGCCGACGCGGCGGTCCTGTCGCAGGCGCTCGCCTCCGACGAACCCCAACTGCTGGTGCGCGAGGGCCAGGTCCTCGCCGCTCGCCTGGTGCGCGCGCAGTCCCGGAACACGGCCGATGTGGCTTGGGGCGTGTCCGGCAGGGTTCTGGTCACTGGTGGTACGGGTGGTCTGGGTCGTCTTCTCGCCCGGCACTTGGTGGTCGAGCGCGGTGTGCGGAGTCTGCTGCTGGTCAGCCGTAGCGGTCCGGCCGCCGAGGGCGCCGAGGAGCTCGTGGCCGAGCTCGCGGAGCACGGGGCGGACGTGATCGTCGAGGCGTACGATGTGGCGGACCAGGAGGACGTGGCGGATCTTGTGTCCCGGCACCCGGTCAGTGCTGTTGTGCACACCGCGGGTGTTCTCGACGACGGTGTCATCGGTTTCCTGACCCCGGAGCGGCTTGCGGCCGTGTTGCGGCCGAAGGTGGACGCGGCGTGGAATCTGCACGAGGCCACGAAGGGCCTGGAGTTGGATGCGTTCGTGGTCTTCTCCTCCGTGGCGGGTACGTTCGGTAGTGCGGGTCAGGCCAACTACGCGGCGGGCAACGCCTTCCTGGACGCCCTGGCCCACCACCGCCGGACGCAAGGGCTCCCGGCCGTCTCGCTGGCATGGGGCCCCTGGTCCCAGGACGGCGGCATGACCGGCACACTCACCGACGCCGATCTCCAGCGGATCGCCCGCTCCGGGATGCCGCCACTGGCCGTCGAGGAGGGCCTCGTCCTCTTCGACACCGCCCTCGGCGCCGACGAGCCCGTGCTGCTCCCCGTCCACCTGGACCTCACCGCCCTGCGGGCACAGGGCGAACCCCTGGCACTCCTGCGCAGCCTCATCCGCACGCGTAACCGGCGTACGGCTGTGGGCGGTTCGGCCACGGCGGCCGGTCTCGTGCGGCGCCTGGCCGGGCTCTCCGGGAACGAGCGGCGGGCGGCACTGCTGGACCTGGTGCGCGACCGGGTCGCGGCGGTTCTGGACCACGCCCGCCCGGACACGATCGATCCGTCGAGGGCCTTCCAGGACCTCGGCTTCGACTCCCTGACCGCGATCGAACTCCGCAACGGACTGGGCAAGGCCACCGGCCTGCGACTGTCGGCGACAGTCGTGTTCGACTACCCGACCGCCGACGCCCTGGCGGGCCACCTCCTCGACGAGCTGTTCGACGCCGACGCGGCAGAGCAGATCCCGGTGGCAGCGCTTCCGTCCCTGACGGACGACCCGGTCGTCATCGTCGGCATGAGCTGCCGCTTCCCCGGTGGCGTCACCTCGCCCGAGGACCTCTGGCAGCTGGTGTCCGACGGCGTGGACGCCGTCTCCGGCTTCCCGACCGACCGAGGCTGGGAGATCGCGGACACCTACGACCCCGACCGCGAGGGCGCCATCGCCACCCGCTCCGGCGGATTCCTCCATGACGCGGGGGAGTTCGACCCCGGCTTCTTCGGGATGAGCCCCCGGGAGGCCCTCACCACCGACGCCCAGCAGCGGTTGCTGCTGGAGACGACCTGGGAGGCGATCGAGCGGGCGGGCATCGACCCGACGACGCTGCGCGGCAGCCGGACGGGCGTCTTCGCCGGCGTGATGTACCACGACTACTCCCAGCTCCTCGCCGGGCGCGAGTTCGAGGGCTATCAGGGCAGTGGCAGCGCGGGCAGTGTGGCCTCGGGCCGGGTGTCGTACACGTTCGGCTTCGAAGGTCCTGCGGTCACGGTCGACACGGCCTGCTCGTCGTCGCTGGTGGCACTGCACCTGGCGGCGCAGTCACTGCGGTCGGGCGAGAGCTCTCTCGCCCTCGTCGGTGGTGTGACGGTGATGGCGACCCCGCTGACGTTCGTGGAGTTCTCCCGGCAGGGCGGGCTCTCACCGGACGGGCGCTGCAAGGCGTTCTCCGACAGCGCCGACGGTGTCGGCTGGTCCGAAGGCGCCGGCATGCTGGTGCTGGAGCGGCTGTCGGACGCGCGGCGGAACGGGCATCGGATCCTGGCCGTCGTGCGTGGTTCCGCCGTGAACCAGGACGGTGCGTCCAACGGCCTCACGGCGCCGAACGGTCCGTCGCAGCAGCGGGTGATCCGGCAGGCGCTGGCCAGTGGTGGGCTGTCCGCGGCGGACATCGACGTCGTGGAAGCCCACGGCACCGGTACGACGCTGGGTGACCCGATCGAGGCACAGGCCCTGCTCGCCACGTACGGTCGGCACCGGCCCGAGGACCGGCCGCTGCTGCTGGGCTCGATCAAGTCCAACATCGGCCATACACAGGCGGCCTCGGGTGTCGCGGGCGTGATCAAGATGGTCATGGCCATGCACCGCGGTGAACTCCCGCGCACCCTGCATGTTGATGCGCCGTCGTCACACGTCGACTGGTCGGCCGGTGCTGTGGAGCTGGTGACCGAGCGGACCGTCTGGCCTGAGGGTGACGGGCCGCGTCGTGCGGGTGTCTCCTCGTTCGGTATCAGCGGGACGAACGCGCACGTGATCCTGGAGCAGCCGGAGCCTGTCGAGGCCGACCCTCAGGTGGTCGACCTGGGTGGGCTGGTTCCCACGCTGTTGTCCGGGAGGAGCGAGTCGGCTCTGCGGGCCCAGGCGGCCCGTCTGGTGTCCCATCTCCACTGTGAGTCCGACTCGCGGCTCGTGGACGTCGCGTACTCGCTGGCGACGGGCCGTGCGGAGTTCCAGCACCGTGCGGTGGTGTTGGCGGCGGACCGGGAGGATCTGCTGCGTTCTCTGTCTGCTCTGGCGGAGGGCCGGGGTGACGCGGACGTCGTGGCGGAGGGTGTGGCGCGTCCGGGCAGGTCGGCGTTCTTGTTCTCGGGTCAGGGTTCGCAGCGGCCGGGGATGGGGCGTGAACTGTACGGCCGTTTCCCGGTGTTCGCGGAGGCCTTCGACGCGGTGTGCGCGGGGCTGGACGAGCACCTGGACCGTCCCTTGCGGGACGTGGTCTGGGGTGACGACGCGGAGCTGCTGAACCGGACTGCCTACGCTCAGGCCGCGCTGTTCGCGGTGGAGGTGGCACTGTTCCGGCTGGTGGAGTCGTGGGGCGTCCGCCCGGATCAGCTGCTGGGACACTCGGTCGGCGAGATCGCTGCCGCGCATGTGGCGGGTGTGTTCTCGCTCCCGGATGTGTGTGCTCTGGTGGCGGCTCGTGGGCGGCTGATGCAGGCGCTGCCCGCCGGCGGCGCGATGGTGGCTGTCCAGGCGACGGAGGAGGAGGTCCTGCCACACCTGACCGGGGATGTGTCGATTGCGGCTGTCAACGGTCCGTCGTCGGTGGTGGTTTCCGGTGCCGAGGCTGCTGTCGAGGCGGTCCGGGAGCACTTCGAGGGTGAGGGCAGGAAGACCAGCAGGCTGCGGGTTTCGCATGCCTTCCACTCGCCGTTGATGGAGCCGATGCTCGACGGCTTCCGGGAGGTTGTGGCCGGGCTGTCGTTCGGTGTGCCGAGCATCCCGATCGTCTCGAACGTCACCGGCGAGTCGGCGAGCGCGGAAGAACTGTGCTCAGCGGAGTACTGGGTCCGTCACGTTCGTGAGGCCGTACGGTTCGCCGATGGTGTGCGCACGCTGCGGGAGCAGGGGGTTACCGCCTTCCTGGAGCTCGGCCCCGATGGCGCTCTCTCCGCGCTGGCTGCGGAGTCCGCGGGCGATGAGGCCGTACTGGCGCCTGTGCTGCGCAAGGGCCGTGCCGAGGAACCAGCGCTGCTCGCCGCTGTGGCACGGCTGCATGTCCACGGTGCGCCGGTCGACTGGGCCGCCGTCTTCGCCGGCAGCGGTGCTCGCCGGGTGGATCTGCCGACGTATGCGTTCCAGCGTGAGCGGTTCTGGCCTGTCGGATCTGTGGGTCGTTCTGGTGATGTGCGGTTTGCGGGTCTGGGTTCGGCGGAGCATCCGTTGCTGGGTGCTGCGGTGGAGCTTGCCGGTTCCGGTGGGTTGTTGTTCACGGGCCGTCTTTCGACGTCGTCGCATGCGTGGCTTGCTGATCATGTGGTGCTGGGGTCGGTGCTGGTGCCGGGTACGGCGTTGGTGGAGTTGGTGTTGCGGGCGGCTGATGAGGTCGGCTGTGATGTCCTCGAAGAGCTGACGCTTGCCGCGCCGTTGGTGTTGCCGGATTCGGGTGCTGGTGTGCAGGTGCAGGTGTGGGTCGGTGAGCCGGACGATTCCGGTCGCCGGTCGGTTGCGGTGCACTCGCGTGAGGACGAGGGGCCGTGGACGCTGCATGCGAGCGGTGCTGTGACCCATGGTGCTGAAGCGGCCGTGTTCGATGCGTCGGTGTGGCCGCCCAAGGGCGCTGTGTCCCTTGATGTGGCGGGCTGCTACGAGCAGTTCGTGGATGCGGGCTTCGCATATGGTCCGGTGTTCCAGGGCCTGCGGGCGGCCTGGAAGACAGGGGAAGACGTCTACGCGGAGGTCCGGCTCCCCGAGGGTGTCGACGGTGCCGGCTACGGTCTGCATCCCGCGCTTTTCGATGCCGCGCTGCATGCGGCGATGCTGGGCGGGGGCGGGGAGGGCGTTCCGTTCTCGTGGAGCGGGGTGTCCCTGCACGCGTCCGGTGCCTCACACGTTCGCGTCCGCATCCGCAGTGTCGGTGGCGGGATATCGGTCGCGATGGTGGACTCGGCCGGTGCGCCGGTGGCTTCGGTGGACTCGCTGGTGGTCCGTCCGATCTCTGCCGACCAGTTGCAGACCGGCGACCGCGACTCCCTCTTCAGCCTCGACTGGGTTCCTGTTCCGCTGACGGGCGAGAGCGTCGAACTTGCCGGGCTGTTCCGAACCTACGCGGAGCTGGAGTCCCTGGCCGAGGGCGATATTCCCGAGGCCGTACTGGTTGCGCCGCCCACCGGTGCCGTCGACACCGTGGAGTCGGTGCACGCTGCGGCTGCTTGGGCGTTGGAGTCGGTGCAGTCGTGGTTGGCCGATGAGCGGTTCGTGGATTCGCGTCTGGTGTTCGTGACGCGTGGCGCGGTGGACGGCACGGATCTCGCGGGTGCCGCCGTCTGGGGTCTGGTGCGCTCAGCGCAGGCGGAGAGTCCCGGGCGCTTCGTCCTGGTGGACCTGGACGGCGCCGCCGAGGCCGTGCCGTCGCAGGTGCTTGCCGTGGACGAGCCTCAGCTGTTGGTCCGTGAGGGCCAGGCCTTCGCAGCGCGCCTTGCCCGGGTGCAGACACAGGACACGGCCGATGTGGCTTGGGGCGTGTCCGGCAGGGTTCTGGTCACCGGTGGTACGGGTGGTCTGGGCCGGATGTTGGCCCGGCACTTGGTGGTCGAGCACGGTGTGCGGAGTCTGCTGCTGGTCAGCCGTAGCGGCCTTGCGGCCGAGGGTGCCGAGGAGCTCGTGGCCGAACTGGCGGAGCACGGGGCGGATGTGATCGTCGAGGCGTGCGATGTGGCGGATCAGGAGGACGTGGCGGATCTGGTGTCCCGGCACCCGGTCAGTGCTGTTGTGCACACCGCGGGTGTTCTCGATGACGGTGTCATTGGTTCCTTGACCGCGGAGCGGCTTGCGGCCGTGCTGCGGCCGAAGGTGGACGCGGCGTGGAACCTCCACGAAGCGACCAGGGACATGGATCTCGACGAGTTTGTGGTCTTCTCTTCCGTGGCGGGTACGTTCGGCAGTGCGGGTCAGGCGAACTACGCGGCCGGTAACGCCTTCCTGGACGCCCTGGCCCACCACCGCCGGATGCAAGGGCTCCCGGCTGTCTCGCTGGCATGGGGCCCCTGGTCCCAGGACAGTGGCATGACCGGCACGCTCACGGAGGCCGATCTCCAGCGGATCGCCCGCTCCGGGATGCCGCCACTGACCGCGGAACAAGGGCTGATGCTGTTCGACGCCGCATTGCGCGGCGCCGAGCCTGCGGTGCTCCCCGTGCGTCTGGACCTCGCGGCTCTCCGCGCGGAGGGCGAGCCCTCGCCGCTGCTGCGCGGGCTGATCCGTACGCGCACCCGCCGAGCCGGCTCCGCCACCGCGGCCTCCGGTATCGCCCAGCGCCTGACCGGGCTGTCCACGGCGGACCGGCGCGAGATGCTGCTCGATGTCGTACGCGGGCAGATCGCAGTGGTTCTCGGACATGCCGGAGTCGCGGAGATCGACCCGACCCGGGCCTTCCAGGACCTGGGCTTCGACTCCCTGACCGCGGTCGAACTCCGCAACCGCCTCGGCGCGGTGACCGAACTCCGGTTGCCGGCGACGGCCGTCTTCGACTACCCGACCGCGGACGCGCTCGTCGGTTTCCTGCTGGACGAGATGTTCGGCGCGGAGGCGGAGACGGGGGTGGTTGTGCCGGTGGGGGTGTCGGCGCTGGTCGCCGACGATCCGGTGGTGATCGTCGGAATGAGTTGCCGCTATCCGGGTGGCGTCACCTCGCCCGAGGACTTGTGGCGGCTGGTGTCGGAGGGCGTGGACGCGGTCTCGGACTTCCCGGCCGAACGCGGTTGGGACGTGGAGTCCCTCTACAACCCCGACCCCGAGCACACGGGAACGAGCTACACCCGCACGGGCGGGTTCCTGACGGAGGCCGCGGAGTTCGATCCGGCGTTCTTCGGGATGAGTCCCCGGGAGGCGTTGGCGACGGACTCGCAGCAGCGGTTGCTGCTGGAGACGAGCTGGGAGGCGCTGGAACGGGCCGGTATCGACCCGGTGTCGCTGCGGGGCAGCCAGACGGGCGTCTTCGCGGGTGTCATGTACAACGACTACTCCCAGCTCCTCTCCGGGCCCGAGTTCGAGGGGTATCAGGGCAGTGGCAGCGCAGGCAGTGTGGCCTCCGGCCGGGTGTCGTACACCTTCGGTTTCGAGGGGCCTGCGGTCACGGTGGACACGGCGTGCTCGTCGTCGCTGGTGGCCCTGCACTGGGCGGCGCAGTCGCTGCGGTCGGGTGAGTGCTCGCTGGCGCTGGCCGGTGGTGTGACGGTGATGTCGACGCCGGCGGTGTTCGTGGAGTTCTCGCGGCAGCGGGGGCTGTCGGCGGACGGCCGGTGCAAGGCCTTCGCCGATGCGGCCGACGGTGTCGGCTGGGGCGAGGGCGTGGGCATTCTGGTGCTGGAGCGGCTGTCGGACGCCCGCCGTAACGGGCACCGGGTGCTGGCGACGGTGCGTGGTTCCGCCGTGAACCAGGACGGCGCGTCCAACGGCCTCACGGCGCCGAACGGCCCCTCCCAGCAGCGGGTGATCCGGCAGGCGCTGGCGAGTGCCGGTCTGTCGGCGGCGGATGTCGATGCGGTCGAGGCGCACGGTACGGGCACGACGCTGGGTGACCCGATCGAGGCGCAGGCGCTGTTGGCCACGTACGGCCAGGACCGTCCGGAGGACCGGCCGTTGCTGCTGGGCTCGGTGAAGTCCAACATCGGCCACGCGCAGGCCGCGGCGGGTGTCGCCGGTGTGATCAAGATGGTCATGGCGATGCGGCATGGTGAGCTTCCGCGCACCTTGCATGTTGATGCGCCGTCGTCACACGTCGACTGGTCGGCCGGTGCCGTGGAGCTGGTGACCGAGCGGACCGTCTGGCCTGAGGGTGACGGGCCGCGTCGTGCGGGTGTCTCCTCGTTCGGTATCAGCGGGACGAACGCGCACGTGATCCTGGAGCAGCCGGAGCCGGCCGAGGCCGTGGAACCGGCGGACGCGACGGACGGACTGCTGCCCCTGGTGGTGTCCGGCAAGTCCACGGCCGGGCTGCGGGCCCAGGCGGCACGGCTGCTTTCGCACCTCAACACCGAGCCCGGGCTGAGGGCCACGGACGTGGCGTACTCGTTGGCGTCGGGTCGGTCGAGTTTCGCGCATCGAGCGGTGGTGTGGGGCGCGGACCGGGATGCGGTGATGCGCGCTCTGTCGGCGCTTGTGGTGGGTGAGGCCGATCCGGGTGTGGCCGAGGGTTCGGTCTCCGAGGGGAAATCGGCATTCCTCTTCTCGGGTCAGGGTTCGCAGCGGCTGGGGATGGGCCGTGAACTGTACGGTCGGTTCCCGGTGTTCGCGGAGGCTTTCGACGCGGTGTGCGCGGGGCTGGACGAGCACCTGGACCGCCCGTTGCGGGACGTGGTCTGGGGTGACGACGCGGAGCTGCTGAACCGGACCGCTTACGCCCAGGCGGCGTTGTTCGCGGTCGAGGTGGCCCTGTTCCGGCTGGTGGAGTCGTGGGGCGTGCGGCCGGAGTACGTGGCCGGGCACTCGGTCGGCGAGATCGCTGCCGCGCACGTGGCCGGTGTGTTCTCGTTGCTGGACGCCTGCGCGCTGGTGGCGGCTCGTGGCCGGCTGATGCAGGCGCTGCCCGAGGGTGGTGCGATGGCCGCGATCCGGGCCACCGAGGACGAGGTGCTGCCGCACCTGACCGACGATGTGTCGATCGCCGCGGTCAACGGACCGTCGTCCGTGGTGGTTTCCGGCGTCGAGGCATCCGTCGAGGCGATCCGGGCCCGCTTCGAGGGCGAGGGTCGGAAGACCAGCAGGTTGCGGGTCTCGCATGCGTTCCATTCGCCGCTGATGGATCCGATGCTGGAGGAGTTCCGTGCGGTTGTGGCGGGGCTGTCGTTCGGCGAGCCGTCGGTGCCGGTGGTGTCCAATCTGACGGGCCGGCTCGCCGAGCCGGGCCAGTTGGCCTCGGCTGATTACTGGGTCCGTCATGTGCGTGAGGCGGTGCGCTTCGCGGACGGTGTCCAGGCTCTGAGCGCGGAAGGCGTGACGCGGTTCCTGGAGCTCGGCCCGGACGGTGTCCTGTCGGCCATGGCGCAGGAGTCACTGCCCGAGGGAACCGCCGTCCTCGTCCCCGCCCTGCGCAGGAACAGGGACGAGGAGACAGCGGTACTCGGATCCCTGGCGCAGTTGTACGTCCAGGGTGTGCGGGTGGACTGGTCGGCGTTGTTCGCCGGCACCGGCGCGCGGCAGGTGGATCTGCCGACGTACGCGTTCCAGCATGAGCGGTTCTGGCCGTCGGGCGGGGCTGTGCGTGCGGGTGATGTGCGGTTTGCGGGTCTGGGTTCGGCGGAGCATCCGTTGTTGGGTGCTGCGGTGGAGCTGGCGGGTTCCGGTGGGTTGTTGTTCACCGGTCGTCTTTCGACGTCGTCGCATGCATGGTTGGTGGATCATGTGGTGCTGGGGTCGGTGCTGGTGCCGGGTACGGCGCTGGTGGAGCTGGTGTTGCGGGCGGCTGATGAGGTCGGCTGCGATGTCCTCGAAGAGCTGACGCTTGCCGCGCCGCTGGTGTTGCCGGATTCGGGTGCCGGTGTTCAGGTGCAGGTGTGGGTCGGTGAGCCGGACGATTCCGGTCGCCGGTCGGTCGCGGTGCACTCGCGAGAGGGTGAGGAGCCGTGGACACTGCACGCCGACGGATCCGTCACCACAGGCGCCCAGGCAGCGGACTTCGATACGTCCATATGGCCCCCGCGGGACGCCGAAGCTCTCGATGTGACGGGCTGCTACGAGCAGTTCGCGGATTCCGGGTTCCTGTACGGCCCGGCATTCCAGGGCCTGCGGGCGGCCTGGAAGTCCGGTGACGAGATCTACGCCGAAGTCCGGCTCCCCGAGGGCGTCGACGGCGCTGCTTACGGCCTGCACCCGGCACTCTTCGACGCCGCGTTGCACGCGTCGATGTTCGGTGGGGGAGACGGTGAGGGGGGTGTTCCGTTCTCCTGGACGGGCGTCTCGCTGCACGCGTCCGGCGCCTCGCACGTCCGCGTTCGTATCCGTACCGTCGACGGTGGAATATCGGTCGCGATCGTCGACTCCGCCGGGTCGCCGGTCGCTTCGGTGGACTCGCTGGTCGTGCGTCCGATCTCTGCCGACCAGTTGCGTACCGGCGACCGGGACTCCCTCTTCAAGGTCGACTGGACCGGCGTCCAGCTCACGGCCGAACCCGTCGAGTCGCTCGCCGTACTCGGTGAGGACGCCGAGGGCATCCTGAACGGCCTCGCGCTCCAGGCCCATGCGGACCTGGACGCCCTGGCCGAGGCCGGCGTCCCCGACGCCGTACTCCTGCCGCTCACCGCCGGGCCCGCCGGAACGGTGGATTCGGTCCATGCCGCTACCGCCCGGGCGTTGGAGCTGGTGCAGTCGTGGCTGGCCGACGAGCGGTTCGCGGACTCGCGCCTGGTGTTCGTGACGCGTGGCGCGGTGGACGGCACGGATCTCGCCGGTGCCGCTGTTCAGGGTCTGGTGCGTTCCGCGCAGTCGGAGAATCCGGGGCGTTTCGTTCTGGTGGATCTGGAAGGTGATGCCGATGTGACGGTGTTGCCGAGGGCGCTTGCCACGGATGAGCCTCAGCTCCTGGTCCGTGACGGTCAGGTGCTCGCTGTCCGTCTCGCCCGGGTGCAGACGCAGGGCGCCGCGGATGTCGCCCGCGACCCGAGCGGCACGGTCTTGATCACGGGTGGTACGGGTGGTCTGGGCCGCGTTCTCGCCCGGCACTTGGTGGTCGAGCACGGTGTGCGGAGTCTGCTGCTGGTCAGCCGTAGCGGCCTTGCGGCCGAGGGCGCCGAGGAGCTCGTGGCCGAGCTCGCGGAGCATGGCGCGGATGCCGTCGTGGAAGCCTGCGACGTGACCGACAGTGCGGCCGTGGCGGATCTGGTGTCCCGGCGTCGCGTCAGCGCTGTCGTGCACACTGCCGGTGTTCTTGACGACGGTGTCATCGGTTCCTTGACCCCGGAGCGGTTGTCGGCGGTGTTGCGTCCGAAGGTGGACGCGGCGTGGAATCTCCACGAAGCGACCAGGGACATGGACCTCGACGCGTTCATCGTCTTCTCTTCCGTGGCGGGTACGTTCGGCAGCGCGGGGCAGGCCAACTACGCGGCCGGCAATGCTTTCCTGGACGCCTTGGCCCACCACCGCCGGACGCAGGGACTCCCTGCGGTGTCGCTGGCATGGGGCCCCTGGTCCCAGGACGGCGGCATGACCGGCACGCTCACCGAGGCCGATCTCCAGCGGATCGCCCGCTCCGGGATGCCCGAGCTGTCGGCCGAGGAGGGCGTGGCGCTCTTCGACACTGCTCTCGGCACTGCCGAGCCGGTGCTGCTCCCCGTCCACCTGGACCTCGCGGCCCTGCGGGCACAGGGCGAGCCCCTGCCGCTCCTGCGCGGTCTGATCCGGACGCCGGGGCGGCGAACCGCGGCGGCCGGTGCGGGCGCCGAGGCCGCGGCCGGCTTCGCGCAGCGGCTGGCCGGGCTGTCCGTGGCGGAGGGACACGAGGTCGTGCTGGAGGCCGTACGCGGTCAGGTCGCGGTCGTACTGGGCCACGACGGTGCCGCGGAGATCGCCCCGGAGCGGGCCTTCCAGGACCTCGGCTTCGACTCCCTGACCGCGGTCGAACTCCGCAACCGGCTGAGTGCCCTCACCGGGGTCCGGCTGCCGGCGACCCTGCTCTTCGACTACCCGACGCCCGTGGAGCTCGTCGAGTATCTCCACACCCTGATCGCCCCCGAGCCGGCCTCCGGCCCGCAGGCGCTCCTGGGCGAGCTCGACAGGCTGGAGAAGGCCTTCGGCGGGCTCGAAGTGACGGAGGAGGTCCACGAGCAGATCGCGGGCCGCCTGGAGGTGCTCAGGACGAAGTGGGGCGCCCTGCGGGACGGCGCCGTGGGAGCCGGCCTCGACGGCTCCCCGGACGAGGGGGACTTCGACTTCGAGTCCGCCTCCGACGAAGAGGTCTTCGACCTCCTCGACAACGAGCTCGGCCTGTCCTGACACGATGAAGCGGCCCGTACCGGGAACTCCCGGTACGGGCCGCTTCGTCATGGGCCGCTGTCGTACGGTGGGCCGCCGTCGGCGGAGCCGACGGAAGCCAGTCGGCTCAGAGCGGGCGGCGGAAGCCCACCGCCGCGAGCACGCCGCCCACGACGGCGATACCGATGCTGATGAGCAGGGCGGGCAACACGGCCCCGGCGCCGGGCAGGTCGAGCGCGAGGGCGCGCGTCGTGTCGATCGCGTACGTCAGCGGGTTGGCCTTGGCGACCGTGCCCAGCCACGTGGGCAGGTCGTCGATCGGCATGTAGGCGCTCGAGGCGAACAGCAGCGGGAAGATCGCGATGACCGCGAGGTTCTGCATGGGCTCCGCCCGCCGCAGCCACGCGGCGGCCGCGATGAACGCCCACCCCAGGGTCCAGGTGATGAAGAGCACCAGCCCGGCCGAGGCGAGGAGCTTCCCCGCGCCGCCCTTGGGGGAGTAGCCGAGAACGGTGACGGCCAGCACGATGACGATCGCGATCTGCACCGCGGCGCGGACCAGGTTCGACAGGCTGCGGGCGACCAGCAGCGAACTGGGGTGGATGGGAAGGCAGCGCAGCCGGGCGACCATGCCGTTCTTGAGGTCGTCCACCACCCCGATCCCGGACTGGATCGCGGAGTGCACCGCGTTGTCCACCAGGACCGCCGGCATCACGAAGTCGAGGTAGCTGATCCCCTTGGGGAAGTGCGGCGGCATGCCCATCCCGCTGAACACCTGGGTCAGCATGAACAGCAGGATCACGGGCTGGGCCAGGCCGAAGACGATCACGCCGGGGTCGGTAACCAGCGCCCGCAGCGACCGGCCGGTGAGTATCCGGACCTGGGTGAGGAACGAACTGCCGTCCCACGCAATCGCCGGCCCCGGGGTGTCTTCCGGGGCCGGCGGCGCTGAGTCGGGTTTTCCGACGAGTTGTTGTGTGGTCATGGAGTCTCCACGATCTGTGCGTTGAGCGATGTACACGAGCGATTCAGGGAGTGAATCCGGTGGGCCGCTCGGCCAGGGTGAGGTAGACGTCGTCGAGGGTCGGTTCCCCGAAGGACAGTTCCGTGATCTCGATCCCCGCCCCGTCGAGGGCCCTGATCACGACCGCGGCGTCCTTCGAGGCCTCGATGACGACGACGATCGTGCCGTTCGCGCGGTCCACCACCGGCTCCAGGCCCGCCCGCCGGATGGCCTCGCAGGCCACGGCCGGGTCGGACCCGTCCTCCGGGGCCACCGTCACGGTGCGCTGGCCCACCTTGGACTTGAGCTCGGCGGCGGTGCCGCTGGCGATCACCGCGCCGGCGGAGAGCACGGCGATGGAGTCCGCGAGCCGGTCCGCCTCGTCGAGGTACTGCGTCGTGAGCAGGACCGTGGTGCCCCCGGCGACGAGGTCCTCCACGATCTCCCACAGGTTCAGCCGGCTCGACGGGTCCAGGCCCGTGGTCGGCTCGTCGAGGAAGACGACGGCCGGGTGGCCGACGAGGGAGGCGGCCAGGTCGAGCCGTCGGCGCAGCCCGCCGGAGTACGTGCCCGGCCGGCGTGCCGCGAAGTCCTGGAGGCCGAACAGCTCCAGCAGCTCATCGGCCCTGGCACGGGCCGACCTGCGGTCCGCGCCGAGCAGCCGGGCCAGCAGGACGAGGTTGTCCCGCCCCGAGAGCTGGGCGTCGACCGAGGCGAACTGGCCTGTCAGCCCGACGCGTTTGCGCACCTCGTGCGGGTCGCGCGCGACGTCGAAACCGGCCACCGCGGCCCGTCCCGAACTGGGCGGCAGGGCGGCGGTGAGGATATTGACGAGCGTGGTCTTGCCCGCTCCGTTGTGTCCGAGCAGAGCGAGTACGGTGCCCCGGCGCGCGGATACGCTCACCGAGTCCAGTGCGCGCAGGGAACCGAAGACCTTGCTGACGCCGTTCGCCTCGATCATGATGTCTTCGCCCGTCCGGGCGGTGGGTTGAGCGAGCCCGCTCATGGCTGATCTCCCGCAGATGAGTGTTCCGAGCGCCGCGCGGGGAATTCCGGGCGGCGTGTGCCGTGGATGCCGGGGGCCCACGGAGTGGGCGCGGGTCCCGGTGAGGGGACCCGCGCCCGTCGGTCAACTCGTCGCGTCCATCAGGCGGAACAGGTCGTCGTCGCTGGCCGATTCCAGGTCGAGAGCGCCGCCGGTGGAGCCGCCCGGGCCGCTGTCCCGCCCCGCCGTCACCGCCTTGAGCCGCGCCACCGTCTCCGCGGAGAGTTCCGCACCCTCCGTGAGCAGGGACTCCAGCTCGGCCACGACGGAGTCCATGTCGCGCACCGGGGTGGCCGTGCGCGAGAGCCTGTCGCGTACGAGCCGGACGACGGCGTCCGGCGTGGGGTGGTCGTACACGAGCGTGGCCGGAAGCCGCACGCCCGTGGCCGCGATGAGCCGGTTGCGCAGCTCGACCGCGCTCACCGAGCCGATGCCCATGTCCTTGAACGCCGCCCTGCCCGCCTCGGCCGACGGCTCCTCCTCGCCGAGCACCGCCGCGGTCTCGGTGAGGATCACCTCCCTTATGAGCGCGTCCTGTTCGAGTTCGTCGAGGCCGGCCAGCCGGGCGGCGAGCTCCGACGGCTCGTCGTCGCCCGGTTCGTCCTCGGTGACGAAGGCGACGGCCGCCGGGTCCACGGGAGCGGACGTCAGCCAGAACCGCCGTCGCTGGAAGGCGTAGGTCGGCAGGGGAACGGGCCGCGCCCCGGGCAGTACCGCGCGCCAGTCGACGGGAAGGCCATGGGCGTGCATCCGGGCGACCGCCGTGAGCAGGGCGTGCGGCTCGCTCTCCCCGGCGCGCAGGCTCGGCGAGATGGTGGCCCCGTAGCCGGGGTCGGCGGACTCCAGGCACTCGTCGATCATCGGTGTGAGTGCCGGATGCGGGCCCAGCTCCAGGAACCCGGTGATGCGTTCGTCCCGGAGCCGGTCGACCGCGTCCTTGAAGCGCACGGAATCCCGCAGGTGCCGCACCCAGTAGTCGGGATCGTGGGCGTCCTCGGTGGTCATGTGCCTGCCGGTGACGGTCGAGACGACGGGGATGGCGGGCGCGGAATAGGACAGGGTGCGGGCGATCGCGCCGAGCTCCTCCAGCAGGGGGTCCATGAGCGGTGAGTGGGCGGCGCCCTTCACCGCGACCCGCCGGCTCTTGTGGCCGGCGGCGTCGAGCCGGTCCGTGAGCGCGGCCAGGGGTGCCTCGGCGCCCGAGAGCACGAGGGATTGCGGCCCGTTCACGGAGGCGATCGACACGGGTTCCGGCAACTCGGCGAGCCACGGGGCCATTTCGCTCTCCGAGATGCGGACCGCCGCCATCGCCCCGCCGGGCGGCAGCGCGTCCATCAGCCTGCCCCGGGCCGCCGCCAGGATGCACGCGTCCTTGAGGTCGAGTCCGCCCGCCACATGAACGGCGGTGGTCTCGCCGGCCGAGTGCCCCACCAGGCGGTCCGGGGTCACGCCCCAGGATTCGAAGAGCCGGTACAGGGCGACCTGGACGGCGAACAGCGCCGGTTGCGCGTAGGTGGCGTCGTCGAGGAGTACCGCCTCCTCGGAGCCGGGATCCGCCCACATCACCGAGGTGAGCGACCGCTCCAGCAGCGGGTCCATGGCGGCGCACACCTCGTACAGAGCGGCTTCGAACACGGGGAACGTCTCGGCCGCGGCGCGCCCCATGCCGGGCCGCTGGCCGCCCTGCCCGGGGAAGACGATGGCCAGCCCGCCCGGCGGGGCGTCCTCGGAGGTGACCCCGGCGGCCCGCTTGCCGTTCCCGAATCCCGCCGCCGCGGACAGCAGTTCCGCACGCCCGGAGCCGCTGATGACGACCCGGTGCCTGTGCCGGGCGCGCGTGGTGGCCAGCGAGTAGGCGACGTCCTGCGCGGTCAGCCCGAGGTCGGCCTGCACGCGTTCGGCCAGCCGCTGTGCCTGCGCACGGAGCGCCGCCCGGCTGCGGGCGGACAGGATCCAGGACGCGGTCGCCCCGCCGTCCGGCTCCGGGATCTCCGCGGTGCCGGTCTCCGCGACGTCCTCGGCCGGCGCTTCCTCGAGGATCACATGGGCGTTGGTGCCGGTGAGCCCGAAGGAGGACACGCCGGCCCGGCGCGGCCGTCCGCTCTCCCGCGGCCAGGGCCGGGCCTCGGTCAGTACGCGTACCGAGCCGGCGGACCAGTCCACCCGGGACGTCGGCGCGTCCACGTGCAGGGTTTCGGGCAGCAGGCCGTGGTGCATCGCGAGCACCGTCTTGATGACCCCGACGGCCCCGGCGGCGGCCTGTGTGTGCCCGATGTTCGACTTCACCGACCCCAGCCACAGCGGGCGTCCCTCGGGCCGCTCCCTGCCGTACGTGGCGAGCAGGGCCTGGACCTCGACGGGGTCGCCGAGCGGTGTGCCGGTGCCGTGGCCCTCCACGGCGTCGACGTCCTGCGGCGCCAGCCGCGCGTCGGCCAGGGCCTGGCGGATGACGCGCTGCTGCGCGGACCCGTTCGGCGCGGTGAGCCCCTCGGAGGCGCCGTCCTGGTTCACGGCGGAGCCCCGTACGAGCGCCAGGACGCGGTGCCCGTTGCGCCGGGCGTCGCCGAGCCGCTCCAGCAGGAGCAGCCCCGCCCCTTCGGACCAGACGGAGCCGTCGGCGCCGTCCGCGTAGGCCTTCGAGCGGGAGTCCCGGGACAGCGCGCGCAGCCGGGAGAAGTGTGTGAACGGCGCCGGTGACGCCATGACGGTGACGCCGCCGGCCAGCGCCAGGGAGGACTCGCCCGACTGCAGGGACCGGCAGGCCAGGTGCAGGGCGACGAGGGAGGACGAGGAGGCGGTGTCCACCGTCAGCGCAGGGCCCTCCAGCCCGTAGGTGTACGCGATGCGTCCGGAGACCGCGCTCCCGGCGGTCCCGGCGCCGAGCATGCCCTCCAGCGCGCCCTGCCCGACGGAGGCGTTGGCGGCGTAGTCGCGGTGCATCGCGCCGGTGAACACGCCGGTGCGGGTTCCCTTCAGGGCCGTCGGGTCGATGCCCGCCTCCTCGAAGGCCTCCCAGGCGACTTCGAGGAGCAGCCGCTGCTGCGGGTCGGTCGCCGTCGCCTCCTGGTCGGACATGCCGAAGAAGCCCGCATCGAAGTGGCCCGCGTCGTGCAGGAAGCCGCCTTCGCGTGCGTAGGTGGTGCCGGGGCGGTCGGGGTCGTCGTCGAAGAGCCGGTCGAGATCCCAGGCGCGGTCGGCGGGGAAGCCGGACATCGCATGGGCCCCGTCGGCGAGCAGGGCCCACAGGGCCTGGGGGGAGTCGGCTCCGCCGGGCAGCCGGCAGGCCATGCCGATGATCGCCACCGGTTCTTCCGTGGCCGGTGCGTGGTGCGCGGCAGGCGGATCGATCGCGTGGTCATCTGTGCTGACGGACACCTTCACTCCCGTTTTTCAAGTGCTTTCATCGGTGGGGGGACGCGGTCGGCGGATCACCCTGGTCGGATGTCAGTCCTCGTGCAGGGTGATCGCCTGGGACGGGCACAGGGCGCCCGCGAGCCGGATCGAGGACTCCTTGCCGGCGCCGGGCCCGGCGCCGACGAGGGTGACCAGCCCGTCCTCGTCCTGGTCGAAGACCTCCGGCGCGGACAGCACGCACTGGCCGGCTCCCACGCAGCGGTCGGGGTCGACGGTGATACGCATTGGTTTCTCTCTCCTGCGGTCGGGTTCGGGCCCGCCGGGCGGCCTGCGGCGCGTCCGGCGGGCGGGGCGGGTGTCGTCTACCAGCGGACCGGCAGTTCGTGCAGACCGTGCACCACGCCGTCGTGCTTGTAGGCCAGCCCCTCGGCGGGCACGGCGAGTTCGAGATCCGGGATGCGCTCGAAGAGCTTGCGGTAGGCGATCTCCATCTCGACCCGCACCAGGTTCTGCCCCAGGCACTGGTGCACGCCGTAGCCGAAGGCCACGTGGTGCCGGGCGGACCTGGAGGGGTCGAACATGTGGGGGCACTCGAAGCTGTTCTCGTCGTGGTTGGCCGCGGCCACCAGGGGCACGATGCCCTCGCCCGCCCTGACGAGCTGCCCGGAGATCTCCACGTCCTCGACCGCCACCCGCAGGGACACCAGGTCGGCGACCGAGTGGAAGCGCAGCGTCTCCTCCACGACCCGGTCGTCCCCGATCCACTGAGGGTTCGTCAGGAGCGTGAGCACGCCGAGCGCGATGTTGTTGGCCGTCGTCTCGTGGCCGGCGATGAGCAGGAGCATCAGCACGCCCGACAGCTCGTGCGGGGCGATCGAGCCGGTGGCCAGCAGCCGGCTGACGAGGTCGTCGCCGGGCCACTTGCCCTTGATCTCGACCAGCCGGCCGATGTAGCGCAACAGGTCCTTGGAGGCGGCCTGCCGCTGCTGGTCGGTCGAGGCGCGGAGAGCGACCAGGGTGCGCGTCCTGGACTCGAAGAACTCGCGGTCGGTCGGCGGCACGCCGAGCAGCGACGAGATCACCAGGGACGGGATGGGCAGCGCGAAGTCGGCGACGAGGTCGGCTGAGTTGCCGGCGGCCAGCATGGCGTCCAGGCGCGCCTCCACCGTGCGCTCGATCGCCGGCCGCATCTCCCGGATGCGCCGGACGGTGAACTCCGGGATGAGCGCCTTGCGGAACCGGTCGTGCTCCGGGGAGTCCAGCCCCACGAACCAGCCCGGGATCTGCGCCTGCTTGGGCACCCCCAGGCTCTCGCCGACGTTCGGGAAGCCCTTGTGCTCGGGGTTGGAGCTGATCTTCGGGCTGGTCAGCACGGCGCGTACGTCCTCGTGCCGGGTGACCAGCCAGACCCGTTCGCCGTTGGGCAGCCGCGAGGGGACCAGCCCCTCCTGCCCGCGGTAGTCGGCGTAACCGGGTGGCGGGAAGGGCACGTCGGGACTGCGCAGCGGGAAGTCGACCACCTGTGGTGCGGATTGCGTCATGTGCGGAAATCCCCTCTCGGACGGGCCGGTCAGCCGACGCCGTAGAACGCGCGGATCCTGCCGATCACGAAGTCCTGGTCGGCGGCGGTCAGCCCGGTGTGGGTGGGCAGGTACAGCCCGTCCTCGGCGAAGTCGTTCGCCTTGAGCGAGGGCCAGTCGGGGTGGAGGTACATGGGCTGCCGGCTCATCGGCTTGAAGAAGAGCCGGGTCTCGATGGACTGATCGGCCAGGAACGCCCGCAGCTCCTCACGGCGTTCGGCCCGCAGGTCGTACATCCACAGCACGTCCCGGGGCGGCATCAGCGTGATGCCGGGGACGTCGGCGAGGCCCTCGTCGTAGCGCTTCTCGATCGTGCGGCGCGTCGCGAGGATCTCGTCCAGCCGCTCGACCTGGCCCAGGGCGACGGCGGCCTGCATGGCGGTCATCCGGTAGTTGTAAGCGACCTTCTTGTGCAGGAAGTTGTGCTCCTTGGTGAAGGCCATGGCGCGCAGATGCTCCAGCTGCCCCGCCAGCCTGGGGTCGTCGGTGAGGCAGATGCCCCCCTCGCCCGAGGTGATGATCTTGTTGGCGAAGAGCGAGTAACAGGCGATGTCCGCGACCGGGCGGACACCGTGGGCCTCGGCGCAGTCCTCCACCACGCGCAGGTTGTACTGGTACGCGATGTCCATGATCGCGTCCATGTCGCAGCGCCGGCCGTAGATGTGGACGGGCATGATCGCCTTCGTCCGCGGGGTGATCTTCTCCTCGATGCGGGTGACGTCGATGTTCAGGTCGTCCGCGCAGTCGACGAACACGGGCGTCGCGCCGGTGTAGGTGACCGCCCACGCGCAGGCGATCATGGTGAACTCGGGGACGATCACCTCGTCCCCCGGGCCGACGCCCAGGGCCCGCAGGGCCAGGGTGAGGGCGGCCGTCCCGGAGGAACAGGCGACACCGTGCGCGACCGCGTTGTAGTCGGCGAAGGCGCGCTCGAAGCGCTGGATCATCGGCCCCTGGGACGATATCCAGCCGTCCTCGACGGTGGCGGTGACGTATTCGAGCTCTCTGCCGTCCAGAGCGGGCCTCGATACCGGGTACGTGAACGACATCGTCGCTTCCTTACTCCTCGTGTGTGGCGGGTGTTCGTGTGCGCTCATGCCAGGGCCGGGAGCCCGAGAATCCGGGAGGCCGCGGCCTCCCGGCCGCCCGCCGCGTGCTGAAGGGCCCCGAGCCGCTCCGCGTTCTCGCGGAAGGAGGGGGTGCCCAGCACCCGCTCGATCTTGTCGACGACGTCGCCGGGGTGGATGGTCTGCGGCCGGTCCAGGGTCAGGCTGATGCCGAAGTCCCGGCCGCGGGCGGCCTGGTCGAAGCAGTCCACCCACAGCGGCCGCACCACGAGCGGCTTGCCGAAGTACACACCCTCGTTGAAGCCGTTGCCGCCGCCGTGCGTGAAGAACACCTTCACGTTCGGATGGGCCAGGACATCGAGCTGCGAGGGAACCCAGCTCTCGATGCGCAGGTTGGCCGGCAGCGACTCCTCGGGCGGCAGCAGTTGCTGCTGCTCCTTCGACAGCTTCCACAGCACCTGGTGCCGGCCTTCGAGCCGGCGGGCGACCTCCACGATGGAGGCGACCTCCGTACGGGTCAGCCGGGTGATGGTGCCGAGCCCGATGTAGACGACGGACGACTGGGCTTCCAGCCACCCCGAGAGGTCCACGTCGTCCGGGGCCTCGGGCAGCGGCGGCACCATCGCGCCGACCAGCCGCATCTTCTCGGGGATGTCGAAGGGGTAGTCCAGCTCCGCGATCGAGTTGCACAGGACCAGCTCGGCCTGCTCGATCCGCGCCATGAGGGTGAGCGTCGGGAGGCCGAGCGACTTGCGCCGCCGGTGGTCCGCCATCAGGACCCTGCCCATCCTGGGCGTGCAGAACATCGTGACGCCCCGCACCTTGAACAGCTCGTTGCTGACGCGCTGGGCGAGGCTCATCGTGCCCGGCAGCCCGGTGTGCGGGACGGGGAAGCCCTTCGGCGTGTAGCTCTTGCCGAAGGGGGTGAAGGCCGTCAGCACATTGCTCGGCAGGAACGGCACGCTCAGCACGTACGGGATCCCCCGGGCGATGGCCAGGTCGATCGCGAAGCCGCTGATGCAGTCGATGACCATCAGCGCCGGCTGCACCTCGTCGACGACGGCCGCGAGCCGGCGGTACTTCACGTCCTGCAGACCGGGCTTGAAGGACTGCCTGATGACCGCGCGGTGAGCCTTGAAGCGCGAGCTCTGGGTGACCTCGCGGTAGACCTCGTCGCTCCAAGTGACCGCCGAGAGCTCGGAGATGACCTCGCCCAGGGAGGCGAACTCCACGGGGGAACGCTCGGCGATCCGCTTCACATCGTCGCGCCGCGGCTCGTCGGTGGCGAACCAGAGGTCCTCCACTCCCTGGCGGGAGAGCTCGCCCGCCAGGACGAGCAGCGGGTTGAGCAGGCCACTCTCCGGAAGGCTGACGAAGAGGATCGGCCGTCGGGCGGATTCCATGGGTTCCCTTTCAGCGGTGGCGGGGGCGCGTCGAGCACGCTCCCGTGCGGGTCGGCTGGCCGTACTCACCTTTGATCTCACGCCGGTCGCCGGGAAATCCTTAGACTCCGCCGCCCGCGGCCCGGTCCCTCGTTTCCCGGCGGCCCGCGCGGCGGGTGCTGTGTCGCCCGGTAACGGGTCGGTCCGAGTTCCCTGACGCTCCGGAAGACGCTTGACGCGTTTTTGTCGAGAACGCCGCAACCAGGAGTGGCGCGCGCTCGTCCGCGTATTCCGGCGGTCAATTTAATGCGGCAGTTACGTGTTCTTCATTCATCATGTCGCCACGGCCCGGCGCCCATTGCCGCGCCGCCCGCAGACCCCGCATGCCGCCGGACAGTGACCGCAGGTGTGCGGAGAGTGAAAACCCGGCCCGGTCGTGGCGTAAAAGGGCGGCGATTGGCGCGATTTCGGCCGTACGGAGCCACCGAAGCGGCGGATCGCGACCGAACCTTTCCAGGTCGAGCCGCAGGTTTAGGCGACTTCACAATGGCGGTCGTTGCCCCCCGCACCGGTGGCTAACTAGCCTTCGATTAATCCCACCAGCACATGAAGTTTCATGAAGGGGATCTTCCCTTGTTGAATGCAGTCCCCACACTCATTGATTCGGCCCGGTTCGAGGCGGACGGCGATCCGTCGGACCGGGACGGCTGCGCGGACGGCGGCCGGCAGCCCGACCAGGCGGGCATGTGCCTGGCAGGGCTCGACGCGTCCCTGACCATCCAGCAGGCGAACCAGGAGTTCTTCCGCCAGTTCAACGGCTCCTCGGAGGAGCTGTGCGGCCGCAGTATCCGCGATGTCGTGCACCCGAGTGTCCAGATGCCGCTGTTACGCCAGTTCTCCCACCTGCTCGAAGGCAAGCGCCAGCGCTTCGTCACTCCCGTCATCGCCGTGCGCCCCGGTGAGGGGTCCGCTTTCACCGTTCCCCTCACCGCGGTCGCGGTGCGCGGCGGACTGCCCGGCACCAACGCGATCCTCGTGATGATGCCCACGGCCGGGGATGCCGAGGGGACGCCTGTGGTCACCAACCGGAAGAAGGTGCTGTCCGCCATGGACGCACGCATTCTGGAGGGCATCGCCGCCGGCGTTTCCACCGTCCCGCTGGCCTCACGCCTCTATCTGAGCCCGCACGGCGTCGAATACCACGTGACCTGTCTGCTTCGGAAGTTGAAGGTGCCCAACCGCGCCGCGCTCGTCTCCCGCGCCTACTCCATGGGCGTGCTCAAGGTCGGCACCTGGCCGCCCGAGGTCGTGGAGGACTTCGTGAAGCAGGAACGGAAGGCCTCGTGAAGTGAGGCGGCACGAAGGCCGGGGTGCGGGCGTCTCCCGCTCCCGACGGCGCCAATCCGGCCAAATCTCCCCGCTCTGACTCAAAGCCCTGTGGAATTGTCCACTTCCTCTCCTTAGTGTCATGTCGACTGGATCATGCAGGCCGATTCCCCAGGGAGCCGGCCGCCGGCGCGCCGATCGTCAACGGGGCCGCGGCCGGCTTCGCGAAAGGAACGCTGTGGCGGCCAGCATCGAGACACGTCATGAGTCGTCCCAGGACCTCGTCGGCCGCTCCGCCGAACTGAACTGTGTGCTGCGGCAGGCCGCCACGGCCCGGGCGGGAACCGCGCGGGCCGTACTGATCCAGGGCCCCGCCGGGATCGGCCGGAGCAGCCTGCTGGCCGCCGCCGTCACCCGCCTGCGGGCCGACGGCTTCACCGTACGCACCCTGGGCGACGGGACCGCACCCGGCCGGGACCCCGACCTGCCGGCCCTTCCCGGCGGGCCCGTGCCGACGGAACCCGACGGACCGTCACCCGCGACGCCCGACCCGTACGCGGAGTGCCGCCGACTGCACGCCCGCATCCTCCGTCTGCTGGCCGAAGGCCCGCTGGCCCTCGTCCTCGACGACGCCCAGGGGTACGACGAAGAGCTCCTGCGCCGCCTGGACTTCGTCCTGCGCAGAGTCACTGCGCACCCCTTCTTCGTGCTCCTCGCCCAGCGCACGGAGAGCGACGGACCCGGCGACGCCGTCCTGGCCGAACTGCTGGCCCAGGACCGGTGCACACTGCTGGAGCTGGGGCCGATGAGCGAGACCGGCACCGGCCGGATGATCGACCGGGCGCTGGGCGGACCCGTGGACCCGCACTTCGCCCGGCGCTGCGCGGAGATCTGCGGCGGCAACCCACTGCTGCTCGGGCGGCTGCTCGCCGGACTGCGCACGGCCGGGATCCGCCCCGACCGCGGCAGCCTGCGCCGGCTGCACACGGTCCACGGCGGCGTACTCGCCTCGCTGATACCGGACTTCCTGGCCCTCCAGCCCCGCTCCGTACGGCAGGTCGCCACCGCCCTGGCCGTCCTCGGCCGGGCCGAACCCGACCTGCTGAGCGTGCTGGCGGGCGTCTCCGGCCGGCGCGCGGAGGCCGCCCTGGGCGTGCTGGGCCGGTTCGAGGCCGTCCTCACCGCAGGGCGCGGGCCCGCCATGCGCGACCCCCTCCGCAGGGCCGTCCTCACCGGCATACCGGCCGACGACCTGCAGGCGCTGCGGGCCCGGGCCGCCCGGCTGCTCAACGACGCCGGCCGGCCGGTCGGCGACGTCGTCGGCCAACTCCTCTTCCTGGAACGCATCGACGAACCCTGGATGCTCGCCGTGCTCCGCGACGCCATCGCCGAAGCACCCGGCGACGCCGCCACCGCGGAGATCCTCGGCTGCCTGCGGCGCGCTCTGGCGGCACGGCGGACGGCCGCCGAACGCAAGGACATCCACCGGGAGCTGGCACGGGCCTACGCCCCGACGGATCCGGCCGCCGCGCTGGGGCACCTGCACGAGGCCCTGGCCGCCGCCACGGACGCCCGGGAGCGGGCCACCATCGCCATGGACTTCGGCCTCTCGGCCGTCGGGACCCCCCATGCGGCCGACGCCGCGCGCACCCTCGGGCTCGTCCTGGACGGCCTCGACGCCGACCTGGGCGCCGACCCCGGGCCCGCCGACCGCGAACTCCGCACCACCATCGCCTCGGCGCTCCTGGTCACCGCCGTCAACGACAAGACCGCCATGTACCGGGCCCGCGAACGGGCCCGCACCTGGACACCGCCGCGTGGCGACAGCCCCGCCGAGCGCCAGTTGCTGGCCGCCATGAGCACCCTGGCGTGCCTGGAGGGCAGGCCGGCCGAGGAAGCGGTCGCACTCGCCCGCACGGCCCTGCGGGTCGAGGAGACCACCGGCTCCGGCTGGTGGATCGTCGGCTGCTCCACCGTCCTCGCCCACGCGGACGCCGCCGACGAGGCACTGGCCGGCCTGGAGCGCTTCTGCGCCGGCACCCCCGCCCGCCACGGGGTATGGACACAGGTCTGGGCGCTGTCCGTCCGGTCCCTCACCCTCCACGACACCGGCGACGTCGGCGGCGCCCTGCACCACGGGCGGGCCGCGGTCGCGCTCGCCGAGCAGGCCTGGCCGGGCGACCCCGCGCCCACGCCCCGGCTCGCCCTGAGCGGTTCCCTGCTCTCCGCGGGCCTCACCGACGAGGCATGCCAGGTACTGGACGAGGTCGTGCGCACCGACGCCGTGCTCGAACGCCGCATCTTCGACTGGCACCACTACCTCTACATCCGGGGCCGGGCCCTGCGCGAACTGGGCGACCTGGAAGGCGCCCTGGCGGCGTGGCGGCGGTGCGGACGCAGCCTGGAGGAAGCCGGCGTGGGCAACCCGGTCATGGCCCCCTGGTGGCTGCCCGCCGTCACCACCCTCGTCCGCCTCGGCCGGCCCGCCGAGGCCGCCGAGGTCGTCGAGCGGATCCAGCCGGCCGTGCGGCGCTGGGGCACCCCCCGGGCCCTCGGCCAGGGCCTGATCGCCGCCGCCTGCGTCGCCGAGGGCCGCGCCCGGCTGCGGCTGCTCGACGACGCGGTGGACGCCCTCAACTCCTCCCCGGCCCGCCTGGAACTCGCCAAGGCCGAATTCCAGCTCGGCCACGAACTGCTGCGCCACGGCGACGCCGACGGCGCCCGCCGCCATCTGCGCCTCGTCATCGAAAGAGCCACACACAGCGGTTACCACCTGCTCGCCGCCACCGCCCGCCGGCTGCTGGTCAGCGCGGGCGGACGGATGCCGCAGCTCGCCGCCAACCCGCTCGACTCCCTCACCGAAAGCGAGCGCCGCGTGGCCGCCCTGGCCCAGGACGGAGCGAGCAACAAGAAGATCGCCGAGACGCTGTTCATCACCACCCGCACCGTGGAGATGCACCTGACCAACGTCTACCGCAAACTCGACGTACGCGGCCGCGCCGAGCTGCCCGGCGGCCTCGGCCCCGCCGACCTGCTGGTGGCGGGCCGATGACCGGAACGACGGACACGACCCCGCCCGGCGACGGCCCCGGCGAATCCTCGCCACTCGCCGGACGCGAGGAGGAAGAGGCCCTGCTCACCGCCGCGCTGCTGCGGTTGGGCCAGGGCCGGCCCGCCCTCGCCGAGGTGCACGGCCCGCCCGGCATCGGCCGCAGCGCCCTGCTGGACCGCGCGGTCGTCCTGGCCGGACGGGCCGGCGTCCGGGCCGTCGCCGCCCAGGCGTGCCCGGAGGAAGCCGATGTGCCCTACGGCCTCGCCCGGCAACTGCGCGGCACCCTGGCGCGCGGCGGCCACGCCACGGCGCCGCCGTCCCGGCCGGGCGTACGGGACGACGAACGGGCCGCCCTCCGCCACGAGTTCCTCGCCGCCGCCCGCACCGAGCCGCTGCTCCTCGTCGTCGACGACGTCCAGTGGGCCGACCCGGCGTCGCTGCGCTGGCTGCAGAGCCTCGCCCGCCGCCTCGCGGGCACCTGCCTGATGCTGCTCACCGCCCGCAGCGACGCCGCACCCGCCGACCCCGACGACCGGATCGCCCCCTGCCCGCTGGACGGCGACCGGACCGTCGACCGGCACGTCCTTCCCCTCGGCCCGCTGCCGGACCCGGCCGTCGGCCGGCTCCTCGACCGGGCCTGGCACACCCCGGCCGACCCCGCGTTCCGGGAGGCGGCGATACGCGCCGTCGAGGGAAACCCCGCGCTGCTGCGCTCGGTCGTCAGCCGGTTCGCACGCCACGACTGGCAGCCGACCGCCGATCACCTGAACCGACTCGCCGACTGCGTCGCGGAGTCCGTCCGGCAGCGCACCCGGTACCTCCTCGCCGAGCTGCCCGAGGAGCTCCGCGGCGTCCTGCGCGTCGTCGCTGCCGCCGGGCCCGACTGCACCCACTCCATGATCACCGCGCTCGCCGGGGCACGCGCCCCGCACGCCCTGGCCCTGCTCTCCGGGACCGGCCTGCTGGTCCCCGGCGACCGGCCCGCCTTCCGGCACCCGGCGGCGGCCGCGGCCGTCCTGGCCGGCCTGAGCGTCCAAAGCCGCGAGGAACTCCACAGCCGCGCCGCCGAGTGGGCGTACCGGACCGCCGCCCCCGACAGCTCGGTGGCCCGCATGCTGCTGAACGCGCGGCCCGGCGACGCCGACTGGGCCGCCGGGCTCCTGCGCGGCGAGGCGGCCCGCCACCGCGCCGCCGGCCGCCCGGCCGAAGCCGCCCGGCTGCTCCGGCGCGCCCTGCTCGAACCGGCGCCGCCCGACCGTCGCGCCGACCTGCTGACCGAACTCGCGGCCGCCGTCCCGCCCTCCGACCGCGAAGCGGCCGACCGGCACCTGCGCCAGGCCCTGCTCGCGTCCGTCGGCGTCACGGCCGGACCCGCCTCCGTCCGCACCGCCGAACTCCTCGTGGCACACGGCGACATGGCCGCCGCCCAGCCGATGATCGCCTGGGCCGCCGGGCGTGCCGCTCCGGACGGCGACGACGCGAGCGCCCTGCGCGCCCTGTACTGGCTCGCCGAACAGAGCGAGCCGGAAGCCGCCCACGAGCCGGACCGCGCCCCGGTCCCGCCGCTGCCCCCGTGGCCCGCCGGACCGGCGGAAGCCGCCGCCGCGGCCTGGCGCGCCGCCCTGCGCGGCCAGGACATCGGCCGCGCCCGCCGGCTGGCCCGTACCGCCCTCGCCCCGGAGGCCCACCGTGGCGCGCCGCTCCTCCTGCGGGTGGCGGCCTGCCACGCGCTGGTGCTCAGCGGCGACCACGACGAGGCCCGTACCGCCCTCGACGCGGTGGTGGTGGAGGCCCGGTACGCGGACGTGCGGCCGGTGGCCGGCCTGGCCCTGCTCGTCGGCGGTCTCGCCGAACTGGGCAGGGGACGGCCCGACGCCGCCTCGGACGTCCTGGACCGGGCCCGGCAGACCATGCCCGGCCACCGCGGGTCCCCGTTCCCCACCCCGGGACTGACCGCCCTCGCGGCCCTGCTGCGGCTGGAACGGGGCGAGCCGGACGAGGCCGAACGGCTGCTCGCCCTGGCCGGCCCGCACGGCACCGGGACCGGACTGACCGGCGCCCTCCTGTGCTACGCCCGCGGCCGGACCCACCTGGCGCGCGACCGCCGGGAACAGGCCCTGGCCGAGCTGCTGGAGTGCGGCCGCAGGCTGCTCGCCCGGCAGGTGACCAACCCCGCCCTCCTGCCCTGGCGTTGGGCCGCCGCCTCGGCCTGTGCCTCACCCGCCGACCCCGTGGCCGTCGCCCTGCTCGCCGAGGAACAGCACCTCGTACGCGCCTGGGGCGCCCGCGGCGCCCCGGTGGACGGCGAACGGCCCCCCGGCACCGCCCCGTCCGACCGCCGCACCGCCCGCCCCCGGGCCCGCGACGACTGCCCGCCCGCCACCACGCCGGCGCCCCGGCGGGAACTGACCCCCGCCGAACGGCGGGTGGCCGTCCTTGCCGCCGACGGCCTGCCCAACCGGGCCATCGCGGCCGAGCTGTTCGTCACCCCGCGCGCCGTCGAACTGCACCTGACCAAGACCTACCGCAAGCTGGGCATCCAGGGTCGGCCCGAACTGGCCGCCGCGCTGGGGCACCGACCGAAAGCGAGACCATGACACCCCTTCGCGGCCGGCAACGCGAACTCGACCTGATCACCGCTGCGATGGAGTCCGCCCACCGGGGCGACGGCCGACTGCTGGCCGTGGCCGGCGGGATCGGCAGCGGAAAGACCGCCCTGCTGCGGGGGCTGCCCGCGCTCGCCGGTCCGCGCGGCCTGCGCGCCCTGACCGTCGGCTGCGCGGCGCAGGAACAGGACTTCCCCCTGGGCGTCGTGAGCCGGCTCCTCGACCCGCTTCCCGGCTGCCGGTCCCTCGACCCCGACCCCGGCCCGGACGGGGCCGCCGACCTCCTCTCCCACGTCGTCGAGTACAGCGCGGACAAGCCCCTGCTGATCCTCGTGGACGACCTCCAGTGGGCCGACCCCGCCTCCCTGCGCTGGCTCGGCGGGCTCGCCGGACGGCTGCCGGGCCTGCGCGTGACCGTGGTCGTCAGCGTGCGGGAGGGCGAGCCGGGCGCGGACGCGCCACCCGTACAGGCACTCGTCGAACGCGCCACGTCCTGTCTCTGGCTGGCCCCGCTGTCGGTGGACGCCGTCGCGGCCCTCGTCGCCGACCGCCTGGGCCGCCCGGGCCGCCCCGCGCAGGTCGCCGCCCGCCACGAGGCGTCGGGCGGCAACCCCCTGTTCCTCACCGCGGCCCTGGCCGACCTCACCCCGGACGGGCCGCGGGCCGGGCACGCCCCCGACGGGGCGGAACCCCGCTACGTGGCGCTGCGCGAGCGCCTCGCCGTCGCCCTGCGCTCCCAGCCCGGACCGGTACGCCGCCTCGCCCGGGCACTGGCGGTCCTCGACGAGGAAGCCGGACTCGAACTGGCCGGGCGGCTCGCGGAACTGGACACCGCGGGCAGCGAGGAGGCCGCCCGCTGCCTGCGCCGCCTCGGCCTGCTGACCGACGGCCCCGCGCCCCGCCTTGTCCACCCGTCCGTACGGGAAGCCGCCGAGGAGTCGATGACACTCGCGGAACACGAGGACATCCACCTGCGCGCCGCCCAACTGCTGTACACCGGCGGCCACCCGGCCGAACGCGCCGCCGCCCAGCTCCTCGCCGTCACCTCGGTCACCAACGGCTGGACCGTCGAGGTGCTGCGGTCCGCCGCGACCGCCGCACGGCGGCGCGGAGCCCCCGCACAAGCCGCCTGCTACCTGCGCCGCGCCCTGCTCGGCAGTTCGTCGTCCGGCGCCGACCGGGCGGCCCTGCTGCTCGACCTGGCCGCATCGGAGCGCGACGTCGACCCGCAGGCCGCCCTGCGCCTCCTCTCCCAGGCGCTCCTCCTGCTCCCCACACCCACGGGGCGCGCGCTCGCCGCCGCCCGTACCGCGCCCTCCCTGCTCGGCGGCTGCCCCCCGCCGGTCATCGACACCGTCGCCAAGGTGGCCGCCGAACTGGGCGACCCGGACGGTCTCACCGGCGTCGAACGCCAGGCCGCCCTGCGGCTGGAGGCCCGGCTGCGCCATGTCGCCGTGGCCGGGCCCGGCGAAATCGCCCGCTGCGCCGAGCGGTTACGGGCTCTCGGCGGTACGCCTCCGATGAGCACCGCCGCCGAACGCGAACTGGCCGCCGTGCTCCTGCACGGCGCCACCGTGACCCAGCGGATGACGGCCGCCGAGGCCGCCGTCCAGGCCAACCGCGTCCTCCAGCACGAACCCGCGGCCCCCGACCACGTCCACACCGCGCTGCCCCTGCTGTGCGCCGTACTGACGGCCGCGGAATCGCTGGAGGTCATCGGCCCCTGGCTGACGACCGCGCGGGAACGCGCCCGCCGGGACGCGACTCCCGTCCCCCAGGCGGTGATCGCCGTAGAGCTCGCCCTCACCCTGCTGGCCCGGGGACGGCTGCAGGACGCCAGGGCCCACACCGAGGAGGCCCTCGCCCTCGGCGTGACCGAGTGGGCCACGCTGCCCTCCCTGACCGCCATCGTCATGGTCGCCCTCCACAGCCGGGACGCCGGACTGACCCGGCGCCTGCTCGCCCACCGGCACGAGACCGCCGACCACGACTTCCGGCCCTCCCCCCTCCAACTCCTCAGGGGCTCCGTCGCGGCGGTCAAGGGAGACTCGGCCACGGCCCTGGAGTACGTACTCGACTGGGGCCGCTCGGCCGAACGCGCCGACTGGCGCAACCCCGCCCTCGCCCCCTGGCGCGCCTGGGCGGCCGGGCTCCAGCACCGGCTGGGCCGCCTCCAGGCGGCCCACGACCTCGCCGACGAGGAGTACGAACGGTCCGTGGCCTGGGGCACCCCCACCGCCATCGGCCGCGCCCAGCGGGTCCGGGGCGCGATCACGGCGGGGGAACGGGGCATCGAGCTGCTCCGCGAATCCGCCGACACCCTGGAACGGTCCGTGAACACCATGGAATCGGCGCGGACCGACCTGCTCCTCGGCCGGCGGCTGCTGGCCGCGGGCCGGTTCGCCGAGGGCGAGGTCCGGCTGCGCAGGGCCCGCGACCGGGCCCTGTCCTGCGGCGTGCCGTGGATCGCCGACCAGGCGTGCCGGGACCTCGCCGACCCGGCCGGCTCCCGGAACCCGGTGGCGGTGGCGGCGCTCACCCGGGCCGAACGCAGGGTCGCCGGGCTCGCCGCCCACGGCACGCCCAACAAGGAGATCGCCGAACGGCTCGAAGTGAGCTCCCGGGCCGTGGAGAAGCACCTCACCAGCGCCTACCGCAAGCTCCACGTCGCCGGACGGTCCGAGCTGGCCGTGCTGGCACCGCTGTTGCCCGGACCGGAGGGCGACTGAGCCGTACGGTACGGGCCGCTCCCTCCGTACCGTACCGAACCGAAGCCCCGCGAACCGCGGGCGACCGAACCCCCGGGCCCGGTGACCACAGGGTTAGTCCGGCCCGGTCCGCATCGCGTTGACAGCCTTCACGCGGTGTCCATAGCGTCCGTTGCGGACCGAATCATGGCGAGACACCTCCCCGGCCGTGTTGTCCCACCGCCTCTCGGATCCGCCTTTCTCCCCCGAAAGTTCAGGAGACACAGCGTGTCAGCACACCAGCATCTGTCGCGTCGCCGCATGCTCGGCCTGGCGGCCCTGGGCGCCGCGGCGCTCGCCGGCCAGAGCACGATCACCGCCGCCCCCCGGGCGGCCGCCGCCGGCACCGGCGGCGACGGCGGGACGTTCGTCCCCGCCGTCGTGGTCGGCACCGGCTACGGCGCGGCCGTCTCCGCGCTGCGCCTCGGCGAGGCGGGGATCCCCACGCTGATGCTGGAAATGGGCCAACTGTGGAACCAGCCCGGCCCGGACGGCAACGTCTTCAGCGGGATGCTCAGCCCCGACAAGCGCTCCAGCTGGTTCAAGAACCGCACCGAGGCCCCGCTCGGCAGCTTCCTCTGGCTCGATGTGATCAACAAGAACATCGACCCCTACGCGGGCGTGCTGGACCGCGTGAACTTCGACCAGATGTCCGTCTACGTGGGACGCGGCGTCGGTGGCGGCTCCCTCGTCAACGGCGGCATGGCCGTGACGCCGAAGCGCTCGTACTTCGAGGAGGTCCTGCCGCAGGTCGACGCGGCGGAGATGTACGACCGCTACTTCCCGCGCGCCAACACCGCACTGCGGGTCAACCACATCGACCACGGCTGGTTCGAGGAGAGCGAGTGGTACAAGTTCGCCCGCGTCTCCCGGGAACAGGCAGGCAAGGCCGGTCTGGGCACCGTCTTCGTCCCCAACGTCTACGACTGGGACTACATGCGGCGCGAGGCCGCCGGTGAGGTGCCGAAGTCCGCGCTGGCCACCGAGGTCATCTACGGCAACAACCACGGGAAGCAGAGCCTCGACAAGACCTACCTGGCGGCCGCCCTCGGCACCGGCAAGGTCACCATCGAGACGATGCACCAGGTCAAGAGCATCCGCCAGCAGAAGGGCGGCGGCTATGTCCTGACGGTGGAGCAGAAGGACGTGAACGGCCGCCTGCTGGCCACCAAGGAGATCGGCTGCCGTCATCTCTTCCTCGGCGCCGGCAGCCTCGGCACCACGGAACTGCTGCTCCGCGCACGGGAGACCGGCGCCCTCCCCGACCTCAGCTCCGCGGTCGGCGCGGGCTGGGGCCCCAACGGCAACATCATGACCGCCCGGGCCAATCACATCTGGAACCCCACCGGCGCCCACCAGTCCTCGATCCCCGCCATGGGCATCGACGACTGGGACAACCGCGACGCCCCCGTCTTCGCGGAGATCGCCCCCATGCCCGCCGGCCTGGAGACCTGGGTCAGCCTCTACCTGGCCATCACCAAGAACCCCGAGCGCGGCACCTTCGTCTACGACGCCGCCCGCGACGCGATGAACCTCCGCTGGACCCGCGACCAGAACACCCCCGCGGTCAACGCCGCCAAGTCGCTGTTCGACCGCATCAACAAGGCGTGCACGACCATCTACCGGTACGACCTCTTCGGCGGCCAGGCCAAGAACTTCGCCGACGACTTCTGCTACCACCCGCTCGGCGGCTGCGTCCTGGGCAAGGCGACCGACAACTACGGCCGCGTCTCCGGCTACAAGAACCTCTATGTGACGGACGGTTCGCTCATCCCCGGCAGCATCGGCGTCAACCCCTTCGTGACCATCACCGCGCTGGCGGAGCGGAACATCGAGCGCGTCATCAAGCAGGACGTCACCGCGTCCTGAACCACGGTCCGCGGGTGCGGCGCCTGTCCCAGGCTGCCGGACACCCTTGCCGGATCTCGGCCCCGGCCCTTGGAAGAAGGGGGATTCGCCGATGCGCCCGCGCTCGTGCGTCCTGTTCGCCCTCGCTCTCCTCGTGGCCGTGGCCGCCGCCTGCGGCCGGCCGACGGCCGCCGCCCCGCCCCGGTGGACGGCGGCCTCCCTGAACCACGACCGTGACCGCACCGGCAACGGCTACGACGACGTGCTCGATCTGCGGGGCGCCCCGACAGCGGCGCTTCCCGGACGCGAGAAGGACAACAACCCGATCAACGTCTTCGCCGACCGGGGCGCTTGGCACGCCTACGCCCTGCCGGCGGCGGACGCCCCGGGCGGCTACGGCGGATTCACCGGGCCCCTCTACATCGCGCAGGAGTACCCCTGGTGGCTGAGCACCTCCTTCAGCCGCATCCGGCTGAGCGAGGACGGCCGCGCGCTCGACCTCGCCGGCGGTGGCCCGCCGCGCTTCACCTCCCGGCCCGGATCCCTGGCCCAGGCCTACGACCTCGGCGGCGGCCTCCGGCTCACCCTTGAGCTCCGGTACGCCACGCACCGCACCGCGCTGGTGGGGGCCGTGGTGCGCAACACCGGCCACGTCCCGCGCACCCTCGGCGCCGACTGGACCGGAAGTCTGCTGCGGCCCGCCGAGGCGCCCATGAGGCAGGCGCCCTCGCTGGCCGTCGCGCCCCGGGGCGTCGCCGTCGACTTCGCCAAGGTGCGCGCGGCGGACGACTTCCTCACCGACGGCACCGAACGGTTCGAGGTCCGCCACCGGGACCCGGTGCGTACGTCCGTGTCGGGGGACGGGGACTCCTACCGTACGGAACTGGCCGCGCCCTTCACCCTCGCGCCCGGCGCGGCGCACTTCCTGGACTGGACCGAGAGCTACACCTTCACGCAGGCCGAGCGCACCGGGGAGGCCGGTGAGGTACGGCGGGTGCTCGCCGACCCGGCGCGGACCGTCTGGGCGGCCGACGCCCGCTGGCGAGGGTACGTCGACGGCGTGACCGCCGGGGTGCCGGCCGGCCGGCGGCGGCTCGCCGTCAAGGCGCTGGAGACGCTGGTGACCAACTGGCGCGGCGCCGCCGGGAGTCTCGCACACGACGGGATCACGCCGTCCCTCTCGTACAAGTGGTTCGCGGGCGGCTTCTGGGCCTGGGACACCTGGAAGCAGGCGGTCGGCACGGCACGCTTCGACACGGGGCTCGCCGAGGCGCAGATCCGCTCGGTGCTCGACCACCAGATACGCCCCGGCTCCACGACCCGCCCGCAGGACGCGGGGATGATCCCGGACGCCGTCTTCTACAACGACCCGCGGCGGGGCGGGACCAACTGGAACGAGCGGAACAGCAAGCCGCCGCTGGGCGCCTGGTCGGTGTGGCAGGTCTACGAGCGGAGCGGGGACAAGGACTTCCTGCGGGAGGTGTACCCGAAGCTGGCCGCGTACGAGGAGTGGTGGTACCGCAACCGGGACCACGACCACAACGGGCTCGCGGAGTACGGCGCGACCGTGGACCCCGCCAACGGCTCACCCGGGGAGCAGCGGCTGGCCGCAGCCTGGGAGAGCGGCATGGACAACGCGCCCCGGTTCGACGCCGCGTCGGGCACCTCGGTCGTGCCGAACCGGGACGGATCGGGGCAGGTGGTCGGCTACTCGCTGACCCAGGAGTCCGTGGACCTCAATTCCTATCTCGCCCTCGACCAGGAGCATCTGGCCCGGATCGCCGCGGAGTTGGGCAAGCGGACGGCCGCCGACGGCTGGCGGGCCAGGGCGGCCGCCACCGGCAGGGCCGTACGGGAGAGGATGTACGACCCGGCGACCGGCTGGTTCCACGACACCGCGCTCGGCTCCGGCACCCGGCTGACGGACCGCGGCAGGGGCATCGAGGGCGTGGTCCCCCTGTGGAGCGGTGTCGCGACCCGGGACCAGGCAGCCGCCGTACGCGAACGACTCCTGGATCCCTCCGAGTTCGCCACCGAGATGCCCCTGCCGACGGTCTCCAGGAGCTCGCCGTACTTCGCCGCCCGGCAGTACTGGCGCGGTCCCGTCTGGCTCGACCAGGCGTACTTCGCGATCGCCGGGATGCGTCGTTACGGATTCGGCCGCGACGCGGACACACTGTCCGCGAGGCTGACCGGGAGGGCGGCCGGTCTGCTCGGCGACGGACCGATCATGGAGAACTACGACCCGCTGAGCGGAGCCGCCCTCAACTCGCCCAACTTCAGCTGGTCCGCGGCGCTGCTGCTGCCGCTGATCGCCGGGCGATGACCGGGGCGGAACCGGCAGGGCGCGGAGGCCGGTTCCCCGAACGCCCGCTCAGTTGACGCAGGGGATGCCGCCCTCCTTCACCGACTCGCCCGCGAAGTCGCCCGACGGCGCCGACGAGGAAGAGCCCGACGGGCTGGGGGAGGGGCCCGCGGCGGGGGCGGTGAAGGCCTGGCCCAGGGTGACCTGGACGTGTCCGGCCGGCACCGAGGAACTCGCGGACGGCGCGACGGTCACGCCCAGCTTGGCCGCGATCTGCTGGGCGGCGGTCTGCGCGCCCTCGCCGTACACGACGGTCGTCGCCTCCTGCGGCGCGGTGTTGGACGCCTGGCCCGCCGTATAGCCCATGGCCGCAAGGGCCTTGAGTTCGTCCTCGGCGGCGCCCGTCTTCTCCGAGCCGTTGAGGACGTCCACGGTCGCCGGTGCGGGCTTCGCCGGTGCGGACGACTTCTTGCCGTCCGGGCCGGGCGTCGCGGAGGCGTCCTGCCCGCCCATCGTCTTGCGCACGATGGCCCGGATCTTCTCCGGGTCGACGAGCTCCACGTCCTCGCCGTTGCGCATGGCGGACCCCTCGGTCGGCAGGGTGTTGAACTCGACCTTCCCGCCGGTGAGGTTGGTGGCCTGCTGGGCGAAGTCGATGACGTTCAGCTTGCTGTCGATGACCAGGTCCTTCTTCACCACGCCGAACAGGCCCTGCAGCTTGCCGAGGCTGTCGAAGGTGCCCTGGGACTTCAGCTTGTGGGTGACCGAGGAGAGGAACGCCTGCTGACGGTGGGTCCGGTCCAGGTCGCCGCCGTCCAGCCCGTGCCGCTGGCGGACGAAGGCCAGCGCCTGCTTGGGGTTCACCTCCTGGAGGCCGGCGGGGAAGTCGGCACCGGAGTACCGGTCGTGCACCGGGTGCTTCAGGCAGACCTGGATCGGCTGGAGCACCTTGGCGATGTCGTAGAAGCCGAGCAGGTTGACCTCGGCGAAGTGGTCGATCGGCACCCCGAGGAAGTTCTGGACGGTCGCCAGCGTCGCCTCCCGGCCCGCCTCCCGGCTCTGCGCCTCCAGGTCGTTGCCCCGGACGCCGTCCGCGTAGAGCTTGTCGTGCGCCGCGGTGTAGGCGTACGAGTACGCCTCCTTGATCTTGTAGTGGCCCTGCGGGGAGCCGTCGCCCTTGTACGTCTGGACGTAGTCGTCCCGCGGTATGGACAGCGCCTGCACCTTCCCGCCGTCGGCGGGTATGTGCATCAGGATCAAGGTGTTGGTGTTGTAGTACCCGATGTCGCTCGACCCCGCGTGCAGCTGGTCCTGCACGAACTCCTTCGGGAGGTCGTTGCCGTTCATGTCCTTGCGCGAGTCAAGGCCTATCAGCAGGAGGTTGACCGAGTTGTCGAGGTGCTTCGGCGCGTTCCGCCTCACCTTGTCGAGGGCGTCGGATGTGTTGAGACCGCCCGTGATCCAGTGGTAGGCCGCCCAGGAGACGCCGCTGGTCGCCAGCACGGCGGCGGAGGTCAGACCGGCCACGGCCCGTCCGGCGATCACCGTCCGGGGCGTCCGCCTGCCGCCGCGGCGCCGGGCCGCCCTGCCTCCGGACGCGGCATGGTCACCGCGCCCGCCGCCACTGCTGCGCCCTTTGGCGCCGGGTTCTTCACGCACCGCTCTTCCTCACGCTTCGCCTGGACCGGAACCATCGCACCGCCAGCACGGCGAGCACGGCGGCCTCCGCCGCCGCCATGGCGGGGAAGGCGTCGACGGCCCAGTGCACCGCCCCGGTCGTGAGCCCCTTGCCGTGGGCGCCCGTCCTGCCCGCCAACTGCTCCGAGACGACTGTGATCGACATCACCACGGGCGGCGGCGCGTACGCCACCCACCACGCGCCCGCCCGCGAGCACGTCAGGGCCGCCAGTGCCGATCCGATGACGGCCGTGACCACGAAGGCCCAGCCCAGCGACGAGCCGGCCAGCTCGTCCACGACGGCGCCGAGCACCGGCAGCACCAGGGCGGACACGGCCGCCCGGCGGCCGCCCGCCCGCGCCCTGGTACTCCGCCGGCCGCGCGCGCCCGTCGCTCTACCTCGCTGTGTGGGCAGTCGGCGTCGGGGCGCGGCCGGGTCGCGCGAGGGGCCCACGCCCTCGCTCGGAGCCGTGGCCCGCCGGCCTGTCGCAGGCATTCCGGGTTGCATAGTTGCGCAATGTAGCAAGCATTCGGGCTAAGGTGCTGCACGGGCGTTCGACAGGATTCCCGGAAACGTGGAAGAGGAAGGGGAGGTGCCGGGCCGATGGCGGCATCAGGGGGTGCGGACGCGGATGCCCCGACGCAGGCGCTGGACGCGGCAGCCCTGATGTTCGGGCTCCTGGCCTCCCCGCTCCGCCTGCACATCGTGTGGGTGCTCGCCCAGGGCGAGAGCGACGTGACGCAACTGGCACTCCGCGTGGGCGCCCGCGCCCAGGCCGTCAGTCAGCACCTCGCCCGCCTCAAGCTCGCCGGAGCGGTCCGCGCCCGAAGCGAGGGCCGCCACCAGATCTACGAGATGACGGACCCCCGCCTGAGCGCGTCCGCGCGGGCGATGCTGGCGCTGGCCGCTCCGGATGTGGACGCCGACGGGTTGTCCGCCTGAACGGCGCTTTCGCCAACCGTGCCGCTGCCGGCCCGCCCCGGCAGGGCAGGCCGACTCCCCAAATGCCTTCCGAGACGGGACACTTGGAGCGCATTGTAGGGATTCGGGGGAAGGGAACCGTATGCAGAGTTCGCCGGGCGTACTGCGGAAGGACCACCGTACGGAAGTCGAGAACCTGGTGCGGCGGGCCGTGGAGGACGAAGCGCGCCGTTCGGGAGGGCGTACGGACGGTGAGGCGCTGATGCGGCGGGCACTCGGCGAAGTGGACGCCCTGGCGGCCGCCGCCGCGGAGGAGTACGCGGCGTATGTGCGGGCCCTGGACGCGGACGCGGCCTCGGTACGGCCCCTGGCCACCCGCCTCTCGCGGGCCTCGCTCGGCACTCCCATGGTGGTGACCGCCGTGGCGGCGGTCACGGCCTGCGGAGCGGATCTGGGATACGGGACCTCCGCGGCCACGGCCGTGGGGGCGGGAGCGATGGTGGCGGTCGCCGGATCGGCCGCGGCCGTCGTGAAGTTGACGGCCGGTCACTGGCCGGCCGTGCACCGGCGTGCGGGCAAGCGCGGGCAGCCCGGTGGAGCGGAGCAGTTGCGGCTGCAGTGGCTGACGGCGGTGGACGTGCGGGGCGTCCGGCCGTATCTGGACCACCAGCGGATGGTCTCGGGCACCACCCGCGTCCGTACCCCGAGGCCGGACAAGCCGGCGGCCACCACGGGACGGGGACCGGCGATCCGCGGGGTGGACCGCAGCGCGGCGGCCCAGCGGCGCAACGCCCTGGAGCGGTCCTTCGACCGGCTGCCCGAAGCCGTGGGCCCCTTCGCCGGACGCCACGCACAGCTGAACCGCATCGCCCAGTGGGTGCACCAGGCGCGGGCGAACACGGAGACCAAACCGACGGTCGTGGTGCTGCACGGGCCGCCCGGGTCCGGCCGGTCCACGCTCGCGCTGCGGGCCGCGCGCCATCTGCGCGACCAGTTCCGGGGCGCCGGTGCGGTGGACCTGCGCGGGGAGAGCCCGGACGAGCAGCCGATGCCCGCCAGGGACGCGCTGATGCACCTGCTGAACCAGCTGGGCGCACCGCGCGAACAGCTGCTCTTCAGGGAACGGTCCTCGCAGGAACAGCACGTGAGCCGGCTGTCCGAGCTCTACGAGCAGAACGTCACCGGTCTGCCGGTCATCATCGTGCTGAACGACGCCTCCGACGCCGAGCAGGTCCGCGCGCTGATCCCGCAGGGCTCCGACAGCCTGGTCCTGGTCACCACCCGTACCCCGCTGACCTTGCCGCCCGACCTGGTGGCCTGGGTGCACGATCTGCCCGTCGGACCTCTGGACACGGCCGGCGCGGAAGAACTCCTGCGGGCCGTGGCCGGGGAGCCCGGACCGGGCTCCTACGACGCGCCCGCACTGGCGCGGGTGCAGGAACTGTGCGGCGGCCTGCCGCTGGCGCTCCGGGTCGCCGGTTCGGCGCTGGGGCCGCGCACCATGCGGGGGCTCGGCGCCGAGCTGGCGGCCTCGGGGCAGAGCACCCCGGCCGACCGGGCGCTGTGGCTCCGCTACCTCGATCAGAACGACAGCGCCCGTCGGCTCCTGCGCCGCCTGGCGCTGGTCGGACGGGCCTCACTGGGCACCGCGGCCGCGGCCGCGCTGCTGGACGAGGACAAGAACGAGGCCGCCGAGGGGCTGGCGACGCTGGCGCGGGCCGGTCTGATCGAGCCCGTTCGCGCCAACCGCTACCGCATGCACGATCTGGTGCGCTCCTTCGCGCAGGCGCGGCTGTACGACGAGGACGGGCCCGCCGAGCGCACCGCGGCGCAGGACCGGCTGATCCTCAGCTACGCGGAACTGGCGGACATCGTGATCAGGATGGTGGACGGGAAGACCTCCACACGGGCCGACATGTTCAGCAAGGGCGCCGCCGGAGTCCACGGTTTCGCCTCACTCGACGCGGCGCTGAGCTGGCTGGACGAGGAGTCGGGCTTCATCACGGCGGCCCTGCGCCATACCGAGGGCTCGGACCAGGCCGCCGTGCTCCACCTGCTCGGTGCCCTGTGCGACTACTGCCTGCTGCGCGGTGACCTCCACCGGCTGGGAGAGCTGAACGAGCTGACGCAGGCCATGGGCCAAGGGCTGCTGGTGCGTTCGGTGCAGTGGCGCACCGGGGTCGCGGCGCGTCAGCTGGGCGAACTGGACAAGTCCCGCGCGACCCTGACCTCGGTCGTCGACCTGTATTTCGACGCCCAGAACCAGACGGGGGCGGCGCGGGCCCTGCGGGACCTGGGCATCACCCTTCACCACCAGGGACAGCTCACCGAAGCGACAGCGAAGCTGCGTGAGGCACTGGACCTCCAGGCCACTCCCGAACTCGATGGCGACAGGGCCTGGACGCTGCACGCACTCGCGGCCGTCGAGCGGGACCGCGGAGAGCTCACCCAGGCCCTCGCCCTGCTCGACGACGCCCTGGAACTGCACCACGAGAGCGAGAGCCTGCACGGCCAGGCCTGGACACACCTCCAACGGGGCCAGGTGCGGCTGTGCGCGGCACAGACGGAGCTCGCGGAAAAGGAGCTCGGCCAGGCCCTGGAACTGCACCGGCGCACCCAGGACACCCGCGGCCAGGCCTGGGCACTGACCCAGCTCGCCCGCACCGCCTTGATGAACGGCAACGCGACGGCAGCGGCCGACCAGCTGCGGCGGGCGGCCGCCCGGCACCGCGAGCACGAGGACGCCCGCGGCGAGGCGTGGACGCTGTACCACCTGGGACAGGCACTGGAAGACCTCGGCGACCTGCCGGCGGCAGTACGCGAACTGGAAAAGGCCCGCACCATGTTCAGCCGCATGCACGACACCTACGGACTGGCCTGCGCCCGCCACCACTCGGGCCGCGTCACCCGCGATCAACGGGCTGCCCAGACACGGTCACTGCGCAACAGCGGCTACGCCCGGCAGCTGATGCAGGAGGCCCGGACGGACTTCCAGCGTGCGGGTGCCCCGCACGGCGAGGCATGGTCCTGCGTGGAACTCGCCGTCGTCGACGCGGGCAACGACCGCACCGGACCGGCAATGGACCTGGTGGAGGAAGCGATCCGGCTCTTCACCCGCTACGGGGACCGGCGAGGCGAGGCCTGGGCCCGCTTCCTGCGCTGCACCTTGCTGCCGTTCACCTCGCCGGGCGGATCGGTGATCGGATCGGCAGTGGCCGAGGGAGAACTCACGCAACTACAGCAGGAACTCCGCGATACCGACTGGCCGGCCGACCCGGCGCTGGACGAGGCGACAGGGGCGTACGCCCTGCTCCTGCAACAGGGGATCGAGCCGGAGAGCGGCTGGCGGTCCTGGCAGCTCGGCATGGTGCCAGGCCGCCGGTCCCGTGAGGTCATGGCCGTACTGCCCGACGGTGCGTGAAACACGGCGCCGGGTGG